>JAFECS010000009.1:12016-30736 GCA_018241965.1 Pseudomonadota bacterium | reverse complement strand
ATATCGAAGGTTACTTCAATTTGGGGTACGCCACGTGGAGAAGGCGGAATATTGGTTAAATCGAACTGACCTAAAAATTTATTGGCAGCAGCTTGATCACGCTCCCCTTGGAAAATACGCACCGTCACAGCTGTTTGCCCATCTTCTGCGGTGGAGAACACTTGCCCTTTCTTAGTCGGAATGGTGGTATTTTTTTCAATAAGCTTGGTCATCACGCCACCCATGGTTTCAATTCCTAAAGAAAGCGGGGTAACGTCTAATAACAAGATATCTTTTACTTCACCTGACAGTACCGCGCCTTGAATTGCAGCACCAATCGCAACCGCTTCATCAGGGTTAACGTCTTTACGTGGTGGTTTACCAAAGAATTGCTCAACCGCTTCTTGCACTTTAGGCATGCGGGTTTGACCGCCCACCAAAATAACGGAAGTAATGTCTTTAACGGATTTGCCTGCATCTTTTAACGCTGTACGGCAAGGTTCCAAAGTGCGCTTAATTAATTCTTCGACTAAAGATTCTAATTTGGCACGGCTAATGCGCATATTTAAGTGTTTTGGACCACTGGCATCTGCGGTGATATAAGGCAAATTGATATCAGTTTGTTCACGGGAAGAAAGCTCAATTTTGGCTTTCTCTGCTGCTTCTTTTAAGCGTTGCAACGCTAAAGGATCTTTACGCAAATCAACGCTGGTATCTTTTTTGAATTCTTCTACCAAATATTGAATTACCGCATCATCAAAGTCTTCACCGCCCAAATGCGTATCCCCATTGGTGGCTAATACTTCAAATTGTTGTTCCCCATCGATATCGGCAATTTCAATGATAGAAATATCAAACGTACCGCCCCCTAAGTCGTAAACCGCAATAACAGAATCACCTGTCTTTTTGTCTAAACCAAACGCCAACGCCGCAGCGGTAGGTTCGTTAATAATACGTTTTACTTCTAAGCCTGCAATTTTACCTGCATCTTTGGTGGCTTGACGTTGCGAGTCGTTAAAATAAGCAGGAACGGTAATAACAGCATCTTTGACTTCATGCCCCAAATAATCTTCTGCTGTTTTCTTCATTTTTGCTAATACATGTGCAGAGATCTGTTGTGGTGCTATTTTTTCATTATTGCGCCCTTCCACCCAAGCATCACCATTATCGGCTTTAACGATACTGTAGGCGATATGAGAATCATGAATCGTAGCATCATCAAACTTACGCCCAATTAAACGTTTTACCGCGTTATAGGTATATTTATAATTGGTTACCGCTTGACGTTTTGCGGCTTGACCAACCAAGCGTTCGCCATCTTCGGTAAAAGCAACAATTGACGGGGTGGTTCTATCCCCTTCTGAATTTTCAATCACGCGAGGTTTGCCATTTTCCATGATAGCAACGCAGGAGTTGGTAGTTCCTAAATCGATTCCGATGACGACATTTTTAGCTGCCATTACTTTCTCTCCAGTTTTTTCAAATACTTAATTCTTTGTGCTTTCTAAGATTATATGGGGGCTTACCTAAGCCATTTCAAGGCTTAGCTTGATACTGCACGGGAAACCACCACACGGGCTGGGCGCAACAAGCGGTTATTGAGTATATACCCCTTTTGTACTACAGCGAGGACTTGATTTGGGGGTACCTCTTTGGTTTCTTGCACCGAAATCGCTTCATGAAAGCTTGGGTTAAAAGTTTCATTGAGCGGATTAATTGGCTTAATGCCATGCTTATCTAAAGCATTGAGCAGGATGCTATGGGTCATTTGCATACCCTCCAGTAAACTTGCGGCATCCACTTTGCCTTCTTTGGCAAAATTTAACCCATGCTCAAGGCTGTCTAAGACTTCTAAAATTTCAAGGGCAAATTTTTCGATAGCAAATTTGCGTGTTTTTTCTATTTCTTCTTGTGAACGCTTTTGTAAATTTTGAAGATCGGCTTCTTTACGTAAAAGCCTATCCCAATTATTGGCAGCCTTTTCCTGCTCTTCTTTTAGAGCAGCACCCATGGTGGCAATTTGACGGTGAAGTTCTGCTATGTCATCAGGTGAAGGCAATGAAGCATCTTCTGGTACAAGTCGGCTTTCAAGCAGATTTTCGTCCTCAAATTGCGCAGCATCCTGTTTGGTGTCGGGATGTTGGCTGGGATGTTTCTTTTTGTGCTCGGACATGTATAACCTCTTTAACTTATTAGTACCCAACTAACTCTTTTTTAGCGGGCAAACTTATGTCTGTTTATTAAGATGGGGATCATTTGTCAGGATTCAAGAGCGCCCCTAATACCTTAGCTGTATACTCCACCACAGGAATAACTTTGTCATAACGCATTCTCGTTGGCCCAATAACGCCTAATACACCAACCACTTCCCCATCCACGGTGTAGCGCGAGGTAATGACACTGCAATCGCGAAAGGCATCATACCCTGATTCTTCCCCAATAAACATTTGCACCCCTTCACTTTGTAAACAATTATCCAAAAGGTGCAATATCTGCTGTTTGTGGGTAAAGGCTTTAAATATTTTTTCAAGCTGCTGAACAGAAGCGGTTGGATTAGCAAATAAATTTTGTTGCCCAGCTAAAACATAGTCTCCTTGATTTGGAGGGGGCACAAAAGCCTTGCCAGCAACATCGACCACCGCTTTCATCAAGCTATCCATCTGCAACCTATCAAAGTTAAGCGCTTTTAATAATTCTTCTCGGGCACAAAACAGCTCTTTACCCACAAAATACTGATTTAAAAAATTGCTCGCTTGGGTAAGCTCACTGGCCGTATATTGTTGTTCGGTAACGATTATTCGGTTTTGTACTTCTCTTTCGTTAAATACCAAAATCGCTAACACACGATTGTCTGCGAGGGGCAAAAATTCAACATGGCGTAATATATGTTGATTACCCTTTGGTAAAGTCACAATACCCACCATATGTGTTAATTCTGAAAGTACGTTAGAGGTATTGGCGATGATGTGATCGGTGGGCTGGTTCATATCAAGCGAAGCTTCCATCCGCTTAGCTTGCGCTTCTTCTAATGGATGCACAGATAACAGGCTATCGACAAAAAAGCGGATCCCTTGCGTGGTCGGCACTCTTCCTGCAGAAGTATGCGGGGATGAGATAAAACCACGGTCTTCTAAATCGCTTAATACTTTACGGACCGTTGCGGGGCTTAATTGCGGAAATGCTTCATAAACAAGGGTTTTTGAGCCTATAGGCTGGCCATCTCTGATATACATATTGACCAAATGTTTCAGCAACAATTGGGCGCGCTCTGAAATGGATGTATCCGTTACCATGGGTTTGCTAGAACCTACACACTGTTTTTGAACGTTATCTAAATTTTATGGCCTTCTATTCTAATGGGTTCTTCTTGGTTCGCCAAGGCTGCTAGCACTCATCACACTAGTCTGATGTTCAAGAAATTACCCCTCATCCGGCCGTTGGCCACCTTCTCCCTCAAGGGGAGAAGGGAAGATTTCAATATTTCAGCTTCTTGTCCCCTCTCCCCTTGTGGGAGAGGGTTAGGGTGAGGGGGAATATGCTGTGTTTCTCATCTGGAACCAGAAATGCTATGTTTAAGACACTGAGAGCTTTCCCACCATGTAGTCAGCTAACAAGATGGATATTACAGAATGACCATCCCTTTCAAAAAGATCGGATTAATAGGCAAACATACCAATCCTGAAGTGCGCACAACTTTGGCATCTTTAGTGCTATTTTTACAAGCCAAAGGTATTGAAGTGGTTATGGAAGAAAAATGCGCCAAGGTAATGTACGATCTGTTAATCAAAACCATTGTCCGCGAAAAATTAGGCCAAGAATGTGATCTCATCATTGTGGTAGGTGGCGATGGCAGCATGCTAGATGCCGCCCGTGCGGTGGTTGATAATGGCATTCCTGTTTTAGGCGTAAACCGAGGACGCCGTGGATTTTTAACCGATATTTCCCCGCAAGCACTGACCCAATCTTTAGAGCCCATATTAAACGGGGCCTATCAAGAGGAGAGCCGCTTCCTGTTGGAAATGGAATTGTGGCGCGATGATCAAAAAATTGATAGTGGCATTGCGTTAAATGACGTGGTGCTATATTCGGGCGATATCGCCAGAATGATTGAATTTGAAGTGTTTATTGATCAGAAACTTGTTTATCGTCAACGGGCCGATGGCATTATCACTGCCACCCCAACAGGTTCAACCGCTTATGCCTTATCTGGTGGCGGGCCCATCTTACACCCAGCGCTACCAGCGATTGTGCTTGTCCCCATGCATCCTTCAACGTTGAGTAACCGGCCTATTGTCATCGACAGCAAAGTGCCAACTCAGATCCATATCATGCCAGACAATTTGATCAATCCTCGTTTAAGTTGTGATGGCCAGGTACACTTTAATGCCAAGCCTAATGATAGGATAATTATCCGTCGCAAAAGCAAAGAATTGCGTCTGCTTCACCCTAACGATTATGATTATTACAATACTTTAAGAACCAAGCTTGGCTGGAGCGCCTAGTGTTACAACACCTTGTTATTCGCGACTTAGCAGTCGTTTCATTTGCGGATATTGCTTTTTCAGAAGGCATGACGGTAATTACTGGAGAAACCGGCGCAGGTAAAAGCATTCTCCTAGACGCTTTAAATTTAGCCCTAGGCGAGCGCGCGGATAGCCATTGGGTGCGCCCAGGAGCAGAAAAAGCAGAGATTGCAGCAACGTTTGATATCACCACTTTATCTGGCGCTGTGCTTTGGTTAGCTGAGTTAGAATTAACCTGTGATGACACACCACAGACTTGCATTATCAGACGTATTTTATATGCGAATGGTCGTTCTAAAGCTTTTATTAATGGCCGCCCTGCCACCACCCAACAATTACGATTGTTAGGCGATTATTTAGTTCAAATTCACGGCCAGCACCAACACCAATTGCTTTTAAAAACAAGCGAACAGTTACGCCTTTTAGACGCCTTTGGCCAACATGATGAACTCTTAAGTAAAGTAAAAACAGCCTATAAACATTGGGAAACCTTACATCAGCGCTTACAAAAGTTAAAAGCGCAAGGAACGCCAGAACAATCGCGACTAGATTTATTACAATATCAAATCAGTGAGCTTGAAGCACTGAATTTACAGCCCAACGAATTGACAGCTTTACATGCCGAGCATGATCAATTAGCCAATGCTCAAGAATATATTCAAGCAAGCGAATCCGTTTTAAATTTACTGGAAGCAGGTGACCAAGGGAATGCCTTACAATTTATATCACAAGCGCAACTGGCACTTAGATCTTTAACCGATAAATACCCCACGCTCGCTAATGTCAACGAATGCTTAAACAATGCGCACATACAACTAGAGGAAGCCGCCAGTGAAGTGAATGATTTTATAGCCAAATTAGAAATTAACCCCGAAAGGTTAAATGCTGTATCTATGCGCTTAGCGCAAATTCACGATATGGCTCGCAAACATAAAATTGATCCAACCCTTTTAGAAACCCACACCCAAAAGCTCAAAACCGAAGCGCTGAACTATGCAGATGTTGAGCAAGCGATTAAACAACTTGAGCAAGATCTACACATTGGCGCAAAACACTATCAGATAGTGGCTAAAAGTTTAAGCCAGGCGCGTTTTGAGGCCAGTGAAAAATTAAGCGTTGAAGTAAGCCAAATTATTGCTGAACTTGGCATGAAAGGCGGCACCTTCACTGTGGCACTTAATCCGCATGTTGATGAAACCTTACACTTAACCGGCAATGAAACTGCCCTATTTTGTTTTAGTGCTAATCCAGGCCATGCACCACTGCCATTAAATAAAGTTGCTTCTGGTGGTGAATTATCGCGTATCAGCTTAGCGCTTGAATTAGTAGCGGCGAAATTCTTAGCCACACCTTGCTTGGTGTTTGATGAAGTGGATGTGGGGATCAGCGGCAAGACAGGCTCTATTGTAGGCAAAGCCTTGTATGATTTAAGCCAATCGGCACAAGTATTATGTGTGACCCATTTACCGCAAGTGGCAGCGATGGGCGATCATCACATTCAAGTTACTAAAACGCCGCTTAAAGACAGCACCCAAAGTAACATTACCCTCTTAACCGAAAAACAACGCATCGAAGAAATTGCCCGTATGCTTGGCGGTTTGGATGTAAGCGCCCAAGCACGCGCAAATGCCAAACAACTTCTACAACAAAAGCTTGAAGTATCCCCCACCTAGAAAAAATTAAGCCAGTTAACTTATATTTGTAGGTTTTTTTACCCTTGTTTATAGCAAACTAACTATGTATTATTTGCAAACTAACTAATTCATGTTTCTTTGAGGTTTATCATGAGTCGCGACGCACTCAAAAGTCTTTTTAACCAAAGTTCAGTTGATATTGAGCACTTTCCGCCTATAGAAAGAGACTACAAGTACGATAACGGCGCACAGCTCACTTTAGGCGATTTGCATGGTAACGCCTTAAAACTACTCTATACTTTGGTGCGCCATGGTGTGCTTACTCAGGTTTCCCCTGAAGATTATGCTAATTTTGTTCGTCTTTATAACAAAAATACTGATGATCTTAGTGCCGCAGATCTACGCTGGTTTAATCATTTTATTATAAAAGCGAAAGTTAACCCAAACGGCACGTTGCGTTTAATTGGTGATGATTTAGCCGATAGAGGCGCCAATGACTATTTCACTTTAAAAATCTTACAAAAACTCTTTAATAGAACCAATGTAGAGATCCTGATTTCAAATCATACGCTTGAATTTGTTCATGCTTACGAAAGAGCCAATCCTTACATTTCGCCCAATTTAATGTTTGGGCAAGCCGCTTCCATGGAAAGAATGAATATTCTTATCCAAAAAGGGCTCTTAAGAAGACAAGAAATTGATGCGCTTTTTGCCCATCAATATTTACCAAACTTAAAGCTACTTTCATATACCCTAGATGAAACCAATAATCGGTTGGCGATTTTCTCGCATGCCCCTATTGGTATTGAATCGGTACAATATATTGCCCAAAAACTGGGTGTGACTTATAAAGACAACACCATGGTAGAATTGGCGCAAACTATTGAAAACATCAATACCGTTTTCACCAACGAATATGTTAATAAGAAGCGCGTTCATACTTTATTTGCCGATGGTGACAATTTAGCTGGCCCTGAAAATGCCGATCCTAAAGTTGCACCCTTTACGCACTTAATTTGGAATAGAAATCATAGTGTTAATCGCCCGGAAAACTATAAAGGCTATAAACTGAAATTTATTCACGGTCATGATTATCGTGAAACCACCCTTGCCCATCGAATTTACAATTTGGATAATCATTTGGGCAAAGGCACACCGCGTGGGCCTTATCATGTGCATTTTACTCATGAAAAACAATTAAGAACACGCGCTTTTGCACAGCATACACAAGAAGACCAAGCACCTGAACTCATTGAAGAAAATGCAAATTTCTTGAGTAAAGCACTTGGTACCCTAAAAGATATATTTGTAGCCCCTTCACGCCACCCGGTGATAACAACCTTGATTGCAACCGCAGTAGTTGGCTTAAGCGCATTTGCCTTAGCTGCCAGTGTAAGCACCATGGCGGCAAGCTCGTTGATAATGGCCTTTACCAGTGCCGGTTTGATTAAGCTGAGAAATAACTTGGCCAAGAATGCACAAATTGAGTACACCCCGCAAAATATTGCGCGTCATTCACAACAAGTGCAAAGGGCTTTTCATCAAGGGCAAGAAGCTGCCAAAGGATGGGTGCCTTATGCTAAAACATTTAGCTTAATGGATTTAACATCTTGGAGAAATCAAACTGCTTTTAAAGCAGGCATGGAACATGAAATGGAAAGGTTGAAAATGCACTAAGGTCACGGGCGATTAAACCCGCCCCTGTTTCACTGACAAGCTTGGCAAATGCCGTAAAGATAAAGACAATGTTCGGTAATTTTAAAGCCCAGCTTTTTAGCAATCGCTTCTTGACGATCTTCAATAATTTTATCGACAAACTCTTCTACTTTTTGGCACTTAACGCACAGCAAGTGATCATGGTGTGCCCCGCCGTCTAATTCAAATACCGCATGGCCAGAATCAAAACGATGACGAATAACTAAACCTGCCGCTTCAAACTGGGTAAGCACTCGATAAACTGTGGCCAAGCCCACATCATCACCAGATTCTAAAAGCTTTTTATACACTTCTTCGGCACTGATATGGCGCTCTTTGGCATTTTCCAAAATATTTAAGATCTTCACGCGTGGCAAAGTGACTTTCAGCCCTGCTTTCTTAAGATCTTTATTTTCAAGTTTATCGTCTAACATAGAATGATTCTCATTTCTATTCAGTCCACACAAGGCTACCTGATTTTGGCCAGGTTAACAAAGGTTTATATGCTTAAAAGCAAAATGAGAAGGTTATATTGCAAGCAGTTTGAATTTCCGTGTGACGCATGTTAGCCTTTGCCACACTTGCTAGATAGTTACACTTCGTGAGTTTATCGAATAACAATATGAAAACACTATTCAACGTTGCCAAAATCATGAGTTGCGCCTTGCTGGCTTTAAGCTTAAGCGCTTGTTTTATTCGCCCGTATAAATTCGATTTAGAACAAGGCAACCTCATCAGTGCAGATAAGATTGCCCAAGTGCAACCTGGCATGAGCGAAGAGCAAGTTAAATACGTGCTTGGCACCCCGATGCTGCAAGATGTGTTTCATACCAACCGTTGGGATTATGTTTATCTAGAAAAGCCCAGTTATGGCAAAGAAAAACGCAGCCATTTAGCGATTTATTTTAATGATGGCGTGGTTTCTGAAGTTATACGCGATCCTTTGCCTGAGAACGTTGCTTAGGTTTTATCTGATTTTTAGCCCTAGACGTTCTTGCTGCCATCGCACTTTGTTTTAAGGGGCGGTAGATTTCCACCCTGTCACCTTCTTCAACAAGCGTGGTAAGTTCTTTTATTTTATTGTAAATACCAACTTTATTAAGCTTTAAATCTATTTCAGGATAAAAAGCGAACATCCCGGATTGATGTATTGCACTTTCGATAGTGCAAGGCGCATTGACTTGCAAATGAATACAGCGATAAGAGATCTCGCTTGCATAGACCACTTCAATATTAAGCTGGTGTTCTGTTGGCATAGATTTCATGGGCACGTAAAGTAAAAGCTTCAACCAGGGAGTTTGCCACTTGATTAAAAATAGGGCCAGCCGTGAAGGCAAGCACGGGGTTATTGAATTCAAACGTTAATTGAAAAGACACCTTGCTACCGTTCTCTAGCGTTTCAAATTGCCAGATCCCTTTTAACTGTTTAAAAGGACCCTTTTTAAGGTGCATATCAATGCGCTCATAGGGGGTTAAGCGATTGATGGTGGTAAAAGCCTTGCTTAAGGGACCTTTGGAAATATGCATGCTGGCTTCCATGTGATGCGCGCTTTGCTCGGCAATATGGGTACGGCTACACCAAGGTAAAAAATGCGGGTAAGAAGCCACATCATTCACCAAATCGAACATTTGCTGGGCGCTAAAAGGCACCCTTGCGCTTTTATGGATTATCGTCATTTTGCTATTATAACCACAAATCGTATAATGATGGGACTATGAGTAAAAAAAGCAAGACAGACGATAATAACCGCATTGCCGAAAACCGCAAAGCACGGTTTGAATACACCATCGAAGAGATTTTCGAGGCCGGTATTGTGCTGCAAGGCTGGGAAGTTAAGAGCCTGCGCGATGGCAAAGGGGGGATCTCCGATAGCCACGTGATTATCAAGGGCGGCGAAGCCTGGCTGTTAAACGCTGTTATTACCCCGCTTAACTCTGCATCGACGCATATACACCCTGAAAATAGCCGTACCCGCAAACTCTTGCTCAACAAGCGAGAGCTACGCAAACTGATTGGTGCAGTAGAGCGCAAAGGCTACACCATTATTCCGCTAAAAATGTATTGGAAAAATGGCTTGGCTAAGGTGCAAATTGCCATTGCCCAAGGTAAAAAGCTCTTTGATAAGCGCGAAACCATTAAGCAGCGCGATTGGGAACGTTCCCGTTCGCGATTGGTTAAACGGTAAATTCTCACACAAAATCTCATCGTAGGGGCGCATCCTGTATGCGCCCATCAAATCTTAATTTTATAGGGCGCAGACAGGCTGCGCCCCTACAAAGATTAAAAATAACCATTATTTTCATAGATATTTTTCACCAATCCAAGTCCGTTCATCCTTTCGCTGAGTTACACAGTATTGCTATTACTTATTGATTAGACTAAGATAATTCTTGGGGGCGATCTGGCTTCGACGCAGTTCTCGAACCCAAAGATGCATGCCGAGCACACAGTTTAATCTCGTTAATCTTAACTGTTACGTTTATAGTTGCAAACGATAACAACTACGCAGTAGCTGCCTAAAAAACAGCTTAAGCCCTTCTACCTGCTGTGCTTGGACGGTAGAATAGAAGGTCGACTAAACAAGATCGCTGCTCACGCCGCCCTAGCACGAGCAGTTAAAAACAACTGGGCTCGCTTGTCATAACCGCTCTGATCCGGGTGTGATGAGTTAAATAAAAGATCACCGATAAGCATGTAGACCCTTTGATGTAGGTCTTGCGGACGCGGGTTCAATTCCCGCCGCCTCCATGCTTCGCTCGTCAAATTTACTTCGTAAATTTTCCGAGCTACGTATGGCAGGCCATACGGTGCACTTTTTTAGTATGCAGCGAAGTATGATCCTACGTAGCTTCCTTCCTCAGTTGAATCTCACATAAAAAATAATATATATCCTGCGAGACGAAACTACTCCACTTGAGAAGCGAAGTAGGACCCTTCACCAATTCTTATCTCATGAATTACAAGGATGTAAAAATGTATGTTTACCTTTTAAGAAGCGAATCATCACCCGCGCAAAAATATATAGGATTAACGCATAATTTGAAAAAAAGAGTGAAAGAACATAATGAAGGTGTATGCAAACTTACATCAAAATTTATGCCTTGGAAGATTGAAACTTTCACTTGGTTTCGCAATCCACAAAAGGGTTTAGAATTTGAAAATACTTAAAAGTGGGCTCCGGCCATGCATTTGCGCATAAGCATTTTTGGTAATCAAGAGTCTCTCATTTACAAATGATGGTGTTGACACCCTATTAATTGAATGTTAGGTTCAACATTCAACCTAACAAAATTTAAATTATTTTTATGTTTTATCTACACTATACAAAATTATTTTCATTCACCAAGCGCAACTCCAAGAGTAAGCGCTGCTAAGCAGCGCACATCTAATTCTTTAATTTTATATCTTTTTTAATTATTGCAAATGAGTTTATTCATTTGTGCTTGAATTTTGTCAATTAAATTGAGGAGATTTCCATGACTATTGGTCCAAGATCAAGAACATTTATAGTTGGTTTAGCTGCCGGAACAGTGACTGGTTATGCATTAAAAACAACCCAGACTACTTATCAGTTAAATACTGAGCCAAGCTCCGTGAATAATAAACAACAACAGAATGTCCCCGACCATATGAATCCGAAATATCACTTTCCGCGTAAATAAGAGTTAAATAGCGGGTTTGCGTGCAGGGATATTAATCCTTGCACTTTTTGTAAGTTTAAATGTAATATGATCAACCGCTCTTAAACTAGCTAGAATAATGAGTCATTTGGAGTAATGAAGTATGTTTTTCTATGCTACAAAGCATCGTTTTAAGTTTACCCTACAGTTACATAATCTTGGGCAAACTAACCCAATCAACCCAGTATGGTTAGAGCAAGCAGCAAAATGGAGTGAAAACAAATGGGGGTATTTAAGAAATTTCCCTGGAATAGAAAAACGCAAAGAATTAATTGAAGAAATGAAAGACGATTTTTATATCATTACTTATGCCAATCAACCCATTGCCACTTTTGTGTTGAAAGATGCGAATATTCCAGATACCAAAAAACTAACCTACGTTTATGTTGATGAAAGTTTTAGAGGGTTGGGCATTGGTGTACAGCTTGTTGAATTTGCCAAAGATGTTTGTAGGCAACAAGGCGCCCAAATGATTGTTTTAGACACTTTAACGCCAAATTTAGATCGCTTTTATGAACAACGCGGTGCTAAGCTAGTTTGTGAGGACCGCGCTTTAGGACATCCGACTTCATTATTTAGAATGAGTATATAACCCTGTCAAGATGAGTGACCAATGAGCAGGGTAACCAATTCCACCTGCTAGCTGGTCCCTGTCATTGATGTATTTAACTCGCCGTTATTTCTTTAGGTTTAGCGCTTATTTTTTCGAACATTTTGAAAAATACTTAAAAGTTGGCTCCGGCCATGCATTTGCGCATAAACATTTTTGGTAGTTGAGTTTTTTGCATCCCGCCAGAATGAACGTTTCACGTTTAGAGAAAGATTAAAGTGGGAACCAAGTTGCACTGAAGGATAAATAAAGAGGTCACATCATTGCAAATGTAACCTCTACATTAATTAACCAATAAGATAGCGATAAGCCGTACGAGATTGATTGCTACTAGCTAAATCAGTAAGTCTATGAGTATCATCCAAATAATTTAATTCATCAATATTATGATCATGAACTTGAGCGCCATGATTTAGTAAAACTGTAGCTATTGCTTTTTGTATTTCTTTGTTAGAATATTTATTTTGCAATATCATTTCTAAAATTCTAGACGCCATTTCAATCCTGAATTTTTCATTAGAAAATAACCTGAAATATGATTCGATTAGCGTCAAAGCTTCGGGCGAACCATTTTTAATCGCTTGGTGAAGTTTATAAGCTTGTGTTTGCTTCACCATTTCAAAATTTTCAATCCCATTATTTTCTCTGATATTTTGACTAAAATTGTATAAATCCGAGAACCAAATAACATTCATGTCAAGTAATTGGGACATAACTTTGTCTTGTTCTTCTATAGAAAATGTTCGTGCAGGCGGCAATCGACGAGGAAATGTGGCTTCTTGTTGTTGAAGAACCCTGTCAAGCACATCGCAAATTACTTGAATAGTGTCGTCTAAATCATCACGACGATCATAGGTTGAGCTAAAAGTATTCAATAAATCCATCGCTATATGTTTGTCATCAGCGAGCAAAAAATTTAGAAGTTGTGAGCCATATTGACTAATACGTGCTCGATATGGTGTTTCTAAAATCATTACATCTGTATTTGAACCTGAAAGCATGATTATGGACCTCTAAGCAATCGAATAAATTTAACATAATTAGAATATATTGAAATCCATAATTAAAAAATCAGTTACCGACAGAGAGTTAATAATAAAAGATAGAAAACCACTCTTAAACAGAATTTACAACTGATCACAAATATGAAACCCGCTCCATCTGAACTTATGTCATATTTTTATATAATTGTGATATTTGTAACTCTTCGGTAATAAGTTTCACCAATTTCATTTTTAATGCAGATGGCACAGCGACTTCATTATTTAGAATGAGTATATAATCCTGTCATGATGAGTGACCAATGAGCAGAGTAACCATTCCCCCTGCTTTGCCGGTCCCTGTCATTGTACTATTTAATTCGCCGTTATTTCTTTAGGTTTAGCACTTATTTTTTCTAACACAATCCAAGCTAAACTCGTTGTGCAAAGGATAGTCATCGCAAGCGTTATTTGATTGCTCTCTGGCAGTAATGAAACCAAACCTGTGATGACAGCCCCGCCCCCGATTTGCATTGCTCCGTAAAGTGCGCCGGCATAGCCTGCAATATGCCCAAACGGTGAAAACGCCAGCGCAAATGCGTTTGGCCAAATAAATGTTGAGCCATAGTAAAATAAAAAGATAGGCAGCACGACACTTAAGACACTCAACTCAAAGAAAGTACTTACCATAAGCATCAATATACCAGCTATCAGCATGATAAAAAGACCTAAACGCATCATGTTAACGATACCAAAACGGGTAACCAGTTTACCGTTGGTAAAACCAGAGAGTGAATATGCTAAAGCTGTTCCCATAAACATGAGCCAGCCAAAAGCCACTGTATTCATCTCAAGATGATGAATTAATAAAATAGGAGCAATGGTAATACTGGCAAATAAGCTGCCATAACTTAAGAATGTGCACACTGTCACGCCCATAAACAATGGACTTTTTATTAATGTAGCGAAAGTGTCTTTGGCAAAAGTATAATTTATTTTATCTGGATGATGGTGAACACTTGTTTCTGAAAACCCATAAACAAAAGTAACCAGGGCAATTAAGGTATAGAAAATCATAAATACAAAACTGGCCTGCCAGCCAAAATATTCTTGAAAATATCCACCCAAGGTTGGCGCGGCAGGCACAACGAAGGTGATCACTATCGCAAAATAGGAGCCATATTTAGCCAATTGAGCCCCTGACAGTACATCTCGAATAATCGAACGCCATAGTGCAGCGCAGGCGCCTGCCCCTATTCCTTGAATTAGTCTAGCGATTATCAAGAAAATGACATTTGTTGACATCCATGCAAGAAGACTTCCCAGCAACATAATGCCAAGACCTATGATGATAGGCTTCTTTCTCCCAATGCCTTCTGAGAGTGGACCATAAAAGAGTTGCGATACGGCGACACCAAAGACATAACTTGCCATGGTCCACTGTACCCATTGAAAAGTGCTATCAAAATGATCCGCTATGGCAGGAATGGAGGGCGTATAGATGTCTGCTGCGATTTGGGTTAAGCAAGCAGCCAATATTATTATAAAAAACAGTAACTTACTCGGACCCATTTCATTTTCCTCTCTATTTCTATATAATTGACTGACCAGTCAATAAACTTAATATACAAGCTATTGACTGACCAGTCAATATATTTTGGGTATCGCTATGGAAAATCCGACAAAAGTAAAAATTCTGAACGCAGCAAAAGAACTCTTTATAGAACATGGTTTTGCAGGAACATCTATTGGCAAAATTGCTAAATTAGCGCAAGTGAATCACAGCTTGGTATTTCATCACTTCACGAATAAAGAGAAACTGTGGATAGAGGTGAAGCTGGATATTGCTCAAAAAGCCAAAACCAGCGAGCAAATCGTGCCAAGCACAGATTTAACTTATGATAAATTTTTAATAACATTAATTGAAAACTGCTTCGATTTTTATAAAAACAGCCCTGATCTCGTCCGCTTATTAAATTGGCAACGCCTTGAATCTAGCGACAATCCAGGCATTGGTGTTGCGCAGTCAGATAGAATGCAACCCTGGGTTGATGCTATTAAACATTATCAGGAGACTGGAGATATTAATAAAAAGTTGAAGCCTGAATTTATCATAAGCTTTATGTTGGCGGTTGTGAGTTCGGCAGCCTTAGATCCTAATATTTATATTCACCAGCAACCAGATATAGATGCCTATATTCAATTTTGCAAAAGGAGCTTTTCAAATGGTTTCAAATAGTAACGAATTTCCCCCCTGCCCTAAATGTAAATCCGAATTTGTTTATCAAGATGGTGAACACTTTGTTTGCCCTGAATGTGCACATGAGTGGGCACCAAAAAACGAAGTGGTAGAAGAGTCTTCTTTTATCGTAAAAGATGCACATGGTAATGTGCTCAATGAAGGTGACAATGTTACTTTAATCAAAGATCTAAAAGTAAAGGGCTCATCCACTGTTGCCAAAATAGGTACCAAAGTTAAAATTATTCGCCTTGTAGATGGCGATCATAACATTGACTGTAGAATTGAAGGGATTGGGCCGATGATGCTTAAGTCTGAGTTTGTTAAAAAAGCATAGCAGTTTGATGGTATCTTCAGATCAGAAATTTTATGTCGTAGATTTTCCGAGAAAACCCTGGGTTGTTTGATAATGTATTTGCTTGTACATTGGAATAATGTATTTTTAACAAAATAGTTAAGTGCATTACCCAGGAGAAACTTTCATGTCCGGTGTTCTACACAAGCTTAAACATTTTAAAAGAGAGTTGAAGCACTTTAGTTTCGCTGAAATTACTAATGAAATTCAAAGAATAAATGATCAATTTGCGTTGATAAGCTTAAAAAGAATTTTAAAGGACGTTGTTGAAGAAAGTGAAGATGATTTTGAAATTTCTTATGATGAATTGGAAGCAATTCAATTAAACTGTAAAAATTTCCATGATCAGAATTTAAATAAAATTGCTCAAGCGCTTATGACTTATTGCCGTTCGGTTGTTACTGAACGAAACACCCTGTTACAAAATTTATTAGAATTTATTTATAATTGCCAATTGATTAGCGATCCTGCGTTAATCGATTATAGTAAAGTAGATCCTAAAATTATTGCGATTTGCAAAAAACTGTATAACACCGACGATATGACAACCTATTTGCATGATAAAAAAATTGAAATATTACTTGAAGGCATAGCTAAATTTCCCTTCTTTTCTCAAGAACAATTTCAAAAGCTCACTGAGCAATGTCAGCAAAGTTTCGAGAAAAAGTTATCTCTCCTTATTGCCAGAAAACAAGCTAGCGCAAAACCTGTTAGCTTCCCTGCATTCTTACCAAGTTTTGCCGAAAAAATGCAAACGCTAAGTTCAAAATTACAGATGGCACCATCCTCTGCTCCTACCTCGCCAACTAAAGCAGATACCGATAAAGGGGTACGTTCAAGATCTGTTCCTAATTCAGCTAAAGCTAAAACTGCAACTGAACGATTAACTTCATTTCCTCCGGAAAGAGGACGTTCCTCATCACATACAATTTATGCTGTACCAGCCCAACAAAAAGACGAAACAGAATCAACTGCATCAACCGTCTTAATGGCTGAAAGTGGATTGGCAGATGATTTCTTTCACCTAACGCTTGGTCCATCAAGCAGATCTGAAGATGACAGCGATGAAAAAAAGAGACAAGAAGAGAAAGTGCTTAAAAGAGCCCTTTCTAAAAAAAAATAATGGCCTTAAAACATTTTATTGATGATAGGTAATCCTGTAGATCACATTGGCCAAATCATCAGAAACTAACAATGAGCCATCTGGCATCACTAGAACATCGGCAGGTCTACCCCAGGCTTTGTCACCTTGTAGCCAACCTTGGGCAAATACTTTATAGCTTTGTTGAGAGTTGCTTGAAGGATCTACCGTTGTGATACGGTACCCAATAGGAACAGAGCGGTTCCAAGAACCATGCTCTGCGATAAATATTTTATTTGAATAGTCTTTAGGAAACATTTTACCGGTATAAAAGCGCATACCCAGCGCTGCCACATGGGGATCTAATTCAACTTGAGGAGCGGTAAATTCATCGCAATTTTTCTTGCCAAATTCAGGATCGGGCGTATTGCGCCCATGGCAATAAGGAAAACCAAAATGCATTCCCTTATTTGCTGCTGAATTTAATTCATCCGGCGGGCTATTATCCCCTAACCAATCTCGTCCATTATCTGTGAACCATAATACTTTTGTTTTAGGATCCCAATCAAAACCAGCAGAATTTCTCACGCCAGAAGCGAAAACTTCTAAACCTTTGCCATCGGGGTTCATTCGCATGATAGTGGCAAAGCGAGGATCTTTAGATAAGCAAACATTACAGGGCGCACCTACTGGAACATAAAGCATGCCGTCTGGTCCAAAAGCAATAAACTTCCAGCCATGATGCGTTTCAGTGGAAAATGTCTCATTCACTACTGCTGGCGGTGGTGGGTTGTCATAGTTTTTTTCAATGTTATCAAAACGTAAAATGCGGTTTACCGCAGAAACATACAAAGCACCATCTTTATAGGCCACCCCAACTGGCATATTTAAATTCTTTGCAATGATAGTCACTTTTTTCTTATCTTTATTGTAAGGATCATTTATTACCGCATAGACATTGCCACTGCTTTGAGAACCCACAAATAGAATGCCTTCATTGCCTAAAGCCATTTCGCGAGGGTTAGAGATATTGTCTACGTAAATGCTTATTTTAAAGCCCGGAGGTAATTTAATTTTATCTAAGGGTAAATTTACCTCTTGTGCAAAAACAGCATTCATCAGCAAAAATGTTATGTTTGAAACCCAAACGATATTTTTGAATTTTTTGGCACGCAAATGCATCTTCCCTGTAAAGTTCATTCCTTTAGTAATTATTACATAATAAAGATTATTTACTTCTGAATGCAACCCAGTTAAACAGCTGGGCGTGCTGGTAATGCTGCGCTTTCTTGCATTTTTTCTGCTTTACTTTGTGTTGCTGTTTTAGCTTTAAAATATTCTTTTAAACTACAAAATTGCATCTGTTTAGGTTTAGCAATTCTAATTTTTAAGGGGCCACTATCAAGAGCCGTTTTGCAAGATGGCATCCTGAGATCAGTTAATCTCCTTAACAGTATCATTTCCTCTTGAGGCACTTTTGAACTATTTCGAGAATTGTATTTAAAGCCAACGGTTTTAAGATGCTGGGCAGGCATACCGTCTATGGTTTGTAATTGCGGATTGCTAGCAAGCATTTTTAGCAGTAAATCGTTCAATGGTTTATTCATCATAAAACCAAAGACACCACCGGCTCTTAATGATCCAAAGCTTTTGCGAATTAAAGGATAAAAGAATTTTTCTATCCAAGCTAAGTTTTCTCTATAACGAAATGCACAATGTTTTTGATTTGTACTTTTATCTCCTGCCTCAACATAGTCTTCAGGTTTGTCTTGAAATCTTCGGTAAGGTGGGCATGAAAAAACACAATCTTGCACCCCTATTTCTGCCAAAGCAGTATCTTCAATTGGCTTTTGAATGACTTTTAGTTTTTTATCCTTTAACGCAGGGACTGCTTTTGAGAAAGCATTAAACATGCTGGTGTAGGCGCGGCATAGCTCAGCATC
>JAFECS010000009.1:4955-11887 GCA_018241965.1 Pseudomonadota bacterium | reverse complement strand
AGGGTGGCCTCAATACTGAATTTACCAACGCCTATTCTTCGCTTTAAGGTTAATAAAAACAAGTCATCATCAAGAAATTCCCTTCGCCAAGTAGCAATGTATGCTCCTTTTAATAAATAGTCTTTTATTAAAGTAAATATATAACCGCAAAATCGATTTTTCAGGCGCGGATCTGTCCACGCCGTATAGGGAGAGATCGGAATTAATTCTCCAGCTGCTCCCATAACATGAGTTCTGAAAGATTTGCTTATCACTTTATACGTGAATGGCTCTATTACCCTAGTTCTGAAGTGACCCTGTTTTGTTAATTGACCGGTTTCATTAATATCTCTTACAGGATTCTTGTCCGATTGAACTTTTCCATTCATCATGACATAATTGCTGACTGCTTCCTGTTCAGTTGTTTTTATTTCTGGGAAAGGTATTTTACGCGAATGAATAACATGCACTATCTTATCGGCTAGAATTCTTGAAAATATTTCGTAAAACTCAACTTTGGCTATTTCGTAAAAGTCATTTTTTTTATTAATTTTTCTTTTGCGCCTTTTGTTTTCATCTTCCATTTTCTGAACGTATATTGGATTAAGCGCATCAAAATCACTCTCTAGTGAGCTTTTAAAAGTCTTAAATTTTTCTTCCACATACTCTTTTTGTGCTTTCAAACTAAAGTTAATTCGTCCGTTTTTCAAAAACTTCTCATCATCGGTTTCTAAAATTTCATGTACGAATTCTTTTATAAAAGTTTTTGCTGTCTCATTAAGCGGAATATTGATTTTATGGTCAGAAAGATGCTTAGCGCTATCTTTAACATCCAACAAGTCGCCTAACGAAACGCAAAACATATTAGGTTTCGACCATTGATGGCCTTTTTTTCCCATTTTTACTAAAACCTTTTCTTCAGATGTTGTATCGCTTTCTTCAAAGCTGTCAGTATTGGGGGCTTCTATCATCGAGGTCGACTCCAGGAAAAAAATGCATTTGTCTGTAAATTTCAGAGATTATACCAATTCAAGTGACAAAATCATGCTATAAAAAGATGTTGCTATATTGTTTTATTATAAAAATAAATTACAATCTATGGTTTACAATAGAGAAAATACACCTAAAAATATGACATTTTACCATTATCAAAAAACAGATTTAATTTTAATGCTTTACGTCCAGCCAAACGCCAAGCAGGATAAAGTGGTGGGGTTATTCAATAATCAGTATCTTAAGGTACAAATAAAAGCCCCCGCTGTTGATAACAAAGCGAATGCTTATTTACAAAAATGGTTAGCCGATGAATTTCAGGTGGCTAAAAATCAAGTTTTACTTGTTAAGGGCGAGCATAGCCGGCAAAAAACTTTTAGCATTAAAGCGCCTAAAAGTATGCCGGATTGGATTAAAAATAACTAATTAAACTCATATCGGATCCTAAAGAACCCTGTATGAGAGGTATAATCTTCTTTAAAATTAAAATCATAGTCACCAGTAAACGTAAAATTATAATGGCTAAATAGTATAGCGCTTGCGCCCAAATCAAAACTTGCACGTGCTGGGCTAAAACCTACCGTGGCAAAGCTTGGGCCTGCGCCTGCAAATTGTGAAGTGGTTTGCATGTTATCATCAAACAGATCATAAAAGGCCATCGCATGAATTTCAGTTTGTAATAACATATAATCATTTAGCGCATAATCATCGGCTACTTTAATACCCGTACCAACTAACAAGGTACTAAAATCAGCTCCATCAACAAGTTGACTGGCCGTTCCGGCACCGGTTTCTTGGTAACTTCTCAAGTTCAAGTTAGAGTAAAACAGCTGAGCAAGAGGGATGACATGCAGCGTGCTTCTGTTTTCAAAGGTATAAACATACCCGGCTTCTGCTTTGGCGCCAGTTTGTAATCCATGAAAATGGGCTCTTGGGTATAAATCAATATTATTAAATACAATATTACGTGCAATAATATAATTGTTATAAGAAACACCCACTGCACCATTAATATATAAAGGACAATCGAAATCTAAATTGCCATACACAGTACCTTGGTAACTGTTTGCGTTAGTCTTAGATGCAGAAACGTTGTTATTCACATCTAAGAAAGACCAACTGAAGGCAGCGCCCACCAAAGATTGTTCGGTTATCATGGTATCACCACCAACAATAACCCCCCAGGTATTATCTTGATAACCTGCAATGCCTTGACGCGCTTTTTGATTACCATGTTGAAGAAATACTTTTGCCCACAAACCTACATCGGCATCTGCTTCGCCGTCACCTGCGGCCACACCGGTTTTTGCTACCGCTGGCAGATGCAAGCGCCAAAAGTTCATGCGATCCATCCTGTCACCGATGGTGCCGAAAATCCTGTTTTGGGTATTAAAACTTTCATACAAAATAGCGCCATCTACAATTGGTGCTAACGTCGCGAGCGAATTATTTAAAGAGCCGGCATCCTGAAACAAGGACATTTGTTCGATAATGCTCTTTAAACCATCAGTTGTCGGTGCGCCGGGACCAATTTCATCTAAAGCCGCAGCCACACCTTCGGTGTTAGTCTGGTTAGCAAAATCTGCAGAAGCCTTTGAGGTAATCGTTAGATTTAATATGGTGCCACCGCCGGTAATGGTAGTGCCAAATTGAGTTAGTAAAGAGTTTTGGTTAAGCAGTACTGGCGCAACGATATTAGAGCCAGGCCCCCCTTGCAGTACGGGAATAGTGGTGGTTACTCCTGGAGAAAATCCCGCATTAGCTGCGTACATGAAATAAGGTGCCGTGGTGGTAACAACACCTGTCGCTACCGTTTTACCAGTGGTTACAAGATTACCGTTCATATCGAAGGAATAAATAGATTGATTAAACGTTAGCTTTCCATCAACATTCAAATTTTGATGATTAAATAGCCCTACACTGCCCAAGGGTGAAACAGTAAATGTTCCAGAAACGGTAACTGTCGGGTCATTAGATATCAATAAATTTGTGTTAGTAGTAACATTGACATTTTGTGCATCAATATCTGCTTGTAGTGAAATATTGTTTGTCGAACCATTGTTATCAAACGTTACCAATTTTATTGCTTCACCTGGTGAACCAATGGGAGCGTTAATAACCGTGTTAGCCCCTTTAAAGATAACGGTACCTGTGTTGTTACCATCAAGTGTCGTTATTGGCCCAAGTACAGGCTTGCCATTGAACTGTATAGTCCCATCGGCTTTAAATAAAACGCTATTGGTAAACACATCGCCGTTTAATTGCAGTGTGGTCGGAGAAGTTAAACGTACTTCACTGATTTTGTTAAATAAACTACCTATGTTCCCATTTACTGCGGTATTGCCAGCATTGCTAAAATCAATAACACCGATATTATCTTTAGCGGCTGTAAAATTGGTGTTCATGGTGTTGCCACCTGCGCCATTAAACACGACAAATGACGTGGCGCTTGCCGAACTATCAAAATTTACCTTGGTTGCATTCACGTTGCCGTTAAATGTCACCATTTTACCAACGTTTAAAAGATCAATTTCATGTAATGATTTGGTTGCACCCACCAAGCCATTTACAGTCGCATCCCCTAAAAATTCTAAAGTACCAACATTATTTACGCCGGCTTTATTGTCAATATTGGTGGTTAAAACAGAACCATTACTAATCACAACCGTTGAATTAGCATTAGCCAAATCGGTAAAATTTAAATTATTCGCAGTAACAGTATTTAAGTTAACGGTGCTGTTAGCGCCTTGGATTTTAACGGTGTCTAATTTACCATTCACCCCTGCTCCAATGGTTCCGGTGACAACACCACTGCCTGCAAATTGCAAAATACCATTGTTGGCAAGGCTATTCACATCGCCGGTGATAGTTTTACCATCGGTTAAGGTTAAAGCAAAAGGACCATTAAACTGGGTAGTGGTCGCAAAGATATTACCGTTGATAGTGGTATTACCATTTTGCCCTACTTGGATCTTATTAAATGCTTTTCCTAGTTGACCGATATTGCCATTTAAAGTCGCCGCCTTGAAGATATTAAGCGTATCTTCGTTGTTGGTATTAACTGCTATCGGAGCGGTAAGCACCATATTTGGATTATTTAATTTTAAGGTTGTACCTTGCGCTGCATTACCTGTGGTGTCGTCAGCAATAAATATAAGGCCAGCATGATTGATTGGACCTTGCAATTCAACAGTCTTTGAAGGGGGAGGAACGCCAATAAATACTCCATCTACAATAACAAATGCAATCGGATTGGTAACACCTATACTGCCAGAGACCACACTGTTACCACTAAAGACAAAAAAATCATCCGTATTAGCTACGCTTGCATCAACAGAAACTCCGCCCGTATTGCCAACAGGCGTTCCATCATTAATAAAAAAGGCAATATTGTCAGCCGTAAAGTTATAGCCACTGATAGCGGGTACTACGCCTGAGTTGCTTAAATTATTTGCTGGTGTTAAGGGTGTTAATGCCGCATGCGTTGCACTAGATGCCATAGCAAGGCAAAAAACCGAGGAGGCTAAAACAGCTTGAGCAAGAAATGATTTCTGGTGATGCATCTTCTGCTTTCCTTTTTTCATAATCACTCCTTACCACTCATGCTTAACGCGTAAGAAGCCAGCATTGGCGGTATAATCTTCCTTGACATCAAAGTCATAACTGACAGTAAATATCCAATCGTGGGTGCTAAAGAGTGAAACATGGCCACCGATGTTAAAGCTGGTTTGGGCTGGGGTAAAGCCAAGGGTATTGAAGCTTGGCCCGGCACCAACAAATTGCGAGCTTAACTGCATCCTATCGCCGACAAAGTCGTAATAAACCATCATATGTGCTTGTGCTTGAAACAAACGTTGACTGTCATAGGCATATTCATCAACAAGCTGAACACCCACGCCGCCTAATAAAGCATCAAAATCACTGCCTGCAATAACTAGATTTGCGGTGTCGGCGCCTGTTTCTTGGTAAGCATCTAAATTTAAATGCGAATAGAATAATGAGGCAATGGGTACGATATGTAATGAGCCAAAATCAAAAATATAACCTGCCTCACCTTTGGCACCTGCTTGCCATCCTTTAAATTCTCCTCGTGGGAAGAGATCAACATTGCCAAAAACGATGTTACGGTGAACAATATAATCGTTATACGCAAGCGCCGCATAACCATCAAAGAACCAAGGGGTATTACATTCTAAACTAGCATAGACCGTTGCTTGATAACTATTGACCGTAGTCTTGTTGCGATTAACGATTTTATCGTGCATATCCAGGTTGGTCCAACTTAAAGCCGCACCCAACATGATATCATCGCGAACTAAAGTATCGCCCCCAACAACCAAGCCCAACATGTCTTCATGGTAACCTTCAACTCCTTCGCGCTCTTTTTGATTAGCATGTTGACGCAGTACTTTCACCCAACCACTGTTCTCGTCACCTGCATCGCCACCAGAAAGCCCGGTATTACTTTGGCCATGGTGTTTCGTCCAAAACCGCATTCTGTCAAAGCGCAGACCTATAGCATCAAATATTTCTCTTTGCGCCATAAAACTCTCATTGAGTATGGCACCATCCACAATGGGAGCGAGCGTGCTTAAGGCAAAATTCACTTCTTCCGCGCTATCAAAGGAATTTAATTGCTCAATAATATTTTCTAGCGATCCTGTCACGGGTACGCCAGAGCTTGCAAGCTCATCAAGTAAACCACCCACGCCAATGGTGTTGGGTTGATCAGCCACATTCGCCAATGCTTTAGATGTAATAATCAAGTTTAACGTATTGCCGCCGTTGGTAACGGAGGTAGAGAATGTTGTTAAAAACGAATTGGGGTTGGTAATATTCATCGCAGGCGCAAAATCACCCACACCCGCCATTACAATAGGAATAACAGTTGGGCCATTTGGTGAAAATGCTGGGTTCAAAATACTTAAGCTTGCCGGCGCTTTAACCGAAGCCGTGCCAGTTACAAACACTTCGCCTGTGGAGGTGAGATTATGCCCCATATCCACTTGTAAAATGGCGTTGGCATTATTAATGTTCAAATCGCCGTTAACGTTAAATATTGAATTATTGGTTATTTGTAAAATACCATTGTTAATGTCAACGGGTGTTGCAGTAACCGTATCGCCATTAATAGGACGTAATGTGCCGCCATTATTCACTGAAAAAGTGTCGGCAAACACACTGGCATTTAAACTGACTACCGAGCCAGCAAAACCATTGACATTAAATGCGCTAATGGGGTTACCAACCGTCCCCACCGCAAAATCAACCGTAGAATTGCCTAAAAATGTTACGGTGCCTTGATTTGGTACATTGGTTGTAATTGGCCCAAAAGGAGAACCATCCTCTATTTGCAAAGTGGTATTGGCTGCATTCAGTTGGATTTGGTTTGCATAGATATTGCCTATTACTTTTAAAGTTGCACCTGGTTGCAACAGATCCAAGGCGGCAAAGTGATTGGTCGCCGTACCCACTTGACCATCAAATACGGAGCTCCCCGTGGAGTTCAGGGTGATAATATCCAAACCATTGTTATTGGTGGTGATATTACCACTTTGATTGGTGCCGGTTGCGCTGTTGAAGTTTAAGGTTGTAGCATTCCCACCACCACCAACTACGTTAATCGTATTCGCATTAATATTCTGGCCTGTGAAATTCAGCGTTTTAACGCCACCATTGGCATTAACGGTAACCAACGTTAAAGGCGTTAGAGGGGTTGGCCCTGCAATATTATTTACCGTACCACCACCTTGGAATATCAACGTACCTGTCACCATGCCTGTCTGATTTTCTACATCAGAAATGGTCTTGCCATCTGCAATGCTGACCGTACCATCATTGAAGTACCAAATGGGGGTATTGTGAAGAATATTATTGTTAAAAGTAACGAGTGTTCCTGGTCCACCTAAAATATTCAGTGATTTCAAGCCATTTACTGGGCCCATCACACCATTCACCGT
>JAFECS010000009.1:700-4887 GCA_018241965.1 Pseudomonadota bacterium | reverse complement strand
TAAGACCATCAGCAAAATTAATGATTTCATTATTATCTTGCAGAATAATAGGCGTTGCGTTTAGCACATCACCATTGAAGTTAACAATGTTCCCTACACCAAAAACATCTACTTCCTTTAAGCCGTTGGCTTGTCCTATTTTCCCATTCATCGTCGTAGTGCCAACGCCAAGAAATTGCAATGTCCCATTAGGGCCTGCAACGGCGCTATCTACGTTACCATTAATCGTTAAATTTGGATTTATTTTTGCAACACCATCAGCATAAAAAATAATGGGACTATTGTTATAAATATTGCCTTGGAAAGTAACTGCTTTAGTAGAGTTAATATTTAAAGCAAAAATGCCTTTAGTGGCACCCACGGTGCCTGTCACTGTACTTTGGCCTGCAAAATTAACGGTGCCAATATTTGGCGTGGTCGTCAAATTATCAATATTACCGTTCATATTAGCAAGATCGGCAAAATTGGCTCTAGAGGTAGTGCCTGCCGTATCGGTAAAGTTTAAATTACCGGTAAGTGTCTTTTGGAAATCACCAATGTTACCGGCATCTTGAATATT
The DNA here is from genome assembly GCA_018241965.1 of Pseudomonadota bacterium. Classification (GTDB taxonomy): domain Bacteria; phylum Pseudomonadota; class Gammaproteobacteria; order Berkiellales; family Berkiellaceae; genus Berkiella. Next base: position 4,328 of record JAFECS010000009.1, on the reverse strand, counting down.
CACATTGGTCGCATTCACGAAATCTTGGAAAAAGCCGGCTGATCCTAATCCTTTAATATTTACTGTCGTTGCTGTTACCGCGCCATTAAATAACCCAATGCCCCCTGCGCCATTAATGTTGACCGTGGTTGCATTTACTGTACTATCAAAGGTTCCTGTTTGACCCGCTGTGCCGATTAAGGTTACTGCAGCAAGCTTATTAACTGCACCCACCGCACCGGTCACTTCATCTACCCCTTGGAAAACAAGTGTACCCGTATTTGCTACTGTGGTATCCACCGCGCCGGTTATTTTGTGGCCGGTTGTTAAATTTAAAGTCTTATTGCCTTGAAATTGAGTCAGCGTAGAATAGATATCGCCATTAATCGTAACATCGTTATTGGCACCTACTTTGATTAAATGAAAACCATCAACATTATCACCTATCTGTCCGTTAAGCATTGCTGCATTGTAAATATCCAACGTGTCTTCATCATTGGTATTTACGATAATAGGCGCGGTAAGAATCATAACAGGATTATTAAGCTTTAACGTGGTGCCTGTAGCAAAACCTGCTCCATCATCACCAATCCCAATATTAACTGAATTGATAACGCCACCTTGCAACTCAACTGTTTTTGATGCACTGTTGTTTAAATTCACTACTAAATTATGTAATTGATTATTAGCACCAATGCTTCCGGTGGCAGTACCGCCGCCCAAAAATTGCAAATTACCCTTTCCAGCAGCAGCACTACCCACTGTACCGGTGATGGTTTTTCCATCGGCGATGGTCGCAGTGGAATCGGTTGCTGCGTTGTCCAAAAGCAAACTGCCAGAACCTACAAAGATATTTCCTTGGAAAGCTACCACTTTACCGGCGCCACCGGTTAAATCAATTTTATTGACAGCTAAATTCGTCGCACCCACATCTCCTGAAACTGTAGCGCTTCCATCAAATTTCACTGTTCCGACACCATCAGTAATGGTAGCAATTTTTCCGGTAAAGTTTGCGCCATCTGCAAACTCAGCGGTGGTGGTCGCATTGGCGGTGCCATTAAAAATTAAAGAGCCTGTGCCTATGGCATTGGATAATGAAACGCTTTTACTAAAAAGCAGGTTGCTGCCTGCACCTTGCACATCAATTTCTGCAAGTGCTTTGGTTGCACCAATGGTCCCTGTTACAGTACCACCATTGTTAAATATCAATTTACCTGTACTGAGGTTATTGGTTTCTACATTGCCAGTTAAAGTAATGTTATTGGTGAATGTTGCTGATCCAGAAGTGGCATTATCAAAAAGAAAATTACCTGTGCCCACAAAAATATTGGATTGAAAATTAACATTACTGCCGGCGCCAGCCAAATCAATTTGATTTATCCTTGCGCCACCTGCACCAATGGTTCCGGTAACGGTGCCGCCGCCCAGAAATTTCATTACCCCGGTATCATCATTATTAGTCGTTACATTACCATTTAGCGTTAAGCCGTTAGTAAAAGTGGCGGTACTAGAAGCGGCATTATCAAAAAGAAAATTTCCCGTGCCTACAAAAATATTGCCTTGAAAATTAACCGTGCTGCCCGCGCCAGCCAAATCAATTTGATTGACTCTCAGAAGGTTTGAGCCAATTGATCCAGAGACAGTACTGTTACCTGAAAAAAGCAAAGCACCTGTATCGTTAGCGGCAGTGGTAACTGTTGCAGTTAAATTGACGCCAGGGTTGAAGTCAGCAATTGTTCCCGGAAATAGTGTAAATGTGGTTGATTTAACTGCTCCACCAAATAAAACCGTGCCAGGAGCAACAAGGTTGACGAAAGTAACAGGATAGGGATCTCCAATAGAGCCAAGAACAATGGCACCACCAAAGAAGTCAACACTAACATTAGCACAACCACTACCACCACAAAAGTTATTAATAGTATCATCATTTAAAATTGAAAAGCCGCCGGAACCACCAATCACAGCTCCTGGTAGGACTGTAAAAGTGCTATTTGGTAAAACAAATTCATAACCCTGAGGATCCCAGGCAGGGTTAGAAACAACAGTAAAGGTAGGTACAAAGAAAAAGGCATTACTCGCCGAAGTGTATAGACAAAATACCGTCGAAGCCAGCACCGCTTGACTAAGTAGTGATTTTTTCTGTTTCATCCTGTCCTTCCCTGGCTAGGCTGATATCACAAATATACTGGATAAAATTGTAGTTAGTAACTTATCCATGTTTTCTTAATTAAATGCTAGATTTCACAACTGTGCAAGTTTATAGTGGGAAAAGTAACTTACAAACAACCATTTCTCAATGTTTCAGCGTAGATCCTTTATTCAATGAAACATCTGACGTGCTCTGCGTTAGCGCTAAACTGGTTCTACTGCGCTCAAATTGGGTTGCTATTAAGCCATCATCCGCTTTTTGCGTTGGCTCTCTGGGCTCTTGTACCAACGACAAATGGAAAAGTTCTTTTTCATCCATCGGTAGTAAATAGCGTATGGTTCTGGCAATGTTAGAATTTAAAGGCAGATGTACTCTTTTCAAAGCGTTTATTCTTGTTGCTACTTGGCGAATAACTTTACCCATCATAGCATAAGTGTTAAAAGCTGTATTTTCTTGTGAAAACGTTAAATCAGATGCAATAATACCTAAATAAGGTATCGCATACTGATTTTCAGCGAGCACTTTTCTGATCTCTTTATAATTTCCATGTTGTGCCAGTTTTGTTGAAATCACCTCAAGCTTATCATGGGTAGATTTATCTAAGGTAGCAAAAGTCTTTTTTAAGCGTACTACAGATGCTTGATTTAACGCGGCAAAAACTGACATGGCAGAATTATAGTCTGGCATATCGCCTCCTAAAAGCGCTTCACAGATTCGGACACATAATCTAACATACCGTGCTCTTTGCTGAAGGTCATCCATAGTGATAATTTTAGTAACGATATAATTACTTAAAAGATTAAAATATTGCTCTATTGCAAAGACGCTGGGGGCTGTTTGCTGCCTATTTTTATCTTTGGATTTAATAGTGGTTAACTCTTTGATATTAAGTTGTTGATATAGCCTAAGTGAATAAGCTCTTAATTCCTCGGCAACTCCTTTTGCCTGTTTGCTCGTGGATGTATTGGTTAGCCTAAACATAGTATCAAAGCCTGTTTGAGATTGGTTATAGATATTTTGTGTGATTAAGCCCTCTAGAGTATGATACATATTTACCCTATGATCATCACTTTGCATTCTTAAAACGGCAGATTTTTCTAACAAAGGCCCAAATGATTTAAAGGGATTACCTTTAAAAAAAGAAGGCGCATAGACGGCCATCACAAATTTAATATCCCGATGTGATAATGGGTCATAGTGCGCAATTAACTCTTTTAAAACAAAAACTGATATTAATTTTTGTGATAATTCAAAGTTTTTTTGTAGCATTCTCAACGCTATTAAAAGTTCAGTTAAAGAATATTTATTGGCCATAGCAGCGAGAATGCTGGAAATTTCATCAAGATCTAAACCTTTTGGCGGGTAAGAACATACCTGATATAGATCTTTAAATAATTGAGCAGATAAATTATTATCTTTAACACAATTGGCAAAAAAAGTGTCTGAGGGCATCGCCAAGTTACCTGTTTGCAGGTTGGGCACTGCGCTTTGTTGTAACAA
>JAFECS010000009.1:0-667 GCA_018241965.1 Pseudomonadota bacterium | reverse complement strand
AGCAGAGAATTTTGCGCAACAATAAAAATTTGATGGCGTTTTTGTAACTCTTTTGGAGTGAGTTGTGTGCCAAGTGCACCGCCAAAAGAATAGAATAAATAAAATAAAAAATTAAGATCAGCATGATAACAATAAGCTAAGATATTTTCCCCAACAAATTCACTCAACTCTTCGATGCTATAACCCTCTTTTAAAAAGGCTTCGATAAACTGTATACGATTTGCATTCACCTCTTTTATCACTTGCGAAAGATAAAGACGTCTAAGATCATGTTTAAAGCCAGGATGCGCCTCGTTATCTGTAAGGGTTAAATTTGACAGATAAGTGGCAAGTTCAGAATCACGTAAACTTTGATCATCACTTTCCCATGCAGCTAATTTCTTTACTAAAGGAGGAGTTGCCGATTTAGGAATTTTAGGCGTTACTATTTTGACATGTGCTGCATCAGCACTTGATAGTGCAGGTATTAAAGATAAATGATGTGGCACCAACTCAGCGGCAGTTAAACCTAGCTCATCTTTAAGATGTGCATCTGCATTTGAGACCATGCCCAAAATTAAGGGAATGAGCTCAGCATGTCCATAAAAAGCGCACAAATGAATTGCGTTGCGTCCTAAAAAGCCTTTTTGATTCACTTCTTCAGGATGCGCTAAAACGCGCTCTTTGA
>JAFECS010000008.1 GCA_018241965.1 Pseudomonadota bacterium | reverse complement strand
CCATTATGGCCCCCATGACCACCATCGAGTTTGAGCCTAGCAACCCCCACCGGTAAATCAAGCTCATCATGCACTACTAAAATTTCTTGGGGTTTAATTTTATAAAAATGGGCAAGCGCCTGGGTTGCTTCGCCACTGCGGTTCATATAACTAAGTGGTTGTAAGAGCCGGCAAATTTGACCATCAATGGTAATTTGCGATGTCAAACTTTTGAATTTAGTTTCAGGCTGCATTGAAACGCGCTGACTTTGGGCGAGCATGTCTATAAACCAAAACCCCGCGTTATGCCGCGTTTTTGCATATTCTGGCCCAGGATTGCCAAGCCCGACGATTAGCTGAATTCCCATAAAAACCCATGGGGCGAAAACCAGTTTCACCCCAGCTTATTATCCAATTACTTTTTGGTTTCTTTGCCTTTATTCGCTTCTTCAGCAGGGGCTTCAGCTTCGCCTTCACCTTCAGTAGCAGACGCTTCTTCCACTTCTTCAACAACGATCTTAGGCTTGTGAATACTTACAACAGGTAAATCGTCTTCATGGCTGTGAACCACAGCAACCATTTCAACACCTTTTGGCAATTTAACTTGTGATAAGTGAACAACGGTGTCCAACTCAGCATTGGTTAAATCGATTTCAATGTATTCAGGCAAATCACGCGGTAAGCATTTAACTTCTAATTCCACCATGTGGTGAGTCACTATACCACCACCTAACACTACGCCAGGAGCAACTTCTTGCCCAGGAAAGTGTAAAGGAATGTGCATGAAAATAGGTTTATTTTCGTTAATGCGCATAAAATCCATGTGCATGATGCGTGGTTTGTAAGGATGACGTTGAATATCCTTTAGTACCACTTTGGACTTTTTGCCCTGTTGGTTCAGGGTGAGAATATGAGAATAAATTGCTTCGTTTTCTAAGGCTCTTATCACGCTATTGTGATCAAGCATGATGGGTTGTGATTTTTCATCACCACCAAAAACAATACCAAGGACTTTGCTTTCACGACTACGCAGGCGGCGGCTCGCACCTTTCCCTAGCGTTTCACGTGGCATTACGTCCAATTCAAAATTAAACTTTGCCATTTTATTTAGCTCCAAATTTGAATAAAACTAAGCTTTATTGCGACCATAAAGCTGGAGCCGGGAGTGTAACACAGTACAGCAAATCAAAAAAGTTGTAGCAAAAAGACAGCTAAACAACTGAAAACATTGAACTAATAGATTCTTCGTTGCTTACACGTCGGATAGCTTCAGAAAGCATGGCATCAATGCTTAGCTGCCGGATTTTACGGCAAGCCATGGCTTTGGGATGCAAAGGTATCGTGTCGGTAACCACTAGCTCATCAATCTGAGAATTTTCCAAATTAGAGATAGCATTACCTGAAAGAACAGGGTGAGTTGCATAGGCAACCACTTTAGTTGCGCCTTCATTTTTTAAGGCTTCAGCAGCCAGGCATAAGGTACCAGCTGTATCGACAATATCATCGGCCAAGATACAAATGCGATTTTTAACATCACCGATAATATTCATCACCCGCGCTTCATTAGGCTGTGGGCGGCGTTTATCGATAATCGCTAAATGTGTATCGTTTAATCTTTTCGCAATAGCGCGTGCTCTGACTACACCACCAACATCTGGTGATACCACTACAGGGTTTTCATATTCTTTTTTCAACATATCATTAATGAGCACGGAAGAGCCGTAGACATTATCCACGGGCATGTTAAAAAAGCCTTGGATCTGATCTGCATGTAAGTCGACTGTTAATAATCTATCGATACCCACAGCAGACATCATATCGGCAACCACTTTGGCCGAAATTGGCACGCGTGAAGAACGTACACGTCGGTCTTGTCTGGCATAACCAAAATAGGGCATTACCGCAGTGACACGTAAGGCCGATGCGCGTCTTAAGGCATCGGTGAGTAAAAGCAATTCCATTAAGTGATCATTCGTAGGGGCAGAGGTGGATTGAATAACAAACACATCTTTACCGCGGACATTTTCTAAGATCTCAACCATGATCTCGCCGTCACTAAACCGGCCAAGAGAAGCCTTCCCGAGAGGTACTTTAAGACGTTTTGCTACATCTGCTGAAAGACGCGGGTTGGCATTCCCACTAAAAATCATCATATCCGACATGGTGGAAACCCTATTATCTTAGAAAAAATTAGTGGCTGGGGTGCTAGGATTCGAACCTAGGTATGCAGGGATCAAAACCCTGTGCCTTACCGCTTGGCGACACCCCAATCGTTATTTATGATACCTTTGCTCAGTGCGCTTTGCATGAGCGGGGATGAATTCATCCCTTTAGCTATAAAACCTTTCAAATGAGCAGGCAGCTGTTGTGCTACTTCTTGGGCTTGTGCTTTTGTCGAAAAACTAGCAAAAACACTCGCGCCTGATCCACTCATTCTTGCCTGAGAGTAGTTAGATAACCACTTAAAAGCGTCATTTACTTCAGCATAATGTTGACGCACTACAGGCTCAAAGTCATTTCTACACTCGCTAAGGGCATAATTTATTCCACCCTCAACAAGGGTCCCTATTCTGAGCCTTGGCGTGTTTCTTGTCAATTCGGATAATGCATACATTTTAGGGGTTGCGACGTTGCAGTCAGGTGTAATGACTAAAAACCATGTTGGTGCGATGGTAAGCGCGGTTAACTTTTCACCAATTCCTTCCCCCAGCGCGGTATGCCCAAAGAGGAAGAAGGGGACATCAGCCCCTAAGGTCACTCCCAGGTTGATTAAGTTGTCTTGTGACCAATTCAGATCCCAGAGGGCGTTTAGCGCCAATAAACAGGTCGCCGCATTAGAGCTGCCCCCGCCTAAGCCACTGCCCAGGGGTAAACGTTTTTCCCAATGGATATTAACCCCTTGATTGCATTGTGCGCTTTGTTGTAAAGCGCGCGCGGCTTTATAAATAAGATTATCTTGTTCATTAATGCCTAAGTGTTCTTGAGGGTGCAGGCAAATTTTATTATCGGCGCGTAATTCAAAATGCAGCGAATCGCCATAATCAAGATAATGAAATAAGCTTTGTAACAGATGATAACCATCTTCTCGCCTGCCAACGATATGCAAAAATAAATTTATTTTTGCAGGCGCGGGTAAGGAAATTTTTTTCACTTAAGCACTGTCCATTCGGTGACTATCATCTTCACTTTGATATTACCATTTTGTAAGCGCAATTTACTTGGTAAAAGAGGGGAAGACTCTTGATAATTTTCATAATCAATATGCCATCCTTGTTGCACTAATCTTTCTAATACGCCGTTTTGTGCTATTTTCTGGCTGTTAGGTGCAGCACTGGGTGCTGGAATGCCGCGCATCCAGTAACGTAAACCCGTTAAAGGAACTTGCCAGCCAGCTACTTTTTTCAACAAAGATTCAGGCGTTTGTGCCCTGGTTGTTTTTCCGTTGGCTTCTTTGAGTTCAACAAAAGTAGGGTGTCCAGTAATGTACACACTGCCAGAACCAAAAGGGCCAAATAATTTAATTTGATAAGACTCACCTTTTTGTGTCCACACAAATGAAGCATTGCCACCTTTATTACCGTTTGAGGCTGCCAATCTGCCTTGTGCTTGCCAATTTTGATTAGCTGAAATATTTTTCACATGTGAATTATAACGCTCATCTAAGGAAGCCCCTTTTTGAACTTGCTTGGTGGGCATTTGGACGGGTTTTTTGGGATGCTGCGCACAACCTACTAGCATCAGGAGGAGGATTACTGAAAGTATTCTTAAAGTCACAATCGCTTCCTTATATTTGGTGTAAAGGCATAGCAGGTTTACTATGAAACAAATAATAACAAATTTTTACAGGGGTTTAAATTTAGTTAAATGTTCGACTTTAAAAAGTTGGTTGCTTGGCTTTTTGGAGGTTCACTCCTAAAATTAGAAGGAGTTCTGATGTTTTCAGGGAAATTAACATTTGCGGGTATGAATCACAAGGCAATGCTGTTATCCTGCCTACTTAATTTGCACTTGTTGCCTCGTGCTCAAAGATGTTAGGAGAAAATATGACAACAATGCCAGCCGTGAAAGTGAAAAGGCTAACTAATTCCACTTCACATAGCATTATTTCCAAAAGACTGATTACTTGTCTACTACTGTGTATCAGTGTAGTAAGCGTCGCTAAACCAGCACCAAAAACACAATCAAACGAATTGCCATTTTTACATTATAAAAGCGCTGATCAAAAAACAACGCAAATAAAAGATATTAATCCCCATGTTTTGCAATTAGCGTTAAAAGCGCATCAAAAAGCAAACAAATTGGGATTGGCAAACAAATCGTTAATGACCATTATTGATTATTCATTGCCTTCTACCAAGCGTCGTATGTGGGTGGTAGATATGTCCAAACAAAAAGTGATTTATCACACGCTAGTGGCGCATGGCAGTGGCAGTGGCGATAATCACGCAAAACGTTTTTCTGATATCCCCGGCAGCTTGCAATCCAGTTTGGGTGTTTTTGTAACGGGTAAAACGTATCAAGGTAAACATGGCCTTTCTTTAACGTTGCATGGCTTAGAGCAAGGTATTAATGGTAATGCTGAGCGTCGAAGAATTGTGGTGCATGGCGCACACTATGTGAATGAAGGTACGGCGAAAAATTTAGGCCGTTTAGGGCGTAGTTGGGGATGTCCTGCTTTAGATACACGTCTTGCCAGCCCCATCATCAATACCATTAAAGAAGGCTCATTGGTTTTTGCTTACTATCCAGACGATAAATGGCTAAAACGATCGAAATTTTTATCATAAAATAAGGGCATAGCATTAAGGATGATGCTAAAAGCTTTTTTTCGATTCTACGAAGAGCTAAACGATTTTTTACCGCAAGATAAAAAAAAGCATGAATTTCCCTTTGAGTTTAGTCAGGGGGAAAGTGTTAAAACCATTATTGAAAAAATCGGTGTTCCCCACACAGAGGTAGATTTAATTCTTATCAATGGCATTTCTGTTGATTTTACTGAGCGCTTACAAAACAACGACAAAGTGTCAGTGTATCCGGTATTTGAAGCACTTGATATTAGCCCCGTAATTAAGTTGCGCCCTAAGCCATTGCGTATAACTCAGTTTATCGCCGACTCTCACCTTGGAAAATTAGCAAAATATTTACGCATGATAGGGTTTGATACCTTATTTGATAATCATTACTTGGATGAAGAAATTGTTCGCGTAGCAATACAAGAGCACCGCATTATCCTCACCAGGGATAGAAATCTTCTTAAAAATCCGCAAGTGTCGCACGGTTATTATGTGCGCGAAGAAAACCCAGAGTTGCAGCTAAAAGAAATAGTCAAACACTTTCAACTGGGAGGCACTCTCAAACCATTTTCTGTTTGTTTAGAATGTAATGGCAAAATTAAGCCAGTATCTTATGATGAGATAAAACAGTTTTTACCCTCTAATAATAAAGAAGAATATAAAAAGCCTTCACAATGTGCCAATTGTAATAAAGTGTACTGGGAAGGGTCTCATTTTCTGCGTATGCAGCAGTTTATTGAAAATCTTTTAAAAAACTAGTCTTTCAAACTTCAACCACTTCATCTATAGAGTTAGCTATAATAATTTTCTCTAAAAGCACTCCTAATGCATCATAAGGCATTTCTTGTAGTTTTTCTTTGAATGCTAATGGTGCAGTGGGAAACTTATGTGCTAATAATTTAAGCGATAAGGAAAGACGCTCATTGTAAGTTCCTGTTTGGATGCCTTGTTGCATGCCTTGTTGCATACCTTGTTGGATCCCTTCTTGGATCTTTTCTTTTTCCCATTGATCGATTCTTTCACTTAACATAAGACTCACCTCATTCAAATCGATAAATTCTTTTCTCGCAAATCGTTTTCGAGGTTTCCATACTCGGTTAATGTACACAACAAAGGCTTTACGTAAACTATTATACTGATCACCTTGTAGTTGAGATATTAACTTGTCGATAATCACCTTTGTGTTTGTTAGACTACAAACATTTTCTAGCTCTACTAAGGAAGAAACTATATTATCTTCTTCAAAAGTATACTCTTCCAAATCAATTTGCCCAATATCTAGGATTGCATATTCGATATTCGGCTGATACTTCTTAAGACTTTCAGGAATAGCATAACTAAAACAATCTTTTAATTTCGTGGGGGCATCCCAAGTTTTTGAACCTGTATATAACACTAATGAAAAAACAGGCGGTAATTCATCGATTTTTTCTATATGTTCATGCCTGATTAAATCTTGATAAATAAGCCCGATATAGGTTAAGACTCGAACTGCCATAAATTTATCAATGGCACTTTGAAACTCTAAAAGGCAAATGATGTAAAGTGACTTTTTTTTGAAGTCTATTTTCCAAATAATGTCACTTTCACGAGTTCTTAAATCATCGGTAACATGTTTAACGCTTACTTTCTGTAAACTAGAAAAATCAAGTTGTTTTGTCCAAGCTTCAGGTACAAATCCTTTAATTAAAGATTCAATCATGGCAGGGTGAGAAAATAAAAGTTTTAATGCATGATCATAACCATGAGTGGTTTTGTGTACTTTCTTAGACATCCTGTCAGCTCTTTATTATGGGAACAATTAAATAATAATTGTACGCAAATCAAAACGCAATATATTAGAATAATTAAACTATAATTTTTAATTATATAAGTTGGATTTCCCGATGGACTACCTGTTTTGTTTGCTAATCATTCTTGTCATTCTCCTTATGCTTTTTTACATGACAAAAATGCCTAACAAAAGCTATCGTGGCGCCTTTGCGCCACTTAGCCCGCAAGAAAGTCAAATCAAAACCGAATTAGAGCAGCATATTTTTCAATTAGCACATACCATTGGCCCACGGCATCTAGAAAAGCCGCATGCCTTAGAAAAAGCGGCAACTTACATTAAGACACAATTACAAGCATATGGGCATACGGTTTTGATTCATGATTATGTTTTAGAAAATATAACCTGTGAAAATATTATTGTGGAAATAAAAGGCAACGAAAAACCAGAAGATATTATTATCCTTGGTGCGCATTATGATTCAGTGATGCCTGATTGCCCGGGGGCGAACGATAATGGCTCAGGGGTGGCCGCTTTGCTGATATTAGCACGCTTGTTTTCACAAAAGACATTTCCTAAAACTGTGCGCTTTGCTTTTTTTGTGAATGAAGAGCCGCCCTTTTTTTACACCAAAAAAATGGGCAGCTATATCTATGCTAAGTCATTAAAACAAAAAAAAGAGCGTGTAAAAGCCATGATTAGCGTGGAAACTATTGGGTATTATTCAGAAGAAAAAAATTCACAAGTTTATCCTTTTCCCTTTGGGTTGTTTTATCCTAATCAGGGAAATTTTGTTGGGTTTGTGGGAAATCTGTCATCGCGAAAATTACTCATCAAAGCAATTAGCATTTTTAGACAATGTACGGCCTTTCCCAGTGAAGGCGGGGCTTTGCCGCGGTGGATACCCGGGGTGGGTTGGTCTGATCAATTATCCTTTTGGCGTATGGGTTATCCTGCGATGATGATTACCGATACAGCGCCTTTTAGATATCCTTATTATCATACAAACGAAGATACTGCCGACAAAATTAATTATATATATACCGCGCGCGTGGTGCAGGGTATCCAAAGAATGGTAGAGGAATTAGCAAAGTAATCTAAAGTTGCGATACAAATAATTACTTTGTGGTTGCTTTTTCTCTCATCACTGCCTTTTGCTCCCCAGCGGGAATAAGGCGTTTCATCGCTTTAATAACTTGCTCATGCTTAGGATGGCTTTCTAAAGCATTACTCCACACTTTTTTAGCGCCATCAAAGTCTTTCATATACCACATTACTTCGCCTAAGTGAGCTGCAATTTCAGCATCGGGCATGATCTCTGAAGCTTGTTTGAGTGTTTCTAAGGATTTTTTATAATCGCCTTGTTTGTAATATAACCAGCCTAGACTATCTAACACCGAAGCATTATTGGGTGATATTTTTAAGGCTTGGGATAAATAAGTTTGTGCCTCGTCAAACCGTTTGGTTTTATTAGCCAATAAAAATCCTAACGCATTAAGCGCATCTAAGTGATTAGGTTGTAATGCCAAAATAGCTTTTAGATCAGATTCTGCAATATCTGTTTTATCTAATTTATCAGCGACGATGCTTCTGGCATAACGCAAATCAATTTCATCTGGCATCAGGGCTATATTTTCATCTAAAAGTTTCAGTGCATCATTATAACGATGTGAAAGGTTATACACATCCACGATGGATAAAACTAACTGTTTCTTTTCAGGTAAATCGCTGGGTTGTGCGTGAGATAAGATTTCCAAGGCATCATCAAAACGTTTTTGTTCACTCAATAGCACACTGGCGCGCACTTGTGATAGTACATGAAAGGGGCCAGTCAATACTTGTTTAAACCATTCAATGGCTTCATCATCTTTGTTTTGCATTTCGGCAATACGAGCTAAAAAGTAATGCGATAAATCTTTACTTTCAGGGACTTCTTTTGTACGTTTTAGCACTTTTTGTGCAATATCAAGCCATTGCGCTTGCATGGAAAGACGCGCAAATTGTAATAGTTCTTCATTCGTCACTTTGGGGTTATCCACCAGCATGAGCAATTCTTTACGCGCAGCATCGGCATATCCATTATCAAGTAAAAACTGTGCATAATACTGATGGAGCTGAATATCCTCAGGTTGATTCAGCGCATGCTTATCTAAAAATTCTTTGGCGACAACTTTGCCTTTTTTACGCAAAAGCGCTTCACTTTCTATTTGTATTCCGATAACCGAGGTGGGCACCATTTGTAAAGCGGCTTCACACATTTTGAGGGCATCGACATCATTTCCTTGGTACAAATAAATTTCAGCCAATGCCAAATGACCACTAGCGTGTTTTGTTTCTTTCTTAGCCAGCAACTCAAGTGCGGCTACCACACGTTTATTGTCTTGTTCCTTTTGTAATTGTTTAAACAATATTAAATAATATTGGAAGGCTTCATCAGCATTCACTTTTTCGGCTTGTTCTAAAAAAGGGACAGCTTTTTCAACATCGTTTAGTCTTATATATAAAGCGGCAGTCGTTATTTGGGCTTCTAAGTTAGTTGGAGCGGCATGTGCCCAAATTGTAGCGGGTAACACGGCAGTTTCTAATGAAGCGACAGATAAAGCTATTTGTGTTGCTCGGGCAGCTACATCCGCATCTTGGGTTTCTTTGGCAGCAGCGATATAATTTGCCAGGGCAACCTCTGGAAGTTCACGATCAAGTGCCATTTCAGCTGCCATAAGTTGATAAAGACTTTCAGCTGGTAGTGTATGATCAATCTTTGATACGGGGCCTTTCTCGAGATTTTGTGTAGGTATAACGCTAGCAGGCCCTAAAGGTGCCGGTGCGATAAGCTTGTCTGCGCTAGTGAGCGTGAGCCCGGGAAGCACAATAAGTAGTGGGATAAAAAGTGTAGCTGCCTGCTTCATGTTAAATCCTTATCCTTGACGCGGTGCGTCAAACTTTTTAACGCCGAAATGTGTTAATTAGCTAACAACTGTGTCGGCACAAATAAGGATCTTCGAGAGTGATTTTTTTTGATGTAAAAATAAGAATGGTTAAAGCGTGTTATTAACTCTTGGGATCAGTCATAAAACAGCCCCTATCGAGGTCAGAGAGAAACTTGCCTTTTCACAAGAAAATATTCCTAATGCCTTGAAAACATTAGTGAATGAGGTGGCGTTAGAAGAGGTAGCGCTACTGTCTACCTGTAATAGGACTGAACTTTATTGTAGTACTTTGCACAAAGAGTCTACCTTTAAAACCCAAGTGATCAATTGGTGGCAAAGCTATAACCAGACCAGTTTTGACGTTAAGCCTTACCTGTATACATTTTCAAATGATTTTGCTGTTTCTCATATGATGCGTGTGGCCAGTGGCCTAGATTCCATGCTCCTTGGTGAGCCACAAATACTGGGGCAATTAAAAACCGCATTTCAATTAGCCAATCAAAACGGCGTTTTAGGTAAAAGATTACTAAGACTCTTTCAAACCAGTTTTAGTGTTGCTAAACGAGTGCGTCATCATACACAAATTAATGCACATCCTGTTTCAGTGGCTTATGCTGCGGTAAGTTTGGCCAAACAAATTTTTAGCGATCTCTCTAAAGCAACGGTCATGCTGATAGGGGCGGGTGAAAATATAGAATTAACATTGCAGCACCTTAAAGCTAAAAATGTTCAAAAAATAATTATTGTTAACAGAACATTAGCCCATGCAAAGTCTTTAACTGAATGCTATGGGGGAGAAAGCATTGGTTTAGATAAACTGCCCATTGCCTTAGCGCAGGCGGATATTGTGATAAGCGCAATTGCGAGTCCCAAACCTGTTTTATTACAAGCACATTTAGACCATGCATTTTCGCGCAAAAGAAGACCCATTTTTATGGTCGATTTGGGAGTTCCTAGAAATATTGAACCCACCATTGCCGATCATGAAGATATTTATCTTTACACGGTTGATGATTTGCAAGGTATTGTGACTGAAAATTTAAAAAATCGCGAACTTGCGGCCCTTGAGGCAGAATCAATTATCGAACAAGCCACACAAGCTTACATGCATTGGGTGAATGCATCCAGGCATCGGCAAGCGGTAGTGGCAATTCGTCATCAGGCAGATAAACTTAAAAACGAAACGTTAGCACAAGCGCTTAAACGCTTGGCGCGCGGGGATAACCCAAATGAAGTAATTACCCATTTTGCCCACCAATTGACCCAAAAATTGATGCACCAACCCACCATGAACGTAAAAGATTTGCATCATGATAAAATAGAACTGGTCAAAGAATTATTTGATATAGAGTAAAGCATGAAACCTTCAATATACACGAAATTAGCTTCATTAGCCGAGCGCCATGAGGAAATTGGGCTCTTGTTATCTTCACAAGAAGTGCTTCAAAATCAAACTAAGTTTCGCGAACTTTCCAAAGAATACGCTGATCTGCAACCTTTAGTTGAAACTTTTAACCGCTATCAACAATCATTAAGTCAACAAAAATCTGCAAAAGAGCTGTTGCAAGATGAAGATGCCGATTTAAGAGAAATGGCACAAACGGAGCTAACTGAACTTGAGGGGCAAATTGAAACCCTTGAAAAAGATTTGCAAGTCTTCTTAATCCCTGTTGATCCAGACGATGATAAAAACGTCTTCTTAGAAATACGCGCAGGAGCGGGTGGCGATGAGGCTGCTATTTTTGCGGGCAATTTATTTAGAATGTATTGCCGGTATGCAGAAGCAAAAAGATGGACAGTAGAAATTGTTAATGAAAGTTTTGGTGAACATGGCGGTTATAAAGAAGTGATCGCGCGTATCATTGGGCAAAATGTTTATTCGCACTTAAAATTTGAATCAGGCGCCCACCGTGTGCAGCGTGTTCCTGCCACAGAATCGCAAGGCAGAGTCCACACCTCCACTTGTACGGTGGCTATATTGCCAGAAATAGAGGAAATTGATTCCATCCAAATAAACCCAGCTGAACTACGTATTGATACGTACCGTGCCTCAGGCGCTGGTGGTCAGCACGTTAATAAAACCGATTCGGCTATTCGTATAACCCATTTACCCACAGGCATTGTGGTCGAATGCCAAGATGAGCGCTCACAACATAAAAATCGGGCTAAAGCGATGTCATTATTACACTCAAAGATTTTAAGTATTCAAAAAGAAGCGCAAGCGAAAGAGCAATCAGCAACCCGTAAAAGTTTAGTGGGCACCGGGGATAGATCAGAGCGCATAAGAACCTATAATTTTCCCCAAGGGCGCTTAACCGATCACCGCATTAATCTCACGCTTTATAAGTTGGATGAAATTATGGAAGGCAAAATTGGCGATGTTATCGAAGCGCTTCGTCAAGAGCATCAGGCAGAACAATTAACCTCGTTGAGTGAATAATGGCGACAATTGGTGAATTACTCAAATGGGCAAGCGATGCGCTTAAGCAAAGTCAAGATGTCCCTCAATTAGAAGCCCAAGTCCTTCTTGCCCATGTTTTAGATTGTTCACGAAGCGCATTATATGCTTGGCCAGAGAAAGAAGTTTCTAATACCGATACAGAAACTTTCCAAAGCTTAATTCAACGTCGATTACAACATGAACCTATCGCCTATTTAACCGGACATAAAGAATTTTGGTCTTTAGATTTTGAAGTCACTAAAGACACGTTAATCCCCAGAGCCGATACTGAGCTTTTAATTAAAGTGGTGATGCAAACGCTTGATGATAATCCCCATACTGTGATTGATTTAGGAACAGGTTGTGGCGCGATTGCTTGCACTTTGGCTCACCTTAAACCCAAATGGCAAGTGGTGGGTTTAGATATTAGCAAACAAGCTATTCAAGTTGCCCAAAAAAATGCGCAAAAATTAAATATTTCAAACGTAGAATTTTTGGTAAGCAATTGGTTTGAAAGTTTGCCACCAAAGCAATACGATGCCATTGTAGGGAACCCGCCCTACATCAGAGGCAATGATGTTCATCTTATTCATGGGGATTTACCGTTTGAGCCAACTATAGCGCTCACCCCTGGAAACACCGGCTTTGAGGCCTATGAGATAATTTTAAATGCTTGTAAGCCTTACTTAAAAGATAAGGGCTTGGTGGCTTTTGAACATGGGTTCGATCAAGGGGCGCATTTAAGTGAATTATTAGCCCAAGCTGGCTTTGGTGACATTGAAACTTTTCAAGATCTCGCTGGTAAAGATAGAGTAACTATTGGTCATAGACTTTAAAAAGCAAGCGCTTTTGTTTTGGTGCAAATTGTTTTTAAATCTTGCCATTCTTGTGTTGTTAAGCTAGGGGTGGTTGTTGTAGCATTTCCTTGTGCTTTAATATTCTCCATTCGTTCCATCATGCCCGGATGGCTCGAAAAATACTCCAGCATTTTTTCATGTTCAGATAAAAGATTATGTTCTTGGGCTAATTTTTCAAAGAATTTTACAAAGCCTTCAGTACTTATGTTGGCATTCTTGAGAAGCGCCACCCCAATATCATCTGCAGTTTGTTCATCTGTTCTACTATATTTTAAATGCAGCAACTTGGTAACATAATCACTGGAGGTGCCAAAACTGGAGTACATCACAATATTAATACCCATGGTACGAATAAGCCCTTGGGTGGGATGATGTTCAATGGCATGACCCATTTCGTGCGCAAGTACACCTGCTACTTCATCGGGGGAGTTTGCAAAATCAAGCAAGCCGCTTAAAATGATGACATGATTCCCTGGGGCTGCAAAAGCATTGATATCTTCAGAGCCTGCTTTAATAACTTTCACATCAAATTTTTCAGTGCTGCCTTTGCTTAGTTTTCCTACCATTTTTTGTAAGGCTTTTACCCCATTGGGTGACACGCATTCTTTGCCGCTTTCACTCATGCCGTTGACAACAAACTGACCAAGCTCATCATCCCATGTTTCGGGTACATGTCTGGAAATAAAAGGTGCACTAAGCGGTATGCCCACTAACAATATGGTTAACAACACAGAGAAGGCAACGACGATGATCATTACCCTATGCCAAGGATGCTCTACGCTGGAAAGCTTGATGTTTTTGGGAGGAATGTAATTTAAAATGGCTTTATAGTGAGTAACATCTTTCAACAACAACCTGGCTCCAGCCATATCACTGCAACCAATCACAATATCGCGTCCACTGTGAGGTGGCTCCATCACTTTTATTTTATTCCATGGCCAAGTAATTTCAATCACATCGGGTTCAAGCGTTTTAATTAAAAGATATTCAGGAAGGATCTCAACCTGAGCTTGATAGGGTCGCAAGCTTTTGCCATCGAAAAAACGAGCTATAAACAAAGAGTCTGACACATTATCTCACTTATTAGAACAACCCAATGCTAATATCTAAAATGGAGCTTAAGCCTTCCCCAGCGGTATCTTGTTGACCAATGGCTTGTAAAATAGGTGAGTTGTTAATGTCCCCTGTCACCGTGGTATATTTACAAAAGAAATTCATTTTTCTTTGGATCACAATAGGGTAGCCAAGGCCTAGTGTAAAAATCAAAATCAAACCATTACCAAAAGTTTGTCTGAATAAACCCAGCGCTGAAATTTTGCAATTAAACCCCATGTTACCAAAGGTCAATGCATTATAACGCATACGCACAAAAGCAGCGCGATACCAAAATCTTGCCATAATAAAGCATAGAAAAAATGCGATCATGCCTACAAAACCGGCAATTGCCGCAGGAGCATCTTCATGAATTTCGATAGCAGCTGCTGTATGGGCTTCGGGGATTAATCCATAAACCATAAAGCCAACAATCACGCCTATGGCGATTCCGGCAAACGCCCCGCCAAAGAAAGAAAGTAAGTGCGTGCCAAACAAAGTACCATAATCAGGTTTAAAGACAGCATTTTGATTGCCAAAAGAAATACGATTCATTTTATATTTATAAGTCATTGCATCCGCAAAGGGGATCCACAGCCCGAAAGTAATGATTTTTAAAAATAAATGAAAAAGTCCCACAAAGCCGTACAATACACTTGACCCATTCATATGGCCGCGGATCCCGCGCCACCTGGAATGTGTGATTCGGTAACGTAATGAACCATAAATTGCAACAAAAGGTAAAAAAGCATAGTAAAACAGGAAATAAAAAACCATCGCAACATTTGCGAATATATAAGTTTGTTTTTCTTTAGGGGAAAGCTTGTCTATATCAATCTCGATTTTCTTTTCATCTGCATCCCCAATGTTGAATCCTTTTTTCGTTTTTTTTTCGGTACTGGGGCCACTGGTTTGTTCAGTTTTAGGATGTTCTTTGGTTAATTTATCAATTGTGTGAATGGCGTAGAAAAGAGGGACTGAGAAAATAAGTATGATAACCAGTGCTTTGATCATGCCCCAAAAGAGCTGGCCACCATAACCTGTATATTCGAATCTATCTTGAAAAATACTAAAACTTGAAGTGGTGTAACGACGTTGCCTGGTTTTACCCCAATAGTGATAAATGCCTAAGGTAATAAGCCCCAAAAAGACATTCAGGATGAAAATTTTATACTGTTCACCCAGTTTGCCATCGTAAACTATGGGCTCGTTTGAACTAACAGCATGATTATTCATGGCAAAATAACCCCAAGAAAAATAATATTCTTCTACAAGTTATTTCGACCAAGCAGACAAGTCGCTTAAGTTTGCCTTAAACGACAAATGTTATGCTGTCTACCTTTCCAGCTAGGATAATTTCTTTTTAAGTAACTCATTCACTGTTGCAGGGTTTGCTTTGCCTTTGGTTGCCTTCATGATTTGACCTACTAGGAAGCCAAAAACTTTATCTTTGCCAGATTTGTACTCAGCCACTTGATCTGCATTTTGCGCTAATACTTCGTCAATGGCTTTTTCAATAGCGCCAAAATCGGTGACTTGTTTTAAGCCTTGCTTTTCAATGATCTCATCAGGCGTCCCTTCTTTGGCCCACATGGCTTCAAAGACAGTTTTAGCTATTTTACCGGAGATAGTGTTATCAATTATCCTGGCAAGCAATTGACCTAAATGCACGGCACTGACAGGGCTGTCTTTGAGTTCCAAGTTCGCTTTATTCAAAGCACCTAACAGATCCCCCATGACCCAATTTGCGGCAAGTTTAGGATCTTGTTTGTTAATGGTTTTGACAACCGTTTCAAAATAAAGCGCTAAGTCTTTATCTGTTGTTAAAACAGTTGCATCATAGGGTTTTAACCCATAGTCATCGACGAAACGTTGGCGTTTTTGCGCGGGCAATTCAGGTAACGTTTTACGTACATCTTCAATGTATTTGTCATCCAATATTACGGGCAATAGATCAGGATCGGGAAAATAACGATAATCGTTGGCTTCTTCTTTATCACGCATAGGACGGTTTTTTTGTTTAACCGGATCCCAGAGCATGGTTTGTTGGATAATTTTGCCACCGTTTTCTAAAACTTCAATCTGACGCTCAATTTCATAATTAATCGCTTGTTCAACAAAACGGAAGGAGTTCACGTTTTTAGTTTCGGTACGTGTGCCAAAGGTTTTTTCGCCTTTAGGGCGTATGGAAACATTCGCATCGCATCTGAAAGAGCCTTCTTGCATATTGCCATCGCAAATATCTAAATAACAAACTAAGGCGTGCAAGGTTTTAAGATAAGCTACGGCTTCTTGCGCTGAGCGCATATCAGGCTCTGAAACAATTTCTAATAACGGTGTGCCGGCACGGTTTAAATCAATACCGCTTTGGTGATGAAACTCTTCGTGCAGAGATTTCCCCGCGTCTTCTTCTAAATGTGCGCGAGTAATACCAATGCGTTTAGTTTGATTTTCACCAAACTCAATATCTAAATACCCTTGATGAACAATCGGTAATTCATATTGGCTAATTTGATAGCCTTTGGGAAGATCAGGATAAAAATAGTTTTTGCGTGCAAAAATTGAACGTTTAGCCACAGTGCTATTGGTTGCCAAACCTAACAACGTTGCCATGCGCACCGCGTCTTTATTTAAAACAGGCAAAACACCAGGAAAGCCTAAATCAACAGCACAAGCTTGTGTATTAGGCGGCGCGCCAAAAGCGGTTGAGGCACCTGAAAATATTTTTGAATGTGTTTTAAGTTGTACGTGAACTTCTAAACCAATCACCACTTCCCATTGCATTATCGGGGTGCTCCTATTAATTTGTTAACTGCAGCTTACGGGCACTTTTTTGTGCCAATCAGTTTCTTGTTGATAGATGTGGGCTGCATTTAAGAGTGTGCTTTCATCAAAATGTTTACCCGTTAATTGAATACCAATGGGTAGATCATTGACGAACCCAGCAGGGATACTTAAACCAGGTAATCCTGCCAAGTTGGTGGCAATGGTGTAAATATCTGAAAGATACATGCTCACCGGATCGTTCATCTTTTCCCCAATTTTAAAGGCTGGGGTGGGCGCCGTTGGGCCAAGCAGAAAATCGACTTGTTCAAAAGCTTGCTTAAAATCATTAGAAATCAATTTTCTTACTTTTTGTGCTTTTAAGTAATAAGCATCGTAATAGCCAGTTGATAACGCATAAGTCCCGACCATGATACGGCGTTTAACTTCATCGCCAAAACCTTCGGCGCGAGATCGTTTATACATATCTTCTAAATTCAAGGGATCTTTACAGCGATAACCAAAACGAACGCCATCATAACGTGATAAATTTGAAGAACATTCTGCTGAGGCCACAACATAATAAACTGAGATAGATAATGGGCTTGAAGGCAGCGAAACTTCTTTAATTTTGCAGCCCAGTTTTTCAAATACGCCAATGGCATCGAGCACTTTTTGTTCAACAGCTTTATCTAAACCTTGCCCAAAATATTCTTTGGGTAAGCCAATGGTTTTGCCTTGTATTTTATCATGCAAAGATGTGGTGTAATCGGGAACAGGCATATCAACGCAGGTTGAATCGCGTGTATCGAATCCTGCCATGGCATTTAACAGCATTGCCACATCTTGCGCTGTTTGCGCAAAGGGGCCGCCCTGATCTAGGCTCGAGGCAAAGGCAATCATGCCATAACGCGATACGCGTCCATAAGTTGGTTTTAAACCGGTAATACCACACAATGCGGCAGGCTGACGGATAGATCCACCGGTATCGGTTCCTGTTGAACAAGGGGCCAAACGTGCAGCCACAGCGGCAGCTGAACCACCGGAAGACCCGCCCGGCACAGTTTCGATATTCCAAGGATTTTTCACCGGCCCATAAAAGCTGGTTTCATTAGATGAACCCATGGCGAATTCATCCATATTGGTTTTGCCTAACATGACCATGCCAGCTTCTTCCACTTGAGAAACCATAGTGGAATTGTATGGGGCAATAAAGTTATCCAGCATTTTAGAGCCGCAACTTGTTTTCACACCTTTGGTGCAAAAGATATCTTTATGTGCAATCGGTAGCCCCGTTAAAGGGGTAGCCTGGCCTTTTTGTCTTTTTTCATCTGCAAGCTTGGCCTGCATCAGCGCTTGATCTTCAGTAAGCGTAATAAAGCTGTTGTAGGTTTTATCAAGCTTTTTAATTCTTTCTAAAAAATGTTTGGTGATTTCCACGCTCGAAAAAGTTTTATTGGCCAGATTATCGGCCAATTCTTTTAATGTCATCGTATGAATACTTGTCATGAAAAATTCCTCGTGAGGGCGCTTGATACTCGGATAGGCTACCCTTCAATTACTTTGGGCACTAAATAAAGACCAGCCTCTGTTTCAGGCGCTATGCTTTGAAATAATTCTCTTTCATCGGATTCAGTTACAGTATCCTCGCGCATTCTTTGGGTAAGATGCTCTAAGGGATGAGCCATAGGCTCAATATTACTGGTATCTGCTTCGTTAATTTGAGCAACCAAGCCCAAAATCTTTGAAAGATTACTAGCATAAAAAGGAATTTGTTCTTCACTCAACGTTAATCTGGCAAGATGCGCAATTTTTTCGACTTCGTTGCGATCTAAAGGCATAATGACTCCCTTAATCTGGCGAATACTAAGTCAATTCACTAAGGCTACACTAAATAGGGTGAGGGGGCTAATGTATCATAGCTATTGCCTTGCCCAAAATGTTAGACGTTGATATAAAGAAACAGAAAGCGACACGTAGGAAGAACCCCATGCTTAAATCAATTCGAGGTATTTTTTCAAGCGACATCTCAATCGATCTCGGCACAGCTAACACACTTATATATGTTCGCGGTCAAGGGATAGTTCTCAATGAACCTTCCGTTGTCGCAATTCGTCAAGATCGTGGTCCAAATGGACACAAACATGTGGCTGCTGTTGGTATTGATGCAAAACGGATGTTGGGGAGAACCCCTGAAAATATGGTTGCTGTAAGGCCATTAAAAGAAGGTGTTATAGCTGACTTTCATATGACAGAAGTCATGTTACAACATTTTATTCATAAAGTACTGCCCTCAAGATTGCTCAGACCTAGCCCTCGCGTATTAGTATGCGTTCCTTGCGGTTCTACCCAAGTTGAAAGAAGGGCGATTCGAGAATCTGCTATCGGAGCAGGGGCCAGAGAAGTTTATTTAATTGAAGAACCCATGGCAGCCGCACTTGGTGCCGATTTACCTGTTCATGAAGCAACTGGCTCCATGGTAGTGGACATAGGCGGTGGTACCACTGAAGTGGCGATTATTTCTCTTAACGGTATCGTTTATTCTGCTTCAGTGAGAATTGGTGGTGACAAATTTGATGAAGCGATTGTTAATTACGTGCGTCGTAATTATGGTTGCTTAATAGGTGAAACCACTGCAGAGCGCATTAAAACTGAGATTGGTACCGCATACCCTGCTAATGAAGTGCTCGAAATAGAAGTGCGTGGAAGAAATGTTGCTGAAGGGATCCCCAGAAGCTTTACATTAAATAGCAATGAAATCTTAGAAGCCCTACAAGAACCATTGTCTGCCGTCGTGGGTGCGGTACGTGTCGCTTTAGAACAAGCACCGCCAGAACTTTCCGGTGACATCGCTGAACGTGGCGTTGTACTTACAGGTGGTGGCGCCTTGTTAAGGCATATTGACAGATTACTCATGGAAGAAATTGGTCTACCGGTAACTGTTGCAAATGACCCGTTGACTTGCGTCGCGCGCGGGGGTGGTAAAGCCCTTGAAATGACAGATGAAAAACGAGTTGGGCTGTTAACCACGGAGTAGTGAGGAGGCAGGCGTATTCAGCTGACATTTAAACCTTCTCGACCAAGCGGATGGACGCTATTTGTTCCTATATTAGCGTCTTCCATCTTAATGATTGCTAGCAGTCGCTGGCAGGGTGTTTCGTTACTTCAACAATTTCTCGCCGCGATAGTCTTACCTATTCAGAAAACGGTAGATATACCAAGCCATGCTACTGAAAATTTTGAAGTTTTTTTTAAACAAAGACTTAACTTGCTAAATGAAAATGAAAACTTAAAACAACAACAGATATATCTTCAGGCACAAGTGCAGAAGTTGCGTGCCTTAGAAGCTGAAAATCTAGAGCTACGCGAATTGTTGCAATCTGTTGGTAAAGAGAAAGAATCTTTTTCCGAAGCGCGTATTATTCAGGCAGATCTTTCTCCATTTCGTCAGCAAATATTATTAAACAAAGGCGCAAAAGAAGGGGTTGAGGTGGGGCAACCTGTTATCGATGCTCAAGGATTAGTAGGAGTAGTGTTAAGTATCACCGATCATGTTTCACAGGTTTTACTGTTAACTGATACCGGTTTTGCAGTTCCCGTACAGTCCGTACGTAGTGGTGAGCGTGCGATTGCCGGTGGTAGCGGGACTGGGGGAGAATTGCGACTAAATTATGTCCCACGTACTGCAGATTTTATGGAAGGAGATGAGTTGGTGACCTCTGGTTTAGGAGGGCGTTTTCCAGCGGGATATCCGGTGGGGGTGATTTCTTCTATACAACATGACGAAGGCACACGATTCACTGTTATCGGTGTCACACCAAGTGCAAAATTAGGGCAATTTCGCCATGTACTCTTAGTAAAACAACATGCCTTCGAACCCATGATTGTTCAAAAACCAAAACTGAAAAAAGAAATTGTTTCTAAAAAAGAGGATAGGGTAAAACCACTATCTGCTTTACCAGAAATGTATCCTGGCAACCAAATAGGTAAAGGGGTTTAGCATGCTGCAAACCTTAAAGTGGTGGCTATTTTTTATTGTAGGTTTTTATGTGTGCGCAGTATTAACTGTTTTTCCTTTACCGCTTTCATGGCAGTGGTTTAGGCCCGAATGGGTGTTGCTCTATTTTATCTATTGCCAAATCGCCTACCCCAGAAATTTTGATCCTATCGTTGCTTGGGTCGGGGGGCTGTTGGTCGATAGCCTTTTAGAAACACGCATTGGAGAACATGCATTAGTTTATGCAGTCGTTTGTTATCTTGCTGCCTATTTAAGGTCAAGATTTTTACTCCGACCTTTGTGGCAACAAGTTGGCAAAATATTTCTTTTAGTGAGTCTTAGCCAAATATTAATTTTATGGTTCCATGCCTTAGAAGGGCAAAATCCACATACTTTGCTTTACTGGATGGGCACGGTGATGAGCTGTCTATTCTGGCCAGTGATGGTATTGCTTATTCAAAGCTTAAATTCGAAGCAAAGGGTCGCTCCGATCTCATCTCGTAGCATATAATAGCAACATGTCGGAAGAAATCCTTATCAATGTGAGCCCGCGTGAAACACGTGGAGCCATCGTCGAAAATGGGGTCTTGCAAGAGATCCTTGTCGAGCGCGCTAGCCGTCGTGGTTTAGTGGGCAATATTTATATGGGGAAAGTAGTTAGAGTTCTTCCTGGGATGCAAGCAGCGTTTGTAGAGATGGGTTTAGAAAGAGCTGCCTTTTTGCATGTTTCTGATATGTTATCGGTTAGCGATGAGTATCTGCAGCCTTCAGATGAGGTAACAGAAACCCAAGAGTCGATTACTGATCTATTAAAAGATGGCCAGACAATTGCCGTGCAAGTGATCAAAGATCCCATTGGGTCCAAAGGTGCTCGACTGACAACACGGATCTCTTTACCTTCGCGCTACTTAGTTTTTATGCCTGGCATAACTCATGTCGGCATTTCACAAAGAATCGAAGATGAGCAAGAGCGGGAAAGGCTTAAAAAAATCGTCGAAGAAGAATTACCAGAAGATCAAGGTGGCTATATCGTGCGAACCGCAGCCGAAGGCGCCACTGCTGCAGAAATTAAAGCCAATCAAGCGTACTTAATAAAATTGTGGGAAACTATTTCTCGCAAAATGGTTAATGCTAAAAGCGGCGACATTATCCACGAAGATCTGCCGCTTTTTTTGCGCGCTTTACGTGACTATATTACCCCACAAACTGAAAAAGTCCGCATAGACGATAAAGCAGCTTGTGAGCGCGCCCTTCCCTTTATTGAAGATTTTGTCCCAACGATGACAGGTAAAGTTGAACTTTACGCAGGTGAGCGGCCTTTATTTGATTTGTATGGCATCGAAGATGAAATTCAACGCGCGCTCCATCGAAAAGTGCAATTAAAGTCAGGTGGCCATTTGGTTTTTGATCAAACCGAAGCCATGACCACTATTGATGTTAACACAGGCGCTTTTGTTGGACATCGCAACTTGGAAGAAACCATTTTTAAAACAAATTTGGAAGCCGCCAGTACCATTGCCAGACAATTACGTGTGCGTAATTTGGGTGGGATCATTATTATCGATTTTATCGATATGACCAATGAAGAGCACAAAAGGCAAGTTATCAGAGCGCTTGAAAAAGCCCTTGCTCGCGATCATACCAAAAATAGCATTAGCGAAGTCTCTTCTTTAGGGTTGGTAGAGATGACGCGAAAGAGAACACGCGAAAGTTTAGAACATGTACTGTGTGAGCCTTGTACAGTTTGCTCTGGTCGCGGGATGATAAAGACCACCGAGACAGTTTGTAATGAAATTTTCCGAGAAGTTATGCGCGCAGCAAGAGCGTATGATACAAAAAGTTATCTTGTGCTTGCCTCACAAGAAGTCGTTGACAGAATGCTAGATGAAGAATCTGCCAGCGTTGTCCAATTAGAGGAAAGAATTGGCAAATCAATTAAGTTCCAAGTTGAAAGTCTTTACACACAAGAACAGTTTGATGTTGTTTTGATGTAGTGAGTTTACATGAAAATTATTTTTTATCGTGTGTATAAGATTTTGGGTTGGACAAGTATTACGCTTGCTTTGCTTTTAGTGATCCTGCGTTTCGCATTACCCTTAATTACCCCTCAAGTGCCGCGTTTGCCAGAGTGGGTTGCCACGCAATTACGTTATCCTACGCTAATCCAAGATATCAAGCTCCATTGGGATGGGCTTACGCCAGAGGTGAGTTTATATAATGTTGAGATCTTAACTCAAGATAAAAAATCTTCTGCTTTGCACATTCAAAGCATGAAACTACGTCTTAACTTTTTTCAATTATTATTAAAGCGCTTAAGTTTAGATGAGCTGGAAATTGAGCAAGCAGTTGGCGGGCTTATTTATTACCCACAATCAAAGACTTTGGCCGTTGCTAAACTAGAACAGCTGCAGTTTAACTTACAAGATCAACAAACCACAGACTTTCCGTTATGCAAACGTTTAATAATTAAAAATAGCCAGATCTCAGTAGATATAGATAAAAAGGGGAAAATCGAACTTGAGGCTGTGAACCTGCTGGGTGAAGTAAGTAGTCATTTAAAGATGCAAGCTCAAGCGAAGGTAGCCGGAAAAACACCAGCTTTAGTACATTTTAATGCAGATATACCTTTATTTGGGCAAAAATCTAAACAGCTGTATTTTCACTGGCAGGGCGGGGACTTAAATACCCTAACGGCACTTTTGTACCCAGAGGTTACCCTAAAGCATGATTTTGCTGATCTAAAAATATGGGGTGATATCAAAGATAACAATGCGATAGAGTTAATATCTGAAATAGATTTAGAAAAATTTGAAATTTATCATCATGATATTCCAGAGATTAGCATTCAAAAAATGCAAGGCCCGATTTCTATTAAATTAGCCAATCAAGATTGGGAGCTGGATGCAAGTAAGTTAATATTACAATCCGCTAAATCGTTAACACATAATCTGATGATCAGTACAACACTGGAACATGCGCAAGTTACCTTTAAAGACAATATAGGCAATGTTAGCGTGCTTAGCCAAGCCATTTCAGCTGATGCTAAAGATATTTATTCTAAAGAAGTTTTGTTCAATGACTTAGCGCTAATTTTAAAATGGCACACAAGTGAAGCAGGTTTAGTGGTAGATACAGGGCTTAACACCAAAATGCTTAGTATTCCGCTTCAAGCCAATGCCACCTTCACTTTTTCAAAGCAGAGATTGCCCGAGGCGGATATATTCTTGCATATTGATGAGTCCACCACGCATGAAGCTATAGCACTATTGCCAGATAATAAGCTAGATGTTGATTTAATCCATTGGCTACAAAGCGCTTTTGTTAAGGGGGAACATAAAGGAACAACTTTCGTGCTTCGCGGTAATTTACAAGAATTTCCTTTTGACGATGCACAAGGTGTTTTTGAAGTTAATAGCGAATTAGAAAATGTCACTTTAAATTACAAAGACCGTTGGCCTGCCCTGACTAATCTTAATGCAACGATGTTAATGCATAATCGTGCCTTATTTATTTCGGGGCAAAAAGGGAATATTTTGCAGGGCCAAATAACAGATGCCGATGCAGTTATTCCGGATCTATTTGCAAAAATGCCCGAGCTTGTTGTCGATACCAAGATTTCAAGTACCCTTAAAGAAGGCTTGGAAGTAATAACTAATAGTCCATTGCCCGCAACCCTGGTAAAAACAGTTGCGCCCTTAAGTTTTGATGGTCCGATGACATTATCTTTGGGACTTGAGATCCCTTTAAGCAGTAAGTCTGCTGTCCCTGTTAAAGTAAGAGGTCTCGTCGAAGTGTCTGACGCTACGGTTGCTTTGAAAGAAAATCCCCATGCGATTACTGCGCTTAAAGGCGAAGTGTCTTTTACTCAAGAGAGTATTAAAGCAGATGATTTGACCGGTATTTTATTATCCATGCCTTGTCGCTTTACAATGGCAAGCAATTTAAATGGTGATCAATCAGAAATTTTGATAAGCGCCATGGGTAATGTTGACGTTGAAAATGTTCAATCATTGTTAAATATCCCTAAATTTTCGCAACTTACTGGCCAAACAGATTTTATCGCGCAATTAAGTCTTTCTCCACAAGCGAACAGTCAAGCAGTGTTGACATTAAGTTCATCTTTAAAAGGATTAAGCATTGAGGCGCCATTACCATTTGCGAAAACAAAAGAAGCCCATAGCCCTCTTGAGCTTAAAATGTATTTAGAGCCACACCAATTAATACGCATTGCTGGCAAATATGGTGATACGGTTACCATGGCTTATAGCTTGGGTTTGCATGACAAACAATGGCAAGGCGTGGGTGGGCATATTCATTTTGGTGAAAATCGCGTTGCTAAATTTAGAGAAGATCAAGTGCTATTGGTGGATGGTAATTTGGCAGAAGTTGACTTTTTGCAATGGAAGCTGTTTTTGGCAGGTATAGGGTTAATAACATCCGCTAATACGACAAATGTTTCTGCACATTTCCCACTTGAGCCATTAGTTGAATTAGATATTGGCTCATTTAATTTATATGGCGCAACTTTTGAAAATGAAAAAATTGAAGCAAGATGGGATACTGTGTCCAATCAGTGGAACCTTTTATTTGATGGTGCTGCTTTAAAGGGGCAAATAGTTATTCCTAAAAATGAGGCTAAAGCTGCTACAGTTGATTTACAAAAGTTAGCACTAGCCAACACATTAGCTGAATCTAATTTTACCATGTCAAAAATTCCCAGTTTGCAATCTATCGATATTAAAATTAAAGAATTTGTTTTAGGTAATAAAACTTTAACAAACATACAAGCACGCATAGAACCTTCTTGGAAAGGGTATTTTTTCCCTACTGTTAGTGCTTCGATGAAGGATACTGAAATTAGTTTATCTGGCAGTTGGGATTATTTATCTTTACAAAGCAAAATATCGGCAGAAGGTAAAGTAAATACTAAAAACATTAGCCAAACATTAAGTTCCTTTGGCCTTAAAGGGACCTTGCAAAAAGCAAAAGGCTCAATTGATTTTTCATTAAATTGGTTTGGCTCACCTTTTAAACTAGATTATAACTCTTTAACGGGGGTAGCTGATTTTTCTTTGAATGGCGGCTCCATTCAAGGAATGAACCCGGGGATTGGGCGTGTATTAAGTTTATTAAACTTAGATAATGTTAAAAGAAGGCTCAATCTTGATTTTAGCGATGTGACCAAAAATGGTTTTGCCTTTGATGAATTCAGCGGCAAATTCCAATTTGGCAAAGGCAAGGTAAGCACCAACAAAGTGATACTCAATGGGCCTTCTGCCAAAATCGAAGCTTTTGGGCAGGCGGATCTTGAAAACCAAGGTCTTGATGGCGAAATGATAGTGATGCCAAACGTTACTGGCAGCTTGCCGGTCGCCGCAGCAATTGCCGCAGGTAACCCTGCTGTGGGGGCTGCCGTTTGGGTGGTAGATAAAATGTTCGGCCATAAAATCCAACAAATACACCGCGTGCGTTATAAAGTGTTAGGAACATGGGCAATGCCTAAAGTCAATGAAGTTCCCATGCCCTTAAGAGGATAAAAAATGAAAGTTGCCGCATTACAAGTAGCCTCTGGCAAAGATCTTCAAAATAATATGGTCATGGCTTGTGAAATGATAGAACAAGCTGCCAAACAAGGTGCCGGTTTAATCGTCTTACCTGAAAATTTCTTAACGTTAGGGTTGAGAGTAGACCAACAACAAAAAGCCATCGAACCCTATGGTCATGGGCCTATTCAGCAACAAATGCAATCCTTAGCAAAAAAACATCGCATTTGGCTAGTGGCTGGCACTTTACTTATTCAAGGAAAAAACGAGAGACCACATTCAGCCACATTGGTGTATAACCCACAAGGAGAATGTGTGGGGCGTTACAATAAAATGCATATGTTTGATGTGGTTGTTGAGAATAAAGAAGAATATAAAGAGTCCGATATCATTGCCCCTGGAGATGATATTGTTGTTGTCGATACGCCTTTGGGTAAATTGGGCTTGGCGATTTGTTACGATTTACGTTTCCCAGAGTTGTTTAGGGCATTGATGTTAAAAGGCGCTGAAATTTTATTATTACCGAGTGCTTTTACCGTTCAAACAGGGAAAGCCCATTGGGAAGTTTTAATAAGAGCGCGCGCTATTGAAAATTTGTGTTATGTGATTGCCCCGGGTGAATGTGGGCATCGTCATGATGGTAGGCCAACCTATGGGCATTCGATGATTGTGGGCCCCTGGGGAGATATTTTGGCAAGTGCAAATGGTGAACCTAGCGTCATTGTGGCAGAGATTGATTTACTTAAACTTGCGCAAATACGTCAGCAATTCCCTTCTCTTAAACATATCAGAAAAAATGTAATCCAAGCTTTAGCAAATGAGGTTAATGAATGAAAAATGCCCTTGAGTGTGCGCAAGAAAGGCTATTAGCGCCAGCGGGATTGTCTATACAGGACTTAGAGCGTGTATTGGGCCAATTATTAGGGCATCGTGTTGATGGCGGTGATTTATATTTTCAAAGCGTTAAACATGAATCGTTTATGCTTGAAGATGGAATTGTTAAAGAAGGTAGTTTTAATCTGGATCACGGAGTAGGTGTGCGCGCCATCAGTGGCGATAAAACAGGTTTTGCCTATTCCGATGACATTATTTTACCAGCCCTGGAACAATCGGTGAAAGCAGCGCGTTGTATTGCCCAATCCGGAGGTAGTACAGCATTATGTGCTTGGGAACGCAAGATTATTAAGCCTTTATATATGGCTGATAACCCCTTAGATTCTTTAAGCACTGAAGATAAAATTGCCTTCTTGCGACAACTAGATGCTTATGCCAGAAAGCAAGATCCCAGAATTATTCAAGTGATGGTGAGCTTGGTGGGGGTTTACGACACCATTTTAGTCGTAAGCGCTGATGGCACGCTCAATGCCGACATCAGGCCTTTGGTTCGTTTAAATGTGAGCGTGATAGTAGAGCAAAATGGTCGCAGAGAAACAGGTTCCTCTGGGGGAGGAGCGAGAACTACTTATCAATATTTTATGGAGCAAGACAGAGCGTTAGGTTATGTCAGAGAAGCTGTTCATCAAGCACTAACCAATTTAGAAGCAATAGATGCCCCAGCAGGCCAAATGACAGTAGTGTTAGGCCCTGGTTGGCCGGGTGTTCTGTTACATGAAGCTGTGGGGCACGGTTTGGAAGGTGATTTTAACCGTAAAGGCAGCTCGACCTTCAGTGGACGCATTGGTGAAAGGGTGGCCTCTCCCTTATGTACGGTGGTAGATGATGGCACTATCCCGATGCGAAGAGGATCGTTAACGATTGATGATGAAGGCACACCCACTCAACGTACGGTGTTAATTGAAAACGGCATTTTAAAAGGCTATTTGCAAGATAAACTCAATGCTAAACTCATGGGGGTGGCACCAACAGGCAATGGGCGTCGAGAATCGTTTAGTCATATTCCTATGCCACGTATGACCAATACATTTATGTTACCAGGACCTCATCTACCTGAAGAAATTATTGCCTCAGTAGAGAAAGGCTTATATGCCGTTAATTTCGGTGGTGGTTCGGTGGATATTACGTCGGGTAAATTTGTTTTTTCCGCGAATGAAGCCTATTTAATTGAGAATGGAAAAATCACCCGTCCTGTAAAAGGGGCCACTTTAATCGGTAATGGACCGGATGTGATGAATAAAATTGTGATGGTAGGAAATGATTTGGCGCTTGACTCTGGTATAGGCACCTGCGGCAAAGAAGGCCAAAGTGTACCGGTAGGCGTTGGGCAACCAACCTTACGTGTTGATAATATAACTGTAGGCGGCACCAAGAATCAATGAGGCATGAAATGGAAAAAGCACTCCCTAGCCAGTTAAAAGAATTTGTTAGCGAATCTCAGTATTTACAAATTGCTAAAGACATGTTGGCTCATGCGAAGCAAAAAGGAGCATCTCAGGCTGAAGTGGCCCTGCATGCGTCTACTGGGTTAAACGTAACTGTCCGTTTAAATGAGGTAGAAACATTAGAATTTAATCGTGACAAAGCAGTCGGTGTGACGGTGTATTTTGGTAAACAAAAGGGATCAGCAAGCACCACCGACATTAGCCCAACCTCATTAAAATCTACGATTGAGGCTGCGTGTGATTTAGCAAAATTAACTGAACCCGACCCTTACTCTGGCTTGGCTGATATCCATGAAATGGCCAAAGCTATTCCCGATCTCGATTTATATCACCCTTGGGATCTGACAGTTGATAATGCGGTAAATTTGGCAAAAGCATGTGAACGCACTGCATTGTCACTCGATAAAAAGATCTCAAATAGTGAAGGGGCAACGCTGGCAAGCTCGCAGGGTTTTCATGTTTATGGCAATAGTCATGGCTTTTTAGGGGCTTACCCTACCTCAAGACACAGTTTATCGTGCATGGTGATTGCCCAAGATGCCCAAGGCATGGAGCGCGATTATCAATATACCGTCTCAAGACAAAAAGAAATGCTAGCCAAAGCTGAAACAGTAGGTTTGGAAGCGGCAACGCGTGCTTTAAAACGCTTGAGTGCTAAAAAATTGCCCACGCAACGCGTGCCAGTGATATTCCATTCTAGTATTGCTTCAAGTGTGATTGGACATTTTTTATCGGCTATTTCAGGCGGGCGTTTATTTCGTAAATCCAGCTTTTTACTAGATTCGCTTAATAAAAAACATTTTCCCGATAACATTCAAATCAGCGAACGGCCACATATTTTGGGCGGTATTGGCAGCGCGCCTTTTGATAGTGATGGTGTGGCGACCAATGATAAAGAATTGGTTCAAAATGGGGTGATAACAAGTTACATTTTAAGTGCTTATTCAGCGCGTAAATTAAATTTGCCCAATACTGGCAATGCTGGCGGCACTCATAATATTTTTGTTGCATCCACGCAAGGTGATTTTGACAGCATGTTAAAAATCATGGGCAGAGGTTTAGTGGTAACCGAGCTTATGGGGCAAGGCATTAATTTAGTGACGGGGGATTATTCCAGAGGCGCTTCAGGTTTTTGGGTAGAGCACGGGGAAATCCAGTTTCCGGTGCATGAAATTACCATTGCGGGTAATTTGCAGAATATGTTTAAGCAGCTTATTGGCGTGGGAAGTGATATCGATAAGCGCGGAAGCATTCAGAGCGGATCGTTGCTGATTGAGGAGATGACTTTAGCTGGGGTTTAGAGCGTCATTTAAAGGCCAAATTGCTTTTTCCAGCCGCTTAATAAGTTCAAATTCACCCCACTGCCTCCGCAGACAATCACCACAATGGTTTTGAATTTCTCTAAGATGGTGCGTTTATCATAAAGCAGGGCAAGAGAAGCTCCACAAGCAGGCTCTACCAATAAGCGATGATCATCGGCAAATCGCAAACAAGCATTCACGGCTTCTTTGTCTGTGACTGTTTGCGGAAAAACGGGGTGCTTTTGTGTCCACTCAAAAGCTTGTTGGCAAATTTGTTTGGCACCAAGGGTTACCGCAACAGTATCAATTTTATCTAGTTTGACACGTTTATTTTGTTTCACTGCTTCAAACAAAGATGCTGCGCCAACGGTTTCAGCGGTAATAATGGCAACATCTTGCCAACCAATGCTATGTAACCCTTGGATAAGCCCACTAAAAAGCCCACCGCCGCCCACAGAAACAATAATTGCATCGGGTTTAACGTTGTCTTGTTTTAATTCTTCAATTAAAGAAATATAGCCTTGCCAAATCACCGGATGATCAAAGGGGGGAATATAAGCATACCCAAGTTCGCTGGCCAATGTTCGCGCACGTAAATCGGCCGCGTCCCAATTTTCGCCTTCAATAATCACCTCAACACTTTCTGCCATGAGTTTTTCTTTCATGAGAGTTGGTGTAGTGATGGGAATAATCACTTTCGCTGGAATGTTGAGCGCTTTACTGGCAAAGGCTACCGCCATGCCAGCATTGCCGCCTGAGGAAGAAATAAAGCCATTCACGCCTTGTTTAGCGTAGTGCATACATAAAGCACCTACCCCTCTGTCTTTAAAGGAACCAGAGGGTTGCAAGGCTTCATATTTTAAATAGATTTCACGCCCACAAAGCGCACTGAGTGAGTGTGAAACCAATAATGGGGTATGTTGATGTAAGGGCTTCATTTTTTCGCAATTTTTTCCGATGTTTTATCAACCGCTGCAATTTGCTCTGGGCTCATTTGAGAGCGCACAAATTGCTTAGCACTTTTAGCACGCGCACCGCCATACAAGCTTGCTTGGTTAAACCAATGGTAAGCTTGCATGATATTTTTGTTAACGCCTTCGCCATTAAAGTAGATCCAGCCCAAGGCATATTGCGCTTCTGTTTGACCGTTTTTGGCAGCTCTTTCAAATAATTGTCGTGCTTTTTCTTTATTCGCGGTGACACCGTTACCTGTTTGATAAAGCTGTGCCAATTTGGTTTGTGCGCCAGGATGGTTATTTTTAGCCGCTTGTTCAAGTAATTTTACCGCTATTTCAATATCGCTATCATCATTATTATATTCAAGCAATGCTAATGCTTTTTCATATTGCGTTTGTGACTGTGCTTTAAGTGCATTTTGTGAAGGGGCATTTATTTCAAATTGACTTAATGCTTGTTCATTTTCATGGGCACTGACAAACCAATGAACGGCTTGGGTCAAATTTTGCGGCATGCCCAAGCCTAACATATGCATCCAGGCTAGATAGTTCATGGCATTTTTATTATTTTGTTTTGCTGCTTGTTGTAACCAATAGAGTGCTTGTGCATCATCTTGTGCAGTATCTTGGCCATTGGCATAGTGTAAGCCCACTTGAAACTGTGCCTCTGTGTTGCCTTGTTCGGCAGCTAATTTTAGCGTGACAAAATCGTTTTGGTGAGATGCTTTTTTAATAGTTGCTGTTTTAGTATTTTCTATATTTGTCAGCATGGGCGCATCTAGGCCATTATTCACGGCTTTGTTATACCATAAAATTGCTTGCTTAGTGTTTTGAACAACCCCAATGCCATTTTGATAGCAAAGCGCAACTAAAAATTGAGCTTCTTTATCGTTTTGTAAAGCGGCACGATTAAAATAATAAAAGGCTTTGTCATGTTCAGCAGGAATAGCAGCACCAGTGCTGAGCATTTTACCTAATCTTAGTTGCGATGCAGCATAACCACCCTCAGCTGAGCTGGTCAACCATTTCAGGGCTTCAGTCTGAGACTGTTTTACCCCTTTACCACGTTTATAGAGCATAGCTACTACATATTGAGCCAGTGCATCGTTTTGCTTGGCCAAAGGTAAGCATTGGTTAAAAGCTAACTCAAAATTATTGAGTTCATATTCATCCAAGCAGGCTAGGGCTTGGGGGCTATATTTGATTGCATTTTGGTTAGCTAAACTAACAGTGGGCAAGGTGAAAATAAGGCTTGCTAAAAGATATCTGTTTAACAACATAGATCCCTCTACTTTTATGGCTTGGGTGTAAATTCTCTTGTTAGTGTACAGCAGAAAAGTCACCCCGAAACCCCCTATAATTATTTAAATGATAACCCTTCTTAAAAAACTTAGCTGGATTTTTAGACGGTGGGCGTAATAATTTGGCAAATAGTAGCAGTTGTTTTGCTCACAGCGCTTGGCTTGTGTGGGTATTTAGCTATTTTGCTAAAAAAAGCACTTCAAGCTAGTTTAATACGTGAAGAGAAAGCGTATAAAGAGCTTCTTGATTATCCACAAGCCAACCCCAACCCTGTGATGCGGATCAATAAACTTGGGGTGCTTACCTATGCCAACCCTGCTTGCGCGCCAATCTTAGTGCACTGGAAAATGAATTTAAATGAAAAATTACCTGCAGAATGGCGAGAGATAATTCGCCAAGTAATATTATCGGGTAAA
The DNA here is from genome assembly GCA_018241965.1 of Pseudomonadota bacterium. Classification (GTDB taxonomy): domain Bacteria; phylum Pseudomonadota; class Gammaproteobacteria; order Berkiellales; family Berkiellaceae; genus Berkiella. The sequence goes on along the minus strand of JAFECS010000008.1, from coordinate 44,667 downwards.
GATCAAGAAATTGATATTAACTGTGGCAAATATTATTACACCTTGCATGTTGTGCCCATGGGCGCTGAAATGACCAGCGTGTTTGGGATGGACATAAGTGCGCGAAGACAAATTGAAAAAGAGCTTGAAAGACGTGCCACCACTGATGAAATTACCCAATTACCTAACCGTATTATATATGAACAGAATATGGCCTTAGAAATTCACCATGCCAAAAAGAATAAAGTGAAATTGGGTATATTTATTATACGTTTAGATGATTACTATGAAATTATTAATACTTATGGTCAAGAACTAGCCAATCAGTTTTTAAAAATATTCAAAGATCGCTTAACAGATTTTATTGCTGGTAAAGCCACCGTTGCCAGAATAAGTGAAAATGAATTTGGGGTGATAGAGCCAGACATACGCGAACCCTCAGGTATGGCTTCTTATGTGCAATCGTTAATAGAAAAATGTACCATACCCTATAAAATTGGCGAACATGATATTTTTATTACCATTAGTATCGGTATTGCCTTTTACCCCAATGATGGGGATACACCGGATGTGTTAACCCGTAATGCGCAATTAGCCGTTAACAGAACCAGCAGTACCCGCAATCAATATGAATTTTTCCAAAGAGGAATGATTGATCAATTACAAGTAAAACGTAACATCATTACTGATCTGCACCGCGCCCTTGAGAATCAACAGTTTGTGCTTTACTATCAACCACAAATTCAGCTTAAAAATAATCAAATGATAGGGTGTGAAGCACTCATTCGTTGGAACCATCCACAAAAAGGATTTATATCGCCCTTTTTCTTCATGACGGCAGCTGAGGAAACGCAGCTTATAAACCCTATTGGTGAGTGGGTATTACGAGAAGCGTGTCAGCAAATCATTCGTTGGCAAAAAGAAGGGCGGCCACGTATTAAAGTTGCTGTGAATGTATCAGCGCGTCAGCTATTTCAAGGCGATATTGTCGATGTGGTCAGGCGCGCCATAAGAGATACTCGCATATCCCCGGATCAGCTTGAGCTGGAATTAACCGAGAGCGCATTAGTGCAGGATATCAATACAGCTATTGATATTATGAAGGCATTTCGGGCCTTGGGGGTTGAATTAGCCTTAGATGATTTTGGCACGGGGTATTCCTCCCTTAGCTATTTAATGCAGTTTCCGGTGAATAAAATTAAAATAGACCGTTCTTTTGTGAAGATCATTGAAGATGATCATGAAGAAAATTACGCGGTTACCAAGGGTATTATTGAGCTGGGGCATAGCTTGAATTTAAAAGTGATTGCCGAAGGCGTGGAAACCAAAACCCAATTACGTTATCTAAAACAACATAAATGTGATCAGATCCAAGGCTATTATTTCGCCCAACCTCAACCCGTTGATAAATTTGCTGCGTTTTTTAAGACTGAATGGAAGTCTTAACTTAAAAACATTGCATATACACATTAGCATTTCAAAAATCTGTAATTAGATCAACCCTCAATAGTCGATGCTTTTTTGGAACTTTATTATTTATAAATTAATCAAAGTTGTATGCAGTAATTCTAATTAATGTAATTACAAAGTACAACAGGGGGACATAGCATATGTCTTTAGAGGGCGTAAACATACATGTAATGGCTAAAGATGAACAGAAGTTCATCTATAAGTTTTTTGAACAGAAAAATTACGACGTTACGCTTCTTGATTATTTTGAAGGGGATAATGTTACAAGAAAAAAAGATGGCATTATTAAGGTTAAGACCAAAGACAATCAGGAAGAAGAAGTTAGTTTAACATTAAGTTACGAACATCATGCAATTTCAGCAAAGCAAGTGACAGCATCGGGTCGTAGGAAAGCATCTGCTGGGATAGTAATTCTTGATGTAAACGATGAAAGCAGTCTGGTAAATGCTAAAAAATATATTAACGAATTTGAGCGTGATAATCCCGACTCACCGATTTACTTTATTATTAATAACCAAGGTATAGATCAAAAAGAGTGGAAAATTACAAGGGCAGATATAGAAGCATTTAAAGAGGTATGGGGGATCAAGTCATTCGAAATTGACCTTAACAAAGATGATGTGAGACATATTGTACATAAAGTATCTGCTGATGTGCTAAAAATAAGGCGCGGCGAAAGTCTAGAGCCAACGCCAGATGTTGCAAAGGGCGTAAGTAAAGATGATAGCAAGGCGAGGGAAAGACCAAAAATAGAAATGTTTAAAGACTTGAAGAAGGCAATACAAGGTAAAACAAAAGATAAATTTGCTGGTTCGAAGAGAGCAGATAAGAAAAAAAAATCAACTTTGAAAGCTTCTGTAGTTACCGAAAAGTCAAGTGAAGAATCACAGGCAAAATCAAAACCTTCAATATTTGATAAATCACTTACAGAGCTGGCGATAGAAAAAGCAAAAGAGAAAAAAGAAGGCGAAAAAGCTATAGCCGCAGAAGATATTTATAAATTTTTAAATGATAACATTAATACTCTCCTGACAGATGATCTATTTTCTTTAAATAAAAAAACAAATCAAATCAAGCTCAAAAGCCCTGATAAGATATTAGCTAGAATTGCAAGAAAGGCGAGTAGAAGAGAAGAGTTAGTTATGCCAGCACTTATACAGCTATGTAAAGATAATGGTCAACTTAAAGCTGTGAATAATGCAATTATGTTGGCACAATTAAATTATATTAAAAATACAATAAATAAGACAATAGGGGATAAAGTTTCAGAAAACGAAAAAAAGTTACTATTATCAACTAGCACATCAGGACCATCAGGACTACAAGAAAGAGCTAAATTAATAAAGAAATTATATGAAGACAAAAAGATTCCTGAGACTACAAGAGATGCTTTGATAGCAAAAGATGAATTAATTAAGAAACTTAAAAGCACAAACTTAAAGTATCAAGACGAACAAACTCTTAAATCAAAATCATTGACAAAAATAAATACAGCCCTTGATGAAATTAGATCACAACCAACAAGTACAATTCTAACGAAAGTAAGACAATTGATAGTTTCAAATTCAACACGAAGTTCATTAAGTGAAAAAGATGACGCATACAAGGAAACAAATAAAAATAATCAAAACTATTTAAAAGCAATCAAAGATCTAAGCGAAGCATATAAAAAGGAACCTAAGGAAGAAACTATAACTAATCTTGCTCAAGAAATTAGAAAACTTAAAGAAAATCAAGATGCATTTAATTCAGTTATTAAGGATAGTTTCACAAAAGAAGAACTCATTCAGTTTTTTGGTGGTATGAATATTAAAGCAGATCATCAAATAATTCTTTTTAAAGCCCTAAATCTATTGCAGGAAAAACAAAGCCCAGAAACTAAAGCATTTAATAATATTTTTCAGCCATTACTTAAAGATTTGGAAGGCTCCGCATTTACACAGTTGCAAGCAAATAATCCAGAAGGGGTTGAGATCCACAAGCAACTAAGACAACATTTTTATAATCTCATAGCAAAAATGGAAGATCATGAATTTGAAGATTCAAAGTGGACAAAAGATGGCGGCACAAGATCACCAAATGTTAGTAAATGTAGTGAGGAATTAACAAAATTAACAAATCATATTGTTCAAGAAATATTATTAGCTAGTGATCAAGACAGGCATATAGTTGTTGAGAAATACTGCGCCGCCCTTGCAGCAGCAGTAAAAAATAATGATTCTGGCATAGTGTTAGCTATATCAAATGCTTTTGCGATGACTGACATAACCAGGTTACGTTTACACGAAGATCCATTATTGAAAAATAAAGACGATATAACCGTTGCATTAAACTATGCTAATAAATTTGCTGACAGAGATGAAAAGGCGAAATTTGAGAGAAATTTTGAAGACAAAGCTAAAGCACAGAATCTACCATTTATACGAAGTATGGCATCTTTTTTAGGTGCTTGTACATTTGCCTATGATGGAAATAAAGGTCCAGATGGGAAGTTAACTGAGGCCGGCAAACAAACATTTGGTCTCATACTAGCGGAATTTAATAAAACCAAGGATAAAATAAAAGAAGTAATAGCGACAGAAAAGATTACTTCTACAGATGATTTGCCATTTATAAAAGGCTTGAGAGAAACACCTTACGTACTTAATGATTCCACGAGAAATCAACGTTCACTCTTCATTTTGTCAAGAAGTGGTGAAAAAGGTCAAACCCCAGTCACTATTACCCCAGAGCAATATAAACAAAAACTTGAAAAGGATGCTGAAGAAGCAATACGTAAAGCCCAAGAAAGAGATGCGGTAGCAGCACCTGCAAAATTTTTCAAAGAATGCTTTGAAAAATTATATCAATATGCTAATGGATTAGAAGATAACGTAAGAATTCAGGCAATATTTGATGATCTAATTAAAGAGCCAAAACATCAAGTAGAGAGTGCCTATGTACAAGAAGGAAAACTAATAGGCATTCCCAAAGTAGGCGAAGTATTTGCGGTAGGCTATCCTTATAATCCACCAGGCGTTGCAGCAGTTAAAAGAGACCAGATAGTAATTGCTGCGTTTAATAGATATGCTGCATTAAATGACAAACCAGAAGATGTAAAATCTGTTGGTGACTGTATTCAAGTAATTAATCACATCAGAAATATTTACGATACTATCCAAAGTTATCTGAAAGATGAAACGCTTAATGAAAAAGAATTAAGATATAATACATTAAGTGGCAAAATAAAGATGTATGAAGACTTTATTGCGGTGTTAAGCAAAGAAAAAATAATGGCAAATGAACCTTTTGCTGCGATGTTAAAAATTTTAAATGAAATAAAAGAAAATTTATATACTCAAGTAGGTGCTGATTTTAAAGATTTTCATACTAAAAGGATAGTAGAGGATAAAGCTGTACAAGAAGAATCGGAAAGAAGATATGCTGAGAAACAAGCGAAAGCAGCCTCGCCTGCAGCCGCTGCAGCAGGTGCGCCTGCTCAAGGAGCTGCAGTTCCTCCTCCTGCGCCACCTGTTCTACCTAAGGTTGATAGCTTAGAAGAGAAAGAAAGATTATTAAAGCAAATTATGCAGCCTGGACGTCATCGAGCTGCAGCTGTAGGGAGTGCTGATGTTAGGGCTGCGCCTGTCGTACCAGTTATTAACGAAGACGAGAGAATGAAAGCAGTTCGTGAACTCAGAGAACTCAATAATTACCTTAGTAGTTTTGAAAACGATTATCTCGAGCTACAGAAAAATATCAAAAATATGATTAATCTTGAAGCTAATAAGAAAAATTTAGCGGAAATGGAAGATAAACTTCGTATTTACTCTGTTCATAAGGATGATCTTATACGAACACAAGCTATGCAATTATTAGGAAAACTAGGGATTTTGGGGAGACCGGAATCAAATATTGTAAGACAAATATTATCGGGGTATAAAGATCCCACGCCTAAAGATCCGAAAAATCCACCAGTTATAGAGAAATATACGGATGAAGAGCTTTTAAGACGAGGTCTTAGTTTACTTGAATATGTAAAACCTGAAGATTTTATGAAGGAACTTATTAGCTATTATAACTCGCTTGGCGACAACGTAAACACAGCTCAAAATCGTTTGGTGGTTATTAAAAATGCACGAATCCTACTTGAAAATATGATTCGATCAGACTATGCAAAAGAACTTTTTCCAGATTTAAACAAAGATAAAGACCATACGTTTGTTAAAATGCTTAATGAATTTATTGAAAAAGCAAAAAAGCAAACAGTAGATTCAAGTGAAAGACGGGCATTGGAAAATCTACGTCAAAAAGCAGAAGAAGCCTCTAAAGAAGTTGTTACTCGAATTGATAGTTATACTGTAAAAACTGAAGAAACTAAAAGTGTTGCAGATCAAGTATTAGATATTGACAAATTTATACAAAGTGATTTAGCTCAAGAACAGGTAAGTGATGAGGATATTCGTGCAAAAGCAGATCATTTTGCTAATACATATTATAGTGTTTTTGCAAAACATGTTTTAAACATGAAACCCGGTGATTTTTATAAACAAGCCTGGACAAAAAATAAAGACGCATCTAAAAATGCAGCACATGCCTACACAGTTGAAAGCGTCAATCTTACTAATTGCGTGTGCTATGACATTTTAACATCTAAATCACTTTCACATATGAGAAATATCGCATTGTTTTATGCAAGGGCGATGAAGCTTGCCTTAGATAATGGAAATTTGGCAGCAGCAGTATCAATCAATGCAGGTTTTACGACGGCAGCAGTTTATAGGCTTCTACCTTTATTCGCCGAAAATCCAGAGATTAAGAATGTTTTAGAAGAAATGAAAATATTAGTTGATACTTCAAAAAGCATGAAAAATTACCGCGAAAAAGAAGCAAAATATGAATCAGAAGGTAAGCCGTTTATACCCGCGGTTAACTATTATCTAACAGATAGAACATTTATTGATGAGGGTAATCCTGATAGAGAAGTAGCTGGTGTAAAAATAATAAGCGATAGCAAATTAAATCAATTGGGTCAGTTTTACCCTAGAATTGAAAAAGCAAAGAGAAAATTGCTAGAAGGTACCTTTGTCCCAAGGCAAACAGAACATCTTCAACCTCGAAAGATATTAAGCGTCGAAAATCTATATGATCAATCACTTATCCAATATGCAAGAAGTGTTATCAAACTAGATGAAGTAAAATCTCTTAATCAATTTATTCAACTGTTTCCACAAGGGGAAATTAATAAGATTTTTAAAGTTTCCATCGGTGATAAGGAATACGAAGGTAAAAAAGCTTTTGAAGAATTGATTAAAGTAGCACGGCCCTTATATGGGCAAGCACAATTGATGGATAAATTTGCTGATTCTCCTGCAAGAAAAATGTTAGTTTCAATGGAAGCATGGGCGCGAAGCAATGATCTTGATGATAAATTAGCAAACAGTTTTGTCGAAATGGCACGCGGTCTTACTCCAAAAGACTATGAAAATAGGGTCATGCTACAATTATTGAAGTATGATGATAAATTCTATGAAGATTATGCTGCCCTTGATCAGGATAAAAGAAAGTCAAAGCTAAGTGAACTTGTTGCTTTAAAAGCAGAAATTAAATCAGACACTTCATTAAGTAGCTTCATCGAATCAAAATCTACTCTATTAAAGCAAATCGATGCATTGATCGCTTATCGTCGAGACTTCATGACAATAAAGACCACATTTGTAGAGGATCGTGACCGACCAATTTCAGAAATTTATGGAAACATCGTCAAGTTAAATGACCATTTAGACGCCGTAAATAGCTTTTTAAAATCTACAAATTCCACCATAAAATCACAAGCTCAAAAATATCTCGATCTTCTTGACGATGATATGTCTAAATTATTTTTAAAAGATATTACAGATAAAGCAGCATCTAGCTTATCTGTTGTAGTTAAAAACTACCATGATTTACTCAAAGAAAGACAAGATCTTAAAGCTAAAAATAAAGATGTTCAAGATATAAACAGCGCTCTGGAAGCTTTACGAAAGGGCGTGTCAGTGCTTATGAAAGACCCTTCTCATAAGGAACAAGCAACGCCTGTTCTTGCGGACATTGATAAATTGGTTGGACTAGACAGAATATCAAAAAATATCGCTGAAGGTTCAATTAAAGATGATGTTGTGCGCGAATTGCATGGATATCTATTTGAAGATAATAAATTGATAAATGAATGGGCTAAAGAATTAGCAGATGAAGCTATCCTGAAGAGAATGGTTGCCTTAAGGGAATCAGATTTAAAATGGTTGAAATCATTTTCAGATAATCTAGATTCAGAAATCCATAAATACGTAAACTTAATAGACGATAAAAAATCATTTGATGATGAAAGCGTAACCGCTGCTGAAAAAAACATTCAAGCATTGATTTCAGAATTTGACAAGCATTTAAAAAGTAAATTTGCGGATGTAAAAGAAGAAGCGTTAACGATAAAAGCTCAAAACGGAGGTGTCTTAAATGCTTTTGATGCGCTGATTAAGCAAAAGGAGAAAATCAAACAAGAAAAAGAAAAGATTGAAAAAGAAGCCAAAGAAGAAAAAGGACCCCTTTCTCGAATCGCTAAAGCATTATCAAGAACATCAGTAGATGTAGAGTCGGTGGAACTTGAACAAGCTAAGTTGCCGGAATTGTTAGTTAAACTTAAAACGGCAAACCAAGATACCGCTATGTTGCGATTAGAATTTCTTGTCAATCGTTCTCGTGAACCTCTTTCAAATGAAGAACGAAATATACTGATTAATGAAGTAGCTCGTGTCATGGCTATGCCGCCAATAGTATCAAATAAGAAGGAAGAGCATTTTGCGAAAATCGTTGCTAATATCTTTGCGTCTGAAATGCCCGCAGATTCAACTGATAATAAGATCAAACACCTAATTAAAAAAGTAGCTGAGTTAACAGCGGTGCAAGCTGCTGAAACAAGCCAACCTCAAAGTGAACTCTATAAACGTGCTATAAAACTTTTAGATGATGACATTGTTAATTTTAGAGCTATTCTTGGCGTTCCACAATTAGGTAAGCGCAACAAATTTATCTCTCCTGTAGATCAAGTATTGACATCAATAAATAGATATAAAAAAGACAAAAAAGATTTAGCTATAAGAGGTGATGAAATAGTTAAAATCATTTTACAACTTCAAAAAATAGCTAATAACTCTAAATCTTTAGCTAAAGATGACGCCAGAATAGTTTTAGAAAAGATTATAAATGAGCTATCTAAACATGAGAATTTTGAACTTCTTAAATATTGCCAAGTAGATAAGAAGGCCCAACTTGGAGTTGATTATGCGCAATTGAACTTTAAATATGTAATTGGTCAGTTAAAGTTCGCTGCTTTAGACTCAGACTCGACTAAAGAAGCTGCACGCAAAGAGAAAGGAATGAAGGCATATAAGGAATTAATTGATACAGAAAATGCTTGTTTAGCTGTTTTAAAAAAGCAATATAATATTGAAGACGTCATAGCTAAATTTAACGAACATAAAGCAGAGTTTACGAAAGAAGGTCTTTCAGAAGCTGAGGTAAGAGATCTCCTAACCAAATTTAATGCTTTATACGAAAAGCAATTAGTGATAAGAGATGCTCTTGATAATCCAGATCCCCGTGAGTGGGTAAAAGCAATGCATCAAGCTGGCAAGGCTTACCAAGATTACTGTTCAGCTTTCGAAAAATTTGTACCCAAATCTGGTAATATTAGGGATCTCTTAACTTCTGTGGGGATAGATATTCAAGAGTCCTTAATAAAACCTGTACAGCGCCCAAGTAAATATGAATTATTACTAAGAGAATTAGAAAGTTTTTCTGTAGACCCCGTTGTTAAAAAGAAAATTTCTGAAGCTTATGAAGACTGTAAGCGTTTTAATCAGAATATAAATGCTGCAATTACACAAGCTCAAAAACAATCATTCGAAAATGAATTGATCAATATGATTGGTGATTATAACAGAAGTTACTCTCAAGATAGTTTTAAAATTGTATTAGAAAAACTAGTGGCTGCTGTTAAAAGAGTGGGCGATAAGAGTATATTAACTATTGAAGAGCTACAAAAACACATAAATACTTTAGATTTCTCACAATGCAAACGTACTGATATTCGTTCAATTGAAGCTTTAATTGATAAAAGTAGCCCAAATTTCAATTCGAGCAACCATACGTTGATGCCTTTTCTTATAAATAAGGTTGCTAACGACAAGGTAAAAAATGCTATTGCGGAAATGTCAAGCAATGCATCCTTATCTCAATATCAAAGAGACCTTTTGACTTTAGTATATTCAGAACTTAACGAGCAAACCAAACGAGACAAGCAAAGCGAAAAGCGAGATGTGGATAGCGAAAAACGAGGTAAAGTAGATCTTGAAGCTGCCTTAAAGGTAGTAAAAGACAATCATTTGTTTGATCCGACAACAGGAGCGACCACTGAGGATGCTCTCGCACCTTTTAAAAACAAGTTTTTAGAAATAGTAAATATTCAACATAAATATCGTCTTTGGAAAATTAAAGATCTGAATAATGCTAAAATCTCAGATGTTATAAATAGTTTGAATGCACTAAGAGGGGATAAAACATACTTTAAATACAGTTTCCCTCATGCTTCAAAAGATGATATTGTTAAGTATGTAATTAACCAAATAAATGCTGAGCCAATGTTAAACTTAGCTCAGGCACACGATGTCATCAATTCCCTCAGTGAAATATTTAATTTAAGATACGAATCCAAAGAGAGAGAAACCATTCTACGAGCTTATGCGGACAGAATTAATGTCATGCTTGCAGATCCTCAAAAACTAACGGATACTCAAAAAACTGTTATAGGAGCTTTTCTCACTGAGTTTTCTTATTGCTACGGCGGACAAGCTAAATCAGAATCTACACTAGAAACTACACTAAAAAGCTTACCTGGTATTAATGTAATTAGAAGTGAATTCGGTAGAAGTTTGCCTGCTCTTTCAGAGTTACAGGATCTGTTTAGGAACTATAAAAAAGAAAACAAAACTCTAAATGTAAAGGGTATGGTTGTTCAATTAGGTTCACAGATGGAATCGGCAAAAATACTCAAACAAAAATTGTATGCTGTAGATGCTGCTTTTTCTGCTCTAAACACAAAATATAGCACACTACCGCCAAATGAAAAACTCAATAAACTAATTGAAAAGATAAAAGAGTTAGAGTCAAATAAAATTAAAATACAGCTTGAAGATTTAAAATCACTCGAAGAATTACCTGAAGAAGCTAAATCAATTGTTGTTACGCCATTTGATCAGAGTGTGCCTGATTATAAAAGTAGAATTTGTGATTATATTATAAATAATAATCTCGATGTCAGTAAGCTACTTAAGGATACCACGAATTTATTACCTGAATCGAAAACCGCTATTGCATCTGCTTATGTAGAAAAAATTGGCACTGAAAAAATGAAAGAACTACTATTCAGCAATCCATCGCTTTTTACAGATTTAGTAGTTAAAGGACAAATACCAACAAGCCAAATGCAATTAATTTTTAGTAATTTACCTAATGATAAAGTTGCTGAATTAAATAATAGGGTGATGCAGGCTATCTTGAAAATGGATACTACGACTTTAATGGCACTCAGAGGCTTTAAAGCAAGTATCAGTTTTTCTAAGGATAAATTATCGATGCAAGAGGCACTTTCTATGTTAGCAATTTTTGGAAAAGATTGGAAAAACTTTAGTGCTAAAACAAATTTAGAAGGCTTTTTTAAAGATTCAATCGAAACTAAAGCGAACCAGAATAAAAATGAGCTCATACAGGCCGCCAGACTATTAGGGGCTATCACATTACCTTCTATGCCTGCTGATATTGAAAAGGCACTATCTGATGAGGAATTTTCTAGATTAAAAGATATCCATGAAAAACTTGCTGTTGTGCTTTATCCTGGAATTAATCTAGAAGATAAAACCATTTTCCCCTTTGAAAAAGCGCTAGATGCTCAAAGAAAGAAATTTTCAGAAATTGAAGCTCAACTTAAAGATGTAGATAAAGCTAATCCAAGAGAAATAGGCCTTCATAAACTACTTACTGATCAAATAATTGATGAGCTAAAAAGTGACATAGCCTCTTTAGAAAATTCTGATCAACTTGGCAAAGTTGAAAAAGATAACTTAAGAAGAATGTTATTAGCACTTAATGTAACATTTTTAGATGATAGAAAAGCCCTGCTCGAAGGTTTTATTGAGTTTATGCAAAGAAATCCTTCTGAGGCTGAAAGAGCACCCTTTGTAAATCTTTTTAACAAATTAAAGGCTCAAGAAAAGAATCTTTCAGAGCAGCAATCGAATGTAAAAACAGCAATTGATGATTTGCAAAAAGCAGTAGAAACGCAAAAACGAATTTCGCAAGTTTTGGTGAATGGTCCACAATCTCTTTCTAAAGGTAATATTGATGGAGTTCTTAAAGAATTTGTATCTAACCCAGCAATATACTCTATTATTGATCAAGATATTGGATTTATTAACTCTGTTTCAGAAAAGTATAACCGTCATAAAGAAGTATACCCTGATTGGAAAGCTGCTTCACCTAGCGCTACAGCTAAACGTGGGAATTTGTTATCCTCTAAAACATCAACCGCTGCACCTTTAGATAGCTCACGAGCAGGTCCTTCTGCTGGAGATGTTAAACAACATAAGTGGGAACCCGCTAGACCTAGAGGAGAAATGCAAGACTTACTTTCAGTGGGCGCTGGTGCTGAGGCTCCTGCGCCTCCCAAGGACACAAGAAAAGCACCCATATCAATGGGAGCACAACCATCGCATGAAACACCGCAACAAGTTCTAGGACAAGAATCTGGCACATTGATAAACTTTCATGAATTTTTTGAAGATGCAAAAAGAAAGCAAGAATATGGTGTTGAAAAAGTCACGCCCAAAAAATTGGCTGGCGTTGATGATCATTACACATTAACAATGGTCGATAAGAGTAAAGAGGAAAAGAAGCATGTTGATGTTCATGTTGGGGCAAGCAAAACTGGTGGTGCAACGTATTCCTCTAAAGAACAACTTTCTGATGTGGTATTAAGAAATCTTTGCAAAATTGCCGTTGACTTTGCTGAGCCAGGTGCCAAGTTTAATGTTCCAACAACGGGCGATCCTCAACGGAATCAAAAGGTAAGCCAGTTTTTAGATGAAGCCTTAATTGCTAGATGTCAAAAACATAGCATACCCTATCAAAAAGGTTCATTAACTGTGCCGCAGAATGTACCTATGCATACATTGACCCAAAAAAATAAATAAGGGCACATAATATACAATAACATGGGAGGATTTATGAAACCCGGCGCAAAAATGATTATTGGTGATCCAAAAGCAATTCTTCATGCGGTTACGAAAGCTGTTAATGATAAGTTATCGAGTATAGGTATAGACCCTACTTCTATTGTCTCTTTTAAAGAAGAAACATTGGTGCTTTCTATTAATTTAAATAAAATTCAAAATGAATTTACTAAGAAAAAAATAATAGAAGGATTAACAATGGTTGGCTTTAATCTCAAGGTTGAGGGTGGCGTACTTACAATCAAGCATGCTGATAAGGTAAAAGCTGCAGATGATAATAACTTAAAAAATTATTTTGAAAATCCCGATACGTATGCAACTATATTCACCAATGCTTTTGATATGGTTCCTGAAAATGATTCTTTATTAAAATTAGCAGTAAGTATTGCTAAATCGGCTCCTTATTTATCTACGGAAACTGATGATTTACCGCCTGAACCTGGTCAAAGAGGAACAATGACAGTATCAAAAACACTAGGCGGTCAATTAACTGTAGACACTCAGAAAAAGAAGGTATTGCAAGGTAAGGGTTATCCTTACTATGTTGATGATAAGGATCCGAACCCAGTACAAGGTTTGACTACTTCACCCTATATAAAAGACAAAGCTGGGAAACCTTTATTTTATGCCACAATGGCGCCGGATCAATATATTTCACCTGGTTTAAAATTGCCAAAAGAGGTGGTAGATCAATTAATTCAAGAATATGGTTTATCTGGCGATGATAAAACTATAAATGAAATTAGAGCTTTAACATATGATTCCTTTAAAGGTGCTATAGATGGGATATCATTAATTTTAAAAGTGAAAATTGATGACAGACCTAAGTTGGATAAAATATTAAATAAACCAATTAAAATGCAGATAGCAAATGAGCATGTAAAAGCTATTTCAAATAAAATTGGTGCTAAATATGCTGTAATATCTATAGGAGGTGAAAGAGGAACTGAACACCAGGGATATGATATATCAGGAAATCCCATAAGATCATCTTCAAATTTACTTGGTTCTAAGGAAGATGGTGTTCCGGCAGTTGCACTTTACGATGGTCATCCTCCATACATTGAAAAACATCTTGTTGTGCAAAGTGATAGAGCAATTAATGGTGTAAATTCCAAAATACCACTTTTTGGAATGGATATGGAGCAGATTATTTCTTTTTATGATGAAACGATTGCTCAAGGAATACCAGTAGCTGTTCATTGTACAGATGGAATAGATAGAACAGGCATCATGATGGTCGGGATGGCAATGCTCCATGAATTTCGAAATGGTAATGATTTTTCTCAATTGCCTGAACATGAAAAAAAGCAAGAGATTAGTAAAATCATTGACAATTTAAGAGAGTCGCGAGGTTATGTATTTTTAAGGCAAGAGCATGATATTTTAAGAGCGGTCATGCTGGGTTTTGATTTGATCGCAACACAAAAGCAACTTAATTTCCAAAAGGAAAATATTGCAAAAGCGAGTGATAATGAATTAAAACAGTTATTAGCCTCAAGCAACAAAAACCCTGTTGATTTAAAACAAGAGCTAGACAACATAATACCAAGACTATCGGGAAATGATAAAAAAATCGCACAAGATTTGCTAAAGATAGTTGCAGATAGAGTATCTGTTGATAATCAGTTTATGATATCAAATTTTGAAAAAGCAAGTAGTTCAAGAGAACTAAAAGGGCTTGAGACTTTTAAAAAACCTGGCCAAAGTAGAGATGAACTTAACAAGAAACCATTATATGATATCGAAACTGCCCCTATTTCTGTTTACAATAAGCTGATTAATGATGGCTTTGATTTAAGTACTTTTGTTTCTTCTAGAGGTTTAAGTATTTATCATTATGCAGTTAATACCTTCATGCAACAGCCAACGTTAGATAATCTAAATGAATTAGGAACATTACTTGAAAAAGGAAGAATTACTGCTCAAAAATTAGCAGCAGAGGCAATAAAAGCATCAGGTTATGATGAAAGAATAATTGGTATGGCAATGCAAATTGCAAGAGATGGCAAACCTGGTGTGGATGCTGTTAAACGAGAACTCTCTTTCATTAATTCTAAAGAAAGAGCGGAAATTGTTGAGAATTTAAAGCTTATTTCTAAAAATGCAGATCCTGATTTGAAAAAAGTATTTAAGAAGATAGAAGGAGCTTTACCCACTGCTAGTCAAGCTAAAAAGAACGATCAAAAGAGTAGCTCTAAAGAAGAACAGACCACTAAAAAGAAGAAGCATATTGGTAAAAGAATAATTGAAAAAATCACTAAGAGTGACAAAGGTAAAAAAGCGAGTGATAAGAAAACTACCGTACCAGCTTCAGCAGCTTCAACTACCTCAGCGCCATCTGCGCCACTCACCTGGGATCAAAAGAAAACCAAATTAAAACAAATGCAAGATCAAAAAATTTCCGTAATGAAAGCGCCATCTTCCAATTTTTCTCATCAAGAAGTGAGTATAAAATCAGGACCTTACGCGCAAAAGCTCAGTGTTTATGTTGTTAAAGATAAAGATAAATTGTCTGATCGAACTAAAGAGTTGCAAAAATCAGCAAAAGTTTTAGTTGACGTTGAAGCATATTTAAAAAGTCCTGAGTTTCTTGAAAATGCTAAAGCCCAGGAATATTTTAAGCAAAAAGGGGGTGGCAAAGACGCTGATTTAGAAAAAAATAAAGAGATTGCTTATGAAATTGTTAAAAATCTAATGTTATCTAAAGATATAAAGGAAGAAGATTTTAGAGAAGTTTTTGAACCATTAGGGAAATATGTTGTCAGAATGGGAGATATGGATATAACCCATGATGAGAATCTTAACCCTATAGCCCCAGATAAGCAAAAAACAATCTCTTTACTTTCCATTCCTGGAATTGATCTACAACATTCTTCTGGCATATTGGATCAAAGAATTGTTGAAGGGGCTAGACAATTTCCCAATGCTTTACCCGTTAAGGCATTTTGTACGTTTGAACCTGGTGAAACACCAGGAAACGGAAAAACTACTCTTGCTAAAACCCAAGACTTCAAAGAAGAGTATATTAAGATATTCGATAGAATATTTCGCGCAGCTCTCGCCGAAGGCAAGAAAGAATTGGTTTTGCCTGCAATTGGTTGTGGTGCTTTTCTAGATGGCATATCCAATAAGGATGAAGCACGTAAACTCATTGCTGAGGCTTTTGCTCAAAAGGCAAAAGAATATAAAGATAAATTTGATGGTATACATGTATGTGTTGTTGGTAGAGATGATCAAAAAATAATGGCACTGTTCCAAAGCGCTCAAGTCAGTCCAGATCCAAAAATTAATGTGGTCAATCAAGACATTATCGCCTATTCAAGGCAATTAAGTGAACAAGGAAAGCAAGTTTGTATGATTAATGCCGCAGATGCAAGGATGCGCATAGGGATGTTTTATGCCTCTGAAATGGGAAATATTGCTGTAGAAGAAACGATTGGCTTAATTTCTAATGCTGTTGAATGTCAGGATGCCGGAATGAATCCTGGCGTATTAGACAGAATTTCTGATTTGCCCCGAATTAAGGTTGCAAAACAGAAAGATATTAAAGTTGAATCTTCCCCCTGGACAAGTGCAAAGCCAATGCCAGGAATGCAAAAGACATTTGAAAGGCTTAAAAAAGATGTTCTTGGTGTTATGCAATCGAAAGACGGAGATTTTGTTTTTTCCAATCAATTAAGAGATCGGATTTTTATAACTCTTGCACCTTCTTTAGAAAAAGAGTATGAAGAACTTCCTTCACGTAAAAGGCTTGAATTAGCTAAAGCAATTAAAGAGGCAATTGTATCATTTGAGAGTTCTCCTGAAAGTAAGGAAAGTGCTTTAAAGTATATTGACAGAATGATACAGATCTTAGAGAAAGAGATAAAAATAGGAGTACATCGTGAGTTTGATGAACTTAAATCCTTAAAGGCAATGATAGCTGACATGGAATCGTTTAGTTTAGAACAGTTTGGCGCAACTGCGGCCAATCCTGAGGAAAATGTTGATCAATTGCATGCCTTAATAAGTGAACATAGTGGTAGTATTGGAACTGTTGATACTTCGTATTTTGAAGACATTGAAAAAACAGCTAAAGAAACGCAAAGAAGGCAAGATGTATCAGATGATAGACGAAAATCGGTTATTTTTGATCAGCCTCATTCCTCTTTACCCCCTCTGCTAAAAACACCGGTAGAGCAATTAGATATTATCCTTAATAAACTGAGAGAACTGAGAGAACATTCAACATCTCAAGTGGTAAAAATTGGAAAAGCGATTAATGAAATCGAACAAATTAAAACTGGTAAAGGCACACCAGAAGAAAAAGTACAAAAAGCACTACAGATTGTTGAAAAGGCAGGCTTTAGTGAAGCTTTAAAAGAGGGTAAACCTCAGGTCGTGCAAGAAAAACATCGTTCTTTAAAATAAAACTACCGCTCTTCCCCGAACCGATTGGCAATCAGCGCCTCAAGCGCGCCTAGCGCGGTTTCTTCATCTTCACCTTCGGCCTCTATTTCAATCCAGGTATGTTGGCTGGCCGCCAGCATCATTACTCCCATAATGCTTTTAGCATTGGCCATTTGGCCATTTTTGCGGATAATAATTTCACTGGCATACCCTGAAGCAGTTTTGACAAGTTTGGCAGCGGCGCGGGCATGAACGCCGAGTTTATTGATGATCTCAACTTTTTTACGAAGCATGTTTATTCAACAACCAGCACATGGCGTTGACGACTGAGCTTAGCGTGATGTTTTTTCTTACCGGCTTTTAAATTCTGTGCTTCTAAAATATCGCGACCTGTTAATGGTTCAAAAATACCTTCTTTACCACCGCTGACTGCTTTTTTGGCTAATAAAGATAATTCTAAATGTGGATAATTTAAAACCCGAAATAACATCGGTAAATTTAAGCCTGTTACCACCCGAATCGCAAAGCCTTGCTGCTGTAAACCTTGGGCAACATTGCTGGGGGTAGAGCCAAACATATCTGTCAGTACTAATACACCATCGCCAGCATCTAGCTTACGCACCAGATAGCCAGCTTTTTCAATCAACAGATCAGGATCTGGGTCTCGGCTAACAGAAAGTTGAGAAATTTCAAGGGGAAGAGAACCAAAGGTGCCGGACGCGACATTTAACAGCGCGCTACCGATACCACTATGCGTAATCAATAATATGCCAACGCTCATATATTTATTTTAGATCTCTATGCCGAACTTGCACATTCATCTGCAATTGATGTGCTTGTTGGACGAGTTGTTCCGTTACAAAGACAGACCGATGTTGTCCGCCAGTGCATCCTATTCCCACAGTAAGGTAACTACGATTATCTGCTTCAAACCGGGGGATCCAATTGTCTAAAAATTTTATAATATCTTCAACCATTTGTTTTACCACTGGATATCCCTGCAAGTAATCTGCAACAGCTTTATCTTTACCTGTTAACGGACGCAGATCAGATTGCCAATAAGGGTTAGGTAAACAACGTACGTCAAATATAAAATCGGCATCTGCAGGCATACCATTTTTATATCCAAATGATTGAATCAGTAATTGCAATCTTGAGGTGTTCTCTCTGGCAACCCGATCGCGGATCAGGGCGCAAAGCTGATGTTGTGTCAGATGGCTAGTATCTATCATGATATCTGCCATACTGGCAAGGGGGCGCAACAAGGCATGCTCGCCCTCAATGGCTTCTTGTAAGGAGACTTTGTCATTGGTTAAAGGATGGCGCCGTCTGGTTTCGCTAAAGCGCTTTAGTAAGATTTTATGATCTGCATCTAGATAGATAATCTCACTGTGCCAACCGGGCTGACGCAGGGCCGAGATCACATCTTTTAACACATTTTCATCGGTAGGTAAGTTTCGGGCATCAATACTCACCGCCAATCTGGGGTGGTCATCCTGCAACTTAGAAACTAAGCCAGGTAACATATCTACTGGCAGATTATCAACGCAGTAATAACCCAAATCTTCCAATACATGTAAAGAAATGGATTTACCTGATCCTGAACGTCCACTGACGATGATAAGTCTCATAATTTTGTGAATACCGATTTCACTGCGGTCTCAATAAGAATTGCCAAATGATGTTTGAGCATAACAGAAACTGTTAAATGGGGTATAGGGATCCCCATTATATATTTGTTAGTTAGCTTTGTCTCAATGCTGCGTTCATCCTCAGGGGTTGGGCTGATTAATTCAATCACTAAAGAAAGCGGTGCTTGTTCGCGTACTGCCTGGTTGCCAAACAGTTCATTAACTGCAATCACCCCTAAACCACGCACTTCTAAATGATGGCGTAGCATAGATGCGGCATAACCCATGAGCCTATCTTCTTGGCGTATAAACAGCGGCGCATCATCACAAATTAATTGATGATTTCTATCAATCAACGCTAAGGCGCATTCACTTTTACCCACGCCACTTTTTCCGGTCAATAAAACGCCGTAATTAAAAATCACCATAAACACCCCATGAAGGGTGGTTTTATTTTCCGATAAGTCGTTGGTAAAGTTCATCACGGGAGGTTGCTTGATATAATTGTCTGCGAAATGTTTCTTCTCTAAAAAGCCTGGCAAGGGTAGCTAAAAATTCAAGGTGTTCCTCATGCGCTTCCATGGGGACAATCAGCGAAAATAACATATCCACTTGTTGGTGATCTTCGGCATCAAAATCAATGCCTTCTTTTAATAAAACAAAACAACCATAGGCCTGTGTGGTTGCCTCTAAGCGACAATGTGGTATCGCCACGCCATGACCAATGGCTGTGCTGCCCAAGCGCTCTCTTTGCACTAAACCATCAAAAATATCATGCGCGTTTAATGTCGGAATGCTTAAGCAAAAAGTTTCCGCAATATATTCAAGTGCTTTCTTTTTGCTGTGTACAATGGCTGAATAAACAGTACGATCTAAAGTTAGAATATCACTGAGTTCTATCATGGTAGGGTAAATTTCTCAATAAATATTAGGTTTTAAATGACCTTTTGTGAATTAAAATTTTATCTCATCGTAGGGGCGCATCCCGTATGCGCCCATTAAATCTTAGTTTAATTTCAATATTCTGTGGATATTGAAGATTTGCTCGATATGGGCGCAGACAGGCTGCGCCCCTACAAAGAGATCATTCGGGGGGTCTTAGAAGTTTGGCGTTATATGTGCTCCTCACCATCACCATGCTGTTTCATTTTTTCTTTATGTTTCAGCACTTGTCTGTCAAGTTTATCTACAAGCGCGTCTATAGCAGCATACATGTCTTTGTCTTCGGATTCAGCAAACACTTCCAAGCGTGCTAAATGCATGCGCGCTTCAGCTTTTTGTTGAAATTTTTTATCCACACTTAAAACCACATGGACATTGGTAATGTTGGAAAAATAACGTTGAATTTTTTGGAGTTTATTAGTGACATAATCACGAAGGGCGGGAGTAATCTCAACATGATGTCCAGTAATATTGATTTGCATTGTTATTTTCCTTATGACTATTTTAAATTAATTTTTTTCGTTCATTAGAAGGGGATATGTTCATCCCTTCACGATATTTAGCAACGGTTCTTCTGGCAACATTTATTCCTAAATCTGCAAGCATTTTGGATAGTTTACTATCGCTTAAAGGTTTATGCGGGTTTTCAGCATTGATTAATTTTTTAATCAGTGCGCGAATTGCTGTGGCAGAACATTCGCCGCCTAATTCTGTGCTCACATGGCTTGAAAAGAAATATTTTAATTCAAAGGTGCCACGTGGGGTATGAATATATTTTTGGGTTGTTACCCGCGAAATGGTAGATTCATGCATTTCAAGCACACTTGCAATGTCTGACAAGATCATGGGTTTCATGGCTTCTTCGCCGTGCTCTAAGAAGTCTTGTTGTTCTTTGACAATGCATTTTGCTACTTTCAGTAAAGTATCATTGCGGTTTTCTATACTTTTTAAAAACCAGCGTGCTTCTTGCAGTTGATTTCTTAAAAATTGATTATCAGCGCTGGCATCACTTCTTCGAATCAATGAAGCATAGTAAGGGTTTATCTGTAAATGGGGTGTACATTCTGGGTTTAGCTCTACTTGCCAGAGGCCATTTTTTTTATAGGTATACACATCAGGCACAATGTACTCGGCATTGGGTTTGCCTATTTTAGTGCCTGGGCGTGGGTTTAAAGCTTGAATGCATTGGATCACTTCACGTAATTCTTCGTTGGATAATCCTAAACGACGTTTCAACGCAGGAAAATCACGCTTTCCTAACAATTCAAGATGATTGCTTACCAGTTCTTTCGCTTTATTACGCCAGGGGCTTGGGCTTTGTTGATCTATTTGCACTTTTAAGCATTCGCTTAAATTTCTGGCTGCCACACCCACCGGATCAAAGCGTTGTATACGATGCAACACGGCTTGTACTTCATTTAAATCGATGTCAGCGTTCGGTGAAACAGTTGCCATGATATCTTCTAATGATGAAGTTAAAAAACCATCTTCATTGACTGCATCAATAATCGCCGTAGCTATCATTCTGTCAGTATCGGTAAAAGGAGTTAATTGCATTTGCCAAAATAGATGATCTTGCAAGGAGGTTTGCGTGCCATTTAAGGTTTCTAATTCATTACCTTGTGATTCATGATAACGAAACGAGTTGCGCGTAAGCGATTGGAACTCAAATGAAAGTGTTTCACCTTCGTCTGCCATATCTGCTTGGGCGTTTTCATCGCTTTTGTTTTCATTTGGCTCAACATTTTGTTCAAAGGTTTTTTCAGTTGATGGGCTTTCTTCTAACTCTAACATAGAGTTAGTTTCCAAAGCTTCCTGGATCTCATTTTGGAGATCTACTGCAGATAATTGCAGTAAACGTATAGCTTGCTGCAATTGAGGGGTCATCGTCAGCTGATGGCCAAGGCGTAGTTGAAGCGATGGTTTCACGGCACGTGGCTCTTAATTAGGCTCCATTCTTTATAATAATCATCATAATGCAATTTCAGAACTAATGCTTGGGATTTTGGCTTAAAGACTGAAACTTTCCCCAAGGTAAACTTCACGTACATGCTGGTTAGAAAGGATTGACTGAGGAGCTCCACAGGCGATGACTTTACCCTCATTAACGATGGTGGCATGTTGGCAAATAGCCAAGGTTTCTCTGACGTTATGATCAGTAATTAAAATACCAATTTGTTTTTTTGCTAAAAGCGAAATTTGATGTTTTATATCGTTAACTGAAATAGGATCAACACCGGCAAAAGGCTCATCTAAGAGAATAAATTTAGGGTTACAGGCTAAGGCGCGTGCAATTTCTACACGACGGCGTTCGCCACCCGATAAACTGATCCCATAGGTGTTTTGGATGTGGGTTAGGTGGAATTCATTTAATAAGGTATCTAGCTTTTCTGCGCGTTCAGTTTTTGTTAAATGTGGCTGCGTTTCTAAAATAGCCATCACATTTTCTTTAACCGTTAATTTTCTAAATACAGAAGCTTCTTGAGGAAGGTAGCCAATACCGGCGCGTGCGCGTACATGCATAGGTGCAAAAGTAAGATCAGTATCATTTAAAAATACACTACCGCTATCGCAAGGGATAAGTCCCACTATCATGTAAAAGCACGTGGTTTTACCTGCGCCGTTAGGCCCTAACAGGCCGACCACTTCGCCGCCTTTGACTTCCAAAGAGACATCTTTGACCACTTGGCGCTTTTTATATGTTTTTTGTAAATGGGATACCGTTAATTTATTCATTTTTTGCTAACACGGGGATGTATGGTAATGGTTGGGCGCTCATTACTTTGTTTGGAAGCAGATACAATTTGTTTGTCAATTTGATAGCTTAACATAGGCCCTTTAAACTTGTCTTGGTGGTGATCTAGTGTTGCCATCCCTTCAAGCACTATTAGTTGTTTATCTGGATAATAATAAATGATTTTTGCTGTGGCGTAAACAGGTTGGGGATCATCAGCAAAGTTACCTGTAAAAGTGGCAGGCCCACCAAAGGCTTTGATGACGGTAAGTTCACCCTTAGCGTCTTTTTTAACGGTCAGCTTATCCGCATGTAGCACATGGGCGCCTTGGGTCATAATAACATTACCCTCATGCGTTGCTTGTTGGTTCAATTGTTCAAAGGAGGCTTTGTCCGATTGAATTTGAATAGGGGTGTCCCGATCTAAGCGCGGTGTGATAGCCAGCACTTGAGGGCTTAGTATTAAAAGTAAAATCAAGCTACGCTTTAGGTGCAACATAATGTGATTTCACATTGCCAAGTAAGTTGATAGTTTGTTCTTTTAAATTAGCACGCATGCCTATGGCTTGAATATTGGTTCCTTGCCCAGTAATAAAAACAGGATTTGTTGTTGTTGCTAGTGACAATGCAGGTTGATAATGCATATTTTGGGTTTTAAGTTCCCACTTACTGTTGGGTGTGGTGCCAACTTTAATGACGGTGACATCATCACTGAGTTGTAAACTTTCAATTTTCTTATACACCTGTGTTTGTACGCTCTGACCTGATTTGGCACAGATCTGCCAATGTTCACCGTTTTTTTGATAGATTTTTAAATCAGGTGCTTCTAATTGGCTGTGCTTTTGGCCTTGTTCATGTTGCCAGGATTTCATGGTTAATACTTCTATCATTTGTCCGGACTCATCAAAACGAGTTGCATAAATCCCTTTTAAAGACTGATCAATGACAGTTTGCACTGGGGGTGTATAAACGGTTTGAGCTGTTTTTTGAAAAGAAAAGTAGCCAAAAATCAGCGCCAAAACAAAAAAAACGCTCACATAAGTACGCAAAGAAATCTTCATCAGAAATCCTTGCACTAGAGCACTCCTTGGCGTAATAGATCGTGCATGTTAAGCGCCCCTAATAAACGACGTTGTTTATCAACAACAAATAATCCGTTGATTTTATGGGTTTCCATGATGCGTAATGCTTCAGCCGCTAAAATGCCTTTTTCAACAACTTTACCCCCTTTAGTCATCACTTGGGTAATGCTGGTACGATGAATATCTATATTGTTTTCAAAGGCGCGTCGTAAGTCACCATCGGTAAATAAGCCAATTAAGGTTTTAGCATCATCTAACACACCGGTCATACCTAATCGACAACGTGTCATTTCCATTAAGGCTTCTTTAACGGTTGCCTTATCGCTGACCACGGGTATATTCTCGCCCATATGCATAATATCATCGATTTTTAACAACAAGCGTCTGCCTAATCTGCCACCGGGATGGGAAAGCGCAAAATCGTCACTACTAAAACCGCGCGCATCCAACAAAGCAATGGCAATAGCATCACCCATGACTAATGTCGCTGTGGTGCTAGAAGTAGGTGCTAAGCCTAAAGCACAGGCTTCTTTCTCAACGCTGATATCAATATTGGCGCTGGCACATTTTGCTAAGGTGGATTGTGAATTTCCGGTCATGGTTATAAGCGGAACCCCAAGCCGTTTCAAAAGTGGCAGGAGGGTTAAAATTTCTTCAGTTTCTCCTGAGTTAGATATAGCAATGACCACATCGTTTTCGGTGATCATCCCCATGTCGCCATGGCTTGCTTCGGCTGGGTGCACAAAAATAGCTGGGCTGCCGGTACTCGCTAGTGTTGCAGCTATTTTACGCCCTATATGACCCGATTTGCCTATCCCTATCACCACCACTCTGCCTCTGCGTTGTCCGCAATGTAGTAAGAGCGTGCAAGCGTCGGTAAACTCTTTACCAATGCGCGCTGATAGTGCCTGTATGGCTTTAACTTCAATTTCAACTACTTTCTTGCCTTGATGAACCAATTTTTCTTCTAAAGCAAGCAATTCTGTTGTCATGACTTCTTCTTATTTCTTAGTTTTCTTACAAATAAAGTGAATGCTTATTGGAAATATAGCATTTGTTAGCCAAAAATAAACTAATAGTACCATTTCCTAGACGGATGGAATAATTATTGGCTGGCTGTGTTAGAATAGTATGCCGCTAATAATAATGTAGTGTTCAAACATAAAGCGAAAGGCAATGACAAATCAACAAAATGCAGTTGAAATTCGAGGACTCACCTTTAGTTGGGGTAATAATAACCATCGTCGCATTATTTTTGATGATGTAAATATCGATGTACCTTTGGGAAAGGTAACTGCCATTATGGGGCCCAGCGGTAGTGGTAAAACCACATTGCTGAGGTTGATTGGCGGCCAATTACTCCCTGACACCGGCAAAATTTTAGTGAACGGTGCCAACATTCCTGATTTAAACCGCGCTGAGCTCTATCGTGCGCGCCGGCAAATGGGAATGTTATTTCAAAGTGGGGCATTGTTTTCCGACTTATCGGTATTTGATAACGTCGCTTTCCCATTAAGAGAACATACGCATCTTTCTGAAGCTTTGATTCACGACATCGTCTTAATGAAGCTCAATGCCGTAGGTCTGCGCGGTGCTAAAGATTTAATGCCTAATGAGCTTTCTGGTGGCATGCAACGTCGAGCAGCTTTGGCCCGCACCATTGCTCTAGATCCGACTTTGATCATGTACGATGAGCCTTTTGCTGGCCAAGATCCTATCTCTATGGGAGTTTTGGTCAAACTAATAAGACTCCTAAATGATGCATTGTCTTTAACTAGTATTATTGTTTCTCATGATGTCATCGAAACGGCCAGTATCGCCGATTACATTTACGTAATTGCCCAAGGAAAAGTGGTTGGGCATGGCACTCCCTTAGAAATTAAACAACACCCTTCCAGATGGGTACAACAATTTATGCAAGGATTGCCAGATGGTCCAGTACCATTTCACTATCCTGCACAAAACTATTCGCAAGATCTCATTGGAGGATAACGTTTGATTCAGCATGTACAAACTGTCGGTCATCGTGTATTACAATTTTTAGGAGCTTCTGGCACAACAGTTTTTTTTCTGGTGCAAGCGCTTATTGGTAAACCGACTTTTTTGAAAAGTTTCAGATTACTTATCCCACAACTTTTTAGTGTGGGCGTGATGTCTTTGATTATTATGGTTGTTTCTGGCCTATTTATTGGCATGGTTTTGGGCTTTCAGGGCTATACTATTTTAGTTAAGTTTGGCGCAGAGCAAGCTTTGGGGCAATTGATTGCTTTGAGCTTGGTCAGAGAGTTGGGCCCTGTTGTTGGCGCCTTACTTTTTGCTGGTAGAGCAGGCTCGGCCTTAACAGCTGAAATTGGTTTGATGAAAGCAACCGAACAACTGTCGAGTATGGAAATGTTAGGTGTCGATCCGCTGCGACGCATTGTGGCGCCACGTTTTTGGGCAGGACAAATATCCCTACCTATCTTAGCCTTAATATTTAGTTGTGTTGCTATCTATGGTGGTCATATGGTGGGAGTACAGTGGTTAGGGGTTGATAATGGCGCCTTTTGGGCTAATATGCAATCTTCAGTGAATTTTCATGAAGATGTTTTAAATGGCATTATAAAGAGCATCGTCTTTGGAACAGTTGTTACTTGGATTTCTGTTTATCAAGGGTATGTGTGCCAGCCAACTTCTGAAGGAATAAGTCGCGCCACAACTCGGACCGTGGTTTTTTCATCTTTGGCCATATTGGGTCTTGATTTCTTGCTAACAGCAATGATGTTTGGAGGAGTGGATTAATGCAGAAACGGACAATAGAAATTGCCGTGGGTTTATTTTTCCTGTTAGGTATCGCTGCCTTCATGATGATGGCTATCAAGGTAAGCGGACTAAGTGAAATATATATTAAAGATGGCTATGCTTTGAAAGCAGAATTTGAAAATGTGGGCGGACTTAAACCACGGGCACGGGTAAGTATTGCAGGTGTGCCAGTTGGAAGAGTGCTTTCCATAGATTTTAATGATCAAAAATATTTGGCCGAGGTCACTTTGCTTATTGATAAATCAGTAAGTAATCTGCCAAATGATACAACAGCAAGTATATTAACTTCAGGTTTGTTAGGTGATAATTACATTGGTCTCAATCCTGGGTTTAGCAATGATTTTCTTAAAGCTGGAGATCATATCCCCTTAGAAAATACAAATAAGGCCGTTGTTTTAGAAGAGTTAGTATCAAAGTTTTTTTCAAGCCAAGCGAGTGGTTTAAAATAAAACCATTCTCATTATTAAGGGTTTTTTATGCACTTTAATGTTTCGCGTATTGTCATGATGCTGTTTGCTTGTCTGCTGATGACAAAAGCATTTGCCGAGCCTGAAGCACCGGATGTTATGTTAAAACGCGTTACTCAGGAAATGATTGGGGCATTAAAGGAACATGACAAAGATTTACGTAACCATCCTGAGCATATCTATCCTATTATCGATAGGATTTTAGTTCCCCATATCGACTGGGATGCGATGGCTCATTGGGTTGTTGGACGAAATGCATGGGCACGCGCTAGTGAACAACAACGTGCGCGCTTTAGTAAAGAATTTAAAGATTTATTAGTAAGAACATATGCCAGTACGCTTCGTGCTTACAATAATCAAACCATTGAATACTTACCTATCCGTGGTGGCATAGGCGATAAAAACCGTGTTCAAGTTTCAAGTCTCATACGTGAATCAGGCAGAGAAGCCATCAGAGTGAATTATCGGGTGGGAAAACAAGCAGATGAATGGCTGGTTTACGATATTAGTATTGAAGGGGTGAGTTTATTGAAAGGGTTTCAGGCACAATTTGAGCAGGAAATTCAGCAAAAAGGTTTAGACTCCCTAAGTGATCGTTTACATCAACATAATGAAAAGCCACTACGGTGAATACAGTAAAAGTTAGCATTAAAGATGACAATTTAATTATCAGTGGGGAACTAACCCAGGATACAGTAATGTCGGCATTAGCACAGTGCCAAAAGTTGCTTCCCCGTGGTAAAGAAATTGAAGTAAATTTAAGTGCTGTTATCCGTTGTGATAGCGCAAGCCTTGCTTTTTTAACGGCATTGATTAGGGAAAGTAACGCGAAGCAAAGTAAGCTTCGCTTTACAAATTTACCCAAACAAATGTTGCAAATTGGTAGGGTCAGTGGCTTAGATAGTATATTACCTTTAGCAGAACTATAAGCTATGTATATTATTTATTGCTTGCTGATTTGGGTTTTTGTTTATACTTTACCAAGTTTAGCTTTTTTTCCGCAGCTAATTACTAGCCCACGAACGGCGTTTGCAGTGCCTATTTTGAGTGTGGGGGTGATTTACTTTTTGGCAAGCCTGTTTATTGGGGTAGGCGTATTGACCACCCCCGTGGCGACTGCCACGGCCCTGGTTCTTGCTGTTGTGGCACTCTTGCGTCTTAAA
Source organism: Pseudomonadota bacterium (assembly GCA_018241965.1). Taxonomy (GTDB): domain Bacteria; phylum Pseudomonadota; class Gammaproteobacteria; order Berkiellales; family Berkiellaceae; genus Berkiella. The sequence continues at coordinate 16,705 of JAFECS010000008.1, read as the reverse complement.
CGGACTATTGAGCAAGGTGCCTTTACCTGGTCAAGCCAAGATGCTTTTATCTATATCTTCCATGCTATTTTATTATTTCCCTATTTTATTAAATTAGGCACCCATGCTTTTGAACGTGGGGATGAAATTTATAGCTGGAATTTTTGGGCCATCCAGCATTATTTTCTTGAACCTATAGATTTTTCTCATACCGGCGCGCCTTATCCGCAACTTTTTCCAAAAATATTAGCGTTCTGTTATCACATCGTGGGCGATCTGGAGTTACAGTTACCGGTACGGGCAACTTTGGTTATTTTCCCCTTTGCCATGTTAACGGCCATTGCCATGGCTTATAGACAACGCATGGCTGCTCATTTAGGCACTTATTTAGTGTTGTTATTGTATGTATTAGCTTTTGTTGGATTAGAGCAATTCTTTGATGATGGTTATGCTGATCCGGTGATGAGCGGTTGTTTATTGGTTTCTGTTGCACTCTTTTGGCAAAGTCAACAAAAGCCCGTGTTCCATATTAACCCCTTGATGTTAGCGCTTTGGTCAGTTTTATGTGCAATTACGGCGGCACATGCTAAACAACCAGCTTTACTATGGGTGCTTTTCTCACTGCCGGTGTTGTTAATTTTTACGGTAAAAGAGCAATCCAAAAAGCCTTATTACTTTTTGGCGATGCTGCTCATTGCTGGCGGCTTATGGTGGGTATTAGGTGAGGGAAGGGAATTTCACCATAACCGTGGTGTACTTTGGCTTTCAACGGCAAATAGAGATCTTATTTCTCAGCTATGGTTCTCTATTAATAAATATTTTATCCATCAGCCCTTTTTATTTTTATTATTTTTAACAGCGTGGATAAGCTGTAAGACTGATAAAACTTTACGCAACATGGTCATTGTTTTCATGATCCCCAGTATGTTGTGTTGGTTTTTATTTGGGGCTTATCACTTGCGTTTAGGACAGCATTTAATTGCCTTTGCCTTTTTTGTGATAGCCGCCAGTGGTTATGCATTGCCAGCAAAAATAACCAGCTGGGAAGGTTGGCAACGCTTTTGGAATTGGCTTGCACAAAGACAAAAACAATGTTTTCTAGGTATCGTTTTTGTCAGTGTCGTGATGGGGGGATTGCTGTTTGTGCAAGGGGCTTGGGTAGAGAAAGGTAGAATAAGTTTATATTCTGGTGGTCGTTTAAGTTTACAACGCTATTTCGGCAAAGATTCTGATTTTATCTATGCTACTGTTTATTCCGATCCCTCAGCATTACTTTGGGTGCCATCGCGTTATATCTATGGTTTGTTCTATAAGCATACACAATTAACCACACCTGATTATCCGCGTTATGAAACGTATAACAAAGCAGCGTTAATTGATGAATTAAAAAGAAAGAATCCGGATTATGTATTTACTGTTAACGAAAATGTAATCGATGGTCCAGGCTCGGCTGTATTATCGGAAGTGATTGGCCAGTGCCCAAGTGCATTTGAGAAAATCGCTTATGCACCAAACAGGTTTAGCTTTGTAACTTATAAAATTAATAAAACGCAGCTACAAAATGATCCTTGCTTAAATGATTTAGTTCAAACTATTGGTTTCAAAGAAAGCCAGCAGAACATCGCTTTGAGTCAATGACCTCGTTATAATTTATTGGGAAATAATTGTGCTGCCAGAAGAAATAAAAAAAATGATTGAGAGTAACATCCCTGATTGTGTTGCAACCGTAACCGGGGATGGAAGGCATTTTGATGCTTTGGTAATAGCTCCTTTATTTGAAGGAATGGGCTTGCTGGCAAGGCAAAGACAAGTTTATAGCGCTTTAGGTAATAACATTCACAACGGAAATATTCATGCTTTATCCATTAAGGCAAAAACCCCAAGTGAAATAGCAAATGAGAAATAATACAAATCATGGATAAACACTTAATAACAGGGGGCGCTCCCCTTGAAGGCGATGTTAGGATTTCTGGGGCAAAAAATAGTGTGTTACCTATTTTAGCTGGCTGTTTGCTAACCGATGAAAGCGTTGTTATCAAAAATGTCCCTCATTTGAATGATGTGACCACGATGATGAAATTGTTGGGGCAAATGGGTGCTAACCTAACAGTATCTGAAGGGCTCACCATTGAAGTGGAAGCACGTGGATTGAATCAACCTTATGCTCCTTATGAATTAGTAAGAACCATGCGCGCTTCGATTTTGGTTTTAGGGCCATTAGTTGCAAAGTATGGACATGCGACTGTTTCGTTGCCAGGTGGTTGTGCCATCGGTCCAAGACCTGTCGATTTCCATGTTGAAGGTTTGCGCAAAATGGGCGCAGAAATTACCGTCGAGGGTGGTTATATACAAGCGGTTGCCAAAAATGGGCTCAAAGGCGCCAATATCAATTTTGATATTGTTTCTGTGACCGGCACAGAAAACTTAATGATGGCAGCGGTATTAGCTAAAGGTAAAACAATAATTGAGAATGCAGCGCGTGAGCCTGAAGTGCAAGATTTGGGAAATTTCCTCAATATGTTGGGCGCCAATATTCAAGGCCATGGCACGTCCACCATTGTTATTGAAGGCGTGAAAAGCCTAAAAGGGGGGACTTATACCGTTTTACCCGATAGGGTTGAAACAGGTACTTATTTAGTAGCTGCAGCCATGACAGGTGGAAGAATTGTTGCTAAAGCAACGCGTGCAAATATTCTAACCTCAGTATTAGAAAAATTAGAAGAAGCCGGCGCGCACATTGCCACTGGAGAAGATTGGGTTAGTTTGGATATGCGTGGTAATCGCCCTAAAGCCGTAGACATTTATACATCACCTTTTCCTGGTTTTCCTACAGACATGCAAGCGCAATTTATGGCGCTCAATACTGTTGCCATTGGTAAAGGAATACTTACTGAAACGGTTTTTGAGAATCGTTTTATGCATGCGCATGAATTAAGACGCATGGGCGCAAATATTCAATTAAATGGGAATACAGCTATCATTGAAGGCGTGCCACACTTAACGGCTGCGCCGGTAATGGCAACTGATTTAAGAGCTTCTGCCAGCTTAGTATTAGCGGGCTTGGTTGCCAAAGGAACCACCACCGTCGATAGAATTTATCATATCGACAGAGGTTATGAGTGCATTGAAGAAAAGCTCGCGCAATTAGGGGCAACCATTAAACGTGTTGCAGCTTAATGATTTTCCCAGTGGAGAAACAAATTTTCTGATAGATGGCCCTGCTGGCCATTTAGAATTGCTAACATTAAGCGCAAAAAACCAAGCTAAAGGGGTGGCGATTATTTGTCACCCTCACCCCCAGCATCAAGGCACCATGCATAATAAAGTTGTGCATACTTTATCTCGTGCTTTTTTTCATAAAGATGTGCACAGTGTGCGCTTTAATTACCGTGGTGTAGGTAAAAGTGAAGGCGAATTTGCTGACTCCAAAGGCGAAATTGAAGATCTGTTCGCTGTTATAGCTTGGTGTCAAAAGGTTTTACCCTCATCTAAGTTATGGTTGGCAGGATTTTCATTTGGGGCTTATATTGCCGCCAATGGCGCCATAAAATATCCTTGTGAACAATTATTTAGTATCGCGCCTGCTGTAACTAATCAACCTTTCGAAAGCTTGCCTGTACTTGGTTGTCCTTGGGTAATTATTCAACCAGAAGAAGATGAAGTGATTGATCCAAAAGCGGTTTATGCATGGACTGAGAAACAAGCACAAATAGAGCCGCAGCTTTCTTTACATAAAATTCCGCAATCATCACACTTTTTTCATGGAAAACTGGTGATTTTACGAAACCTTGTTGAAGCATTGATGGTGGGTGTCGCTTGAGCCCGTTAGCGCTTTATCACAGTTATTGTCAAAATGGTAAAATTACCTTAGATGCCGCTCAAGAGCAGATCCTGGTTAGTTTAGATAAACTTTATCATGAGATGTTAACAAAACAAGATTATCTGTTCTTAGCAAAAAGTAGTTTGTTTCGTAGTTTAGGACTTCGCCAAGTGCCTGTAAAAGGATTATATTTGTGGGGTGCGGTGGGGCGGGGTAAAACTTTTTTAATGGATTTATTTTATCAGACCATTCCTTTTGAACAAAAAACACGTCTTCATTTTCATCGGTTTATGCAGTTTGTACATCAGGCGTTAACGAAGCATCAAGGTGAAGCTTCTCCGCTTAAAATCATAGCCAGTGAGTTTGCAAGCCGTTCTTGGGTGTTATGTTTTGATGAGTTTTATGTCAAAGATATTGCTGACGCGATGATTTTGGCAGAGCTTTTTGAACATTTATTTCATCAAGGAGTCACCTTGCTGGCAACGTCGAATTTAGCGCCAGAAGATCTGTATCATAATGGTTTACAACGTGAAAAATTTTTACCTACTATTGCTTTAATTCATCAACATACGCAAGTGGTAGAAATAAAAGGCAGCGAGGATTATCGCTTAAAACATTTAGCACATTCTTCTTTATATCATTATCCATTAGATGCTACGTCCCAAGAAAAGATGCTGCGCTATTTTAAAGAGCTTGCCCCGTTTGAGAGTATTGAAAATAAAATGTTGACCATTAATGACAGAGAAATCAGCACTTTAAAGTGGGCGCAAAGCGTTGTGTGGTTTAGCTTTGATGTTTTGTGTAAAACAGCACGCTCTACAAGCGATTACATTGAAATTGCCCGTTGTTTTAAAACAGTGTTTATCAGTGGGGTACAAGCCTTGACTGAACAGATGGAAGATGTCGCTTTACGCTTTATCGCCTTGGTGGATGAGTTTTATGAACGCCATGTGACTTTGATAATTTCGGCAGAAGTGCCTTTAGCAAATTTATATCAAGGCAAAAGGCATGAATTTGAATTCAAAAGAACAATTAGCAGGCTAACTGAAATGCAAACACTTGCTTATATGGCTAAGCCGCATTTGCCTTGAGAAATTATTCGGATATTTGAGATATTTTTAATCTTTGTAGGGGCGCATCCTGTATGCGCCCTATAAAATTACGGCTTGATGGGCGCAGACAGGCTGCGCCCCTACGATGAGATGAGTCTGTAGCTTTGTCCCTTGTGTGTACACATTCACCCTTGTTTACTTGTAAATGCGAATAATTATCATTAATATTAGTCATATCGGATCTGATAAGGGATAATGCACCTTGCTCACCTTAGACGCCATTCCTATAGGCAAACCCGTGCGTATGAAGGGCTTTGGTCAGCATGCACAAGGGTTTAGGCAAAAGCTATTGGCCATGGGGCTAACGCCAGGCGTACTAATAACCATTTTACGTGTAGCTCCTTTAGGGGATCCCCTGCAAATTTTGTTAAGAGGGTATACCCTTAGTTTGCGCAAGAAAGAATGTCAACAAATAGAAGTTGAGTATGCCCATGGCAAGCACCCAAGCGAAAAACAAACAACCAGCCCCCTTACAAATTGCGCTTGTCGGGAATCCTAATTGTGGTAAAACAACGTTATTTAATGCCTTAACCGGAGCAACACAACACGTTGGTAACTGGTCTGGGGTGACAACAGAAAGTTTGTCAGGGCATTTTTGGCTAGGCGCTAAGCGCATGGAAGTTATTGATCTGCCGGGCACATATACATTAACCAAGCCCCCCCTTGAATGCCCCTACGATGAAACAATTACCTCTTCTTTTTTAAAAGATTTTTCTGGTCAATTAATTAATGTGGTCGATGCGCATCATTTAGAGCGTAATTTATATCTCACCTTACAATTGCTTGAGCAAAATTTGCCGGTTGTCGTTGCTTTAAACCGAATGGATTTAATGGAAAAAGCAGGCTATCAAATCAATATTGAATCACTTGCCAAGGCATTAGGATGTAAGGTTGTTCCCCTGGTAGCCAGAAGCGGAATAGGGCTTGAAAGTTTAAAAGAAATAGTAGCGCATCAGACAAGCATCTCTGGTTGTAAAATAACTTATCCGCCAGTTGTGGAACAACAAATTCAGCTGCTTGAAAATACATGTCAAGCACCACGCTATCAAGTTGTTCGTTGGCTCGAAGGTGAGTTAAGCGAACATAGCGAAATAGTTAACCTTGCAAAACAGCATATATTAGCGCAAACCGACACTGATGCGGATGTGTTGATTGCAAGTAGCCGCTATCAATTTATTGATAAAATTATTGCTTTATCTCGCAAAACAGATAAAAAAGAACAAAGAAGCCGATCACAGTGGGGAGAAATGCTCGATAGCATAGCGTGTCACCGTTATGTTGGCATCCCTTTCTTCTTTGCTGTCATGTATGCACTATTTTTCTTTGCCATTAATATTGGCGGTGCCTTTCAAGATTTCTTTGAGTTGAGCTCTAATGCTCTTTTTGTGGAAGGTTTTGCTGAGCTTTTGAGCAAACTGGGTGCCCCCGCTTGGTTGATGGCGTTGTTAGTGTCTGGGGTAGGTAAAGGTATCAGTACTATTCTTACTTTCATTCCCGTGATCGGTGCGATGTTTTTAGCATTGGCTTTCCTGGAAGATTCAGGGTACATGGCCAGAGCTGCTTTTGTGATTGATAGATTCATGCGCACCTTGGGGTTACCTGGGAAATCTTTTGTGCCGATGATTGTGGGGTTTGGTTGTAATGTCCCGGCGATAATGGGCATGCGTACTTTAGAGAATAAACGTGACAGGATCTTAGCAGTAATGATGAGTCCGTTTATGTCTTGTGGGGCAAGGTTAGCAATTTTCACTGTGTTTGTGGCAGCATTTTTTCCGGTAGGCGGACCTAATATTGTTTTTTTACTCTACGTGATCGGCATTTTCATGGCCGTATTAACAGGCTTATTACTGAAAAAAACGCTCCTCAAAGGAGAAGTGGCGCCTTTAGTGTTAGAAATGCCGGATTACCAATGGCCGCATGGTCGATCGCTTTGGTTGCATTGTTGGCACCGTTTGCGCCGTTTTGTGGTGAATGCCGGTAAACTGATTTTGCCAGTGTGTATTGTGATAGGCGTTTTAAATAGCATCAGTATTAAAGGGCAGTGGTTAGATGAGCCCAATCAAAACTCGATACTTGCTGTGGCAGGCAAGGCTTTGGTGCCCGTGTTTAAGCCATTGGGTATAGAAGAAGAAAATTGGCCAGCAGCGGTTGGTTTATTAACGGGGATCTTAGCCAAAGAAGTGGTGATTGGCACTTTAAATTCATTGTATGTTGAAAAAGCAAAAGATGACACTAAGCCACCTTTTGTACTGGCTGCGAGTTTGCGCCAAGCATTGGCAACGATTCCAGCTAACTTGGCACAACTTTCTCGAGCATGGCGCAATCCTATACAAGCCAATTCGCCCACAGAAGAGCTAAACCATCATATCTATGGTGAAATGGTGCGACGGTTTAATGGGCAAGCAAATGCCTTTGCCTATTTATTATTTGTATTGCTTTATTTTCCTTGTGTTTCAGCCACTGCAGCGATGGTGCGTGAAGTGCAAAAGGGCTGGACACTTTTTTCAGTGTGTTGGACCACAGGGCTTGCTTATGCCATGGCGGTTATTTATTACCAATGTGCCACGTTTGAAGATCATCCTTTGACTTCAAGCCTCTGGGTGCTTGCCTGGATGAGTATTGGAATAGGCGCAGTAGTTGGGATCCGTTACTACGGCAAAAGATATTTGCCAAGACTTTTTCCAACGCCGATCCTTTTGAAATAATCACATCAAAAAAAAGGGGCCAATCGGCCCCTTTTTTTTTGCAAACTTGCTGATTAAGCAGCCATTGCTTTGAGTTGTTTCAATGCACGGATCTTAACACGACGGCTAGCAGGTTTTGCTTTGAACATCATGGTTTCACCGGTGAAAGGATTGATGCCTTGGCGCGCTTTGGTCGCAGGCTTTTTGATAACTTGGATTTTAAACATACCAGGCCAGGAGAACACTTCTGGGCCGGATTTTTGTAAGTGAGCGTCAATGATGCTGCCTACAACTTCCATCATCGCAGTAACATCTTTTCTTGCTATGCCGGTACGTTCAGCAATTTCAGAAACGAATTGTGATTTGCTGAAAGGTTTACGACCAACTGAGATAGGTCCGGAAGCTTTCTTAGCAGCAACTGGTTTAGCTGCGCGCTTAGCGGTAGCACGTTTAACCGCACCACGTTTTGCCTTAGCAGCAACCTTACGAGCTGGTTTTTTGACTGCTTTTGCTTTTTTTGCCTTCTTTTTAGCCATTATAAGTACTCTCCTTAGTCACACACTTTTAAAAGGTTCGGTTTATCCCTTACCAAGAGCCATATTCTCATTATCAATATGGATTAGCAAACAGCAACCGACACTTACGTTTCAAATAATTGCTCAAATTATTTAACCGTATAAAGATAACACACTTTATGGCAAATGGTAGTGCCCTTGATTAAAAACCTAAAGCTTTGGCTAAGAGAATTATTGGGTGGACAACTTTCACCTGAGGATAACGTTTTTTAACCTCTTTGTTGAGGTGTAAAGCGCAACCAATATTGGTTGTTGCTATAAAGTTAACTTCTAAATTAGCTAAGTCCTTAAGTAAATTTTGAGCTAATTCTTCAGCAATGAGTGGATGTTCGAGCATATATGTGCCCGCTGCCCCGCAGCAATGTGGGGAAGTAAAGGTTTTATAGGTTAATTGTGGGATCTTAGTGAGCAATTGTTCAGGATCGCGTGGAGATTTTAAAACATTACGGCGCGTACAAGGCGTATGTAATATTGCCAGGCCTTTTACAGGTGACAATGTTAAAGTAGCAGGCCAATGATTTTGTATAAAGGTGATGATATCAGTGACTTTGTTAGAAAATGCAGGAAAGGCATTGACCTTTAAATCAGATGAAAAACTAAAATGTGAAGCATATTCTTGCAACACAGCACTACATCCGGTAGCTGTGGTCACAACGTAATCAATGTTTTGGTCCAAAAAAACTTGGCAATTTTGTTTGGCCAAACGATGTGCTTCTTGAATATCTCCTGCATGGGTTGCGATGGCGCCGCAGCAGGTTTGGTTTGTTGGGATAGTGACATCCATGCCCAGATGACGCAAAACCCAAATACTGGCGAGAGTAGTTTCTTGATCGCAAAGTGAAGATAAACAACCCGTAAATAAAGAAACACTGCCTTGTTTTGGTCCCAGCGCTTCATAGAAAGGGAGTAGCTTCAGAGGAGGAGGCACTTTGGGCAAAATGGATTCTAGCGTTCCTATCCCTAGAAGGCTTGGCAATTTAATAAGGTGCGCAACATTTCTTAATCCCGTTTTTTGCAGTACCCAAAGAACCCATTGTAAGGCGCGGTTCATGGTGTTTTGCGTTAGTACCCAACTTAAAAATCTTGTACTTAGGGATAATTTTTTTAAGGGGGCTTTTGCTGGTAATTCTGGAATAAGAGCACGCCCCAGCGTAAGCAACTGGCCATATTCTACATGGGCGGGGCAAACACGCTCACAGGCACGACAGCCAAGACATTGATCCAGATGAGATTTTGCTTTTTCTGTCAGGGGTAATTTTTCTTGTGCGAGGGCTTGGAACAAGGCAATGCGTCCACGCGGCGATTCATTCTCATCTTGTGTGAGTTCATAAGTTGGGCAATGGGGTAGGCACAATGCACATTTAACACATTGGCTGGCTAATTTATCGACTAAAACAGCGTGCTCTTTTTCGGAAATGGGTGTTGTCATTTGATATTAATGTGTTCTGAGCTTTTGAAACTGTTAATATACATGCGCCCTCACCCGTCCAGCAACGCCTTACGGCTTGCTGTCCACCCTCTCCCACAAGGGGAGAGGGAAAACTGCTAGATTTTTTCTGATCCCCTCTCCCCTTGTGGGAGAGGGTTAGGGTGAGGGTCTTAACAAAAAGAGGCTTTGATGTACTATCGTTACCAATTATTCTTTTGTATCAACATGAGAACAAGCGGCAAACGCTGCTGTGCTTTAGGGGATGCACAAGAATTACGCGATTATGCCAAGAAACGCCTTAAGCAATTAGGGCTGCATCAAGCGGGGGATTGTAGAGCGAATACTACGAGTTGCTTGGGGCGTTGTGATGAAGGACCTGTGTTAGTCATATATCCAGAAGGAGTGTGGTATCATTACCAATCCAAACAGGATATCGATGAAATTATAGCCCAACACCTGATGAAGGGGCTAAAAGTAACGCGACTTTTGCTGCCGGATAGCCCGCCAGACAAATAGATAGCACTACACTCTTTCTTTTAGCTATGTGCTTTTGTATAATTCGCCAACTTTGAGAGAGTCTCATCCCTTGGGAGATTTGAATATATGAGAACCTATGTCGCGAAACCGCAAGACATTAAACGCGATTGGTTTATTGTAGATGCTAAGACCATGACCATTGGTCGTTTAGCTTCTCGCGTCGCTTCTATACTGCGTGGTAAGCATAAAACCACTTTTACCCCTCACGAAGATACTGGTGATGCGGTTGTGATTATTAATGCTGCCCAAGTACAAGCAACGGGAAAGAAAGAAAAAACCAAGATGTATCACCATCACACGGGATACCCTGGCGGAATTAAGTCCGTTGCCTTAGAAAAAATGAGGGGTTCAAACCCTGAGCGCATACTTCAGTTAGCTATTAAACGTATGCTACCTAAAGGTCCCTTGGGAAGAAAAATGTTTAAAAAGTTGTGGATTTACGGTGGCGCTGAACACCCACATCAAGCACAACAACCTAAAGAATTATCTTTTACTTAATATTTGAGAATTAATAATCCATGGCAACAGCACAACAACATTACGGAACTGGTCGTCGCAAAACATGCCAAGCGCGTGTTTACCTAAAGAAGGGTAATGGGAAAATCACCATTAACGATCGCACATTGGAAGAGTACTTTGGTGGCCGTAAAGCCGCTCATATGATTGTCAGACAACCCTTAGTATTATTAGGGTTAGAAAGCAAATTTGATGTCACTGTGAACGTCAAAGGCTCAGGCCCTATGGGTCAAGCTGGTGCTATTCGTCATGGTATTACCCGAGCTTTATTGGAATATGATGAAGAAGGTGCAGTTCCTGTTGAAAGTGATGAAGGTGAAGGTGGGACAGGCGCCCAATCTTTCCGTCGAATCTTGCGAAAAGCAGGTTATGTTACTCGTGACTCACGAGAAGTTGAGCGTAAGAAGGTTGGTCACCGTAAAGCGCGTAAAGTGGAACAATACTCCAAACGATAATTGTTTCAATTCACAAAAAGGCGACCAACGGGTCGCCTTTTTTTTTGCTATTTGAAAATTGAGAGTTAGTTATGATTTCGTTAATTGAATTATCCATGCATTATGGATCAAAGCTCCTCTTTGATGAGGTTAATTTATTGCTAATGCCTGGGAAACGTTATGCCATTGTCGGTGCCAATGGATCAGGTAAAAGTACGCTTTTACGTTTAATGATGAATGAAGAAACCCCAAGCTTGGGAGAAATTTCTATTCCTAAAGGCAAGCAAATTGGTTGGGTAAACCAAGATCAGTTTCGTTTTGAAAACACACGTGTGTTAGATGTGGTGATTCAAGGCAAAGAAGCGTTGTGGAAAGCTTTTGAAGAAAAAGAAGTTCTTTTGGCTGGTGAATGGACAGATAAAGCGGCACAACGTTTTGTCGATATTGAAGAAACTATCGCACACTACGATGGCTACATGGCTGAAGGTCAAGCGCATACCTTGTTAACAGGGCTAGGGATCCCGCTTGAAAATCACACGTTGCCGCTTTCAGCTTTATCCGGTGGTTTTAAGATGCGAGTGCTCCTTGCGCAAGCTCTTTTTGGTAACCCTGATATTTTATTATTAGACGAGCCTACCAACCACTTAGACATGGTAACTATTTGTTGGCTTGAAGAGTATTTAATTAATAATTTTAAAGGTTTGCTTGTATTTGTTTCTCACGATATCAAGTTTTTAAATAATGTATCAACCAATATATTAGATATTGATTATGGTGAAATACGTGAATACCCAGGAAACTATGATTATTTCTTGAGCAACAAATCATTGATTATGGCTCAAAAGCTGCAAGAAAAGAAAAATCTTGAAGACAAAATTGCCTCCTTACAAAAATTTGTTGATAGATTTAAAGCCAAGGCTTCAAAAGCAGCCCAAGCCAGATCGCGAGCGAAGATGATCGAAAAAATTGAGCTGCCTGATATTAAAAATACTTCTCGTATTTCGCCGCACTTTGATTTTCAAATCAAGCGGCCCTCAGGTAAACAAGTATTGTCCCTTAACAATATTTCTAAAGCTTTTGGTGAGAAAGTGGTGCTCAAAGATATTAAGGCTGATATCAAGCGCGGTGAAAAGGTTGCACTTATTGGTCCCAATGGGATTGGTAAATCAACACTGCTCAAAATCGCCTTGAATTTGCTTGCCCAAGATGCAGGTACGGTTGAGTGGGGATATGAAACCCAAACAGCGTATTTTGCTCAGGATCATCATGAAGCTTTGAAAGAAAATGTGAGCGTTTATGATTGGCTGGCGCATGAAGCTTCCAGCGAAACCAGTGTTAAAGTGCGTCATATGTTAGGACAAGTGCTGTTTGTTAAAGATGAAGTGGAAAAAAGCGTTTTACAGATAAGTGGAGGTGAAGCTGCACGTTTATTGCTTGCCAATATCATGTTGCAAAAGCCTAATGTACTGATTATGGACGAACCCACAAACCATTTGGATGTAGAAAGCATCGAAGCTTTATGTGAGGCTCTTAAAGCCTATTCAGGAACACTGATTTTAGTGAGCCATGATAGGCATTTTGTGGGCAAAGTGGCTACCCGTGTGATTGCCCTGACAAGAAAAGGCATTAAAGACTTTAAAGGGAATTACCAAGAGTATTTAAAATACTATCAGGAAGATTATTTAAACGTGGATTTTTTGGCAGGTAAAAAGCACTAAAGGAGGGAAATTTTCCCTCCCTTTGCTTTGAGGTGCTTTATACTATTATCTTATCAAAATTAAATTTAAACGCTGTAAATTTATGGTCGATAAAGAAAAGCATGCCCATACATCCAATCTTGAAGAAAATTCACTGGTATTATTTTCTATTCCCAAAAGTGTTGTTCAAGCATTGCTTTTTCCAAAATTAAGCACTGATACGCAAGAACAAATTATTTCGTTGAATGCAAAATTTAAAGAGCTCATCGATAACAAAACGATTTGGCAAAGTTTTATTGATACTTACTTTCCCTATTTAAGTGAAGTAAACAATAAAGCTTATCAACAAAACCCGCAAAAGCTTTTTTTAGATGAATATCGGCACTACAAACATATTGGCATCGATGGGCTGAATAAAGTCAATGCCTTGCATTATGTTTTGGCAAGTTTACAAGGCAATATGCAAATTCTATTGCAGGAAGATATTCCACTGCATGCTAAAATCCCCTTATTAATCATTTGTGCCTCCAATGGACATTATGAGGCACTTAACCATTTAGACGACAATGGGGTGATGGAGGCCTTTAAGCATGCTGCAGACAGAGGCAATATTCAAAGCGTCTGTTGGTTTTTAGAAAATCGCCATTTGACGATGAAAGCGATTGAACAAGCATTAGAACTATCCTCAAAAAATGGTCACGTAATGGTTGTTGAAGCAATCTTAAAAACCCAAAAAGAAGAACTTGCTCAAGATGCGCTGGGGCAATCATTACGAAATGCTGCCTGCCAAGGACATGCGGATATTGTATCCTTTTTAATTGCCGAAAAAGGAAAACAGTTATCGGCTGGATTTTTAGGTCGTTCTTGTGAAGATGCAGCACAAAATGGTCATGTTGCAGTAATAGAAGCGATTATCAATCAATCATGTGTTGTATTAAATCAAAATTATATTGGCCGTGCCTTCAATCTGGCTGCGCAGTTTGGGCATTTATCAGTGATAAAATTTTTATTAGATCATTGTTTAAAAGATATATCCTATGTGGATAAAGGGAGTGCCTTAAATTATGCAGCTCAAATTGGTGCTACTCCCATTGTAAAAATGCTTCTACAACAAGTGGGTAATGACATTGACAATGTCGATAAAGAAAGCGCGTTGACACTGGCGGCTTCTAAAGGTTTTTTAAACGTCGTTCAGAGTATTTTGGCTGCTGTAGGCAATGAGATAAATGCTGATGATAAAGAACAAGCTTTGCAAATTGCACAAAATTATGGACATGGATCGGTAGTAACGGCATTCAAACAGTATAATTTGGGTCATGCCTTTAAAGATGCTGCTTCGTTTGGGCAAATCGAAATGGTGCAATGGTTGTTAGAACAAGTGGGGCAAGATATAGCGCCCGACTATAAAGGGTTAGCTTTAGAAGGGGCGGCTAAAAATGGTTATGCCGATGTTGTTCATGTGCTATTATCACAGACACCCACAGAAATAGATGATTATCATTTTGAGCGCGCTTTATCCTTTGCCAAAGAACAAGGATATGAGCATATTGTTGAGATGCTAGAAAATGATCCCCAGGGGAAATCAAAAAGTGTTGTTGGCTAATACTCTTTGTACGGTATCCACAATCGCTTGGGTTTGAGAATCAATTTCAATATTCACTTCCTCCCCCTCTTGTGCAGTATCAAATGTCGTAATACGCAAAGTTTCAGGAATGAGATGTACACTAAAATGGCCTTTTGCATCGACTTCTTGAACGGTTAAGCTTACGCCGTTGACAGCAATATAGCCTTTATAAAAGATATACTTCATCCATTCTTGGGGGCAAGAAATCGTTAGAATATGCTCTCCTTGGGAAGCAGTAGTAATGTTACTAATTGTTGCTTTGCCAAGGATATGACCAGATAACATATGGCCGCCAATTTCATCACCAAATTTAGCCGAGCGCTCTATATTTACCCACGTGCCAACGCGATAAGATGGGATAGTTGTGCAGCGTAATGTTTGCGCAATCGCATCAAAATAGACATCATTTCCTTTGATAGCCACCACAGTTTGGCAAGCACCATTGACTGAAACACTGGCCCCAATTTTTAGATCAGCAAGCAAGGCTGTAGGTAAAGAGAGCGCATAACGGGTAAAACTGGGTGTTTGTTCAACAAAAGAAACTTTTACTTTGGTTTGTACAATGCCGGTGAACATGAAAATTGGCCTATTTACCATAAGAACTTGGCAAAGCGTGCCACAAAACCATCCTCAGTGCCAGTTCCCGATGAAAAATGATCCCTGACGGGAATACAATTATTCAATCAAGTTAAGTTTTATCAAATTTAATCCCGAAAGGGATCCTTTTTGGGGTAATATTTGCTATACTAAGAAGAAAGTCCCGTACGGGAGTATTTCAATGAAAACAATCAGTTCTACCAACCAGATGGGGCAACTTGTAAAGCGAGTGCGTAAAGCCGCTAAATTAACCCAAAAGGAACTGGCGGCAGCTTCGGGAACCGGTATTCGATTTATACAAGAATTAGAGAAAGGTAAAAGTTCTTGTGAATTAGGCAAAGTGTTGTTGGTTGCCAGTATGCTTGGGATCCGTTTTGAAGCACGTTTACCTTTATTGCCAACTTTATGAATATACCACAAGAGCATAAATTAAGCGTTAGATTGTTTGGGAAACACCTTGGCATTTTAGAGCAAACCCAAAAAGGGAAACTTCATTTTTCTTATCATGATGAAGCATCAAACCCACTTTCGCTCTTTATGCCGTTAAAAGAAAAATCTTTCGATCATAACCACTGTTACCCTTATTTTGCTGGTTTAGCGCCACAAGGAGAAAAATCTTTGCCGCTTTTAAGCAGGATATTGGGGGTAAATCAAAATGATACCTTTAGTCTTTTAAAAATGATGGGGAAAGATTGCCAGGGTGCGGTTACGTTCCACCAGTTAGATGAACCAGAAGAAGAAAGACATACTACGCCTTTAAAAGGTGAAATGATTTCTGATAAAGCACTCGAAAAACAAATTCAAACTTTGCCTGAAGCACCGTTATTTTTTAATAATGAAAAGATTCATGTTTCTTTATCAGGTACCCAATATAAAGCTGCTGTTTGCCTGATTGATAACAAAGTGGCGATTCCTGAAATGGATTGTTTTTCTACGCACATTTTAAAACCTGCGCTTGCGCCCTTTGAAGAAAAAATGATGAATGAGTATTTTTGTATGCGTCTAGGTAACAAAATGGGGATCAATATGGTCGAAGTTACCTTGCATAAAGGATTAAAAACAGATTATTTACTGATCACGCGATTTGACCGAGAAATACAGCAAAATAAAATTAAGCACTTTCATCAGGAAGATTTTTGCCAAGCGTTAGGATATCTTCCCAGTGCAAAATATCAAAAAGATCGTGGTCCCGGATTTAAATCTTGTTTTAATTTGCTGCAAAAAACAAATATTCCCGCCGTAGATAGAAATCGGATGATGCAACTTATTATATATAATTTTTTAATTGGTAATAAGGACGCGCATGCCAAAAAATTCGCAATTAAATACCTCAATCATAAGCAGTTTGAGTTAGCCCCTTTTTACGATGTTTGTGCTTCTTTAGAGGCGAATGTAAAAGAGATGGCAATGAAACTGGGGGGGATTTATACGCATGATGAGATAAAAGTAAGTCATTGGCATGATTTTTGTTCAAAACGCGGATTTTCGTATTTAGCATTTAAAGAGATGTTTTCAAAGCAATGCGAAATTATTATAGACACAGCAAAACAAGAGCGCGCTAATATAAAAGAAGCAGGTTTTGATTGTGCAATTGTTGATATGATAATTAGCGTTATTCAGAAGAATTGTAAATTGGTAGGGGAGATGTTTTGAATCTCTTATTATCGTAGGGGCGCATCCTGTATGCGCCCATCAAATCTT
>JAFECS010000007.1:30226-74749 GCA_018241965.1 Pseudomonadota bacterium | reverse complement strand
GGGTTAGGGTGAGGGGGATGAGGGTCGGACGAAGGTAAATTGCTTGTTCAATGGATTTTAATTTTTCATGCTAAATCACATCCGCATTATTCTTTGCCAACCGACGCATCCAGGTAATATTGGTGCCACGGCGCGCGCCATGAAAAATATGGGGCTTTCACGCTTAACCTTGGTGGCACCTGAAAATTATCCACATGCTGAAGCTACCAGCCGTGCTTCTGGGGCAGACGATATCTTAGCAAATGCAAAGGTCGTCAATACATTTGAAGAAGCAATTAGTGATTGCCAATGGTTACTTGGCACCAGTGCCAGAAGCCGTGAATTTCCCTGGCCACAATTAACGCCTAAAGAAGCTGCCGATAAAGCAATTTCACTTAGCGCTTCTGGCCAAGAAGTGGGATTTATTTTTGGCCAAGAACGCGCTGGCTTAACCAATGAACAGCTACAACGTTGCGATTTCCATCTTTGCATACCCACCCATCCTGGTTATTCTTCTTTAAATCTAGCCGCCGCGGTTCAAGTGATAACCTATGAAATTTACCAATCTTTTTTAGCCAACAATGAAATGGAATTGCCTGTCACCCAATTTGCAGAGAAAGCCACGATGGAAGAGGTGACGGGGTTGTTAGCCCATTTTGAAACCACCGCTATCCAAGTGGGATTTATGGACCCACATCATCGCAAGAAACTTATGCCTAGGCTCAAACGTTTATTCTCAAAGGCCCAATTAGAACAAGATGAAATCAATATTCTTCGGGGGTTTTTAAAACAGGTAACACGCATACAATCTTGACTATTTTAGTCGGGTATGACACGCTTGCACCGATTTAAATCGGAACATTTTGTCATGAAACTAACCACAAAAGGTCGCTATGCCGTTACGGCATTATTAGACTTGGCGCTACACCAACAAAAGGGCCCTGTTACGGTTTCTGAGTTAGCCCAGCGTCATGGGATCTCTGCAGCTTACTTAGAAAGATTAGCTGGCCTGATGCGCAGCAAAGGGCTATTAAAAAGCATCCGTGGCGCTAAAGGTGGATATCTTTTGGCAAAAGAGCCGGACGCTATCACTTTAGCTGAAATTATTGATGCGGTAGATGAACGTATTGATACCACACGTTGCCAGGGTAAGGCGAACTGTCATGATGGCGCCATGTGTATCACCCATCATTTGTGGGATGAATTAAATGACAAAATATCGCTTTTTTTTCAAGGGATCACCCTTGGTGCCTTAGCTAAAAAGCCACAGATTAAAGCGCATGCCAAAAGCACGCAAATACCCCTTCAATTTATTAGGTTAGAACATGCATAATGTTATTTTGTTATCTCATGATGCTAAAAAAGAACTTCATTGTTCAAGAAGTTTGGCATCGCATTTACTTCATCAAGGTTTGGCAAAAATTACAAAATTTTATCCGTATACCTTGCAATTAAAGAGTCCAAAGCCTTTTGATCCCTTCGATGAAGACAAAGAAAGTGTGTTTAGCCCTAACATACCACGCAATAATCCGCCTCGTGTTATGAAAAGACAAGTGAGAGTACAAGAAGAAGTTTTATGAGTAAGCAGTTATATTTTGATTATGCAGCAACCACCCCGATTGATGAGCGGGTAATAGAAAAAATGGTTAGTTGCATGAAAAATGATTTTGGCAACCCAGCATCACGTTCTCATGCCTATGGATGGCAAGCAGAAGAGCTTGTTGAAAAAGCGCGTGCAGAAGTTGCTTCATTAATCAATGCAGATGAAAAAGAGATCATCTGGACAAGTGGTGCCACAGAATCGGATAACTTAGCTATCAAAGGGGCGGTTTCGTTTTATCAGCGAAAGGGTAAACATATTATTACCAGCATGATTGAGCACAAAGCAGTATTAGATACGTGCCGCCAGTTAGAAAGAGAAGGCTATGAAGTCACTTATCTATCGCCAGATAAGCAAGGCTTGGTCAGTGTAGAAAAAGTAGAAGCAGCCATTCGCCAAGACACTTGTTTAGTTTCTATCATGCATGCCAATAATGAAATTGGCACTATTCAAGACATTATAGCGATTGGCAAATTGACGCGTGAAAAGGGCATTATATTTCATGTGGATGCCGCGCAATCGGTAGGTAAAATTCCGCTTGATATGCAACAAAATGAAATTGATTTGCTCTCCATTTCTAGCCATAAACTCTATGGGCCCAAAGGCATAGGGGCCTTGTATGTCAGGCGTAAACCCCGGGTGCGTTTAAACCCGCAAATCCATGGCGGCGGTCATGAAAGAGGCATGCGCTCTGGTACCTTAGCCACTCATCAAATTGTGGGGATGGGTGAAGCCTGCCGAATCGCGCAACAAGAGATGGCAAAAGAAGCCATTCGAATTAAAGCACTTAAAGATAAGTTATGGCAGGGTTTACAAAATATTGAAGAGGTATATTTAAATGGTCACCCTGTTCAAACACTGCCTGGGATCCTAAATATTAGTATCAACTATATAGAAGGCGAGTCGCTGATTATGGGTTTAAAGGACTTAGCGCTTTCTTCAGGCTCTGCTTGCACGTCAGCTAGTTTAGAGCCGTCTTATGTATTGCGTGCTTTAGGTTTAAATGATGAATTGGCGCACAGCAGTTTACGTTTTTCATTGGGACGGTTTACCACTGAGATTGAAGTTAACCAGGCAATTGCCTCGGTAAAACAAATAGTTACACGCCTTCGAGCGATGTCTCCTTTGTGGGATATGTATAAAGAAGGTATTGATTTAAGCACCATAGAATGGGCAGCCCATTAAAGTAGAGGGAAAAATGGCATATAACGAAAAAGTGATAGATCACTATGAAAATCCCCGCAATGTGGGAAATTTAGATAAAAACAGCCCCAATGTCGGTACTGGCATGGTAGGAGCACCAGCCTGTGGTGATGTAATGAAACTTCAAATAGAAGTAGACGAACAAACGGGCATTATCAAAAATGCCGTTTTTAAAACTTATGGGTGTGGTTCCGCTATTGCCTCAAGTTCCTTGGCAACAGAATGGTTAAAGGGGCGAACTTTAGAAGAAGCTGATAAAATAAAAAATACAGAGATAGCGAATGAATTAAAGCTACCGCCAGTGAAAATACACTGTTCTTTGTTAGCAGAAGATGCCATTAAAGCCGCCGTACAAGATTATCGAGCTAAAAATGAACGAACCCATGATTAAGTTACCGACGGATCTGCCAACGGGTGATCCCGGATTAAAAATCACCTCAAATGCGCTGGGGCATTTACGTCGTTCATTGGAAAAAGCTTCCAAAAAGCCCATGGGCATCAGAGTTGGTGTCAAAAAAGCGGGCTGTTCTGGCTATGAATACGTCTTGGAATATGCTTACCCTGAAAATCAAAAGCCTGTCGATTATGCTTTTACAGTCGATGAGATCACCGTCCTTGTGGATAAAGAAATTTATCTTAAATTTTTCAAAGGTGGCACGGTTATGGATTTTCGTAAAGAAGGCATTAATGAAGGCTTACAATTCGATAATCCTAATGTAGGAAATCAATGTGGCTGTGGTGAAAGTTTTACCTTAACAGATGAGTAACCATGAGTTTGGATAAATCGGATTACTTTTCATTATTTGGGTTGCCTAAAATATTTACCTTAAATAATTCAGCCCTTAAGTCGCGCTATTATCAATTACAACAAGCTGTGCATCCTGATAAATTTGTGAACAGCGCTAATACAGAAAAAAAAGCCGCTTTATTACAAAGTGCAACAATTAATGAAGCTTACCAAGTACTTTGTTCACCCTTAAAACGAGCAATTTATTTATTAACACTACAAGGTGTGGATATCCAATCAGAAATTGATACAGCGCTCGATACTGCATTTTTGGATGAGCAATTCGCTTTACGGGAACGCATGGCAGAAGGTGAATATAAAGCAATCTATGATGTCGTATCCAACACCTTGAAAGAGTATGAAAATAAATTAAGCCAAATATTGGATAATACTACCTTATCACAAGATGCATTAGAAAAGGCGCGACAGATTGTGCGCAAAATGCAATTTTACGATCATTTGTCACAAGATCTGCAAGAACAACAAGAGATATAAAGTAGCGTATGGGCGTTTTAAAAATACATGAACCACAAGCGAAAACTAGGAAAAGTGCCATTGGTATTGATCTTGGTACAACGCATTCTTTGGTGGCACAAGAAATTGATGGCAAAGTTGTAGTATTAGAAGATACACATCACCAAGCGTTACTGCCTTCGGTTGTTCATTATTCGCCCCATGAAGTGTTGGTTGGCAATGAGGCTAAAGCCCATTTTACCAATGCTCCACAAGATACCATTGTGTCGGTTAAAAGGCTCATGGGTAGATGTTTAAAAGACATAATGGCATCAGGATGCACGCTGCCTTATCAGTTTATAGCCAATGATTCTTCGGTTTGTGAATTACAAACGAGTCAAGGAAAAGTAAACCCCATACAAGTCTCTGCGGAAATATTAAAGGCACTGTTAAAAAGAGTACCGGAGCATGATGCCATCATTGATGCTGTCATTACAGTACCGGCGTATTTTGATGATGCCCAACGTCAAGCGACCAAAGATGCTGCAAAATTGGCTGGCATTAATGTATTACGTTTGTTAAATGAGCCTACCGCAGCAGCCATAGCCTATGGGTTAGATAAAAATGCCCAAGGGACGTGTTTGATATTTGATTTAGGCGGGGGAACTTTTGATGTTTCTTTGCTGGTGTTAAGCCAAGGTGTTTTTGAAGTTATTGCCACTAATGGAGATACGGCTTTAGGCGGCGATGATATCGATGTGTTAGTAGCAAACTGGCTAGTAGAGCAATTAGGGTTAACCTCACCCAATCATGCACTTATTTTACAAAAAGCAAAAGAAGCTAAAGAAGCATTAAGTTTGCACAATTGTGTAGAAATTACGATTGAGAATAAAACCGTTGAATTAACGCTTGCTATTTTTAATCAACTCATTGAACCGTTGATAGAGAAGATGTTAGGCATTTGTAGCAAAGTCTTAAAAGATGCCAAGCTCGGCAGATCACAAATCGATGACATCGTTTTAGTAGGGGGCATGACAAGGGCCACAAAGGTGCGAGAAAGTGTTGCCGCTTTTTTTGGCAAAGCCCCTTTAACTGATATTGATCCTGATAAAGTGGTTGCCGTAGGTGCAGCTATTTTGGCTAGCATATTATCTGGCAATTCAACTTTTAATAACATGCTTTTGCTCGATGTTTTACCCCTTTCCTTGGGAATTGAAATGATGGGGGGCGTAGTAGATAAAATTTTACTACGAAACAGTCCTATTCCAGCCGTTGCTAAACAAACATTTACCACCTACCAAGATGGCCAAACAGGGTTATCGTTACATGTTGTGCAAGGTGAGCGTGAAATGGCCAAAGACTGCCGATCGCTTGCGCATTTTGATTTAACTTTCCCTCCTATGAGCGCGGGCAAAGCGCGCATTGAAGTCACTTTCAGAGTAGATTGTGATGGTTTATTAAGTGTTGAGGCTCACGAGATATTATCCGGTGCTAAAAGTGCTATTTCTGTTAAACCAACATATGGTTTATCGGAAGAACAAATTATCCACTATATTGAAGATTCTGTTATCCATGCGGGTATAGACTTATATTCACGAAAATTAACTGAAAAAATCAATGAAGCTAAACATGTGTTGCTGAGCTTAGAAAAAGCGCTGGCGATAGATAGCCATCTATTATCAGAAGAAGCGTTACAAGATCTTTTAGAGAAAAAACAAGCCATAGAACTTGCGATAAATGGGCAAGATATCAGCAAAATAAAGTTAAGCTTGCAAGATTGCGAAAAAGCCTTACAGGATTTTTCACAAAGTCGTTTGAATGCAGCTATCAATCAAGTATTGGCAGGTAAATCTGTTGACGATATTGAGAGCATTTTACATGACTAAAGTAACTTTTTTACCGCATGAGAAAATCTGCCCTCAAGGCAAAACCGTAGAAGCTGTTGATGGGGAATCCGTATTAGATGTTGCGCTAAATAATGGGATTGAAATTGAACATGCTTGTGAGAAATCTTGTGCTTGTACAACTTGCCATGTCATTATACGACAAGGGTATGATTCCTTAGACCCACCTTCTGAGCGAGAAGAAGATTTATTAGACAAAGCCTGGGGCTTAGAGCCGCAATCGAGGCTAGGTTGTCAGGCAATAGTAGCCGAAGAAGAGTTAATTGTTGAGATCCCTAAATATACGCTAAATCAGGTTTCGGAGAAACGTTAATGACTTATCGATGGACAGATATTCAAGAGATAGCACGAGATCTTGCACAAACACATCAAGATGTGGATCCACAATATATCCGCTTTACCGATTTGCATCGCTGGGTGTGTGCCTTGCCTCAATTTAGCGATGATCCTAAAAAGAGCAATGAGAAAATTCTTGAGGCGATCCAAGCCGCGTGGATGGATGAGGTGGAATAACGTCACCTTTAATGCTAATGGGGGTTAAATCCTGTATAATATCTAGGCTTTGTTTTTAGTTGGATTAATAACCTCGGAGTATATAATGGCCCTAGAAAGAACCCTTTCAATTATCAAACCAGACGCCGTTGCTAAAAATCACATTGGCGACATTATTGCCCGTTTTGAAAAAGCAGGGTTAAGAGTCGTTGCAGCAAGAATGATGCAACTTAGCCGTGAGCAAGCGGAAGGATTTTATGAAGTGCATCGTGAGCGTCCCTTTTTTAAAGATTTGGTAACCTTTATGATCAGCGGTCCTGTCTTGGTGCAAGTACTAGAAGGCCCAGATGCCATTGCCAAGAATCGTGAAGTGATGGGCGCTACCGATCCTAAGAAAGCAGATAAAGGCACCATCCGCGCCGATTTTGCTAATTCCATCGATGAAAACGCAGTGCATGGTTCTGATGCAAAAGATACCGCAGAGCGAGAAATTCGTTACTTCTTTAAAGATAATGAATTATGTGAACGGATTAGATAGTGTCTAAAATCAATTTATTAGGTTTAAATCAAAAAGCGCTTGCCCAGGTTCTTTTGGACTTGGGTGAGAAACCTTTTCGTGCACAGCAAATACTGAAATGGATCCATGCTGAATCCGTGGATGATTTTTCAGTCATGACAAATCTGAGTAAAGTTCTAAGACAAAAATTAACCGAACTTTGTGAAATCAGGCCGCCCAAAATTATCAGCGAACATCAAGCAAAAGACGGTACCCGTAAGTGGTTGTTTGAAGTTGATGGGGGTGGGGCTATTGAAACCGTTTACATCCCTGAACCTGAGCGCGCAACGTTGTGCATTTCATCACAAGTAGGTTGTGCACTCAATTGCAGCTTTTGCCATACAGCCCAACAAGGGTTTCAGCGTAACTTAACGGCCGCAGAAATTATTGGTCAACTTTGGGTGGTGGTAAAAACCTTAAAAAAGGAAGGCGTTGTTATTACCCCTGACAGAGCAGTTACCAACGTTGTGATGATGGGCATGGGTGAGCCTTTGCTTAATTTTGATAATGTGGTGATGGCACTGGATCTGATGTTGGATGATTTAGCCTACGGTTTATCAAAACGGCGGGTAACCTTAAGTACTTCTGGCGTGGTGCCTGCTATTGATCAATTAAGAGATGCTTGTGATGTGGCTTTAGCTGTTTCCTTGCATGCGCCTAATGATGCGTTAAGAACGCAATTAGTGCCACTTAATAAAAAATATCCTATTGCCGAATTATTAGCTGCTTGTAAACGTTATTTAAGAGACGATAAACGTCGCCGCATTACCATGGAATATGTCATGCTTAAGGGCGTGAATGATAAACCAGAGCATGCTTATGAGTTGGTTAGGTTGCTAAAGGATGTTCCTTCTAAAGTTAATTTGATACCCTTTAATCCATTCTTTGGTACTCAATATGAACGTTCAGATGAACACGCAATTCGGCGATTTCAGGATATACTGATGGAAGCTGGCCTGGTTACCATGAAACGTAAAACCCGCGGTGATGATATCGATGCTGCTTGTGGGCAATTAGCAGGACAAGTGAACGATAGAACCCAACGCAGCATAAAATTTAAGCAAAGTATCGAAAATAGAGAGTTATTAGTTCAAAGTCACTAAGGAAGTCAAAAATGACAATGAAAAAAGGGAAATTTTTCATTTTAATAGCGTTAACTTGTACCTTAGTTAACTGTGGCCAGCCCAAAAAAATAGCTGCAAAGCCTAATGAAGCTAATGGTTCTTTAAATAGCCTGTACGAGATCCCGCCTGCCGATAAAGTAAAAGCAGCCAAACTTAATATTGAGCTTGGGGTGAATTATTTAAAACAAGAACAAATATCAAGAGCAAAATCCAAGTTTATACGCGCTAAAGATTTAGCCCCCAATTTACCAGAAGTGCATTACACTTATGGCTACTTTTTAGAAAGGGTAGGTGAAAATGACGAAGCTGAAAAAGCCTACTTAAAAGCCATTAGTTTAAATAGCAAAGAAGGCAATGCGCATAATATGTATGGTGCTTTTTTATGCCGTCAAAAGAATTTCAAACAAGCTGAAAAAGAATTTTTAAAAGCAGTGGATGATCCCAACTTTACCCAAACCGCTGAAGCATATGAAAATGCTGGACTTTGCGTTTTGCAAATCCCAGAAGTGGCTAAAGCGACCGAATACCTAGAAAAATCCCTGCGCTATGATTTGAATCGCCCCAGTGCGTTATTAGAATTAGCGATTATTAAATTCCAGTCTAGACAATTTGATGAAGCCAAAGATTTTCATGCAAAATTTGCTCAAATTTCTAAAGCCAATGCGCGATCATTATTACTGGGTGTAGAAATAGCCAAGCACTTTAATGATAAAAATTTAGAACAACGAAGCAAGTTGTTGCTCAATGCGCAGTATCCTAATGCGACAGTGGCGGATTTGTATAAGAAGAAGTCTTAAGACCCTCCCCCGGCTCTGACAAGCCACCCTCTCCCGTAAATGGGAGAGGGGAAGTGCCAGTAAAAAGTTAATGATACTGCATCCCTTCTCCCGCTTGCGGGAGAAGGTGGCGCGAAGCGCCGGATGAGGGCTAATCTTCCTCATCTTCATCTGAATCTGCTTTACCGCCTTTGCGCTGTTTAGCATGGCCGGGTTCTTCAGATTTTTTATGCTTTTTAGGTTGCCTAACAGGGGTAGGTTCTTCTTCTTCATGCGGATAAAAGGTACTTAGGGCATACACATCAGCCAGCGCTTTGGCGCACTCCATACGAATATCTAAAACATATTTCCCATGTCCAGTTTTACTGGCATAAAGTTCGCCAATTTCGTTATCGCGTAAATCCACTTGCGTTTTAATGAATTGTAATAATTCAACGCACTTATTACGTGAAAGCCCTTCTGGCGCACTTGCTAATTGTATGGGGAATTTTGGATTATCTGAAAGATATTTCAGCTCTATGCCCAGTTGCTCTTTTGCTTCTTCAAAAAAAGCTTGCAACGGAGCCGGATCAAAACTGTGTGCCATTGAAATAAAAACTCCTAACCTTACTAACCTTATTATCGCAAAAGAATAAAATTTCTTAAGGCCTTATTAAAGATTTTAGCAAAAGCGCCGAAAAACAATACGAGGAAGCATGATAACGCATACAGGAGGCGGTACTAAAAACACTTAGTACTGGATATATTTGATGAAATCTACACTTCGATTACCCATTGTTTTGTTAGTTTCGACAGGCTTATTGGTAGGATGCCAAAGTACCGGCAAAAATGAAACGGCAGGTACTGTTTTGGGAGGTATGGTTGGCGCTGTTGTGGGTGCGCAATTTGGCCATGGGGCAGGACGTGTTGCCGGTGGTGCGATTGGTGCATTGACAGGTGCCTTGCTGGGTAAAGCCGTTGGCCAAAAAATGGACGAAGAAGATATGAAAGAAGCCAATAGGGCATTTGTGACTGCAACACGTGCGCCTGTGGGGCAAACCATTTATTGGAACAATGCCAGAACCGGTAATTGGGGATATTATCGTCCTATCAGAGATGGTCACCGTCGTTTTGATGGTTATTATTGCCGTGAATTTGCGACCACCGCTACCATTAATGGTCACACTGAAAGAGTGTATGGCACCGCATGCCGCCATCCAAATGGCACATGGGAAGCAATCTAACCAACAAAATAAGCTGATAATTCAGTAAAGGCAGATCACAGATCTGCCTTTCTCACCTAGAAATTGGTAAAGTAGCTCCTTTCAATAAGAAGGGGCTTTGCCAAAATGTCTTTAGGGATCAAAGTTGTTAAAGGGATGAAAGACATCCTACCTGATGAAATGCCTGCCTGGTACTTTGTTGAACAGCAGCTTAAATCCCTTGCTTTAGGCTATGGTTACCAAGAAATTCGCATGCCCATCCTCGAGCAAACTGAGCTTTTCAAAAGAGCCATTGGCGAAGTGACTGATATTGTCGAAAAGGAAATGTACACTTTCGAGGATAAAGGCGGGGATTGGCTGACATTGCGCCCTGAAAGCACCGCGCAAAGCGTACGGTTAGTGATTGAAAATAGCCTAATCCGTAATCAATCACAGCGGGTATGGTATATGGGGCCCATGTTCCGAAGAGAAAATCCCCAAAAAGGGCGTTACCGCCAATTTCACCAATTTGGGGTCGAAGCCTTTGGTCTACCGGGCCCGGATGTGGATGTCGAGCAGATCCTGATGATGGCAAGATTATGGCGTGCTTTGGGTCTTCATGATAAGATAGTGCTCAAGCTAAACTCCCTAGGAACGTTGCAGGAACGGCTAACTTATAGAGAAGCGTTAATTCAATTTTATCAAAGTTGTAAAGATTTAGACGAAGACAGCACACGACGATTGCATACTAACCCCATGCGGATTTTAGATAGCAAAAATCCCAAGATGATAGAAATCAACCAACGTGCGCCTTTGCTGATTGACTTCTTGGGCAAAGAATCCATGCTTCATTTTGAAGAAATTCAGCAGCACTTAAGTAAGCTGGAAGTTGCCTTTGAAGTGGATCCACGTATTGTCCGCGGATTAGATTACTATACGCATATTGTTTATGAATGGGTGACAACGCATTTAGGGGCGCAAGGCACTGTGTGTGCCGGTGGCAGATATAATGATTTGGTGAGCCTCATGGGCGGCCAAGCAACCCCCAGTGTTGGATTTGCTTTAGGCATTGAGCGTTTAATTATGTTATTGCAGGATAATAATTTAATTCCTGTAAAACCTGCTGTTGATATTTATGTGGTAGCAGAAGGGGAAGCGGCATTAAGTAAGGCCTTGCTGTTATCAGAAATTATTCGCAGCAAACTTCCCTTCGTGAAAGTATTAATGAATTGTGGTCAAGGAAGTTTTAAAAGCCAATTTAAACGTGCCGATAAAAGCGGCGCTTTATATGCATTAATTTTGGGTGACAACGAAATTCAAACGAATACGGTGAGTATTAAAGCATTAAGAGGTGAAATGCCTCAAATGACCACCACCATTGAACAAACGTTAGCTTTTTTACAAGAGCACATTAAACAATAAGGTAATGTCATGGAAGTCTATGTAACAGAAGAACAGCAAGTCGAGGCCATTAAAAAATGGTTTAATAAATATGGCAATATGCTGTCTTGGGTTGTTATTGTCGTGAGCTTAACTGCTTCAGGGATTATGTATTGGCGCCATCACCAGCAAGTACTAGAAGATGCCGCTTCAGATCAATATTTAGCTTTGCTAGAAGGTGTTGAAAAAAAAGATAAAGCCACCATTGATAGTAAAGCGCAAGTTTTGTTGGCCGAATACGCTTCCTCTCCTTATGCTTCTTTAGCAAGTTTTGTGTTAGCAAATGAATCAGTAGATGAAAATAAATTTGATATAGCAGAAAAGCATTTACAGTGGGTGATGAGCCACAGCAAACAAGCTAATTTTCAAGCCATTGCAACGATACGGTTAATGCGTTTGCTCATTTCACAAAACAAACTGGATGAAGCATTGAAGCTATACAATGACAAAAACATGGGACCCTATTTAACGTTAATCGCCGAACTCAAAGGTGATATTTTAGTTAAGCAAAAAAAGCTTGATGCAGCAAAAACAGCCTATGAATTAGCTTTGAATGCCGCTCCTGAAGAAGGCATGCATGGGCCATTGCTGAAAATGAAAATGCAAGAATTAGGACTTGAATCAACAGCCAAAGATGTAAAGGCAGATGAGGCATCCACATCATGAAAAAATCAATTAGAACAATTGGCCTAAGTGCCTTATTAACTTTAACCTTGGGCCTGACAGGTTGTGGTCAAAGCCCGGTACGTAATCCTTTTGCTGGTCGCGCTGAGCCAAAACTTGGCGAATTACCCCCTGCGGCGCATAGTAAAAATATTACCAAAGTAGCTTGGTCTACCGGTACTTTATCTAAACAAGAACGGTTTACTAAACTCATTCCCTATGTCAGTGGTGAAAACGTTTTTGCTGCGGATCATAGTGGTAAAGTAGTGGCATTAAATAATAAAACGGGCAAAAAGCTTTGGAGTAGTAATACCGGCAAAAAATTTAGTGCTGGCCCCACCTTGGTGGATAACATGCTCATGTTAACGACCAGCGATGCGAAAGTAGTTGCGCTTGATGCCACAAGCGGACACTTACTTTGGGAAACTAAAGTTACCAGCGAAGTGTTAGCCTCCCCCGGTGGTAAAAACGGTATTGTCTTAGTCCATGCCAATGATGGCTCCGTCAGTGCTATCAATGCAAAGAATGGCGAAAAGATCTGGGTGGTTGATCAATCCACGCCTTCTTTAACTTTACATTTTAGTAGTTCACCTGTGGTTGTTGGTGAGCGTGTTTTGGTTGGATATTCAACGGGTAAATTATTAGCATTGAATTTACATTCTGGTGTCATTGAATGGGAAAGAGCAATTTCACTGCCACAAGGTAGATCAGAAATTCAACGCATGGTAGATATCAGCGCAGATCCCCTGGTTGTCGATGACACAGCTTATGTTATTACTTACCAAGGTAAAATGGCTGCAGTAAACATCCAGAGTGGAAATTTAATGTGGGAACGTGAGATTTCTTCTTACCAAAATATGGCAATGCATGGCGATCTTTTATTTGTGACTGATAATGCCCATAACTTGTGGGCAATTAATAGACAAACTGGCGCAACACACTGGAAACAAAGCGCTTTGGCTGAACGATACATCACGGGGCCAGCAGTGGTTTCAGGTATGGTGGCTGTGGCTGATAGAGGTGGATATATCCATTTCTTATCTACGCATAAAGGCCATATTATGAATCGCACACATTTATCAGGAAAAATCTATCAAAGGCCCATCTCAGTTGGTAATGAACTTATAGTGAATGCTTATAATGGAAAATTAGCAGCGCTTACTGTAGCGGGGAACATTTAAGTCATGATCCCCTGCATTGCTATAATAGGTCGACCCAATGTTGGTAAATCAACATTGTTTAATTGCTTAACGCATTCAAGACAAGCTTTAGTGGTTGACCAACCTGGCGTTACCCGAGATAGACAATTTGGCCAAGGTTATCTTGAAGATCAGCACTATATCGTTGTCGACTCAGGGGGAATTGGGGAAAGCGCCTCTTCTGAAATTGATTTAGCCATGCTAAAACAAGCACGCTTAGCCATGGTTGAAGCCGATCTTATTTTCTTTGTGGTTGATGCGCGACAAGGGCTTACCCAAATCGATCAGCAAATTGCCAAAGAATTAAGAAAACAAAACAAGCCTGTGATCTTAGTCATTAATAAAACAGATGGACTTGATGCTGAAGTCGTGAAAAGCGATTTTTATCGTCTTGGTTTTAAAAACATGGCAACCATTAGTGCAAGCCATAACAGGGGTATTGAGTCGCTGTTGCTAGAAGCCTTTGAAACATTACCTCATGAGGAAGAACCAGAGCAATCTATCACCGAGGAACAAGCACATGATGATGTTCCTAAGGTTGCGATTATTGGGCGCCCTAATGTAGGTAAATCTACTTTAGTAAATAGAATGCTCGGTGAAGAGCGCGTTATTGTTTGCGATATGCCAGGAACAACGCGCGACAGCATTCACATCAATATGAAGCGCATGGGAAAAGCTTACATGTTGATTGATACCGCAGGGGTACGCAAAAATAAAGTTGCGATGGATGTGGTAGAAAAATTTTCTGCGCTTAAAACCTTACAAGCCATCAAAGAAGCTAATGTAGTACTTTTAGTTTTTGATGCCAAAATTGGTTTAACCGATCAGGATTTGTCGTTAATTAGTTTTACTGTTGATGCTGGTAAATGCTTAATTATTTGTGCTAACAAATGGGATGGCATGGATAGTGATGAAAAAGAGCAGGTTAAAAGTCAATTAAGCTATCGCTTAAAATTTGCTGATTTTGCCCCTATCCATACCATTTCTGCCTTGCATGGCACAGGTGTTGGCGATCTCTTTAAAACCATCGACAAAGTGTATAAAAGTGCTAATAAAGAATTAGACACAAAGTATTTAACAGAAATTTTAGAAACGGCCATTGAATCGCACCAACCGCCTTTGGTACGTGGCAAGCGTATTAAGCTACGCTATGCCCATTGTGGTGGCCATAATCCACCTACCATTGTCATCCATGGCAATCAAACCGATGAATTACCCCAAAGCTATCAAAAGTATTTGTCGAATTATTTTATCAAGACCTTAAAGTTAGAAGGCACGCCCGTTAAAATTATCTGTAAATCAGGGCAAAATCCTTTTGCGCATAAACGTAATACCTTAACGCCACGGCAAATTTATAAAAAACGTCGATTGATGAAATATGTGAAGAAATCGGGTTAATTAAGATATTCCCCCTCTCAAGATATTCCCCCTCATCCGGCCTACGGCCACCTTCTCCCTCAAGGGGAGAAGGAAAGAAACCAAATTTTGATCTTGTCCCCTCTCCCCTTGTGGGAGAGGGCTAGGGTGAGGGGGAGTAGAGTCGGATGAGGGGTAATTTCTTGAGCAATTATTTACAATTTCTTGCGTGGCTGTTGAATCGCTTGTCTTTTGTGCTCTTGTTCACGCTCAAAGCGGCTAAAGAACATATGGATTGAATCTTTAATCCAGGACAAAAATTTAGAAAATTTACCACGCGGATCTTCAAAGTATTTTTCAGCTACTTTATCATGTGCTTTGACTTTAATTTCAGCACATCTATGGCTAACGCGGTGCTTTTCTTCTTTCATATTTGATTTAAGGCTAATGGTTGCAATCGGTTGATCATGAGGTAATTTAAAAGTTTCCCTACTGGTTAGGTCTTTCACGCTTATAATATCAAATTTTTCTTCGTAACTGACCGAACCGTCTTTTTCAATGGTAAGCACACCGCGTCTATTGCTCGTTTCTACAACAGTATTAGGCAAAAAGTAGTAGGACATTAATAATTCAGCAAGGTTCATAAAGCCACCTTGGTGGAAATACTGCGATAAATAACTATAAAGCACCTTATTTTCTCTGGCTAATTTTCTGAGTAATTCTCTGGCATTGTCAGGAGTATCAAAATCAGATCCAGTATATTCTCTGGCATTCCCTGTTTTTTTATTAACTACCACCAGCTTAGGATGACGTTGAAGATCTTTATGTAATTGAAAAATATCGCCTTTAGACATCATGTTGGCTGTTTTTTTGGCATTGATAGGCGTTAATCCGTCATCAATAAGCTTTTTTCTCAATGCCTCTCGCACTTGGTTGAGTGGGAGTTTTCGCTTAAATAACATGAGTCACCTATCACAAACAAGGTTTAAAACATCTTAGCTTACAAACTCATATTGTGTAAACAGGATTTAGGTTGCATATGCACGTTAATGAGGGAGAGAAATCGTTTTAAAATAGCTAAATAATTTCTTGTACCGTACAAATGAATTTCCCTTTATTCACTTGTGTTATTAACTGTTGTTGAGGTTTAAGGTGGTCAACATCTTGAACCACATCTCCTTGAGTGGTTGTGACAATCGCATAACCGCGGCTTAGCGTTGCTAAAGGGCTAATTGCATGCAATCTGGCGCTTAAAACCGAAAGTTTATTTTTAGCTTTATCTAATGAGCCCATCATCAGGAGTATTAATTGCTTTTGTAAATAATCACACTTTTGAAATGCTTGCTTAATAATCATTCCCGGGTGCACAAGCCCTTTTTCTAGGGTATCTAATTTTTGTGCTGTATGTTGTAGTTTGCGTTTCATTGCTAGAATTAAACGCTGTTTTTTGCTTTCAAAAAGAGCAACGAGTTCTCCTGCATCTGGCGTTATCATTTGCGCAGCTGCAGAAGGGGTGGGGGCGCGACAATCCGCCACAAAATCGGCTATGGTAAAATCCACCTCATGCCCAATTCCTGTGATGGTGGGAATGGCGCTTGCATAAATGCTTCTGGCAACACTTTCTTCATTAAAACACCATAAATCCTCTAGGCTGCCACCACCACGCGCTATGATCAGCACATCTGCTTTGTTGTGTTTATTGGCTAAGGCAATGGCTTGGACTATCTCTTTTGTGGCTACTTTACCTTGCACTTGGGTATGGTAAATCGTCACCGGAACTATAGGGTAACGGCGCTTGAGAACACTTAAAATATCCTGAATAGCTGCACCAGTATGTGAGGTAACAATGCCGATATGTTTAGGGTAAGGGGGAAGAGCTTTTTTATGACTTTGCTCAAATAGCCCTTCAGCCTGGAGCTTTGCTTTAAGTGCTTCAAAGGCTTTTTGCAATACACCTTGGCCCCATTCTTCCATTTGGGTAACAATCAGCTGATAATCGCCACGCTCTTCGTAAATACTGACTTGGGCCCGAATAAGCACGGCTTTGCCGTCTTGCGGCGTAAAACTTAAGTGCTTATTAGAGCCTTTAAACATGGCACAGCGCACTTGAGCATGCTCGTCTTTAAGCGTGAAATAGATGTGTCCCGAGCGCGGCAGCGCCACATTAGAAAGCTCTCCTTTTACCCAGACCAATTGAAAAGTTTCTTCTAAACGGGAACGAGCGGCTTGGTTAAGCTGCCAAACTGTAAAAACTGCTTTTCCATCAATGCTTTCCGTCTGGGTGAACATACACAGGCCTTTTCTTTATAGGTAAAAATGAGGTAAAATATGCGATTATTTTTATCTTATGGGGTACGGCTATGCGGATTATTGAAGATGCGCTCACATTTGATGACGTCCTACTTGTGCCTGCCCATTCAGCCATTCTCCCTAAAGACGCTGATCTTAAAACACGACTGACACGAACAATACAGCTTAACATTCCTTTGGTATCTGCTGCAATGGATACCGTTACTGAAGCAAAACTTGCGATTGCTCTAGCACAAGAAGGGGGCATAGGCATCATTCATAAGAATATGTCTATAGAAATGCAGGCAGATGAAATTCGTAAAGTGAAAAAGTTTGAAAGTGGTGTGGTTAAAAATCCAATCACCGTAAAACCAACCACTCGCATTGGTGAGCTCTTAAGTCTAGTAGAGAGTTATGGCATTTCAGGTGTGCCAGTGGTTAACGATCAGGATGAGTTGGTAGGTATAGTTACTCATCGTGATTGGCGTTTCGAAAATGATTTAAATTTACCTGTCGCACGTATTATGACGCCCAAAGAAAGGCTGGTGACTGTTCCAGAAGGAACACAAATGAATGAAGTCGTCGGTTTGTTTCGTGAACATCGATTAGAAAAAATATTAATTGTGAATGATGCTTTTAAGTTGCGCGGGCTCATTACAGTTAAAGATTTACAAAAAGCCAAAGATAAACCACTTGCCTGTAAAGATGAATCAGGTCGCTTATGTGTTGGTGCAGCAGTAGGCACAGGTAAAGAAACCGAAGAAAGAATTAGCGCTTTAAATGAAGCAGGTGTGGATGTCGTAGTGGTTGATACAGCACATGGCCATTCCCAAGGTGTTATCGACAGAGTGACATGGGTTAAGAAAAATTATCCAGAGCTACAAGTGATTGCAGGAAATATAGCAACTGCTGATGGCGCTTTAGCATTAGTTAAAGCAGGTGCTGATGCTGTTAAAGTAGGCATAGGTCCGGGCTCAATTTGTACCACCCGAGTTGTTGCAGGGGTTGGTGTTCCCCAAGTAACAGCAATTTACAATGTCGCCAATGCTTTAGCGAAATATAACATTCCTGTGATAGCCGATGGTGGTGTTCGCTATTCTGGCGATATCGCAAAAGCTATTGCAGCTGGTGCCTCTTCTGTGATGGTTGGCGGCTTATTAGCCGGCACTGATGAAGCACCCGGTGAAACCATTTTATATCAAGGCCGTTCTTATAAATCGTATCGTGGTATGGGTTCATTAGGAGCCATGGCACAACGTCAAGGTTCTAGTGATCGTTATTTTCAGTCTTTTGAGCAAGATGCAGAAAAATTAGTACCAGAAGGCATTGAAGGGCGTGTTCCTTATAAGGGTAGCATGCTAAATGTTGTACATCAGTTAATGGGTGGTTTACGTTCCAGCATGGGATACACAGGTGTTTCTAATATTGACGCCATGCGCACTGAAACGCAATTTGTCCGCATTACCAATGCTGGCATCAGAGAAAGCCATGTACATGATGTGACCATCACCAAAGAACCACCTAATTACCATAAAGACTAAGGTAAAAAGATGCTAACGAATCAACAAGACAAGATCTTAATTTTAGATTTTGGCTCGCAGTACTCACAGTTAATTGCTAGAAGAGTGCGTGAAGCAGGGGTATATTGCGAATTACATGCCTTTGATTGGTCTGAAGATGATATCCGCGCATTTGCCCCTAGTGGCATCATTTTATCCGGTGGTCCTGAATCAGTTCATTTAGAGAATACCCCTAGAATTCCTCAAATCGTATTTGATTTACAGTGCCCGCTTTTAGGGATCTGCTATGGCATGCAAGCCTTGGCGCATCAATTGGGCGGTAAAGTTGCTCCCTCGGGTAAAAGAGAATATGGGCATGCCCAAATTAATCTTTTAGAAGAACATGCCTTATTTCAAGACATGGATAGCCTTGATGTGTGGATGAGCCACGGTGATAAAGTTGAAGTAATTCCAACAGGATTTAAAGTAATAGCGCAAAGCGCTAATTCACCCATTACTGCCATGGCCGATGATACACGCCACTATTATGGTTTACAGTTTCATCCTGAAGTGACACATACAGTTGATGGTCAAAAACTGATTGAACGATTTTTATTTAATATTTGCAAAGTTAAAGCAGAGTGGACACCGGTAAATATTATTGAACATGCCATTGAACAAATTAAAGAACAAGTTGGCAAGGAAAATGTATTGCTTGGTTTATCTGGCGGTGTTGATTCAGCCGTAGCGGCGGCCTTGATACACAAAGCAATAGGTTCACAACTCACCTGTATGTTTATTGATAATGGTTTGTTACGCTTAAATGAAGCCAACCAAGTGATGTCTACCTTTGCTGAACATATGGGAATGAAAGTCATTAAAGTAGATGCTTCCCCTGTGTTTTATGAAGCATTACAAGGCATTCAAGATCCTGAGTTAAAGCGTAAAGCCATTGGCAGGACGTTTATTGAAATCTTTGAAAGTGAATCTGCAAAACTTCCTAATATAAAGTGGCTGGCACAAGGCACAATTTACCCCGATGTGATTGAATCTGCCGGCAGTCAAACCGGTAAGGCGCATGTGATCAAATCCCATCATAATGTGGGTGGTTTGCCGGATAAAATGCGTTTAAAACTCTGTGAACCACTTCGGATGCTATTTAAAGATGAAGTGCGCAAAATTGGTGTAGCTTTAGGATTGCCCGAAAAATTAGTGATGCGCCATCCTTTCCCTGGCCCGGGATTGGGCGTGCGAATTTTAGGGGAAGTAAAACCTGAATTTGCTGAAATTTTACGTCAAGCAGATGCTATTTTCATCGATACGCTTTATGAGCACAATTATTACCATAAAGTCAGCCAAGCTTTTGTGGTCTTTTTGCCTGTAAAAGCAGTAGGCGTGATGGGCGATGCCCGAAGTTATGAATATGTGGTATCGTTGCGGGCGGTTGAAACCAGCGACTTTATGACTGCGCGTTGGGCGCAACTTCCCTATGACTTACTTGCTCAAGTGTCTAATCGAATCATCAATGAAATTCCTGGCATTGCGCGAGTGACTTACGACATTTCTAGTAAGCCGCCTGCGACGATTGAGTGGGAATAATTAAAACCTCGCTTATCTTGTCCCTTCTCCCCTTGAGGGAGAAGGTTAGGATGAGGGGTGATCAATTCAATAATACCCCTCACCCCAACCCTCTCCCACAGGGGGAGAGGGGATAGGACATCCATCAAATAAGGTAAAAGGCAAGATTTTGGAAAAGGAGCAAAATGACGTTTACTGGATGCACCACGCCATTACTTTAGCGCTAAAAGCCCAAGAAAAGGGTGAGGTGCCTATAGGCGCCGTTATCGTGCGCGATAACCAAATTATTGGCCAGGGCCATAATTGCCCCATCGCAACGTGCGATCCCACTTCTCACGCTGAAATTCAAGCTATTCGTGCCGCAACGCAGTTTGATAATAACTACAGGCTAAATAATACAACCTTGTATGTCACATTAGAGCCGTGCGCCATGTGTGCAGGTGCTATTATTCAAGCAAGGATAAATCGTGTTGTTTTTGGTACCGCTGATCCCAGAAGTGGGGCAGCAGGTAGTATCTTTAATGTTCTACAAAACCCTTCATTAAATCATCGCTGTGAGCTCCATACAGGTGTATTACAGCAACAATGCACTGATCTACTTAAAGAATTTTTTAAGCAAAAACGTGCTTTACCTCTAATCTGAACATTTCTTCCTCCCGTCTAAAATGACCTCATCAAGGATTGTTCTCACTGCGTTAACCGCTATAATCGCCAAAATTTACTCAAAAAGCGTGTGTTACATGGGCCATACCCTTACCCAAGAAATTGTTGATATCTATGAGTTTCCTGCCGTAGATAAGCTTCTTAAAGCAAGAGACAAGTATCAAGTCACAATCGGTGACATGCACGCTAATGCTGCCAAATTACTCTTTGCTTGCTGCAAACATGGTTTTATAGACATAACCCAAGATGATTATAATCAATTTATTAAACTCTATCATAAAGAAACCTTAACAGCCGAAGACATTAAGAGCTTTAAGGAAATAATAGCCAGAATTAAAGTATTCCCTGAAGCTAAAGAATCGCTACTCAGATTAATCGGCGATCTGTTAACTGATCGCGGTCAAAATGATTACTTTATCTTAAAATTACTTGAAGTCTTAGTGGATAATGGTGTTCCGGTTGAAATCCTGATATCTAATCATGATGCTGAATTTATACGTTGCCTTGAACAAGGTTTAGGCTTTGATAAAATTATATTAGAAAAATCCCAAGGAAAATCAGCCGTTAAGCTGCAAGAATTAATACAAAAAGGCCTCGTTACACGCGAAGAAATAATCAGCTTATACAATAAATGTATTAAACCAAATCTTAAAGCCTTGAGTTATTCTTTTAATGATAACCAAGATAAGCTCACTATTTACAGCCATGGACCTATTGGACTTAAAAATATCGAATATATGGCAAAAAGGCTTGGGGTTCCCTATTTAGGGGATGAACCTATCTTAATTGCTAAAACCATTGACGCAATCAATGAAAAATTTTCAGAATATGTTTCTCAGAATAAATTATCTGAACTTTTAGATGTTCATCATGTACCCCAAGATGCCATTAATGGTCGCCAACCTATTGATCCTGAAAAGTTCCCTTTTGCACATTTGATCTGGAACAGGAAGACAGATGATTTAGTGAGGCCTCATCATATCTATTTTGTGCATGGTCATCATATGGAAAGTGATTCTTACCGGAATGTGTTTAATCTTGACAATATACTGGGTAAGATGAAGACAGTTCATAATGGACAATACAATGTATTGTATTCCAAAGAAGTATCCAAATTGCGTGATATAGCTACTCAAGTGAGCGGATTAATCAAAACAAAATCAGCCTCTTTATTAAGAAAGAGTCAGGAGAAAGTGGTTGATAAACTTCTAGTTCAAAGAGAGATAGCGGCAGAACTTGCGCAAGGCAAGTTGCTTACCAATGACGCAGCCTCTTTTATGAATCAAGAAGATTTAATAGAAAAAATTGCAACCATTATATCTACCCCAAGACCACAGCCTGTAGCGTATCAGCCTTCTATTGTTAAAGGTGCTTTTACTGCTTTCTATGACTCTTACATCAAAGATTATTATGGGCAATTTCTCAGCGTTAAAGACGGTCTTGGAAATTTATTTAGACACCGCCCTCAAGCTGTTAATTAAATTCAACTAATCCTGAATCAGCCGCTTTTTGTATCATCTCTTTTCTAGATGAACAATTTAATTTAAGTTTTATTCTCGAAATATAATTAGCAATCGTTGGAATGGCCAATGTTGTGGCTTGACTTATCTCATTTAATGAGAACCCTTTAATTAGCATTAAAAAGCATTCTAATTCTCTTGCAGAAAGCTTACCCCTTGTTAAGGGCAATTTCTGTAAAATCTTGGCAATTTCATCCACATTATTGATGTCAATAGGGTTGGTTTTAGGTGTGGCAACCATAGCCCTGTTTGGTTTGATTGTTTCTTTTTTAGCTTGTGCAATTAAAGGTTTTGCTTCGTTAATAAAATAGTTTACAAATCTTTTCAATAATAATTGATTATTTAAATAGAAGTCTTTTACACTATTGTTCTGTTTATGCGAAGCAAATTCTACTATAACGGATTTATCGGCGTAATGGTTAACATAGATAATGCCATTACCTATATTTAAGCTAGAGGATATTTCTGTTTGTTGATGAGGTAAAGAGCCGTCCCAATGATGCCAGCCTGATTTAAGATGAAAACCACATAAGGGGAATTCTTCAATAAGGCAGTTATTGTAATATTCAGGATGGGTTAACAAGGTAAAACAAGAACTATCTAAATTATTTTCACCGTATGAGAAATAACAAATATCGCTCATCCTGGTTAAAGGCGCTAAAATTTTATTGATTTCCTTTTGCGCTTTAAAGGTAATGTGTTCTAAATTAAGATGCATTTTGGCCCCCAAATTTTGTCCTACAGCTTGCTTATTATCCCACGTTATTCTTTTTAGAATCAATGACTTTTGGTTCCCAAGCGTGTCATTTATCGATGTTTTACTACCATTTAGAATTGTGAATACGGCCTTATAAATTTTTATCACACAGATTATCTACGTATTAAGCCATGAAGCTTTACTAGCAGACATAGCTAAAATCCAGTACGATCTACCATCCTTTTTTTTCTTACATAAAGTATCTAAAATGCAAAGATTAGTTGGTGATGTAGCTTATTCAGGTTTTAGGCTTTCTGCAACGCTAGCGCGTTTGCAACAAATTGATCCGCGCATAAGACAGCTTTTCACGCATTATGAGTATTTTATTGACTGTAAAGATGTTCTTGAAACTAAGGCGACACAACAATTATGTGATTTGCTCGGTGCTAAAACATCGGATAAACCTCTTGAAAAAGCTTTATGGGTTGTGCCACGTTTTGGCACCCAATCTGCTTGGGGTTCAAAAGCGTTGGATATTTGTCATAATGTTGGGCTTGCTCAAATCAGTAAGATTGAACGTGCTATTGTTTTTCAGTTTGATATTGATTTAAAGAGCCTGTCACCAGAAAGTTTTGAACTTATCATCCATGAACTTCACGATAAAATGACTGAA
This sequence comes from Pseudomonadota bacterium, assembly GCA_018241965.1. Classification (GTDB taxonomy): domain Bacteria; phylum Pseudomonadota; class Gammaproteobacteria; order Berkiellales; family Berkiellaceae; genus Berkiella. Next base: position 51,117 of record JAFECS010000007.1, on the reverse strand, counting down.
GCGGTTATTTCTGATTGGACCTTGGCAAGTAAATTATTTGATATTAAAGAAGCGCAAAGTCTAGAAAAAGTGAATATTTTAGTCGATGGTATAGCGGCACTTAAAAAAGCAAATGTTGCATTAGGGTTGGCTTTATCCGCTGATGAAATAGAGTACTTGTATGAAGCATACATGAAGCTGGAACGTAATCCTACTGATGTTGAATTGATGATGTTTGCTCAAGCAAATTCAGAGCATTGTCGGCATAAAATTTTTAAAGCAACCTGGGAAATAGATGGCCAATTAAAGCAAGACACTTTATTTGGCATGATTAAAAATACCTACCAACATAATTCAAAAGGTGTTTTATCGGCATATCATGATAATGCTGCAGTGGTTGAAGGTTATGGTGTACAACGTTTTTATTGTGATAAAGATAAAGTGTACCGCCAACATCAGGAAGCTTCTCATTTATTAATGAAAGTAGAAACGCACAATCACCCCACAGCGATTGAGCCATTTGCAGGTGCTGGGACAGGTCAAGGCGGAGAAATTCGTGACGAAGGCGCAACTGGAAGAGGCGCAAAACCCAAAGCAGGTCTAACAGGATTTACAGTTTCCAACTTACACATCCAATCACTTAAACAGCCCTGGGAGGCAAAAGCGCATTATCCTAATCGTATTGCCAGCGCCTTAGATATAATGCTCAAAGCGCCGCTCGGAGGAGCTGCGTTTAATAATGAATTTGGTAGACCCAACATTTGTGGGTATTTTCGCAGCTTTGAACAACCGCATCCTACCCAAGCAAGCAAAAGATACGGCTATCATAAACCGGTGATGTTAGCAGGCGGTATGGGTAATATTGCGCCAGAGCATATTCATAAAGAACGCTTTAAAGCGGATACTTTGTTAATTGTGCTAGGCGGACCTGCCATGAAAATTGGATTAGGCGGAGGCGCTGCTTCTTCGGTAGCGCAAGGCACAAGTAGTGCAGAATTAGACTTTGCTTCTGTGCAACGCCAAAACCCAGAAATGCAGCGACGTTGCCAAGAAGTTATCGATAGATGTTGGGCACTTGGAAATGAAAATCCCATTCTTTCCATACATGATGTTGGCGCAGGTGGTTTAGCTAATGCCTTACCAGAAATTGTTCATGATTGTGAAAAGGGCGCTAACGTAGATTTTCGTGCTATCCCCAATGCAGAGCCAGATATGTCTCCTTTAGCGATTTGGTGTAATGAGTCTCAAGAACGTTATATGTTAGCCATTGCGCCATCTTCCTTAGAGCAGTTTGCAAGCATCGCTAATCGTGAACGTTGTCCTTTTGCTGTAATAGGCAAGGCTAATGATAAGCTTACTTTAGAAGTAAGTGACACGCTTTTTAACAACAAGCCCATAGATTTGCCGCTCTCTGTTTTATTTGGCAACCCGCCCAAAACATTTAAAAAAGTTAACACATACCCAGCACATAACAGCCAAGTTAAAACAGATCTTTTTTCTTTGAACGAAATAATAGAGCGTGTATTACAGTGCCCGACGGTTGCGGATAAAACTTTCTTAATAACCATAGGCGATAGAACCGTTGGCGGGTTAACCGCACGTGATCAAATGGTAGGCCCGTGGCAGGTTCCGGTTGCCGATTGTGCTGTTAGCGCCACAAATTTTCAAGACTTCACTGGCGAAGCCATGAGCATGGGTGAGCGCTCACCCATTGCCATCACCAATGCTGCTGCCAGTGCCAGAATGAGTGTTTCTGAAGCTGTGTTAAATATATTGGCAGCCAATATTAAAGATCTCTCACAGATAAGATTATCTTGCAATTGGATGGCAGCTGCCAATGTGTCAGATCAAGAAGAAAAGTTGTTTGCCGCTGTTGAGGCTGTTGGCAAAGAATTGTGTCCTGCCTGGGATATTACAGTTCCAGTTGGAAAAGATTCACTTTCTATGCGTACTGCATGGGAAGAAAATGGACAATCGCAGGAAGTGGTTTCGCCGGTTACCTTGGTCGTATCAGCTTTTGCACCGGTGAAAGATATTCGTCAAACCCTTACACCTTGTTTAGTCACTGACGCCAACACTGTTTTATTGTTTATTGATTTGGCGAATGCACAGCAACGTTTAGGGGGCAGTATTTATGCGCAGGTGACTAACCAACTAGGTAAGGATACGCCTGACGTAGATAATCCTGAATTAATGAAGCAATTTATTACAGCATTAAATCAAATAAAAGAAAAAAATATGTGTCATGCCTATCATGATAGAAGTGATGGCGGGTTATTTGTCACCTTGTGTGAAATGGCTTTTGCGAGCCATTGTGGTTTGACAATAAATCTTGAGACTTATGCCAATAGAACAGTAGATTATCATGCTGCACTTTTTAATGAAGAATGTGGGGTTGTTATCCAAGTTAATAAGCAAGATGAAGATACTGTAAGAGCTATCTTTGCGGATGTAGGCCTAGGTGCCGCAATTCATCAAATTGCACATATTAATAATTCCCAAGAAATAGAAGTCCTTGCAGCGAAAAAGCAATTATACGTAGAAAAAAGAGCTACCCTACAAGCGCTATGGTCTAAGACAAGTTTTCATATGCAACGCCTAAGAGATAATCCGCACTGTGCTGATGAAGCCTATGCGGCCATTGTAGAAGATAAACAACCAATGCTTTTTGTAAATACCCCTCACCCTAACCCTCTCCCGCAAGGGGAGAGGGGATCAGAGAGCAGTATGGGTGAGGGGACTATCATGATCTCTAAGCCTAAGGTCGCCATTTTGCGCGAACAAGGCGTCAATGGTCATATAGAAATGGCAGCCGCATTTACCTTAGCTGGGTTTGAAGCCGTTGACATTACTATGAGTGATTTATTAGCGGGTCAATCATTAGGTGAATTTCATGGATTGGCTGCTTGTGGGGGTTTTTCCTATGGGGATGTGTTAGGCGCAGGTAAAGGTTGGGCAAATACCATTTTGCACAACAAAAATCTTAAAGATGAATTTAGATCCTTTTTTGAGCGTGAAAATACCTTTACTTTAGGGGTATGCAATGGCTGCCAAATGCTATCGAACTTAAAAGCCCTTATCCCTGGGGCAAACAGCTGGCCACAGTTTGTACGCAACACATCAGAACAATTTGAAGCCAGGCTTTCTATGGTCGAAATTGTAGACAGTCCTTCGATATTGCTACAACCTATGAAAGGCTGGCAGTTACCTATCGTTGTATCGCATGGTGAGGGTAAAGTTTTATTTAGTCAGAATTCTAGACAGGATGAAGCCCTGCTATCCATGCGCTATATTGATAATGATGCCCATCCAACAGAGCGTTATCCTTTTAACCCTAATGGTTCGCCTGATGGGATGACAGGGTTTACAAGCAAAGATGGCCGAGCAACAATCATGATGCCGCATCCAGAGCGTGTCATTAAGGCTTGGCAACTATCGTGGCATCCAAAAGACTGGGGTATTGATAGCCCCTGGCTAGCGATGTTTAAAAATGCAAGGGATTGGTTGAAATAAATAATGCTCAAATATATAACACGCATTGACTCAAGCACAAAAGCACAATGGATTGAAACCTCTCTTACCGGCAAACAACTGATGGTGATGCCTTTGCTAAATAAAGGTACTGCCTTTACCCAAGAGGAGCGCATTGCTTTAAAATTATTGGGTAAATTACCTTTTAGAACTGAAACTTTAGATGAACAAGTGAGTAGAGCTAAAAACCAATATTTACGCTATACCAGTAATTTACAAAAATATATTTATTTAAATAATCTGCACGATAAAAATGAAGTACTTTACTACAAATTACTATTAGAGAATTTAGCAGAAACATTACCCTTAATTTATACCCCTGGTGTTAGCGCTGCGGTTAAAGCCTTTAGCCACGAGTTTCGTCAACCTCGGGGTTTGTATATCTCTTATCCAGATAAAGACAGATTAGACGAGATCTTAGACAATCGTACACATGCTGATATAAGTTTGATGGCAGTAACTGATGGTGAGCGCATATTAGGCATTGGCGATCAAGGCATCGGCGGGATGGATATTCCCATCGCCAAGCTAGTTGTTTACAGTTTATGTGGTATCAATCCTTACAATGCACTTCCGGTGATGCTTGATGTTGGTACTGATAATCAAGAGTTATTGGACAATCCCTTATATCTTGGCTGGCGTCATCCTCGTTTAAGAGGCAAAGAATATGATGACTTTATTCATTCCTTTGTTGAAGCTGTACATCAAAAATTTCCACAATGTATGTTACATTGGGAAGACTTTGGGTTACAAAATGCTAGAAGAATTTTAGAAACCTATCGCACTTATCATTGTACGTTTAATGATGATATGCAGGGTACAGGCGTGGTGACTTTGGCTGCACTTTTAGCAGCGGTACAAGCAATTAAGTCTACCATGCGAGAACAAAGAATTGTTGTTTTTGGGGCAGGCACGGCAGGCGTTGGCATAGCAGATCAGCTTTATAACGCCATGTTACGTGAAGGTATGCCCGAAAAAGAGGCAAGACGTCAATTTTGGTTAATTGATAGAGATGGGCTTTTGCAAGAGGGCATGAATTTAACGGCCTTTCAACAACCTTATGCAAGACCAAGTGAAGAAAGCATACGTTGGGAACAAGGTAAAGACTTACTTGCCGTGGTTAAAGCCATAAAACCGACGATTATGATTGGTTGTTCTACTGTGCGTCATGCCTTTAGCGAAGAAATTGTTAAGGCAATGGCCAGCGCAACGAAACATCCAATCATATTTCCTTTATCTAATCCCAATGAAAAATGTGAAGCTGATCCAGAAGATTTAATTAAATGGACTGAAGGTAAGGCATTAATTGCCACAGGTAGCCCCTATGAGCGAGTTGAATTTGATGGTAAGACATATCATCTTACCCAGTGTAATAATGCTTTATCCTTTCCGGGGATTGGCATAGGCTCTGTGGCCACAAAAGCCTCACAAATAACGGATAATATGCTGTGGGCGGCTGCAACAACGATTAGCGAACATTCTCCGGTGCGCCACGATCTCACTTTACCGCTGCTTCCTGCCATTACGGATATGACCACTTTGGCCACGCATGTAGCGCTCAGTGTTGCAAAACAAGCCATTGTAGATGGTGTTGCTACAGTAAAACCATCTTTAGATTTTGATGAATTTGTACAAGATAATATTTGGCGCCCATATTATCGTCCTATAAAATATAACCCTAATATTTAAGGGTTATCACACAAAACATGATAAAAATAAAATAGGGCGTTTTTAAGCACTCTTTCGGTCTTTTTCCCCACACCTTTAGTCTTAGTTAACATTTAATTTGTCATAAAATTTGATAATATTAAGCAGTTGTTAAAAATTGTCTTAATAAGGGTGTATATGGTACCTACCAGTCAAACTTGCCTTTTGGCTCAAAGCAAAATGCAAAAAATTGCGGCTCCTTTATTTGACGCCACTGGCCTTAATTTCTTTAGCTATGCAAGAGATTTTGATGGAAATAAAAGCATTTCATTGCAAACAGATAATAATCTTTATCATGCCTGGTTTGAATCTAAAAGTCCCTATTGTTCTCATCTGACACCTGATGGTGTATATGCTTCAAATTCCATTCAAAATCAACCACTGCAGCATCAAGCTAAAATGCTCAATTATGGTAATGGCATCCACATTTTTAAGCGCTTAAAAACATATACTGAAGTTATTACATTGGCAGCGCCAACTAATAGTGTAAATATGCTTGAGTTTTATGTTAATAACATTGATTTGGTGAATCGTTTTATATTGTTTTTTAAAGAGAGCGCAGTCACTCTTATCAAAGGGGCAATGAATGATCCTATCCTTGTACCCAATGATATGATAGCAAAAACGCCTATCATTAAAGATACTATTCCCGACATTCAAGAATTAAGAGAAAATTTTAGTATCAAAAAATATTATTTTGATGACAACGTTGAAATCAAGTTATCAAAAAGAGAGTTGGAATGCCTTAGCTATTATATTAAAGGATTATCATCCTCTCAAATTTCAAATATTATGAACGTAAAAAAAGTAACCACTGATACGTTTTTAAGAAATATTAAAATGAAATTTAATAGTTCATCAAGAAGTGAATTGTTTGAAAAGTTTTGGCAGCTCGGGATCCTCACTGCCAATGGTATTTTCTCTTAATTACTGCGGCAGCATTCGCTTTAACACATTATCTTTAATGATAAAATGATGGTAAAGCGCAGCAATAATATGCAAAGAAACTAAGCCAATAATAGCGTATGAGCTCAATTCATGAGCTTCTTTTAATAAATGTCCTATTGCCTCATTTTTGTGAACGAGTGTAGGTAGATCAAATAGCCCGAAAACACCAACAGGGTAACCCGCATATTGAGACATAAAGATCCCTGAAATTGGTTGAAATAACATAACCGCATACAACAAGAAGTGCATCAGTTTTGCGGCTTTGACATGCAAGGTTGACATACTAGCTGGCATAACAGGCCGTGTACCGACATGGCGCCAAACTATCATGAATAACGCTAACACTAATAAAACAACGCCAATAGATTCATGCAAAAGAATATATTGTAATTTTTCAGGAGAGTTTTTGGGAAAGTACTCACGTCTGTAAACAAGAAAAAATTGTCCAATAAATAACAAAAATATACTCCAGTGAAGCATCTTTGTTAGACTTCCAAATCTTTCTTCGGTATTGGTAAACACGATATATTTCCTTATATATTTTATTTGGTGAGTATATATCAGCTTGATTGATGAATTGAATGATAAAAGTGTTTAAAAGCTGAATTTTTAACCTACTGTATTAAGTATTATCAGCACTTTCAACTGTATCATCTGATTTGTGTTGATGTGATAGCTGTGCAATAGCGGCTACATTAATGCCGCTATGACGCAAAAAATCCTCTTTTATTTTAGGGTTTACATTTTCCAAGACAGCAGAATAAGGGTTAATAGGAGAGAGTATACTTTTTTGGTAAGGTATGCCTAATAACTTATGAGCCAAATATTCATTTATATGGCAAAAATCATTCATGGGTACATTGCTTTGTACAGGATAGGGGGGATTATTTTGCTCTAGCATGTCAGTTAAATCCGAATTCAATAGGATAAGCTTGTAGGTCATATGATCAAGCTTGGTAGTTAACACTTCGTTATCCAAAACTGAGGTGGTCAAAAATTGAGCAATTTCTTGTAGGGAGTCAGATATTTCTTTAATGCGATTAAAGTTTAAAATAGATAGCTCTCCAGTGAAACCAGCGAGCTTTCCGATGCAGTCTAATGATAACAGCACATAGTTCATCAATCCCAATTGAAGTGTAGGTGAGATAACGTGATCAATAGCTAACAAATTCATGTCAGGAGAATATTTTGCTGACTCCACCTTTTTAGCATTTGGTGTATCGATCCCCCAGGGGAATGACTGCAGAAAATCCTTTTTTAGTTCATTACTAGCAAACAATTCAAGAGAGGATCTAAATCTGGCATCGTCTGGGTTAAAATCCATGGTGCGGTTGATACCAATATAGTCTGGATGTTCAGGCTCAGCTTGTGGAACAGGGTATTCAGATTCTGGTAATAGTGATTTTGCTGTTGCAAATTCTGTTTTTTCATGTGTGCCTAATTGTATAATCGGACCTTGGGCATCCCCTTCAAGTACTCTTAGCAGTAGTTGTGAGTAAGCTTGTTGCCCTCTTGTTTCATTAATCATTTCAATAGATTTACTATATTTTTTTTGTGCTTTTAAAATTAAATCAATAGTATCGGCAAGATGATGTTGTGCTGAAAAAGGATTCAAGTTGCTTTCATGATTATCAATAATGGCTTTAATTTTAGGATCATGATTAAAGATAGAAAAGAAAGTTTCTAAATGCTCTTGTGGTTCTACAAAATCTTCAGTGAAAAATTGAGAGATCTTTTTATAGTAAATATTTAAAATAGTATTCAAATCGTGATCGTAATTTTTATAAGTTCTTTGATTGATCTTGTCAATGAGCTCAATAAGTTGCAGAATTCTTAAACTTTCTGCAAAATGTTCAAGATATTCGTCAGCTTCAATAATTGATTCGATAAGCTCGACAATCTGATTTTCAGGTTGTTTGCCTTCAAGATGAAAATCTTGCAGTCTATTAAACCAATAATTCAATTGATCTCTTAACCCTGGAAGGGTATGAAAATCAGATATTTGATAGGTTTTAAATTGAATAGGCTTTAAATACTCTGAATTATTTGTAAGGATACTGTGAACCTTTTCCTCATCAATTAAAACATCTCCTAAAAGTTCAGCAGAAAACATAAGGTTTGTATTTTCCATAAGATTAGCCATCTGCTCAAAAAGATCATACAAAACTAAATGTTCTTGTAGGGTATGTTTTTTTTCTTCAATAGATTGAAGGATCTTGCCAATCATGACTCTTTTCTCAAATTCACTGCCGGCCTTGGTGCGATATGCGTGGATAATTTGTTCTAACATAGCATTCAGCAAAGGTAATCCTGGTTGCGTATAAATTCGAGTTGAAATAGATTGTTGTGACTTTACAATGTTGTCTATATGTTTGTTTCGTAATGATTCGTTTTCAATGTTACTTAAGGAAAGTCGCTTAATCGCAGGAATATTTAATACTGTATTCAGTGCGCAGGCTGTTCCAATGGCTCCTTTGTCAATAGCTCTTAAAATAGATTTTTCAATAAATTCATGTATTTTTTTAACTTCCAATAAATTTTCACGGGAAACAACTTGGGCATCTTGCTTCTCTATTTGGTTCAAAACAAGAATCGAAAAATAATTCACTACCAAATTAAAGTATTGATGATAGCGACGTATATTTAAGGCGATAGGCATTAAGCCTTGTTGCATTCTTTTATTATCATTTACCCAAACCATTTCTCTCATTTCATCGAGAGGTATTTTCGAAAAGAAATGAATGAAGCCAGATTCAATAGCTTCGACAAGAGATAATAAAGATTTTTCGTTTTCAACGGTTTTTATATTGCCATTGATTATTTCATGTAATAACTTGTGAATATCAAAATATTGTGCGGGTACATCATTTGATTCAATGGGTAGTATCTCTATGTTTTTATAGTTTTTTAATTGGTTGCTTAACTTCAACTTAAGTTCTTCAATAAGATTTGTGTATTCAGGTATTTCTTGGATAGCATTGCAAAATGCTTCAATGGAATGAATGATGTCGTCATTGTGATTATTCTCATCTGTAGAAACTAATGTAGGTGATTCGATAATGAAACTCACTTCTAGCAAATATTCTTCTATCTGAGGTTTGCTACAGAAACCTGAATTTACATCTTCTAACATAGTGTTTATTTTTCTAACAAGATGAGTTTGGGGAACTCTTCCTTTAGAAATCAAGCTCATACTGCTTGAAAAATCTTTACTTTTGTCAACAATTTTTTGAATTAAGACTTCAGAGATATCATTAGCCAGATTTTCGATATGAGGATTATTTTGCGCATTGGCACACGTGAATTGACAAAACATATCGACTTTATCAACTAATTCACTTTTTTCATATTTAACATTGATTAGCGCATTGGTTGTGTCTAGCAATAAATAGTTTTTAACAAAAAGTAAACATTCTTCTTGTTTTTCAGGTGTATACTGTTTGAAATTGTCGATAAGAATATTCAATAGTTTAATAGGATGCACGACTTTATGAATGCCAAAAGTTGCGCTGATAAGATTTTCTCTATCATTGGCATTAAAGAAATCTCCTCGACCAATTCTAAAAAGGAATATGGTTTGAACCCCATAAGTATCTACACCTAGTTTTTTTATAGTAGTTTTAATTGTGAGTAATAATCGAGATAGTGAGTGGAGGGAGCTGTTAATTTTTTTAAGCTTTCCTTCTTGAAATGGTCCAAAAATATTTTTTAAGTCTTTAATGAGTTTTATGTTGGGGGCGAGGGTAACAATTTTCTGATATAAAATTTGAATTTGTTTTATTAAGGTTAAATCATCTTTATTAATGGTTAATTGAATTTTTAACTGGCCTAATTCATTTATGCATTTTTGAAAAGTTATTAGATTATCTTTTAGTGTATTGAGTTTGTTTTTGTCAATCTTTGATTTTTCAAACGCTTCATTTTTTGAAAGTGTATTCCAAATCTCATCTTCATCCAATAATACTTGAATACTGTTTCCAATGTATTTAGTGAGCTTTACTTGGCTTAAATATTCACTTCTTTTTCCTGATGCAATAAGTTCAGTATTAAAAATAATGGCGTGTTGAATAAACCTTGAAATTTTATCTAACCCTTGTGTAGAGCAATTAATCAAAAAGTTTTGAATTTCGTTATATATTGAGGTGGTTTTATCTGAAGTATAAGGGTTAGGAAGAGAGGGATTGGTTATAACCATGTGTGATAATAAACCATATTCATAATGTGTTAATAAGACAAGATTTTTTAGATATAACACGATATTTTTAACGACTTCATCTTCATTTGAAACATATATCCCTTTACTTAACATTTCATCATAAATCATTTTAACCAGATTGTAGTAAGGGTTGTTTACTTTTTGTTCGAAAAAACTAATTATTTTGTCTTTTTCGTAGGATGATGTAAGTTGCTGTGCTTGTTCTAAAAAGTCAATTAAGATCTTGTGCTCTGTTTCAATAACGGCACATATTCTTTGAATACTAATTTGCTTGCGTCTTAGTGAATTACATATATTTGTTATTTTTTCTTCTAAGTCTGGCGCAGACATGTCAGGCAAATATTCTTTAATAACCGCTTCGATGGCTGCTAAGTGGTTTTGGTCTTGAACTTCCTCATTTTTAGCATCTTGTGTTCCTATTAAACGGTTAAAAGTGTTTTTATAGACATTGGCAATTTCATCTTCATCAAGTTCTACTTGGATTTTTGGTCTTATTTCTTCTCGCTTTTCATCTATGATCTCGTTTAAATTTTGTTCAAGTGTTTCGTCTTCTGTAGCTGCTAAAGGGGCCGGGGGCAGTTCCTTATCTGTTATTGTTTGCCTGCGCTTTTGCAATGCTTTGGAGATATGTTTATGGATTTTATTTGCCATAAAGCCCCTTTTGTTATATGAAATAGAGCAATTGCACCATTTTTTACGTTATTTGTTTCATTTATTTATTAGTCATCAAACAGGTGCAAAAAGTTTTATGGGCTTGGTTAAAAAGGGGGTGTTTTTTTAAAAAATTGTCACTGTGAAAACAGGTGTAGGCACAATATCAAAGCGGAGAAGCTTTTTTTGCTGAGCTTACTGGGTTTTCAATACCCAAAATAATGAATTTGAGCCTAAAAACTGTTTAAAGAGTAGGTGCTATGTCATTTAAACAGCTTGTTTTTGGGCCCCGTTTTATGTTCAAATCATAAGAGGAAGTTCAAAAATAGAGTAGGTTTACTATGATTGATAATCCTCATCCTTCGTTTGAAGAGCATCCGCAAAAAAGTACTAAGCATTGGTGGCAAAAATTAAAAGCCATTCTTTTTGGTCAATGGATGATGGCTAAAGAAGAAGAATTTAATTCAATAAAAAATAGTTTAAAATTGATTGATTATGAAAAAGATAATGCTAAATCAACTTTCAAAGACTGGATGCAAGCCATAGATGTATTACAACCACTCGTTCAATCCATACGAAAATCGATAGAGCCTAAAAAAAATGACGATTTTGATTTAGACATGTTGGCAGCAAATACGTATTTGTTCCATATTGATAGATTAATTAGTAAAATTAGAGAATATTTGCATCAATATCGATATCGTCTACATCAATATCAAGAAAACACTTTATATACATATAAAGTAGAAATAAATCAAGCCAGTCTTGTTGCTGAGCAGTGTTATCATACGATATTGCAACTAACATCTTTATTGCAAAGGTTACCAACAAATAAACTGTATTCAGATGAATTAATTACGCAAATTCACGCCTTGGAATTAGATACAACTGCTTTAGGAAGCGCTATACGTACTTTAAACCAAAGCGCTTATAAAGCCGAATCTATGGTACAACTTGCAGCTTTAGAACAAGATTTATTACAATCTTTGTCTCAGGCTAAAGCGCCCATTCATCCTGGTGCTGGGTTTGTTGATAGTGGCTCTTATTTTAATCTCTCTCATTCGCAAGGTGAATATTTACGTTCAAAATCGCAATTAATTAAAGACACTGAATGCAATATGTTAATTAACGGTTTAATTGATATTCATGAAACGCTAAAAAAATGCTATGTTGTTGCTAGAAAAGTGTATATTAAAGAAGCTTTAGATCTCATGGCTTCTAATATCGAAGCACTTATTGTAATCATGGTTAATAATGAAATTGATAAAAATCGTGTTTTTATTCATTTTAATCAAATTTATCATAGTGTTGAAACAATTCGTTTTAATACCAATAGAGAAAGTAGATGTTCTAAGAATTTATTTGAAAAATCGAAAACAGCAATGACCCAATTGCGTAAAGTTTTTCAAAAACATCCTTTGGGGCTTGAATATTTAAAACTATACTCGGCAAAGCGTGTTGGGCTGATTAAATCTAAATAATCAAAATACAGGCAGCAACATTGCGCTGTTCAGCTGCTAGTATGGTAAAAGTATGACAAGCTCTACGGGTATCCATAAATTCCACACCAATGCCTTTTTTAAATAGTTCACGTAATAAAGAGGATTCTGGCACAATAAGCTTGGCGCCGGTGCCTAATAGAATAATTTGGACTTTGGGATTAAAAAGTGACTCAAAATCTTGTACTTTAAGCAGGGCACAACTTTGCACGTCCCATGGCGTGATGCTGTGAGGTTTGATGATAACACTATGTTCATAGCATTTTTTATTGACCCACAGCGCACCTGGCTCATATCTTTGTATTTGCATTGTCGCTTGTGAATCATCTTCTTGTATTATCATGGTATACTCTTTGCTTCTTAGTTTTATGCCAATTATAACATAATTGGTTTACCTAACAAATTATGAAACCTCAAATTACTTATTTTCTTCCGGGATTGTTATTGCCAGAGTTTAAAACGATGTTGGCAAGTTGTACGCCCATGCTCATAAAACTCCTTTCTAGAGCGGGTAAAGTACCTGGTCCAACTACCCAAATGCAAGTGATTCATCACTGTTTTCAAGGATTAGGAGAAGGACCCCTACAAAGTGCTGCCTTAGCTGCGTTTTCACAAGATCTCATTAATGAGAACAATACAGACAACTGGTGCTTCGCTTCGTTGGTTGAGTGTTTGGTTACCCATCAAACTGCCTATATACTAGGCAATGATCATCTCTCTTTAAATAACCAAGAGTTAGATGCCCTTAAAGTGAGCTTAGCACCATTATTTCTGGAAGAAGGTTTAACCCTTTATGACAATACTACCTTGGATTGGTTGTGTGTTTGTGAAAATAACAAAACGCTTGTGGCACAAGACATGTTGGATGTTTTAAATAAAGATTTAACTAAACTATTACCCAGGGGCGAAAATTCAGCTTATTGGAATCGCTTAATTACCATGTGTCAAATGCAATTGCAAAATTGTGAAGTGAATAAAATGCGCGACCTGCAACATAAACAGTTGTTATCTTCTGTATGGTTTTGGGGTATGGGTGCTTTACCCAAATCAATTCAGTCTTCATTTGATGCTGTTTATACAGATAATTGGGTTATAAAAGGGCTAGGGCGTTTAGCCAAAAGCAAAGTATTGCCACTGCCATTACACTTTAATGATATAGATAGGTCCTATCAAAATATACTTATTTATGATGATAGATTTTATAAACAAGCAATGAATCAGAACCAAGAAGGTTTTGAAGATCAGCTTGTACACTATGAACAACAATGGTTTGAACCACTTGTCAAAGCTTTGTCCAAATTAAAAGATGTAGAGTTTATTGGTGGGCAAGGCACAACTTACCATGTGAATAATATAAATATTAAATTTTTTTGGCGTTATAATTTAAAATAAGTCAAATATGATAAAAGATTTACCTAGACCAAAAATAAAACAACGCACAGTAGATACAAAACGTGAAAACCAATCTCTTGAGGAGGGGGTGTCTGCGCTGATTGCTCGTATTATCGCTTCTCGCCCCTTTTTAGAAGATGTTTCTCCAAAAGAATTATTATCACCTAAACTTAAATCACTTGATTCTCCACAGCAGCTTGCTGATATTGAAAAAGCCGTTTCTAGAATAATACAAGCTTTAGAAAATAATGAAGTCATTGGTATAGAAACCGATCATGATTGTGATGGGCAAACCAGCCATGCTGTTTTAGTTGTTGCTTTAACCGAATATTTTGGACACAGTCCTTCAAGACTCAAGTCTTATATTGGTCATCGTTTAAAAGAAGGATATGGGCTTTCACGTTCGGTGGTAAACAGAATTTTAGAAGATTCACCCAGGCCAACGCTTATCATTACTGCAGATAATGGCTCATCGGACGAAGACCAAATAGCAGAGCTAAAAAAGGTGGGTATTGATGTGATTGTGACTGATCATCATGAAATACCAGCCAGTGGCATTCCAAAAAGCGCTTTGGCAGTACTTAATCCCACCCGAGAAGATTGTCACTATCCTGATCGCTACATAGCTGGTTGCATGGTTGCCTGGTTATTGATGGCAGCAACCAGACAAGCGTTGGTGGCAAGGGGCAAAGAAATCCCTTCGCTTGCCCCTTGTTTAGATTTTGTTGCTGTAGGGACTATTGCTGATTGTGTGAGTATCGCAAGAAGCAGAAATAACCGCGCCGTAGTAGCCTATGGCATGAAACTCATCCAACAAGGATTAAGACCTTGTTGGCGTGCAATATTAAGCCAACTTTCGCTGCCTTTATCATCTGAAGATCTAGGGTTTAAAATTGGCCCTTTACTTAACAGTGATGGCAGACTTTCTTGTGCTTTTGGCTCTGTGAGTTATTTGCTATCTGAAAATGACGAACAAGCAGCGCAGTGGATAACGCATTTGCAAGAGCAAAATGCGCAAAGAAAAAGTATTCAAGATAATATTACGCAACTTGCTCTTGTGGAAGGGCTTAAACAATACCAACAAGGTAAAAGAGGATTATGCATCTTTTTAGAAGATGGCCACGCAGGTGTGCATGGGATCTCAGCTAGCCGTTTGAAAGATCTTTTTGGCAGACCGATTATTATCTTTTGTGCAAAAGATAATGAACCTTTGTTGTTAACAGGATCGGCGCGTTCCGTTGAAGGTGTGCATTTAAAGCAAGTATTGCAAAAGGTTGCTACGCAAGACCCTACCGTGATGGAGCGCTTTGGCGGACACCAAGGCGCTGCGGGCCTGACGATACAACGGGCGAAATTCGATAAATTTGCGCAGTTATTTGAAACAGTACTTCAAGAAGACTACCCCGAAGCGCTTTTTGGCCCAGTCATTTGGACAGATGGGAAATTTAATCTTGATGATCTTACCATCAATTTCGCCGAAGAGTTAGTGAGCAAACTTGAGCCTTTTGGTCGTGAATTTGAATTTCCGACTTTTGAGTTAAGTGGTAAAATCGTCAGCCTGGATTTGCTTGGGCAAACGAAAACCCATGCCAGGGTAGGGCTTGCTGTAGAAGATCTCTGGTTCGAGGCTGTTTGGTTTAATTGTAAACGCGCGAATGAACCCTTGTCTGTGAGGGTTGGTGACAAAGTAAAAGTTGTTTTTGCTCCTAAGTTGCAAACCTTTAGGGGGCAAAGAAAGCTCAATTGCCAGATAGTTCACCTAGAGTTAGAGGAATAATAGGTAAAAACGTGGAAATTGCACCGCTACAAAGTAAGTTAAAAGATCTCATTAAACGTATGGCCGAACTTCGGGGGTATCTTTGACTTCGAAACTAAAACAGAGCGTTTAGAAGAAGTCACGGTGATGCTAGAGTCTCCCGGTATTTGGGATTCGCCTGAAAATGCACAAGCCCTAGGTAAAGAGCGTGTACAGTTAGAAAAAATTGTAAAACTCATTAAAGACACCTCTAATGATTTAGAAGAAGCACTAGAGCTTTTATTAATTGCTAAAGAAGAAGATGATAATCAAGCGTTTAACGATTTAGAAGCTGAAGGCGAGCGTTTAGAGAAAATAGTCGAAGATCTAGAATTTCGAAGAATGTTTGCCGGACAATTAGATGCTAATGACGCCTATGTAGACATTCAGGCAGGCTCAGGCGGAACCGAAGCGCAAGATTGGGCAGAAATGTTGCTACGTATGTATTTACGTTGGTGTGAGCGTAAAGGTTTTAAAGCAACATTACAAGAAGCGTCAAGCGGAGAAGTTGCTGGTATAAAAAGTGTCACCATTAAGGTAGAAGGTGAATATGCCTATGGCTGGTTACGAACAGAAACTGGGGTGCATCGTTTAGTACGTAAATCACCCTTTGATTCAGGTAACCGGCGCCATACCTCTTTTGCTGCGGTGTTTGTTTCTCCTATTGTGGATGACAGCATTGATATTGTTATTAATCCAGCAGATTTACGGGTAGATACTTATAGAGCCAGTGGTGCAGGTGGTCAGCATGTAAACAGAACTGATTCTGCTATTCGAATTACCCATTTACCAACGGGTATTGTGGTGCAATGTCAAAGCGACAGATCACAGCACAAAAATCGTTCTGAAGCCATGAGCCAATTAAAGGCAAAGTTATACGAATTGGAAATGCGAAAACGCCAGGCAGAGCAAGCAACCTTGGAACAAAATAAATCAGATATCGGTTGGGGCTCTCAGATCCGATCTTATGTTCTGGATGATTCTCGGGTTAAAGATCTGCGTACCGGCGTTGAAACATCTAATACCCAAGGGGTATTAGATGGGAATCTTTTAGAAATGTTTATGACAGCCAGTTTAAAGAGTGGATTATAATTATGTCGCAAGAAATTAATACTGAAAATACAGTTGAAGATGTTAACGAACAAATCCGTCAACGGCGCGAAAAACTGAAAGCTTTGCGTGATAAAGGGAATGCTTATCCCAATAGCTTTAGGCGCGATGTTTTAGCCGCTTGTGTGCATGCAGAATATGGCAAGCTAGAAAATCAAGAGTTTGAAGCAAAACCTATTGCAGTGAAAATGGCCGGCAGAATTATGACGCGCCGCCATATGGGTAAGGCCAGCTTTGTGAACATTCAAGATATGTCAGGTCAAATGCAAGTCTATTTGCGACAAGACGATTTGCCTGAAGGTGTTTATGAAGATTTCAAGCATTGGGATTTGGGGGATATCATTGGCATTGAAGGGGTTTTATTTAAAACCAAAACTCAAGAATTGTCTGTACGCGCCAATAAGGTGGAATTATTAACTAAAGCTTTGCGTCCTATGCCTGAAAAATATCATGGCTTGACGGATCAAGAAATGCGTTATCGTCAACGCTACCTAGACATTGTTACCAATGAAAAATCACGCAAAACTTTTAAAATTCGCGCTAAAATAATTCAAACCATGCGTGAATTTTTTGCAAACCATCAGTACATGGAAGTGGAAACGCCGATGATGCATCCTATTCCTGGGGGCGCAACAGCAAGGCCTTTTATTACCCATCATAATGCACTGGATATGACATTATATCTTCGTATAGCGCCTGAATTATATTTAAAACGTCTTGTTGTAGGTGGTTTTGAAAGAGTTTTTGAAATTAATCGTAATTTTAGAAATGAAGGACTTTCAACCCGTCACAATCCTGAATTTACCATGGTAGAATTTTATCAAGCGTATGCTGATTATCATGACATGATGGATTTTACAGAAGAATTAATGAAACATTTAGCGCAAAAAGTACTTGGTACCATGGAGATAACGTATCAGGATGAAACCTATGATTTTTCAAAGCCCTTTAAGCGCATGACCGTAAAAGAAGCGGTATTACATTTTAATCCTGCGCTTAAAGCACAAGATATGAATAATTTACAAAAACTAACTGAATATGCGGTTAGTTTGGGAACCATGATTAAACCTGAATATGGCATTGGTAAAGTGCTCATTGAGATCTTTGAAAAAACGGTTGAAGAAAAATTACATGCGCCCACGTTTATCACTGAATACCCCATTGAAGTATCGCCTTTAGCCAGATGCAATAATCAAAACCCTGAAATTGCTGATCGCTTTGAGTTTTTTGTGGGAGGGCGCGAAATTGCCAATGGATTCTCAGAGCTCAACGATCCTGATGATCAGGCAGCGCGATTTAAGCATCAAGCCTCTCAATTAGCCTTAGGGGATAATGAGGCGATGCATTATGATGCCGATTATATTGTTGCCCTTGAGCATGGTTTAGCGCCAACAGCAGGAGAGGGAATAGGTATTGATAGACTAGTGATGCTATTTACCGATTCCCCGTCCATTCGGGACGTTATATTGTTCCCGCAAATGCGCCATGTGGTACAAGATTAATTAAGTAAAACTAAATTTATTCCCCTCACCCTAACCCTCTCCCGCAAGGGGAGAGGGAACAAGATGATCTTTCCTTCTCCCCTTGTGGGAGAAGGTGGCCGTAGGCCGGATGAGGGGGAATCATAATCTAAGCAAAAAGCGTAGAAACTTCATCTAGCTTTTTCGCAATTTCTGGATCATCCGTTAGATCCTTAAGTGGATCTAACTTCAAGCGCTGATAAGCAGGTAAATCTATTTTATTTATTTTGTTTAAAGGACTGTTGGTATTTTTTAAGGCATGCAGTTTTGCTACTAGCACTATATCAGCGAGATCAGGCTGAGGGATATTTCTATACATATCGGCCATTAATTTAGGCACTTCGGCAATGTAACGCGGGAATTGCCAGCTGGTGAGAATAGATTCGCCTAAATCGTGACTGAATTTTTGAATAAGTATCTCAAACAGTTCGGGATCTTGCACTATCTCGCTATTTTTTTCTGCAAAAGTCAAAATAGGCAATATGCCAATTTCATGCAACAATCCGGCTAGCATGGCTTCTTCAGGAGGAAAAGCTTTAGAAAAATTTGCCAATACATAAGAGGCTGCAGCCACTTCACCGCTATGTTGCCATGCTTGACGCATTTTTTCTTCTATAACTTTGTTCTTAGCGCAAAATAATTGTTCCATAGCAAGACCAATAGACATATTGGCAACGAAACTGGTACCTAGGCGGCTGATAGCTGTTTTTAAAGTATTAATGGAAACACGTCCACGTACCAAGGGGCTATTAGCTATACGAATAATGCGCGCTGTTAATCCTGGATCTCTACCAATAACCTCATTAAGCTCTTCAATGCTCACATTAGGGTTTTCACAAAGTTCTTGGATAGCCATTGCGATTTTAGGTTGTGTGGGTAAAGGCAAACGATTCTTTTCAATATTTTCTAGAATTTCGTTGAGGATGGTATTTGTTGATTCTTGTGATGCCTTCATGCTACTTCCTTAATGTAAAACCTTTAATCGATATTGTTTTGCTCAATTTGATGACTTCCTGTCATCAAAATCATGACTTACCAAGTATAAGATAAGTCTAGGCGATGAATCTTTGGTCCATCAGCTGAATATAAAAAAACATTTTCAAAATTATTAAATTGGTCATCTAACACTATTAATAACTCTATGTTTTCAGAAGCATTTTCAGCTGCTCGTAAAACAAGGCCTGGCTCAGCGGGAGCGTCTGCTTTGCAATATACCAATGTCCCAGGCTCGGGTATATCTTGAGTCCCTTGAATAAAAGCACGGTATAAGTGCTTTTTAATTTTCCCGCGATATTGCATACGGGCAATAATTTCTTGCCCTAAGTAACATCCTTTTGTGTAGCTTATGCCATTGAGAATAGACAGGTTTGCATGATGGGGTAGGACTTCTTCGCTCGTTTGCGGATAAATGGTTGGAACTCCTGACTGTATGTCCAGCAATTCCCAAGCTTGAGGTAGCACCCTATGGCAGTTTGCTGCATGTTTGGTCCATAGCTCAGCCATATCTGTAGGGGAGCCCCAGATCTCATAGCGCGGATAGTGCGAAGGTAATCGTGTGATGGAAACATTGCCTTTGCTGGCCCCTTTGATCACATAGTCATAGGGTTGCTGCAATGACGCTATTTCTGGGAACGATTCTTGTAGCGCTGTTGTAATATTCTCGCCAAAAAATCCCAGGCCAACCTGATGTTGTTCGATTTCGATAGTAACTTTAGAAAAAAGCGCATATTTTTTAAAAACAAGCTGTGTTTGGCCAAGCATGGTTTGGGGTAACGCTAAATAATAGCTTTCTTGAGTCTCATTATTTTGCCTATAGATCCTAAAAAGACTTTGCATTCTGCCTTTGAGGTTACAATAGGCACCTAATTTGCTTTGATTTAGGGTGACATCATCGAGGTTACAAGTTACTTGACCTTGTAAAAACTTTTTAGCATCGCTTCCCGCAATGCTAAGCAAACCAAGGCTCGTTAGGGCGGTTAAACAATTTTGATGAGATAAAGCATTCAGCGTTTGTGCTTGCAAATTAAAGTAGCCCTGTGCATTGAGGAAATCTTGCCAGTACTGCGACATGGGACATTGTTCTCTAGTCAATTATAAAAGGTAGTGATATGGTAGAGAGCGTTTTTAACACAGGCAACCCCCATTCGATTAATGGGTTATATGGCTGACAATTTTATGCTAGAAAAAGTGAATGAAGTATTACATTTCTGGTTTGGGTGCGATAAAACCAAGTGGTTTAGTGCTAATCCTGAATTTGATGAACAGATAAGAAGCCGATTTGAAGACTTGCATCATTTAGCAGCAAAAGGCGATTTAGATATTTGGCTAAAATTTCCGCGTAGTTGTTTGGCCTACATTATTTTACTAGATCAATTCTCCAGAAATATTTACCGCAATACCCCTTTAGCATTTTCCCAAGACCCCTTGGCGCTAGCTGCTTCAAAACAAGCAATAGAGCATAAATTAGATAAAGACTTAAATCTCGTTGAACGCTTATTTTTTTATATGCCCTTGCAGCACTCGGAAAATATAGATGATCAAAA
>JAFECS010000007.1:0-30162 GCA_018241965.1 Pseudomonadota bacterium | reverse complement strand
CCTGAAATGTTGTCTTATATGAATCAAGGATTTGAATATGCCAAACGGCATTATGATATCATTCTTAATTTTGGGCGCTTCCCTCATCGCAATGAAATTCTAGAAAGAGAAAGCACGCAAGAAGAAATATTATTTTTAAGTCTTCCTAATAGTAAATTTTGAATATGTCAGACGAAATTAAAATGAATAAAATAGAACATGAACGCCTGCGCTGGGCTTGTCGACGTGGCATGTTGGAATTAGATTTATTTTTGGTGCCATTCTTTGAAGCTTGTTATGCCACTTTAAACCTTCATCAACAGCAATCATTTGCACATTTATTAACTGCAACGGATCCAGAATTGCTCAGTTGGTTAATGGGGCATTCTTTTCATGAAAACAAGGAAGTTCAAGAGATTGTTGAACAAATCAGAAACTACCGATTGCAACAGCGCCAGCATCCAATCCTCTAAATTTTTAACCCTGATTGCATTATTTGCCTATAGTGCTGTTGGCTTAGCAATATTGTTATCAGGGGAATATTTTGCGCCTATTATTTTGCTTCTTCCTATCGTTGCGCGCGATGCTTATATTTCAATCCGTTTAAATTGCCTACGAACAGGTGCAGATTCTATTGTGTATTACCAACAAATTTCAAAAGACAAATGGTTGCTAAAAACACGTGCAGGTAAAAGGATGTGGGGAAGACCGTGCACGAGCGCATTTCGTTCAAAATATTTTGTCAAAATCTCTTTTCAAACCCACCCCAACAAGCGCACAATAAAATTATTGGTGGCTTTTGATGCAATTACGCGACAAAAGTATGCTCGTCTTGTATCCAGTCTTTGGGATCAAGATTAATACTCAGCTTAAGAGCAACAAATTCGCGCCGATGATGTTCCTGAAGTAGTTGGTCTTTTTTAACCCTAAGAGGCACTATGCGACAAAGGTTAAATCCCGTAGCTCGAACAAATGTAGATTATGATTTAGTACAGCAAGTGCGTCTAGGTGATAAGCAAGCATTTGATTTATTAGTACAAAAGTACCAATTTAAAATCCTTAAATTAGTTAATCGTTATGTCAATGATCCTTCCGAAGCCATGGATGTAGCTCAAGAATCCTTTATTAAAGCTTATCGCGCCTTGGATAAATTTCGAGGGGATAGTGCTTTTTACACCTGGTTATATCGAATTGCTATTAATACTGCAAAAAACCACATTGTTTCCCAAAGTCGACGCATGGTGGAAGCAGATGTTGAAGTGGTGGACATGGAACAAACACTGACCAAAGGAAACTTGAGGGAATATTCAGCACCTGAAAAAATACTACTGGATGTTGAAATAGAGCATGCTGTGAATGAAGTTATTCAGCATTTGCCAAAGGAATTACGTACGGCCATTACTTTAAGAGAATTGGAAGGCTTAAGCTATGAAGAAATAGCTGGCATTATGGCCTGCCCTGTGGGGACAGTGCGTTCGCGTATTTTTAGAGCAAGAGAAGCGATAGAGCGACGTATTAAACCATTATTGAATGAAGGATGAAAGAAGGAAGTAAATCATGAATCAGGACAAAAAGGATGATGACATGCTTCATACCAAGGAGCAATTGTCTGCATTGATGGATGATGCCTTAGAGGACGAGGAAAAGGAAACGCTTTTAAACAAACTCAAAAAAGACCCCGAATTACAAAAAACCTGGCAATGTTTTCATTTGATACGAAGTATACTCCAACCTAAAAATGAACGTTTATTATTGGGTTATGGTGCCATGTTAAGCGCTAAAGTCAGCGCCCAGCTTGCTAACGAGCCCCCCGTTGTCTGGGGTGCTGAATTTGATAAACCACTGGTCGTGAATACAACCGTAAGCAATGATGAACGTAATGTTTCGGAAGGCAAATAATCGTATTTGCCTTTTATCTTAGTATTTCATCAACCCATCTATTATTGGTTAAATAGTACACTTTAATACGCTAAGCTTTGCCCAAATAAATTAATTAGGTGAAGTTTATCATGATGTTATTCTCACAAAGTGCAGCGACAGCGGCAAGTGCTGCAAAACCTGCAAGCACGACACCAGCTGTTGAAAGCGCCTTTCCAAATATCGCCATTTCCAGCGGTTATATGAATAATTGTGGGTTTCATTCCATCATTCATTTGTGGATGGCACTGCCTGATGAGATGTTTAGCTATTTATATAATAATTTCCCCGTTTTTAAAGAAATTCATCGTGAATTTTGCAACCAATATGGTGGTGAAGTATCCCTGGAAAAATTGCTGCAATTTAAAAAACTTCCCTTATTAGACAACCCCTGGGACCGAGAGCTTATTTGGGGTGGGGTATTTAGAGAAGTATTAAAAACTATTGCTGCATTAGAAGTAGTCAGAATTAGTGAATTACCCCCAATGGAAGACGCTGATATTGAAAGTGTGCAATACCGTTTTGGCCCAAAAGAACTCGAATTTTTAGAAACAGCTGAATGTGTAGATTTTAGAATGTTAAAATTACTGACCGAAAAAATGGGGCTTGATTTAACAGTTTATAATCAAGTAGCAAGTCACGCTGAATTTGAGCTGCCAATATACCATTTTGCACCCGAACGTGAAACTTGCTGGCAAGCAGAATTGTTTTTTAATGGCGGTCATTACGATTTTACGCATCAGGATAAGGCCTTAAACAAAGCGCATAACGATAAACGTGCTGTTCAACATTCTTGTTTATTGATGAGCGCGCCAAGAGTTGCCAAAGAAGGGCAAGCATTAACACCGGAATTCATTAGAAATGTGGTGGTGGATATTGTTAGAGCTGTGAATCAAAAGCTGACTGCACCAGAGCAAAAAAGCACGCTTAAACCTAATTTTTAAAAGCAATATTCTCACTGCTTAAAAATTATGGTTTTAATTTAAATAATATTAAGTATATCGGTGCTCTTACCCCTTCTCCCCTTGCGGGAGAAGGTGGGGATGAGGGGTGTCAAAATAATCTTTATTGAATTGTTACCTAAGATTGCTACAGATTAAGATACCCCTCACCCTAACCCTCTCCCGCAAGGGGAGAGGGGATAAGAAAATCCTTTTAAATTATGTGTCGATTCCTCTGAGTTTTGTGTAATTACACCCTTTTTTTGGGTGTTTAACCCCAGTCTTGGTACTACTACCCTGAACAAAGGTCTTCTTTTGTTAGCTAACTTGTCAATGTTATAATGGGTCATTAGCTAAAAATTAGCTGTCGTTTTTTGGCACTAGGAGTTGGCAAATGAAGATGCGGATCAAAACACCTGTTCAAGCACTAGGGATGGTTTTGGTATTCTCCAGCATGATGCTTTCAACATCCCTTTTAGCAGAATCAGCAGCATCAACAACACCAGCACCAGCTGCAACATCTCAACCTCAAGTGCAATTTCCCAATTTTACACCCATTGTGGATAATGCAGGCAGATCAGTTGTTAATATCATTACAACCAACAAAGATACCAAGAAATTGGTACCAGATAATCTTCGCGATGACTTAGAAGGCACACCGTTGATGGATGTGCTTAAACAAATGTTTGGTGATAAATTGGATGAAAATTTATCAGGTAAAGGTCCTGGGCTTGGCTCTGGCACCATTATTTCTGCTGATGGTTTTATTGTTACTAACTATCATGTGGTCGATGGTGCGGATCAAATTATTGTTCGTTTACAAGACAGAAGAGAATTTCCCGCCAAAGTGATTGGTAAAGATCAAGGAACAGATTTAGCCTTATTAAAAATTGATGCCAAAGATTTAACACCAGTAGCATATGCTGATAGTGATGCTATCAAAGTGGGAGAATGGGTCGTTGCAATTGGTTCTCCTTATGGGTTTGAAAATACCATCACCGTAGGGGTGGTCAGTGCCACCGGTAGAAGCTTAGGCTCAGAACGTTATGTTCCCTTTATACAAACAGATGCAGCCATCAATCCTGGCAACAGCGGTGGCCCCCTATTGAATATGAAGGGCCAGATGATTGGTATAAATTCGCAAATTATTACTGAATCAGGCAGTTATGCGGGCTTATCTTTCGCGGTTCCTTCCAACGTTATAAAGCTGGTCGTAACACAATTACAAAAAAATGGACAAGTTGCCAGAGGCTGGTTGGGCCTTGCTTTCCAAGATTTAAATCGTGATTTAGCCGATTCTTTTGGTTTAGCCACCGCTAAAGGTGCCTTGATTTCTAAAGTGGTGCCTAATAGCCCAGCAGCTAAAGCGGGGATCAAAGAAGGCGATATTATTACCCAGTTTAATGGTAAAGAAATTATCAGAGCCACAGATTTGCCACCTATTGTTGGCCTTATTCCCATTGATTCTATGGTAGGGATGAAGTTAATTCGAGATAAACAAGAGCTTCAAGTATCCTTGAAACTCAGTAAATTTAACGATACTGATAGTGAGGCCTTAGATCCTAAGAAAATCACGCTTGCTCACGTGGATAAAATTCAACAACAAGTCAGTGTCAGAGAGATGGAAGAATTTGAAAAAGCCGATTTAGGAGACGGTAAAATGGGTGTAATGGTCATGGATGTGCGTGGGGATCCTTGGGTTTTATCTGGGTTACGCCGAGGGGATCTTGTTACCTCCATTAATGGCCAGAAAATCTCTAACGTTAAAGAATTTTATGCTGCTGTACATAGCGCCAATGAGGAGCATCCGCTTTCATTGCTCATCTCAAGACCTGGTAATGAGCAACGCTTTATTGCAGTAAAATTAGATAAGTAACTTATATTTTGGTCTATGAACGGCAGCATCAGCTGCCGTTTTTATTGTATAAGTATGTCTAAACTGTTCAATTTTCAACAAATTATCGTATTTGCTAGCTCCCTTAGCCCACCTCGCGTAAAATATCTTACCAAATTAGCATAAACAATGGTCAACTAAATAACTCATATGATGGATCACATACGTAATTTTTCAATTATCGCGCATATCGATCACGGAAAATCGACCCTGTCTGATCGTCTAATCCAGTTTTGTGGGGGATTGTCCGACAGGGAAATGTCCGAGCAAGTGCTGGACTCGATGGATATTGAACGTGAGCGCGGCATTACCATTAAAGCGCAAAGCGTTACTTTAAAATACAAAGCTAAAAATAATGAAGAATATCAGTTAAATTTTATTGATACCCCCGGGCATGTGGATTTTTCTTATGAAGTTTCTCGCTCCTTAGCTGCTTGCGAAGGGGCTTTATTAGTGGTGGATGCAGCTCAAGGGGTTGAGGCCCAAACCGTTGCCAACTGTTATACCGCTATTGAGCAAGGGCTAGAAGTGATCCCCGTGCTCAACAAAATAGATTTACCCCAATGCGAGCCAGAGCGCATTATTCATGAAATCGAAGAAATTATTGGTATACACGCACATGATGCGCTAAAAGTCAGTGCCAAAGCAGGTATTGGGATCCATGATTTGCTAGAGCAATTAGTGGAAAAGGTACCACCGCCCACAGGCTCCCCTGAAGCCCCCTTGCAAGCTTTAATTATCGATTCCTGGTTTGATAGTTATTTAGGGGTGGTATCGCTTATACGGATTAAAAATGGCGAATTACGTAAAGGGGACAAAATTCGGATTATGTCTAGCAACCGTGAATACATGGTGGACAATTTAGGCATATTTACCCCCAAGAAAGCCTATCAAGATGTTTTAAAAACCGGTGAAGTCGGTTTTATGATTGCCGGTATTAAAGCCATTGATGGTGCGCCAGTGGGCGATACCATAACCTGCGTTAAAAACCCAGCAACAACGGCGTTGCCTGGTTTTGTAAAAGTACAGCCTAAAGTGTTTGCCGGCCTCTTTCCGGTCAACTCTGAAGACTTTGAAGATTTTCGTGATGCCTTGGCAAAATTAAATTTAAACGATGCCTCCTTGTTTTATGAGCCTGAAACTTCCACGGCCCTTGGTTTTGGGTTTCGTTGCGGTTTTTTAGGGATGTTGCACATGGAAATTGTGCAAGAGCGTTTAGAGCGTGAATATAATCTCGATTTAATTACCACCGCACCAACCGTGGTGTATGAAGTGGTCACTAAAGATGGATCGCTACTGCGCGTCGATAACCCCGCCAAATTGCCAGATCCCAGTGCCATATTAGAAATGCGCGAACCTATCGTAGAGGCGCATATTCTGGTGCCCCAAGAGTATTTAGGCAACGTCATTACCTTGTGTATAGAAAAGCGAGGGGTGCAAACTAAATTACAATATTTAGGCTCACAAGTTTCAGTATCCTATGAATTGCCCATGAATGAAGTGGTTTTAGACTTTTTTGATAAGCTTAAATCGGTGAGTCGTGGTTATGCATCGTTAGATTATCATTTGAAGCGTTTTCAAAGTGCTAACTTAGTGAAAATGGAAATTTTAATTAATTCCGATACTGTCGATGCGCTTGCGCTTATCGTGCACAAAGACAAAGCTTATGTGCGTGGTAGAGATATAACGAATAAAATGAAAGAGCTTATCCCCAGACAAATGTTCGATGTGGCCATTCAAGCCGCATTAGGCGGGCAAATCATTGCCAGAACTACCGTAAAAGCATTACGTAAGAATGTGACTGCAAAATGTTATGGGGGTGACGTTTCCCGTAAGCGTAAACTGCTTGAAAAGCAAAAGCGTGGTAAAAAACGTATGAAACAAGTTGGCCAAGTGGAAATTCCGCAGGAAGCTTTCTTGGCTATTTTACAAGTTGATAAGGAGAAATAGTAATGCCGGTGTATACGGATTTTTCATCCCTGCTTGCTGGCGCCACTATTGTCAGTGGTTTAATTTGGGCAGTGGATGCATTTGTGTTTAAGCCAAAGCGTTTAAAAGCAGCCACTCCAACAATGCCTGCTACAGAGCCCAAATTAGTGGAATATGCGCGTTCTTTTTTCCCCATTTTATTAATTGTATGTGTGTTACGTTCTTTTGTGGCCGAACCTTTTAGAATTCCTTCGGGATCGATGAAACCCACTTTATTGGAAGGGGACTTTATATTAGTTAATAAATTCAAGTACGGCATTCGCTTACCCTTACTTGGCACGAAAATTATTAAAATGTCTGAGCCCAAGCAAGGCGATATTTTAGTATTCCGTTTTCCTAATGATACTTCCGTTGATTATATTAAACGGGTGATTGGGGTTCCTGGTGATAAGATAAAGTACGTTAACAAAGTACTTTACATAAACGGTAAAGCCATTGAGCAAGAATCCTTGGGGCAAGCTTATGATACCGATGTACGTGGTTTAACCTATAAAGTGAAGCATTTAAAAGAACATCTGGATAACAGACCACATTCTATTTATGTGCATGAAGGTGATGATACCGCCATGGAGGAAAAAACTGTTCCACCAGGTATGTACTTTGTGATGGGCGATAACCGCGACAGTTCGTTAGATAGCCGTCGCTGGGGGTATGTGCCAGAAGAGCTTATTTTAGGCAAAGCCTTTTTTATCTGGATGAGCTGGGATGGCCTTGCCAAAGATATTCGTTGGCAACGTATTGGACATGTGATTAACGATTAAAGGACTAACAACATGAAAGCTTTGATGATGAAAAAAATGCGCGGAGTCACGGTAATCAATTTAATGATAGCAGCAATTGTGATTGTTTTTACGATTGCTATTGCTGTTAATTTGGTTCCGCCGTACATGCATAACTATGCCATCAAAGATGCTCTCAATGAATTGGCGGCCAACCCAGATATCACGCAAATGTCCAAAACAAAGTTGCGCGATCTGTTTGTGAGAAAGCTGCAGGTAAACTATATAACAAATGTCTCACCCGATGCTTTGGTGATTGTTAAAAAAGAAGGGGCGACTTATTTATCAATGAAATATGAGGTTAGAGTTCATTTGATTGCAAATATTGATGCGGTGATTTTGTTTGATGAAGAGGCCAAAGTTGGTGAAAGTGCGAAATCTTGAAGTGTTAGAGCGCCATTTAGGATATGTATTTACTAATAAAGCGCTACTTTTACAAGCATTGACGCACAAGAGTGCGCATCATCTTAATAATGAAAGATTAGAATTTTTAGGCGATGCGATTTTAAATTTTGTGGTTGCAGACTTACTTTTTAGCCAATTTACGCAGGCCACTGAGGGTGAATTAACACGTGCGCGTGCGAGTTTGGTGAATCAAGACAGCTTGCATGAAATTGCCTTAACACTTTCGTTGAGCGATTACTTGAATTTAGGCCTTGGTGAACAAAAAAGTGGCGGCCATCGCCGGGGCTCTATTTTAGCCGATACCTTAGAAGCGATCATTTGCGCCATTTACCAAGACAGTGATTTTACTATTGTGCGCGCATTTATTGAACGTTTGTTTATTACAAAAATTGCCGAGCTTAATCTTGAAGAACAAGAAAAGGATCCCAAAACGCAATTACAAGAATGGTTACAAGGTCAAAGAAAAGCCTTACCCAAATATCATATTGTTTCAATGATTGGTGAACCACATGCACAAACTTTTATCGTCCGTTGTGAGGTAGAAGGCATTATGCAGGTGGTTGAAGGGATAGGATCCAGTCGTCGAATTGCCGAGCAGATTGCGGCAAAGAAAATGTTGGAGATTATTACCCATGACGCTTGATTTAGATCCTACACTCGAAGTGACCGATGATTATTCACAGCATCCCGCAAGCAATGAGTCCTATTGCGGCTTTATTGCGATTGTCGGGCGCCCTAATGTAGGTAAATCTTCATTGTTAAATGCAATTTTAGGCAAGAAAGTGAGCATCACTTCTTTTAGGCCACAAACCACACGCAATCAAATATTGGGTATTAAAACTACCCACAACACGCAAGTGGTCTATGTAGACACGCCGGGTATTCATTTGCGTGCTAAAAAAGCGTTAAACAAACAAATGAATAAAATTGCGCACCAATCCTTAATAGATGTTAATGCGATTGTATTTGTGATAGAGGCGCTACAATGGACCGAAGAAGATGAGCATATTGTTAAATCTATACAAAATGCCACCTGCCCAGTGATTGTGGCCTTGAACAAAATTGATTTAATTGAAGATAAAGCGCAACTATTAGCCTTTATCCAAAAAATTTCACAAATTTTACCCCAGGCACAAATTATACCATTATCCGCTAGAAAGCGTATTCAAGTAAGCAATCTTGAAAGATTGTGCCATGAACATATTCCTTTAAGTGTGTTTTATTTTCCTGAAGATCAGCAAGTGAACCACAGTGAGCAATTTCATATTGCTGAAATGGTGCGTGAGAAAATCATGCGTTTACTGGCAAAAGAAATTCCATATTCTTGCACCGTACAAATAGAGAAATTAGAGCATCAAGAAAACATTATTCATGCCCATGCGTTAATTTGGGTAGAGCGTGAAGGGCAAAAGCGCGTGGTGATTGGTGAAAAGGGCGCCATGCTGAAAGATATTGGCACTCAAGCCCGCGAAGATTTAGAGCGCTACTATGGTAAAAAAGTGTGCTTAAAGCTGTGGGTGAAAGTGAATGAGAGCTGGTCGGATAATGTGCAGGCTTTACAGAGTTTAGGATACGCACAAGTGTAAACCCCTCACCCTAACCCTCTCCCTCAAGGGGAGAGGGGATCAGATCCAAAATTTGAGATCTGTCCTTCTCCCCTTGAGGGAGAAGGTGGCCAACGGCCGGATGAGGGGTAATTTCTTTAATGGTGTTAGCTATGAAAGTCGAACTCACACAATGCTACATTCTACACACGCGCCCCTTTAAGGACTCTAGCGCCTTAGTAGAATGTTTTAGCGAAGAGCATGGGCTAGTCACCCTCATTGCCAAAGGGGCAAAAAGGCCACGTTCGCGAATGCAAGGCTTGGTGCAGCCTTTTATGTTGTTACAAGTGAGCTGGACGGGCAAAGCTGAGCTTAAAACCTTAACCCATATCGAAGCCGCCGCACTCTACCCTAAACTATCAGGGCAAAAGATATTGTTAGGTTGGTATTTAAATGAACTTTTAATACGAATGCTGCAACACCAAGATGCGCATCCGGATTTATTTAGAGAATACGACAAAACCATTAGCGCCATTGCGCATTCAGAAAATGAAAACCAGCTACAAATGATATTGCGCCAATTTGAATTAAAGCTATTAGCAGAATTAGGCTATGGTTTAGATTTATTTCACGATGCTAAAACCCATGCGCCCATCGCCCCGGAGCTGTTATATAGCTACGATCCCAACCTGGGGATGTATGAAGTTTCAAGTGCAGGCTCTATAGCACAGCAGCTATGTGTTTCTGGCGCAAGTTTAATCGCCTTACAAACAGGCGTGTGTGAAAATGAAACGCAATTAAAAGAAACTAAGAAACTGATGCGCTTTGTGTTAGGGCATTATTTAGGCAACAAGCCCTTACAAAGCAGAAAATTATTTCAATCCACAATAAAAGGTGTATCTGAAAATGCATAATCCAATTTACCTTGGGGTGAATGTTGATCATGTGGCCACAATTCGCCAAGCAAGAGGAACAATTTACCCAGATCCAGTTACCGCAGCGCTCATCGCCGAGCAGCACGGTGCTGATGGTATTACGGTTCATTTACGTGAAGATAAACGCCATATTCAACCGCGTGATGTGAAAATTTTGAAAGAAACTTGCCAAACACGGCTGAACTTTGAAATGGCGGTATCTGATGAAATGGTGGCTTTTGCTTTAGAAATTCAACCCAAATATTGTTGTTTAGTGCCAGAAAAGCGTCAAGAATTAACTACCGAAGGTGGGCTGGATGTGGTTTCGCATTTTTCTGCTGTAAAGAAAGCCACACATCAGTTAATGGATAAGGGCATAGAAGTGTCCCTTTTTATAGACGCCGATGAAAAGCAAATCGCTGCAGCAAAAGAAACTGGTGCTGGTTTAATTGAAATTCATACTGGTGGTTATGCGGACGCCACCTCTGAAAAAGAACAAGCTAAAATTCTACAACAAATTCAAAAGTCAGCTAAATTTGCACATGGTTTAGGGTTACAAGTGAATGCTGGGCATGGTTTACATTACCATAATGTACAACCCATTGCGGCTATACCTGAAATCATAGAGCTTAATATTGGCCATGCGATTATTGCTCACGCTATTATGGTGGGCATGCCACAAGCGGTAAGAGAAATGAAAAATCTGATGACGAGCGCACGCTACAGATGAATATTCTTGGGATTGGTACAGATCTGGTTGCTTTGGCCAGAATTGAAACACTGCTTGCGCGCTTTGGGGATAAATTCATTGCGCGTATTCTTGCGCCTGATGAAAAAGTACATTATGAACAATCAGCCAATTCTGTTTCCTACTTTGCTAAACGTTTTGCCGCTAAAGAAGCGGTGGCTAAAGCCTTTGGTACGGGGATTGGGGCAAACCTAGCCTTTAATGAAATTAGCATCACCAATTTAGAAAGTGGCCAGCCGGTGGTGAGCTTTTTAGGTAAATCTAAAGGTTATGTTGAAACGCTTAATATTCAACAGATACATATTAGTTTATCAGACGAGAAACTATATGCTTTGGCTTTTGTGGTTATACTAATTTAGAAAGTTTTTAATTAAACCAATGCTCAATATGCGTACAGAAAAAATCTTCTAAGGCTATTCCACCTTTACCAATCAAGAGCATTTTGTTTGGATGGTATTTTTTCTGAAAATCTAAACTTCCTGAAGTTGCCTTATTATTGAGGCCACTTTTAACTTCTATGGCAATAATTTTATCTCCTTTTTGCAATATGAAATCAACTTCTTTATTACGTTCTCGCCAATAAAATACTTCGAATTTATACTTTAAGCTTTCATTAATAAGGAAGGCTCCCACGGCTGATTCTACCAGACGTCCCCAATAGGGTTGATCTTCTAAAGCAATTTGATAGGATTTTTGCTTTTGTGCAGACATCAAGGCTGTGTTATATACTTGAAATTTTGGGCTCGATGCCTTTTGTAAAACTATTTTTCCAGAGAATTTATTTAACCCTGTAAGCATGCCAGCACCAGATAATAATGTTAAATAGTGCGCTAAGGTTGTTGCATTACCTGCATCAGATAATTGCCCTAACATTTTTTGATAAGATAAAATTTGACTTGAATAAAAACAACCTAGCTCAAATACTCTACGTAATAAGGCCGGCTTATCTACACGAGTCATCAGTAATATATCACGCGAAATAGACGTTTCAATTAATGATTGATTTATATAGTCTTGCCAACGTAACTCATCCCGAATCAAATCGGCAGAACCAGGATAGCCTCCAAAATATATGTATTGATTAAGATCCCATCCAAAGGCATCCTTCATTTCCTCATAGGACCAATGCGTCATATGAATTGTTTCAAAACGTCCGGCTAATGACTCTGTTAGGCCTCTTTGAATAAGCAAAGGGGACGATCCCAAAATAACAACTTTAAGCGGAATATCATCAAAGCTATCTTGATCCCATAATGATTTGACTTTTTCAGACCAATTAGGAATTTTTTGAATTTCATCTAAAACAAGCAATGCGCTGTTGTTTGCGGCTTTGGCCTTATGTCGTCCTATTTCCCATTGTTGTTCTATCCATGGAATGTCCTGAAGGGTCGGCAGATCTGCTGAAGCATAATGCGTTGGAATTTTAATTTCACTCAATAATTTCTTAATGAGGGTGGTTTTTCCCACTTGCCTTGGACCAGCAATAACTTGGATGAATTTTCTGGGTTCTTTTACACGTGTAAAAACGACTTTATAAACTGGTCTAGTAAATGTCATTGCCTTTACCATTTGTTCAGTATCTTGAATATAATTATTCACTATATTGAACAATTTGTAAAGAATGCAATATATCCATTATATATCAATAAGTTAACTTCTCATGCCTTATTGGTGGTTCAGCGGGAAAATGAAGCATTTAGTCATATTTGTGTCATAAATGGGTTCATCTGCCCCATTAAGATTGATAAAATATGTTGAATTATGAAAGAGGGGGCAAAACCATGCTGTTAGACGGCGTTTTAGAGAATTTAATTGAATATTTAGATCCCCTGGAAGCCAAAGACAGACCAGCCTACGAGCAAGAAGCAACCAAGATAATCCGTAAATACCCACAAATATTAGGATTGGCTTGTAATAGGACAAATCAAATAACCCCCTTAATTGCTGCCGTGATGAGCCCTAAACATTGTTGTAGTCAAGAAGTCTTTACATTATTACTGCAAAATCCAAGTAACCTTAATGCGGCAAAAGATTGTGGCCGTAGACCAATACATTATTTATGTTATGCAAACAGGGCAGATTACCTAAGGCAACTATTGGCAGCAGGTGATATTGAACTAAACCCTGCGTGTCATGGCGCTTTATACACACCTTTACATTTAGCTGCTATGGGCGCAGCCTTTGATGCCATGCAAGTGTTAGTCCAAACGGGTAAAGCAAACTTAGAAGCTGTAACTAACCAAAAGCAAACCCCGTTACATTTGGCTTGCTTTTTTGGCCAAATGCGAAGCGGCACCAATAGCCCCGCAATAGCTGAAGAAGTCGCTTTAAGATATGAGCAAACCATAGATGTGCTTTTAGCTGCAGGCGCCAAAGTGAATGTGCCTGATGCAGATAAAAGAACCCCATTATATTATTTGGCTAGTGCAAATATTCCGCTTGAGATTAAACAAAGAATAATGGCAAAGTTGATTGAACATGGTGCTAACCCTGGCATTGTAGATTTTGCTAAAGATAACTTTGCTACTTTTGCTAAAAGAATTGGGCAAACTGATTTTGCGCAAATGGCTCAAGAGAGCGCAGTGCCCACATTACGTTGGTATTGTGTAAGAGCAGTTGTTAATAATCAACAAAAACAGTTAACAAATATTGAAGAAATTGATAGTGCATTGCAGAAGATGAAGCTGGGTAGAGGAAAATAGCTCACAAGGATTTTAGATGGAATCATTATTTTTTGAGGGTGACTGTTTTCGTTTCTCTTTCATCAACACCTTGAGATTTGCTAACATCTGGGCCCACCTTGGCGCCTTGATGGCTTTTAGCTTTATCACTTAATAACAAAGCATTTTGAGAGTCATCAACTTGCTTTGGTACTTTATCTAATTTATGAGAGCCTTCATAAGTTTGAGACTTTCCAACTGTTGAAGAAGAGCTTTTAAAAAGTAGTGATTGACCTAAACTTAGAGGATTTTCACTTTCTTGATTTACCGGAGGAAGTGGTATTCTTGTTCGTTCAGTTAAAGCTGGTTCTACATGTATAGTTTTTGGCTCAGTGTGCATTTCTTGCATAGGCGGTGGCGGTAAATCTGACAAATGGGCTTTTTCAGTCATGAACTGGTTATATAATGTATTAGATAAATCTTTAATTGCTAAAAGATCCTGCGCAGAAATTTTAATCCCTGGCGGATCAAATCTCTTATCATCTGTGTGGGGAATATTTAGTTTATCTAAAGCTGCTGCAAATGCATTATAATTTTCTTGTTTACGAAAAACAATTCTTAATAGGTCATTTTCAATATTTATCCCTACTCTAGGTGCGGAAGAACGACCAGTAGGTTTTAGCGGAATAGGGGGGGCTGATAAATCCATTTTTAATCTTTGCTCGTCAGGTAATCTTGGAAAAGCTTTATCTAACGCCTGTTGAACTTCCTTTTGCTGCTGTTTTATATTTATTTTTCGTAATTCATTTATTTGAGCAATTCTTTCTTGCGCTAGCTCAGCATCAGTTTTACTTTGCACTCTTTCAATAACACTTGGCTTTTTCGGTGGCAAAGGAGGAGGAGTTGGGCGTTGTTCTACCACTGGTTGAACTGGTGGCACCTCAACTTTCTTTTGTTCTTGCGGCAAACCAGGGTTTAATTTCGTTAATAGCTCAATTGCTTGTTCTTTAATTTCTTTTGAAACCTCTTCAGGTAAATCATTGCGAGCAAGAATATCATTAAGTGCTTGGGTGACTTCTTCTCTTGTTTTAATGGTATCTGGGAAAAAGGGTAGCATTATCGTACTGTCATTAATAGCATATTTGCTAAATGCATCAAATGCTAATGCTGCCACATTATTAGCATTAGCGTGCCATTGTGTGTAGAGGTCATTTCCTAGAAGCTTAATTTCATCATGTTGGCTATCTTTGAGTGTATTTATTACATTCATTAAATCATTTTCATTTTTTACGGATAACAAATCGATGCCGATGTTTTTGGCTTCTAAAGCCTTAGTATATTCACCTTTTGAGTTTAATTGTTCGGCGAGTTCAGATAGTTTTGTTTTGACTGATTCAATAAATTGAGGAATTTCACTTTCAGTTGACTTTTGAATTGATTTTTGAACGCTAAACTGTTCACATATCTTGTTTAGCTTTTCAATGAGTTCTGGTTTATCATTGACTTTCGCCATTTCATGTGGGTGAAGGTATATATTGTTGTTCCTAAAATCAAAGCCAATATTTTCTGCTTTGAGAGCAGCGCAAATATCTTTAAGGATCTTAATTTCAGCTTCATTCTTACCGGCGATAATAAGCATATCACCACTAGTTCTTACTTTGGTTTTGTCGTTTGGATCGGTGAATAATTCTACTAATTTTGTTACAAAAGCCGGCTTAACTGGAGGAGTACTTTGGGTACTTTCAACGACTTTAATTTCTTCTGGTTTTGATTTTAGGTTTTCTAGAAAAGCCTCATCTTTAGCTAGTTTGCTAGCCTTTTCATCAATATAAGAATCTAAATTTGCTAAATTTTTTCTAACCCTAGTAATGTTATCTTTTTCTAATTTAATTGCTTCCTTGATTTTACGTCTTAATTTAAGCGGCAAAGGGCCTTTTGCAGCAAGTCTTGCATTTTTCAAAGCGGTTATTATTTCTTCGCGGATCTTAATCTCTGCTTCAAATGAGCTCTTGTATATATTTCTGCATTCGCTGCTTTTTAATAACGCTGTAATTTTATCTAAATTTGCCTCTTCACGAGGTAACTTTTTAACGAGAATATCTTGAATATCAGATGAGGCAGTTAGATTAAGCGCGGTTATATGTGCATCACGTTTATTAATTTCTTTAAATGTATCTTTGGTAAATCCCTTATTTCTTAAGTCATTTATAAAATCACCCTTAAATCCAAGAAGCTTTAATGTGTTTTCAGCTTTTACCACTAAGGGTAATTTAGTTCTAAAATCTCTGAGAGTGTCTGAAATATTTAATTTCTTTTGTGGAGTTTGTTGTTCGCCCAGTGTTGTGACAGGTTGAGTCTGCATTTTTTGTTTTAAATTCTTTTCTGGTGTTATTTCCTCTTGCAATGTGGGTGTTGGTTCTGGTTCTGTAACTGGTACCAATTCATCAGTATTTGCAGTTTCTTGCTGTGTTAAAACAGGGGCGGAAAACTCTTCTTTACCTTTATCATCACCAGCAACCACTTGAGGTGGTTTTGGAAATTTAATTTCAATGGCATGATAAATCTCATTAACAGCTTCTATAATTGGTTGAACGTTACCTTGAGCAGTATCCTTAAGATTATACATTGTATCTTCGAGATCTTTTGATAATTTACGAACTTCTAAAACATGTTTTTCATCGTAAGGAAGCTCAGCAATAGAGGCGAGTCTCGTTAATATATCTCGTATTTCATAAGGTATTTCAACTTCAGGCGTTGTAACGGTGGTCTCGGTAGTTGGCGTAACAGGAGAGGGGGGGGTAATTTGTGGTTCAGTCACCTTGGTTGCATCTGTAAGTACAATTTTTTCTTCGCTTTTTTCAAGATGCTCATTAAGTGCATCAATGTTGAAAGTTATACCATTTTTTTGTCCTACTTTTTCAATAATATCAATCAATTGTTGGACAGTTTCTGGTCGAGTACTTCTATAAAGATTTTGAAAGTCAATTGAAGCATTTCTAGCACTTTTTTTATCTTGTCGCCATCCATACATGGCGGTTAAATCTAAACGTTCAACGACATAATAATATGCTTTTATAATTTTCTCTTGCGTTTCTGAATATGATTCAGTTAGTCCTTCATCATGAGGTGTTGACACTTTAGGAGGTTGCTGTACTTCTGAGTCGGACTTAACTTCCTGCATACCTTGTGTTATTTCAGTAGATATGACTGGCGCAACCACCGGTGGTGATGTAGTTACTGTTGTTGTAACTTTGGGTGGGCTTGGTTCTTGTTCAGTAATTGGCTTGGGAATTTTCATCGCTTTTTTAGTATCTTCATAAATTCCACGAGCTGTTTCCATGGCCTCAGTAATTTTGTTAATAGGTAGTTCTTGCATCAACTCTGGATGTTCTTTGGCTATTTGTTGGCATTGAACTAATATTTTACTTAAGTCTTTATAATATTCTTCCGAACTTTTAACGACTTCCTCAGGATTTTTTGATCTTTTTACTTCTATGTTTGTATTTAATCTATCAATGGACTTAATTGCGTTATTCGCATTTTCTATAATTCTTTTTATGCTTTCATTAGCTACATCTTCGGGTTTGCGCGTATCTTTTTTAGGATAGCTTTTCTTATCTGAATAAATTTCCTGTGAACGATCATAAGCTATATCTTCATCTAATTTTTGTTCTTTTAGATGTCCTAGAACACTTGTTTGTAAAGGTTCACTATGCGCTGCTAAATATTCAAAAGCTCTTGTTTGATGAACTTGAAGATTTTGTACAAGAGATCCGAATATAACTAATCTGTCAAAATTGTCTTGTTTGCTCTTATCTTCTAGTTGTATTTCTCGAGGTTTATTTTCCATTGTCATCGTCAACTGGTTTGCATAAGGACCAGTAAATGGAACAATGGTGTCTTTGGTAGTTGTTTGAACTGAATTAAGTTTACTGGGTGCTAATGCTGCTGTAAGTTCATCAATGACAGCTTTGGCTTTTTTGTCCTCAGTCAAGTAAGTTAATCTTTCAATAGGCGCACAACTAAAAGCACCGAGTAAAGCTGAGGCAGTTTGATAATCTCCGTTTTTAAGAGCAATTTGTGCAACATTAATATAAAAATTAAAAATATTTTTTTGCTGCGTAGTATTTTTCGCTAATAGGATATCATCCCTAGCCATATTGGCAATTTGATCATATCGACGAATTACTTGCATTAAATTAGGAGATTTACTTTGTTCAAAAGGTTTAGTAAAGTTTAAGTTGGCAAATTCTTCAGATTTAACTTGGGTTAACATTGCTAAATTAGATTTCATTAAATCTTGGGCAAATGCTTGGGCCATTTTGTCCATATTTCTTGGAAATATGCTCATCAGGTCAACCTGTAGATAGTGATTAATGTCTATCTTCGGTTCAGCTTTTGATTCTAATAAGCTGGCAGCAAGCTGAGGGTTATATGCGCTAATTGCTCGAGCAGCTTGAGTCACTTCAGTTTCTAATTTAGCTCTTGCTTCTATAACTTTACTATTACCATCAATTTTCATAATTTCAAGGTAATTAGCAATGATACCTTGCTTGTCGGCTTTTAATAGTTCCTTTTTAGCTTCGTCATTAGCAAGTATATAGCTGTTAAGTTCCTTAAACACTGTTTGATTAAGATCGTCGCCTATTAATTCCTTCATTAATTTTCTTGCATTATCTAGAAAGGTAAATTTTTGATCATCAGTCATTGGCTGTTTACTAAGTTCAGCTAGTTTTGAGAGTATTTCTTGAGGCGTCTTAATGTTATGTAGGCTACGTGCAAGTGCTTTAAACTTCTCATCATCCAGTTTTACAAGTACGTCCTTTCCATCCTCTTGTTTCCAAAATGAACCGCGCATTAATTGCTCGATTGGATCAACTTTTAGGGGTGGAGTTTTACTAACTTGTTCAACGTTTGGTACTTGAGGTTGCCCACCTAATTCTTCTTTTCCCTTATCTAAAGGCACTCTTTGACGTTCCTCACCCAAAGGAGGAGCAACAGTAATAGGTGGTGGCTCTCCAACCGGCATTTGGTCTTGCTCTGGAGGTATTTGTTGTTTAGTTTCCTTTGATTCTTCAACAACTTGTGGAGTGACGATTTGCTGTCTTTGAATTTCATCAGTTTTTCTTGCTTGAAGTTGGTCTAATAGATCTGGACTAAAAACAGGATTATCATTTATTAGTTCTACACCTCTTGCTTTGATTTTGCTTGATGCAGCATCCCATTTTTTCTCTCTTTCACTGGCAGTTAACACAGGTTCACGAGAAAGTCTATCTCCGAAATTAGTTCTCTGAGATATTCTTTGTGTTGAAATTTTCATTTGTTGATCTGTTATATAAGATAATAACTGCCTGCCCTCCAACATCACTCTATTATCATTTAATTTTTCTTGTTCGCCATACACTTTTTTTCGTGTGTTCCCGTCTTCTATCATTGTAATTTCATTATTCAGTCGAGCCAAATAGGGAACAACGGTTTCGTTATTTCTTAGCTTTTTTTCGTAATCCTTTTTGTACGCCTCGTAATTTTTAGTATCTTTAAAAAGATCCTTAATGTTTGAAACAGTTCTTCTAACATGTGGTGGTAATTCATCTAAAATATATTCTAATCTAGCTACAGCTGTGTTGTTTAAGGCGGATATTATAGCTAATCCTGAAGTATAGTCTCCGATTTTGATGGAATGCTCCAATACTTTAACATAATAAGCATAAATTTTCTTTTGCTCTTCCTTGCTGCCCGCTTTCAAAATATCTGTAATCACCATGGCGTTAATGTTATTAAAATCATTTGTAAAAGCTGTAACAGGATGGCTTGGGTCGTCTTTATGTGATTCCCAATCTTTATTTAAATAGCTACTCAATCGCATTTGAGAAAGATTTTGTAATTGACGTAGCTTCATGTCTTCAGCCAAAGCAATTGGATCAGACAAGTAATCTTTAGCTTCTGCAGTTGGGCTACGACTTGCTTTCTCTTGAAATTTATCGACAGCCTCTTTTCTTTTTTGTGCATCTTCAATAAGCTTTCCGAATCTTGCTGCAATATCGGTAAACAATGGTTTGTCATTGGGATCTTTAGCAATTGCTTCTTTTTGGAATCTTACCATTCCGGATACAAGTTCAAGTTGATGTTCTTGATCAACATCGGCCATCACAATGTCATGAATTAAGAGTTCAGCATTATGTAAAAATGCCACTTTTTCTTCATTGCTCTGTATTTCTTTATAAGCTGTGGTAAGTTGGTTAAAAAATTCTTTTGGCGTCATGGAAGCGAATAGTGCTGCACCCAAATATTTAAAATCATCCCTTGAGTATTGTGCGCCGCCATCTTGAGGATCTCTAAAACCAGTCATTATTTGAGCTACAAGGGTTGGCTTGCTTTTGGTAATTTGAACTACTTGTTTTTCTAGAGGAGATGCTTGATTTTTTTCTTCTGAAACTGATACTGGTTCAGGCTCAAGGGGCTGCACAACAGGTGTTTCTTGAGGAGGTGCTTGATCTTTTTGTTCAGCAACTGGTACTGGTTCAAGGGGTTGCACAACAGGCGTTTCTAAAGGAGGAGCTTGCCCTAATGCTTTAGCATATTCACCCTGGTTGTTGCTAAATCTCTTTATTACTTCATCTCTTTGCGCTTGCACCTCAGGATTAAGAACTTTTCCCTCACCATCGTATTTAAGTAAAGTTTCATAGGTATATAAATCTGCCATCATAAAATTCAATGGCGCTATACCATCTTGATTATTCGCAATTAAGCTGCGGAGTTCTTTATAATTTGATACTGGCGAGAGCATATTCTGATACTTATCGATAGCTTCTTTATGTTGATTTGCTATTTCACGTAGCGCTTGTTTTTTATCTTCAGGTATATTTTGTCTTCTAAGTTGCAAATCTAGGCCACTTAAAATCGCTGCTGCAGTTTGATAATCATGTAACTGCATTGCTGCTTCAAGTACATTTACATAATGTGAATACATTGCTCCGGGATTTTCGGCTTTTGTAATGTCATTACGTATTTTTGTAGTTAATTCATCCGCAACCCTAATGGCAGCCATTAAATTTGGGCATTCGCTTTTTGTTGAATCTTCATTCCATTTTTTACCTTTTAATTCAGAATTTTGAATTTTTAGGTATAATTCCATGTTTTTGTTTTTTAATTCAATCGCCACCTTCATTGCTGCTTCTCTGTTTTCCTTTGTAGCAACGGTTTTTTGTACTTGAGGCGGTGGCGTTGTTATAACAACTGTTGGTGGTGTCGGTGGCGGTTTAGATCTTGCTTTTTGCTTTTCTTCTTGTTGGCGTTTTTTATCTCTTTCAACTTTTTTATCATCTTTAGCTCTTTGACGACGGTGTTGAGCTTGTTCACGTTTTCTTCTAATATCTTGTTGCTTATCTTCTATATTAGTTCGAAGTGTTTGCATGAAGGAAGGTTTCACGACTTTATCTGGCATGCTTGAACTGACGGGAGCAGCACTCTTTTTACTTTCTACTTTTTGTTCAATACCTTTTTCTTTAACATCTCTTTTAACAACATCATCAAAAACCTCAGAGATAGTCCCTCCGTCTCTATAAGTGTCAGACTCATTTTTAATAACTTTTGCTTGGTTAAGCCTAGCAGAACATTCGATATACTCTATTCCTAATGATTCGGCTAATTCAAACGCATCTTTTGTAGTAACTTGCCGTGGAGGATTGACGCTATCAGCTTTAAGACCAACCAAAACAAATTTTACGTCGTCTTTTTGAAAATTATCTTTCATTGCAAGCCATATTTTCTGAGCATTTTCAAAAGATTTTGGATCAGTCACATCAAAACAAACCATCACAATGTCAGCTTCTCGGTAATATTCATCTGGTGTGTCATTTCTAAATCTACTATCGTTTCTTTTCAGATCAGTATTGATTACTAATTCTTCATCTTCAACTTTTTTAAGGGCGGTATCTGGTCTTGCCGCCAATATATACGCAGTATCATTGTAGGTACCACTGGCATACCTTTCTAGAAAGTCCTCCATTCCTGTACCTGCATCTCCAATGAATCTAACATTGTGGGTAATTTGTCTCTTTTCTGGGCCTTGCTGACTCATGTAATACCCCTTATCATGACTTCTT
This sequence comes from Pseudomonadota bacterium, assembly GCA_018241965.1. Classification (GTDB taxonomy): domain Bacteria; phylum Pseudomonadota; class Gammaproteobacteria; order Berkiellales; family Berkiellaceae; genus Berkiella. The sequence continues at coordinate 8,287 of JAFECS010000007.1, read as the reverse complement.
ATAGTTATGACACGCCCTGAAGTTAAGAAGTTCAGGCAGTAAATATGAGCGCCTGAGGAATTACACTATTAGGGCGTCAAATAAAATAAGCTAACGGGCTGATTTTTATGATTTTCTTTACTTCGCAGTAGCTGGACAGCACTATGTGATAATTCAATAGCTAACCAGGCTCTTTCGCATGTTAAACGCAAACCAACATGCTCTTGTTCAAGCCCTCAAAGCCAGAGATGAAGATAAAATCTTAGAATGCATGAAAAAATGCGATGCTAATTTTTCTTTTGTGTTGATTGAAGTGTGCCGGGTGCTTACGCCCTTACACAGGTGCGTGGAAGATCCCAAATTAGTGGGTGCTGCCAGAGAATTGTTAAATGCTGGGGCAAAAATAGAAGCCCTGGATGATGATAAAAGAACCCCCTTAATTTCTGCTGCCATTAAGCGTTGCTTTGAGGGTGTACAATTGTTGCTGGAATGGAACGCCAATGTGCATGCCAGAGATAAATATGGTTGTAGGGCGCAAGAATATGCTAGCGCGCCTTGTGATAACCCCGCGATGTTTCAGGCATTACAACAAAGGGCATCGCCAACTTTGTTTATGATTCCAAATCCTATATTTTTTTCAAACTTTTATTTACTTTTTGTCGTATTTCATCTTTCAATTGCTCGATTTCTTCTGTTTCAACCCCATTACCATGGAGGCTAAATCTAATTCTTGGATTTTTCTCCAATAAAGTAAAAGCGGCTCTTATCCCTTCTTTGCCAAGCTTATTACCTATCAAATTGATATCTTGCAATTTTGTAAAGGACATACCATGTTTGCTTAGCAATTTGCCGCTTTTTGGCCCAAGCTGATTTTGATTTAAATATAAACTTTCAATATTTGGCCTAATTTCCTGTATCTTTAAAAGGATTGCTTTTAAATCAGCGTCTTGAATGTTCATGTTTTCTAAAACAACTTGATCTTCAGAGGATTTTTCAATGACTTCAAGTATGTCTTTTCGTATATTTTTTTTCCTAGAAAAGCTAAGCATATTTTTGTCCTAAATAACAAGGATTTAATAAAGACTACCACATAAAAGACGCTTTCTCCAATAGTTTGATACCTAAAATAGTGTTATATTATCTATTACACAGGTTAATGCAATCGTGTATAGGCATCCAAATGCTGAATCTTGATAAAGAGGAAAAGGAAAGCAAAGGAACAGCAGAAAAAAGCGCGGCGATACAAGAGATAATCGTCACGGATCCGTCTTTTGGTGAATATCCTGGGCAATTACCTATTAAGCAATCTTTAAGAGCTTCTTCTGAAATGTCTAAGGACCAAGAAGAAAAGCTAGGTGTGTTCATTGTAAAATTAATGAAAACGGCTTCTTTGGCCCATGAAAAAAATCAGCACGACGAGAATTGTATAACACGTCTAACAACGAATGAATTTTCTCTATATACCGAAAAACCTTTAAAAATAGAAGAATTTAAAGCATTGCAAGAAAAAATTGCTTTCTTTGCTTCCAAACTTCCAGAAAATGTTCACCTTGTTTTATCCTCTTTTGCAGTGATGACAGAGGATAAAAAACACTTGATGAATATTGTTTGTTATGTTGAATGCGGGAAAGATCCCAAGATGCATTTGATAGTAAAAAATCATTCTTCTATGGCTGATCCTTCGTATTCCATAATGGTCCAACAAAAAAAACGTGAGCTGTATAATGCAATTATTGAAGATCGTCAAGATCAGGACTATGAATGGGACAAACATGCTATGATTAGAGAAGATCAATTACCTAAGTTCAAAATCGCGGGTAAAGATGTGGACTGCTCTTTTAATAATGTTTTTATTTGTAGGACAAAAGGAGGCGTAGAATTCATTTCTTGTGTTGATATATGCCTTGACCATCACAAGGGCGTTGCAAAAAAAAATCTCGATAGATTAATTGATTCAAGTGAAATGAAAACTGAAATATTACCGACAAAATGCACTCATCTTGTCACCTCAAGTACAATAAGGAAGAAAGATGAAAATAGGGTGGGGCAAATCACTCATGTAGATCCCAAACAGTCTCCCGACCACCAATGCAAAGAAGGATGTACTAAAGAAGAGTTGGTGCTGCGTAAATCAGTTGAAAAGGCATTAATGTCGGACACACCAGATGAACCACGTTTTGGACATGGAGAAATAACAGTAAGAATGACCCCGCCCATGGCGGTACAGGATCTCGCCCCACAATTGTTGGAAAAAGTTAAGGTTCATAATAGAGAAGTTAAGTCAGTACACCCCAAACAAAAACAGCTAAAAGGTTTAGATGCCTACGAAGTTCCAAAAGAGAAAATAAAAACTGAAAAAAAAGGGCCTGACATGTTGAAAAAACTAAATACCATGACCATGCCAGGAACAGAAGACTATAGATTAGCGGAAAGAGAACTGAAAACGTCAACAGAAAGCATGTTAAGTTTGCCACAGGCACCAATGATGAGTCATCAATATAGTAATCATCAAAAGCAAAATGGGTCCCTAAAGGAGAGAGCTAAAGATAGTGGCGTATCACAAGAATTTTCAAGTGAAAATCCTCTCAACATCTCTAGAAAATCCACCATAGGAAAATAGAAAAACTCGCCGCAATATTAAATGAGTTGGCTAACCAAGTTTTTCGCTTTACTTTACTTCCATATCCTAAGCAATTACCATGTGTTAATTCAATAGCTAACCAGGCTCTTTCGCATGTTAAACGCAAACCAACTTGCTCTTGTACAAGCCCTTAAAGCCAAAGATGAAGCTAAAATCTTAGAATGCATCGGAAAAGAATCTGATGTTAATTTTTCCTTTATGTTAATTGAAGAGCGCCGGGTGCTTACGCCCTTACACAGGTGCGTTGAAGATCCCAAATTAGTGGGAGCGGCCAGAGAATTATTACGTGCTGGGGCAAACAAAGAAGCCTTGGACGATGAAAACAGAACCCCCTTAATTTCTGCTGCCATTAAACGTTGCCATGACGGCGTACAATTGTTGCTGGAATGGTCCGCTAATGTCCATGCCAGAGATAAATATGGCTGCAGGGCGCAAGAATATGCTAGCGCGCCTTGTGATAACCCCGCGATGTATCAAGCATTGCAACAAAGGGCAGCGCCCACTTTATTTTCAACTGCAGCACTTGCTGCCACGGCAGCGGATAGAAGCGCTTTGCCGCCGGTTGTGCAAGAACAAGTTAATGAAAAAGTCCAAGAGTTTACTGCTGCAAGAGAAACAAAAGTAGAAGCAGAGCAGCGTTTTGATAGAGTGCTTGGTCAAGCGCAGCGTTTATTTGAAGGAATGAAAATGTAGACTGGATACCAGTCTGCATTCTTCGAATCCAATATCATTAAAAGCTTCATAAAATAACATTTTTTTATGCACTCATGCATTGAGTTGACGTCTTTGTTAGCCCCCCATTAAGCTCAGATTTTTCCCTTGACAGGGTGTCGCATATAAGCGACAATTAATTATCAGGACGATAAAATGAAGGAATTAAGGATATATTCTGATCTAAATGGAAAAATTCCCTTCAATGAGTGGCTAAACTCTATAAAAGATAAGGTAACAAAAGCTCGTATCAGAGCAAGGTTAGATAGGTTAGTCTTAGGTTGTCTTGGAGATTACAAGACAATAGCTAATGGGATTTATGAATTGAGGTTACATTTTGGAAGTGGTTACAGAATATATTTTAGTTTTTTTGATGATGTAATTGTAATATTGCTGTGTGGTGGTGATAAAAGCACACAAGTGCGGGACATTGAAAAAGTTAAACGTTATTTTCAAGACTTACAGGAAAGATCCCATGAAGAAGCACAAGCTTTTGAAGAATACAGTTAGCTATGAAGACAATTTAATTGATTCATTAAAAGATCCTGAAGAAGCTGCTATTTACCTACAAGTTGCTTTCGATGAATATCAGGAAGATGGGCACATGGAAGCATTTTTATTAGCTTTATCCAATGTTGCTAAAGCGCAAGGTGGTATAGCTAAATTGGCTGAAAAGACAAATCTGAATAGACAAAATCTTTATCGAATTTTATCGAAAACAGGCAACCCAACACTTGATACATTGGGGGCAATAATTAAGCAACTGGGATTTGTTCTCACCATAAGACCTATTGCCGTAGGAAATCATCGTTAAACATAGTACAAGCTGACATCCAGAATGAGAACCAAAGCTGAAGTACCTATCTAAAAATCCTTTTAAATCTATTACTTATGTCTTAAGAGGGCCGGTCCCTGTGCCGGTCCTTTTTCATGGATGATTAAAATGAATTTCTTGAAAGAATGAAAATCGCGCTTTATGCGCGGTAGCGAGTCCTCCTTAATTTCCTCTACTTTCCTCTAGTCTCCACTAGGATCCTTTGAACTTTTTATTAAATTTTAACGCCTAATAAATAAACCCCAGCATAGAATTTCAGGAGTATCTACACATATGAGGTAGCTCATGGATAGTGAATTAGAATCTGCAATTAATAATGGCGATGAGACCAAAATAAAAGAAAAATTAGCTGCATTAAATGATAATGAATTTAGCGATGCATTGATATATGCCATAAAATCAAACAATGTAAATGTGGTTAAATTACTACTTAATGAAAAGTTGATTAATCCCGATACATTTGGTCTGGCTTTAGTTAATGCTGTAGAGAAAGGTCATGCTGAAATTCTTAAAATTCTTTTAGAAGATAAACGCCCCGAGCTAAACCATCGGTTACAATATGCTTTTATTAATGATGACAAAATTATTAATCATCCAGAAATTGTCAGGATCTTATTGGAAGACAAAAGGGCGGATCCTTATGAAGGTATAGGAAAATTTGTAGAATGGGCAATTAGAGAACGCAAAACTGAGATCTTGGCGCTTTTACTGAATGATAAAAGAGATTTTTCAAAACATGTTCGTGATCTGTTTGTTAAAGCTGCCATTGCTAGTAAAAATGACGAAATTATTAAATTGGTGATGGAAGATAAACGCATCAATCCAGCGTTGGAAAATACAGAAAAATTCTTTCAAGATGCTTTTGATAATATTCCTAATATGATATTTTCAAGTGAGGGTATTCATCCTTCTAAAAAAGAGACAAGTGACTCTGAAGTAAGCTTCTCTCTTAGTTTGCGTGACATCACTATGGTTTCAAACAATGATTCATATCTTGATCAACAAAGTACTCTTGGTGCGCGTGGCGAACCACTTTTTCTTGATGAACAGAGAAAGAAAATACCAATTGGTTATAATATTCATTTGCCACCCAGCGGTGTTGAGATCAAAAATGTTATCGTTGAAGTTTATGGAGGCTATGAGATGAAGGATCGCGAGAAAAAAGCATTTCGTCTAGGAGAAATTGACACTTTACATGAAGGCTTACTTGAAAAAGGAACTGCGGTTATTACATTAAATTTACCAGATCTTCTGGAGCTAGAGGTGTTTCAAGGCGAAATGAGTGAGGAACTCAATAACAAGATACAGGCATGTATTCATAAATTTTATCACACAATACAGTTTAATCCACAAAGTTTACATGATGAACTAGCTATTCTGAAAAATAAGCAAATGTTTCTTTATGGCGCAAGTTTTGGCAGTATAAACACAGTTTTGCATGCGCAGCAATACCCTGGAACATTTAATGGATATATTGCTCATAACGGCGTAGTTGATCCGAGTGTTGATAAACGGAGTAGAAAATTTAATACACATCTAAATACGGCACGTAAAGAAGAAATGGATAAAATTGATGATCCTGTTTTATTGATGGCTACTCGAGCAGATAATAATGTTTTTTATAAAGCATCGTTAAGTTTTTATGAACAATTAAGCGATGAACAAAAGAAAAAATACGCTCGCCTGTGGATAACCAACAAAGGAAATTCCATGCCCTTATCTGAGGATGAGAAACATAATAAAGGACATTTCCTGCCCACAGATAGTAAAGAGTTTGCTGATTATCTTGAAACACTAACTCAATTTATGGAAAAAGGACCTTCAGCATTACCTCAGGTAAGCAGATGGCGAGGCTATAAGGAGGATATCTATTCAGATAAGTACGATAGCAATGCAACACTAGAAGATAAATTTATTGCACATGCCCTCATGATTTGTAAACGTAAAGGTCATCGCAATCAAGAAGACATAAACAGATCATGGGAAAATGATTATGTGCCCGTTTTTAATGCTCTTTTTTTTGCAAAAATCTATAGCTTCAATGAATATAAATATGAAAACAAAATAAAAAATGAATTGTTAACCGATGAGGTGCTGATAAATTTTCTTAAATTTCAAACAGGAATATTAAAAGAATATTTTGAAGATAATTATTTTGTATTACCGAAGAATTTTGATATTTCACAGACATTAGAAAATACTGAAGCACTGAATAAATTAAGGGAGCAAATTACTCAACCCACAAAGCCCTACAACCAGAAAAAACAAGAATATTTATTATCTGCACTCTTCCAATCTAACCCGTCATTGATGCAAGATGAAACGCTAACAAGTGAGCAACGTGAGCTATTAGATTCTGCTAAGGGTAAGTTGATAGAAGCAAGGGCAAAAGAACGTGGTTTGATAAGAAGTGTGTTCAAAGAAACTATTACTCGTGCTTTAAAAGAAGAAGGCGCTTCTTTACCATCTTTACGTCAACAAGTTAAAGACCAAAGTGAAACCCATTCTCGCGATCTATTGAATAAAGATCTCAATGAAGCTAGATTAAACAGCCCTGAGTATATTAGTGAGCTGTTTAAAAATAAAGATTCAATTTCAATTAGAGTCTACGATGAGAGAGCTGAAACTGTATTTTATGGCGAGGGTGGGCTATTAACCCTAACTGGGTATAATTATATCAGAAAACTTCAACTAGAAGCAGCTATGGGCCCAACAGGACCTTTAAAAAATGTATATTTATCCCCAAAAGATCATCCTAAGTTAAATGTGCCAGTATTTATTGGGGAAAATTCAGAGCCAATTTGTATTTTTGAAAAGAAAAGTGTTGATTCAGGACATTTTGGACATGTTTATTTGGGTTTAAGAGTAGATACTGGTGAACCTTGCCTTGTCAAAAAGCAAGCAGTAAACGAAGCTGAAACTAAAGCGTTAAAAGCTTTTGATAGACAAATTGAAGCGTATGCTCAGCTAGAAACAAGAGAGCAATACGAAGCTCAATATATTTATGCAGGACAGAATCTAAAAAACATCATCCAAGATGACAATGGCGTAAGAATTGAGCTGCCTGAAAACAATAGACTAAATATGTCTTTACATATTGCAACAGCTTTTAAAAAATTTCATGATAAAGGATGGTTACATCGTGATCTTAACTTAGAAAATATACTATCTAATCCCAAAACTGGCGAAAGTAATGTGGTCGATTTAGGCTTTACTGTAAAAGCGGATAAAGATTTACAATATAAAGATTCTAATAATGTTGGCGTTGGCCATTTGCTATATCAACCGCCTGAACTATTGGATCTAAGTGCTTCAGAATATATTTATAATGAACAAACAGAAGTATATTCACTTGGTATTGTTCTAGCTATTTTGAATTCAAGCAAATCACTTGAGGATGTAAACAAGGCATTAGAGAGTAAAGGAATTGCATTAACAGATCCATATCACCGCGCTTATACTGCCTTGCAAATTCCCGAAGCTATAAAAGAAGCATTGCCTGAAATATTTTCCGTACAAACCGAGCTTAGTCAATTAATTCAACGAATGACCGATCCTGATCCCATTAAAAGACCAAAGATGTCAGAAGTTTGCAGTTTACTGAATAGTTTACAACCAACACAATCTTTGATAGAAAAATCACAAGGCGAGCATAAAGCACCTTTATTGTTTTCAAACCCTTTAAGCCTTACTTCTAGTTCACATGTGGCGAAACAAGAAAAAGTAACAGTTGATACTTCGTTTTGGCATGAACCCGTAGAACCTAGTACGCATGTAAAACCACACTAATTCCATTACTAAAACTAAAATCCATTTATCCCTTGTCCATGTGCATTAATCTGATATAGCCGTTTTATGCTAGATAATCACCAACATCTCAATTAGTTTTGTTTTCTATTTATTGTGAATTGCTTGTGAATACGATTGTATATACACCGGCAATACTGAACTCAATTCTATATTTTTGGTCATAATGGTAAAGAGCTTATGCTAACAGGAAACGATTATGCTGCTTGGTGTAAAAGAATCTCAAGAACAAATATCCAGTGCCTTACAAGAATTTGCCGAAAACTTTTCAACGTCTAAACCAAGAATACCGTTAGATGAAGCTCATCAAAAGC
>JAFECS010000006.1 GCA_018241965.1 Pseudomonadota bacterium | reverse complement strand
CAAGGCGTGTTGCAATACCATAAAGCCATCTTGGGTTATGTTTAAGAGGTTGGCTTTGAGTGCTTCAGGATGTTCTTCTAGCAGGGTAATCACCTTAGCAACCATGTCTGGATAAGCCGATTTTACAGCACAATGCAAAACCATAAACCCATCTTTGGTTCGATTTTGCAGCATCAATCTTGGGAATTGATCGTTATGAAGTCGCTTTTTCATTTTGTGAACAAGTAAATCGAATAATCGGCAGGAAATAATTTGCGCAAATTGTTTGTTTTGCTGACAGCTAAAGGGTAAATGTAAAGCGTCATTAAGATGAGAATCTTGGTTAGCACTGCGTTCAAGCAAAATAGCGGAAGCGTTGATGTCGATAAAATATTTTATGTTGGATAAATTTTTCTCAAGGTCTTTTTCATTTGTAGCATTACAGGATGCCATAACGAACGTGTGTAATTGCTGCGCTTTATCCGTTCTTGTTTTATACGCAGAGCCAGGGTCACGATTTTCTTTGAAGCGAGCCGCTTTTGTTTGGTTGCCATTATTTGAATGAATGCCTGATTTCATGAGGTAATCCTGCTATTTGATGCTTAGGCAGGATTATACATATTATCTAGTTAGAAACATGTCATATATTTCTCTACTTCAGAGACATATGCCTCAAAGAATAGGGGAGGGTAAAAAATGAAACTTAAGCAAGCGCCTGCTTTAAATCCGCTATAAGATCTTTAGCATCCTCAATGCCCACCGAAATGCGCACTAAAGTCTCTTCAATGCCAATTTTTTGCCGATGTGCTTGAGGGATGGCAGCATGCGTCATCACTGCCGGGTGCTCAATGAGAGATTCTACGCCACCTAAAGATTCTGCTAGCGTAAAAATAGTTAATCTTTGCAAAAATTGGTTCACAAAGGCAACGTCTCCTTTCAGCACCACGCTTATCATGCCGCCAAAGTCGCGCATTTGTTTTTTGGCTAAGGCATGCTGAGGGTGGGTTGAAAGGCCAGGATAAATCACTTTAGAAACTTTAGGATGATTTTGTAAAAATTCTGCAATTTGAAGCGCATTTTCACAGTGCGCTTTCATGCGTACCGGTAACGTTTTAAGCGAACGAATAAGCAAAAAACAATCCATGGGGCTAGGAATGGCGCCTGTGGCATTTTGGTAGTAATAGAGTTTTTCTGCTAAGGCTTTATCCTTCACAATCAATGCGCCACCTATAACATCTGAATGCCCACCAATATATTTGGTGCTCGAGTGGCAGACAATATCTGCCCCTAACGTTAGGGGCGATTGTAAGTAAGGTGTTGCAAAAGTATTATCAACAGCCACTAAGGCTGGTTTTGATTGCATTTTATTAATCTCACAAAGTGCTGCGATATCCATTATTTTTAATAAAGGATTAGAAGGCGTTTCTAACCAGATTAATACGGTATTTTCTGTGTATGCTTTTTTAAAGGCTTCTAAATTTGTCATATCGCACTGGGTATAACTTATTCCCCATTGTAAAAAGACATTGGCCAGTAAACGTAAAGTGCCGCCATACACATCATCGCTGACAATCACATGATCGCCAGGTTTAAAAAGTTGCAATAAGGTATTAAAAGCGGCGCAGCCTGAAGCAAAACATAAACCATGGTTGCCGTTTTCAAGCACAGCTAAGCAATTTTCTAGCACATCTCGTGTTGGGTTGGCTGTTCTGGAATATTCATATTTGCTCATCGGGTGGCCGGGGCTAACCTGCGCATAGGTAGAGGTTAAATAAACCGGTGGCATCACCGCGCCCGTGTGATCGGGGGTGTACCCTGCATGAATTGCTTTGGTGGCAAATTGTAATTCAGAATTTTTATCACTCTTTTTCATTTAAAATCCGTTTTGTTGCATCCAATCATCATTTAGAAATTTAGAGATATAGCGTGAGCCTGAGTCGGTGAGTACGGTGACCACCGTTTTGCCTGGCCCCAGTTTTTTGGCAACTTCACAAGCAGCATGGACTATTGCACCAGAAGAACCACCACAAAATAAACCTTCTTCTTTTACCAGCCGTCTTGCCATGTTAAAAGCTTGATTATCATTGGTTTGCACCATTTCGTCAATCACAGAAAAATCCAGCGCTTCGCATAAAATATCTTCGCCGATCCCTTCTACCTTATAAATAGCAGGGGTTACTAATTTTTTGGTATAAAAATAATCATAATGGATACTGCCGACAGGATCGGCACCAATGACTTTAATCTGCTTGGTTTTTTCTTTGATAAATCGTCCCACGCCTGAAATAGTGCCGCCGGTGCCGGTGCCTGCCACAAAAGCATCAAATTGCCCGTTGGTTTGTTGCCAAATTTCTGCTGCTGTGGAGTGATAATGGGCAGCGATATTATCTTGATTATGATATTGATTCACATAAAATGCGCCAGCAGTTTCTTTGGCAATTTGTTTGGCTTTATTCACATAATGTTCTGGGGAATCACCTGGAACATCGGTGGGGGTAACAACCACGTGTGCCCCATAAGCTTTCAGCGAATTAATTTTTTCTTGGCTCATTTTATCGGGCAAGGTAAAAATACAACGATAGCCTTTTACCGCCGCTATCATCGCAAGCGCTAAGCCTGTATTGCCTGAGGTGTTTTCTACAATCACGCCACCTGGCTTTAGCTCACCTCGCTTTTCTGCTTGTTCAATAATATAAAGCGCCATGCGATCTTTAATCGAGCCGCTGGGGTTCATAAATTCACATTTCACTAAAACAGTGGCAGCGTTTTTATCAATAACGCGATTTAATTTGACTAAGGGGGTGTTGCCAATACATTCTAAAATTGTATTTGCATAGGGCATAAAACCACGCTTTTATCCATAAAGGAGCCTTTAATATATTAAGATATAGCAAAAGGCAGCCAGTTAAGCGTTGAGTATAAAGACAGTAAACGCAGTTTTAGCCCTTAGGATAAGGATAAATCGCTGCGATAGGTACTTGGCGGCCCATCCCAAATGCGCGACGTTGCACACGTATGATAGGCGGAGATTGCCTGCGTTTGAATTCGGCATTATCTACCATCTTGTGCACTTTAAGGATGAGTTCTTTTGAAAGATGTTGAATTTTATCTTGATATTGTTTTTGCTCAGCTTTAGGTAACAGATCCCCTTCAATATATAATTTTAAAATAGGATCGAGGATGTCGTACTCAGGCAAAGAATCGGCATCTTTTTGATTAGGCGCAAGTTCAGCACTTGGCGCTTTGTGAATGATGGCGTCAGGAATAGCGTGTTCTGGGTGTAATTGATTATAATATTTTGCTAATTCATAAACTTGCGTTTTATAAAGATCGCCAATCATATTAAAACCACCCGTCATATCACCATAAATGGTAGTATAACCAACGCTTAATTCGCTTTTGTTACCCGTTGAAAGCACTAACGCACCTGTTTGATTAGAATATTCCATCAAAATTCTACCACGCAATCGTGCTTGAATATTTTGCTCGGTTAAAGAACTTGGCTTTTGTTTAAAGTTTTTTTCAAACTGGGTTAAACATAAGCTAAATTCTTCTTCAATAGGGGCTATTATCATAGTAACGCCCAAGGCGTCGCACAGCGCTTTGGCATCATCTACACTGCTTTTTGAGGAATATCTTGCTGGCATCGATAAAGCAGTTACATTTTGTTTGCCTAGTGCTTTCACCGCCAGAACAAGTGTCAATGCGCTATCAATGCCGCCGGAAAGCCCCAACACAACCTGTTGAAAGCCACATTTAGAGACATAGTCTTTTAGGCCTAAAATGGTTTGTTGATAAAATAATTCACATTCTGTGGGTGCTTGGTAAGGTTTAAATTCTTCATTCAAAGTAAGTTGTTTATTTGATATAGCCAAAGTTCCAACGCTTTCTTGAAAAGAAGGCATGCAACCTTGCAATTGTCCTTTGGCATCGACGGCAAAACTTGCCCCATCGAAGATAATATCATCGTTGCCGCCTACTTGATTGATAAATAATAGCGGTGCGTGGCAGCGTTTGGCGATAGGAGAGAAATGTTTAACTCTCTCTGCTTGTTTGCCAATATTACTGGGCGAACCATTAATGCTAATAATCAAATCAACCGCCAACGTACTTAAATCGTTGACTGGGTTGCATTCATAAAGGATATTGTCTTCGCCTGCCCAACCATCTTCACAGATCAAAAAGCCAATTTTGACGCCTTCAAAAGTGGTCACCCCTGGTTTATTGCCAGGCGCAAAATGCCTGGCTTCATCGAAGATATTGTAAACAGGCAATAAACGCTTGTCGTATGTGTATAGGCGTTTACCTTTGCTGATTAAACACAAACTGTTGTGGTAAGATTTTCCTCTGCCTTTGTTTTTATCAATAATGCCAATCACCACGCTGGTTTTTAGATCTTCAGTCAGTTTTTCAAGTTTAGCGATAGTCTCATCTTGAAGTGCAATAAAATCAGCACTATCAATTAAATCCATCGGATAGTAGCCACATAAGCTTAATTCTGAAAAAATAATTAAATCGCATAGTGGCGCTTTTTCTACAATCGCTTTTTCTATTTTTGCGTAGTTTCCAGCAAAGTCACCGATTTTGTAATTTAATTGAGCAATCGCTATACGCATTAGACTTCCTGTAGCTGAAAGGTTTCTTTAACAAGGTGTAAGTAGGATTCATCCTCAGATACCAGCTTGCCTTTACTATCGGAGATTTTAATCACCGGATGATGGTTAGTATGGGTCATTTTAATGACAATATCTAAGGGCGTGTAGCCGACATCGTTGGTTAAATTTGTTCCTATGCCAAAATAGGGTTGGCATTTATCTTTAAAATGACTAAATATGTTTGCCATTTTTTCAAAGGTTAAATTATCGCTAAACACAAAAACCTTGTTTTTAGGATCTATGCCGAGTTTCTCATAATGTTTTAACGCTTTTTCACCCCAAGCGATAGGATCGCCAGAATCCTGACGCAGCCCGCTGTAATGCATGGCGAGATCTTTATCAAATTCCTGCAGGAAAACATCCATGGTTAAGGTGTCGGTCAGTGCAATACCCAGTTTATCTTTATATTCTTCAAGCCAAATATTTAAAGCAAACTTTTGCGATCCTTTTAATTGTGGCGCCAATACTTGAAAGGCTTGCAAGTATTCATGAGCCATGGTGCCGATGGGTTTTAAATCCATTTGTTTCGCAAAAAGCGTATTACTGGTGCCATTAAATTGGATGGGACACTTTTCTTTTAATATGCCAATTAATTGTTCATGCCAATTTTTAGAAAAGCGCCTTCTGGTACCAAAATCGGAAAAACGTAAGTTGCGATAAGCGTCTTGCTGGATAAAGGCAATTTTCTCATTCAGGCGTTCTTTGGCCAGGGTGAGATCTGAATTGGGGTAAGTATGGCGATAGTAAACTTCGCTGACAATCGCTAATACCGGTACCTCAAATAAAATCGTCTCTAACCAGGGGCCTTGAATTTTAATGTTAAGATCATCTTTTACGCTCACTTGGATATTCTTGGTATTCAGCGTAAAGGACTTTAAGAAATCGATAAAATCTGCTTTAAAAAAGGGTAAGCTGGCAAGATAGGCAAGTTCATCTTCAGTTAAGCGTAGTTGGCATAAGTGTGAGATTTGTTCTTCTATAGCCTTTGCTAAGTGCGCCAATTTAACAGGCTTACGACATTTAAATTGATAGGCAACTTGGGTAAGTGGGAAATGATGCATGACACATTGCATCATCGTAAATTTATATAAATCCGTATCCAGTAAGGAATTAATAATAAAATTATCCATTGAATGACTTATTTTGCTATGGTTAATTCGAAGTTATTGAGCAAGGTTGGCAACTCGGCGCTAGATTGAATAATGATAGCGCCATTTTGTTTCATTAATTCAATGGCATCGCGGGTTGTTTTGGGGGCTAAACCGCGAGAGGCACCTAAATTAACGATGGTAATAAACCCTGCTTTGAGCAATTGCATCACCGTGTTTTTAAGACAATAATCAGTGGCCAACCCCCCTACAATTACGGTGGTAACCTTTTTTTGGTGTAAAAATTCTATCACACCGGTGCTAAGTTTATCTTGTAAATCATGATAGCAAGCCCCATAAGGATGCATGTCGGGTTCAACCCCTTTCCAAACATAAAAATCATAATCATGCGGATGCGGTAAACCTTCCAGGTTTTCAAATCCTTTGGTGCCAGGTACACAATGTTCTGGCCAGCGTACATCGATATTTTTACCCTCAATTTTGCTAAGCACAGGGTTTTCTTTGGTTGCCACCCATTTCGCCTTGGGGCTATGGGCATCTTTAGAGCCTATGCGGTAGGTGGCAAAGGTGGCCTGGCGATTTAATTCATCAACGATTTCATGCCCTGAGGGAATAGGGAGCTCATTAGGGCACACTGGTGTGAAGCTATATTGCGCATCCACATCGAGGCTGGCTATTTGTGATTTAAGGGCTTTTATGTTCATCGAGCAACTCACTTGACTTAGTGGCACACCCACACTAACATGATCTAATACTTGGCCCGCGTTGTCAAATGGGGATTGATGAATATGCAAAGAATTGGGGTTTTTGGCGCCAGTTTTAACCCACCCACCTTGGGGCATCGTGATGTGCTTGTTCAGGCGGCCCCTGATTTTGATGAGATTTTGTTAGTGCCTGCGGTTTGGCATGCGTTTGGGAAAGAATTAATTCCTCTTGAACATCGTTTAGCAATGTTAACGCTTTTTATCAGCGAGTTACCGTTTGAACGGTACCCTAAAATCACTATTTCGCGCATTGAAGAAACCTTGCTTAAACATAACCAAGGGCAAGGGCCAATTTACACTTACGATGTGTTAAAGGCATTGGATGCGCATTATCAAAAGCAACATCAGAGCGTACAATTGCGTTTTATACTAGGGCCTGATAATAGTACCCAAGCCGTTTGGCAAAAATTTTTCCGTTATCAAGATATAGAAAATAACTGGCCATTGTTTGTGGTTAAAGAGAATCTTCCCGTTCATAGTACATTAGCCAGAGAGATCTGCGCTACTTACGCTAAGGATGATAAAGTTCGTTATCAAAAATTGGTTAAGATCCTGGGTAGCAAAATTGCCGACTATGTAGAGCTACATAAGTTGTATCGAGTAAGTGAAGTGGGTCATGGAACACAATAATAAACACAATGAAGTGAAATTTCAAAACCCGCATTTAACGGTAGATGTGGTGGTTTTTTCTATCGTTAACGAGCAATTATGTACTTTGATGATCAAAAGACAACGGGCGCCGTTTCAAGGCAATTGGGCACTGCCAAGAGCTGAAATTAACCCCAAACTGGATGCCAGTTTAGAATTTACCGCTAAACGAAATATCAAACTCTTGTTAGATGTGGATACGCCCTACCTTGAGCAAGTGCAGACTATTGGTAACAATGAAAGGGATCCCCGTGGCTGGTCGGTAAGTGTGGTATATTACAGTTTAATTGCAGAAAATGCTTTTCCCGTAAAAGAGAATGCCCAGCCGTTAAAATGGATGACCATCAACGAGACTTTATCTAAAGCGCTTTCATTTGATCATCAACATATTATTGAAAATTGCTATCATCGTTTACAAAATAAATCGCTGTATACTTCTTTGCCCATATTTTTATTGCCCGAAGAATTTACCCTCACTGAATTACAGAAAACCTACGAGTTGGTATTGGGCATTAAAATGGAGAAAAAGTCTTTTCGCAGAAGACTCTTGGATGCTGGGTTTTTGCAAGAGACAGGACGTATGCGCCATGCGAATCATCGCCCAGCATTGTTATATCGCTTATCTGAACGTCAACCTTATTATTTTGCACGCATTATTGAAGGCGTGCGCGATAGTAAAAATATAGATTAGTTGATTATGTCGTTGATGAGACCCTGAAAATTACATTTTGGGTTTTGCTATGCGGGAAGTTAATGTTGGCTTTAAATTTTCTTCCTCTAATGCTTCAATTAATATATTTTTATATTCTTCATCTTTTTCAGGATGTTGTTTTATAAATTCT
The DNA here is from genome assembly GCA_018241965.1 of Pseudomonadota bacterium. Classification (GTDB taxonomy): domain Bacteria; phylum Pseudomonadota; class Gammaproteobacteria; order Berkiellales; family Berkiellaceae; genus Berkiella. Next base: position 44,751 of record JAFECS010000006.1, on the reverse strand, counting down.
TTAGCTAATGTGACTAAATCGTTATAGTAAGGATCTTTGGGTGTATTCGTGATTCTTTGTGCTAATTCTTGAATTTTATCTCTGCGCATGCGGTGGGTAAAATCTTTAAAATGATCATAAACAACGGTTTTATCATGCGAGTCAAGCTCACTAACAAGTTGTTTTTGTTGTATTGCTTTTAGGCATAGCAAAATACCATGAATATTAGCTCGAGGACTTGCAATAGTGCAATTATAACATTTTTGGGGAGCTTGATTGATAGTTACTGGTGGAACATGTGGATCGGCAATACTTTCAATTTTATTGACGATAGTGGCATAAGATGATTTAAAAACACCATCAACCATTGTATCAATGAATGCTTTATTGATTAGACTCAAATCCTTAATTCGATAAATATGTGTGCCAGATTCTGCGCTTGTGCTAGGATCAGACCATCGATTGGTAAAAACAATATAACCACCAGTACCTGGCGGATTCGGATCACGAACAACCGTTACTGCCATGGCATGACCAACACACCCTGTTGGAACAGAGGTTAAAGTGGCAGAAGGATCTTGAATACGAGCCAAAAGTTTTTTGCTGAGTCCTTTGTCGTGGATACTACCATCGTAATTGGCATGGTGATCAGTATAATGAAAGGCATCGGCAATTAATTTAAATTCTTCATCTTGTTTATAATCGGCATAATTTTGTATTGTCTCAGCCATTAAATGGTAGGTTGGGCCAATACGTGCAACACCTGAATAGGTACCATCTTCGCTTACTGCTTTAATGCCTAAGACTAAACCAAACTCTTTAATCGGATGGAGAAAATTGCCACGAAACCTATTTAAATCTATGTCTAAAAAAGCTTTCCCTTCGGGCCCCATCTTAGCGCCAACAGAGATAAAAATTAATGCTTTAACCCAATCTTGATCTTGGCAGGCAGTTAATAGCAGAGCATTTAAAAAATTCTTGGGAATGGATTTTTTCAAAAGCGCAAACTCGGCTTCTTGCAGAGCCTTGTTTAAGTTGAATATATCATCACGTAATTTTTTCTCCCATGCTTTGCGCAGAAAATATATTTTGTTTGCAGCAATTTCCTTTTTTCGATAGTCTTCCAAAAGAGCTTCTTTTTCAAGCTCAAGGGTTTCATATTTTTTTTTCTTAATCAGATGCTGAATTTGCTCTGCAATTTTAGTATTGAAGATGGGATCTTGCTTCAATGATTTAGATGCCATAAAGACTCCGTATGTAAATACAGACTGTTCAGCAAATGCGAAAGATATGAAATTAATTATACACAGTTATACTTAACGTTTGTTAAAATACTATTATCGAAGATGCTATGAAAGCGTTGTAGGAAGGTACAGCCTGAAGGTTAATCCCGTAGTTTCCGAATCGATGCATTTGCATAAATTGCTTTATGGCTAATGCGATTGTCTTTTTTAATTAGGCGTTACCCAATTTTCAATGTGCAGATTTTTAATGCGCAGAAATTCTTTTTCATTATTTGTAACTAAAATAACATTCATGGATAACGCATGAGCTGCTATTAACATATCCATAGAACCGATTTTATTGCCTTTTTTCTCAAGTTCAGCTCTAATTTTTCCATAAGCTGATGCCGCAGCTCCATCAAATTCCATAACTTCCAAAGGCATAATAAAATTACTTAATGCTTCTTCATTTTTAGCTTTATGCTCACTTTTGGCAACACCATACTCCAATTCTGCAAGTGTGATAGAAGAAATCCCAATATCCCCAATAATTAGAGAATGAAATTTTTTAATAACAGAAGGTGGAGAATGTTTAATGATATAGATACAAATATTTGTATCTAGAAGATATTTCATAAAGGATCTCTTTCTTGAGTTTTCGGCTGGTTTCTTTCTTCTAAAAAATCAGCAGAAAACATATGAAGCGATTGTTCCCATTCTTGCCATGGGGAATCGCTAATTGGAATGAGGACAATGTTCCTGCCTTGTTTTTTAATATATAACTCTTTACCTTTAACCCGAAATTCTTTAGGTAATCTCACCGCTAGGCTTTGGCCATTTTGAAATAATTTTGCTTTTTTCATAAGTAAATACACCCACCTAAAGTATATACTAAATAATATATACTTTTTGCGGGTTCTTGTCAACAGTGATAAATCTTAATAAATTCAGATACTTGCCGAATATCCTTCTTCTTTGCCAAAGACCAGCACTTTCTGAATAGCAAAATTAGCAATAAATAACCCAGTAAGGGCAATTAATTTACTGGCGTATACATTGGCGCCTAAAAAAACAAGGCTTGAAATTAAGCCATAAGAAAACACCAAATTCACCAAACACAAAGTGGCGTATTTTAGTGCTTCTGGCAGGATGCGTTCTTTAGATTTGAACACCAGCTCTTTATTTAGCAAAAAGTTACATGTGCCTGAAAAAATTCTGGCTAAAGTTTCGCTAAACAACACTTGCCCGAAAACAAAAAAAGCCAAAGAGAAAGCGAGAAAGTCTAACAAACCGCTGACGATGGAAAATATTAAAAAGCGAAAGAACACAAAATAGATTTTTAAGGAATCCACCAGCGGGTTAAAGTGCGAACTTTTATTATTATCCATGTAAACGGTATGAATAGGTACTTCAAGCATTTTTACTTTTTGTTTTGAAGCCGAAATTAACATATCGAGTTCAAAGTCATAACCATTAGCATTTGTTTTGAGTAAACTCTTTAAAAAATGGCGAGGGATCCCACGTAACCCAGTTTGGGTGTCTTGTAAAGAGTGCCCTATCAAGATACGAAAAATAAAACGGGTTAAGTTATTACCGAAGCGGCTTCTAAAAGGTACGCCTTTTGAAAAGTTTCGCGCGCCTAAACATAAAGCATTTGGGTTGAGATTAAGCTCGGTACTCACGTTTATGATATCTTCGACCAGATGCTGCCCATCGGCATCGGCAGTGACCACGCCTTTGCAGTCCGTTGGCGCATTGTTTAAAAAATAGTTAAAGGCAGTTTTTAAAGCCTGGCCTTTACCTAAATTCACCGCGTGCTGAAGTACGGTAACATTATCTATTTGTTGGCAATCTTCAAAGATTGTTTGATAAGCGAGGCCAGAGCCATCATTGACAATAATCAAAGATAAGCCGTGCATTGATAATTCTTTCACAAGGCTCACCAAGGCAGGGTCGGGCTTGTATGCAGGAATGATAATATAGGGCTTCATAGCAGTTGGTGTTCTTCTTCTAAATCTTCTTCGTAATGTTCAACTTCTTCACTTTCTTCATCAAATACTGGCAGCGCAAATTCATCGGGCTTAAAGTAATTAAACAAATAACGGTTAAAATCATGGTTATAGATTTGATCGGGAAAATGGATGGTATCGCTAAATACCGTACCAAAAGGTATATGGCGCCCAGTGCGCTTGACGATGCTATCAAAATGTTCAAAAAATGGATAATGCTCATTTCTAAAGGTAAAAGTTATGTTTTTATCACTGAGTTCGTCGGTAAATTTGAGCATATAAAATAGTTTACAATTATCATGCTCATTGAATTCAACATGAAACAAAGGTTTATCCAAAAGGGTTGCTTCTTTTAACTCTGTATAAGCCTTTTGGCAATCTTCTTTATTGGCAAAAAATACATGGCCATCGTGAGTCATATGTTGTTCAACGGCAATAGCAGGAATATGTAATGCTTTTAGAAATCGCATGGGATCTTTTTGTCGATATAGGATCCAGGCACGTTCATGATTGGTGTTCATTTGTGATAACCCATTGTGTACTACAAAGGCATTATCAGGAAAGGTGGCAAATAAATAAGCTAAAACTTTATCAATGGTTTTTAACCCATGTAAAATCTCAGGTGTTACCGTATGCGGGCCTTTTTTCCAATGATGATGTTGTAAATGCGCTAGCGAATTTAAAAAAATAATCGCGCATTGTGGGTTGTATTTTTTCTTATATTCGCAAAACAATAAGGTCGAGATATAGTCAAAATAGGAGATAAACACAAAATGTTTTTTACCGTATTGACGCATATCCTTAAATAATTTGAGCGTATGTTGAAGAATTTTTAAGCTTGCTCCAGAGGTGAGTATAAAGTGAATGAGTCCTACCCCTTTGGTGAGAAGCTTTAAGGGATTTAAATTTTGATAGTTTTTTGAGATATACCGCGGCAAGTCTAATAAGTGATTGAGCTTTTTAGGGTATCCTTGTTCTTGAAAGGTCCACGGATCGGGTAAAAAGAAGGGTACCTGTTTTGCTTTATTTCTTGCCCCATTCATGACGCCCCAGACGCCAGTACTAACGCCATGGGCAGATAAAGTTTCCCAACATTGTTCAAATGCAAGATCCGGTACATCGCCAAGATGTTTAATATGATGTTTACTGGAAGGGGTGCCTGAATGAATTGAAACCCATTGTACCCACGGCTCTAAGTAGCCGCTATTGTATCTGTCATCGGTTTTATAATGCGCTTTTTTGAAAGCCAACACTTTGGCTAAATTGGGCAATGCATGTTCCTTCACTGCCTGGGTAAGCAATTCAGTATTGAACTCATTAAGCTCTAGGACCACAACCTGCTTCGTCATACCTGACCTTATAAGTTAGTTTTTTAACATCTTGTTAACTTTTTTGCGATACTACTATAACGTGCAAAGGGCCAAAAAGTCCCGTATTATGTTGTGCCGAAGTATAATTGCCATGATAAAAATTTTCGCAGCAGATGGCATTTAGACTAGGCGCCAAGCTTCGAATGGCAGGAGTGTACATCTCAGTACATGACTGTCATGAGATAGCGAAGGCAACGCAGTATAAATGCTATCTGCAAAGAAAAATGGAGAGGTGCTAGAGTGGCCGATTAGGGCGGTCTCGAAAACCGTTGTACCGTAAGGTACCGAGGGTTCGAATCCCTCCCTCTCCGCCATTAGAATCACTTAATCACGAAGTGATTTTAGTGATTCTTATGTCCTGCGAAGCCTTTGAGGCGAAGAAGGATTGTTAATTTTTAGCACAATATGAGTTAACAAGGACCGTCTGTGCGGATCAAAAATATAGTCTTCGATGTGGGTAATGTCTTGGTTCGCTATGATCCGGTGTACATTATTGCCAAATCATTTCCAGAGCATCCCAATCAAGCAACCCTTGTCCAAGAAATTTTTAAGCATGAAACTTGGCTGGCGCTGAACTTAGGCTATATTACTGAAGCCCAAGCGCTTTTAGAGTACCATTCTCGACTTGGTTTAGAAATTGAACGTTTGCAGCAAATGGCGCAAATTACTAAAGAATCTTTAACACCAATAGCCGGTGCCCAGAAGCTTTTAAGAACATTACATGGAAATTATCCTTTATATGCTTTAACTGATAATACGCATGAAATCATGGCGTATTTAAGAGCACGCTATGATTTTTGGCCCTTGTTTAAAGGAGTAGTGGTGTCTGCCCACATTGGTCATTTAAAGCCATCAGCTGAGATCTATCGCCATCTTTTAAAAACCTATCAATTATCCCCAGAGGAAACCTTGTTTTTAGATGATGTGATAAAAAACATTGAAGGGGCAAAGGCGGTAGGGATACAGGCTGTTCAATTTAAAGACACTGAGCAAATTATTGAAGAATTAAAAAGATTAGGGGTGGTGCTGTAATCATGATCTATAGTTTTTCTTCTTTCTTTAATAATCACTTTGCTTTAGCTACGTTCAGTTTGCTTTTACTTGCTTTTATTAACATGTATTTATTTAAGAACAATTATGTTCGTTTTGGCACTTTTTTCTCAGCAATGGTTTTAGGGATCATCACCGGCTTTATTGATTTACTGGGCTTTGGATTAATTGTTTTCTACTGTGCCTTGTTTTACCTAAGTTACCATGCCAAAAACAAATGGTTACGAAAGGGCGCTTTTTTGGTTGTGCTGATGTGTTCTGTTGCTATCATGCTCGTACCTGTGCCTGGGATTGAAAATTGGCAAGCGATTAATAGGCTTTATATCACTGAGGATGCTATTCCTTATTCGATGTATTTCACTTTTGATAAATCTTTGATCGGGTTATTTTTTATATGGTTCTGTGGCTATCATAGCTTAGCCAATGAAGGCAAATGGAAACCGGCGCTCAAAATAGCGGCAAAGAGTGGGTTGATAGCCATCGCACTTTTGCTGCCGCTCACCTTCGCATTAGGCTATGTGAAATTTGATGTAAAACTAACGCCTTTCTTTTTCTTATGGGCAATTAATAATTTGTTTTTTGTCAGCATTGCTGAAGAAGCGCTTTTTCGCGGTATGATCCAACAAACTTTAATGTCTTGGTGGCAAAATTACAAAGTGGGCAAATGGGTAGCGCTGGTTATCACTGCCTCTTTATTTGGCGCGGCTCACTTTAAAGGGGGCTATAAGTATATGATCTTGGCTAGTGTTGCAGGCCTTCTTTATGGGTATGCTTATATCAGAGCCAAAAAAATTGAGGCCAGTATTTTGACGCATTTTATGGTGAATTCGGTCCATTTTGTATTCTTCACCTACCCAGCATTGGCCAGTGCATTTGAATAATCCCACCCCATTTCTAGGAATCATGACATAATTATGTTATCCTTCCGACCTGAATCTCATGAGTAGTAGAGAAAATTTTATCTATGTTGGCCGGAAAACGCACCAGAGAAGATGATAAAGATAATACTGAAGAAGAAGACATTGGTGCATTACCCCTTTTAAAGCAAAGGGCAAAACCGGTCATCATTGCTCCCCATATCTCAGTGATTAAAGAAGGCAAACATTATTGCTTGCAATTTTACCAACACTTGAGCGATGAAGATAAATTGCTTGAGGGATTTCAATGGACCGTGCAAACGGGTATTGGTGATGTTTTATGGGACAAAATGAAACATTATTTATCAACCTGTTTTTTTACAAACCGCCACTTTTTTACTAATAAAGAGTTTGATGAACTTATCGACTCATTACAATATACGCCTGCTTCAGAGGAAGTACTTGCCTTGTTTCATCGCGCGAGCAGGGCACGAGAGCGGCGCGATCAACAAAATCAATTGTTGCTGTATTGCTTTAATTGCCTAAAAGGCGAAGCCTATACACTCTGTAATCAGTTTTATCTTTCATTGTCATTAGATGCGCAAAAGCATTTTGCCAACAGCTGGACAGCGCAAGGCGTTCAAGAGGATTTGTGGTTATTGATGCAACCTGCTATTCGCGCCAGCCTTGCAAAAACAATATGGGTTAAGAATGTAAATGCGCAACTCATTGATCATGTTATGAACCTTGTTAAATCCAGTGCGCCCAATGCATGCGTAGCATTTGAAATGCAAAGAATTCATAATGTTGATGATATGGACATGAGTCCGGATGAAGAACGCGAAGAAGGGGCAGAAGAGGAGCTAAGCTCTAGTATAGAAGCTTCTTGGGAACGCGTAAAAAAATTAGATTAGGGTGCTAGCAGAATCCCTTCTTCAGCACCAAAAGATCCTCAACTGAAGAAATCCTCAAATCTGAAGCTCGGTTCAGGTTCTCCCTCACAGGAAAATGACAACGGTCTAAATTCGATCCTCTTCTGTGCGATAGTTGGCAATGAGAATACAGGGGTGTACAGCGGTTTAATTTCAAATAGCGGCTCTGATGGTTGATCTAGAAAAGCCATATAATCTGTTTCTGATGTTAAGGTTGAGACAGGCGTTTGTATGCCCATTGCAGACTCAAGCAATTGGATTGCTTCTTTGTCTTTTCGTGCTTTGGCTATATCAAGCACACTTTTACCTAGACGCGTCCTAGCGTCAAGACTAGCTCCCTTTGTAATTAATAACTGCATAATTTCTAAATATCTATGTTTTTGAAAGTAAGCGGCCAACATTAATGGGGTTTGTCCAAAAACATTGGTACAATTTAGATCCACCTTTTCATGCTCGGTTAATTGAAAAGCATGCTCATAATCTCCCTCTTTTGCTGCTTTTAACAATTCGTTTATTTGTTTTTCGCGATGTTTTATCCATTTTTCTAATAATTCTATTGCTTGATTATCCTGATTTATTTTGGCAATATCCAAAGCACTAAGACCTGATGCAGAACGGCAATGAGGATCTGCGCCAAGGCCAATTAAATAATTGATAACCGCTAAATAATTATCTTTTTTAAACTGCATAGCAACCATTAATGGGGTAAAGCCATTTGAAAGCTTACAATCAACACTCTTGAGCTTACAACAAGTTACTGCAGTCTTTATGACATCACCTTCTTTAGCAAATTTAAATATATCTAGTTCCTCTTTACTAAGATGGCTTGTCTGCATGCTTGATGACAACATTCAAATATATTCCCCATAAAAAATTGTTTGCAGTTAGAGCTGAATAATAATTTTTTTTGTAATAAGTAACAATTCGTGGCCGATGTTTTGCTCGCGTGAGAATGATGAGCGGCTTGAGTTAAATTAAGGCGGCAAAAGTTATGCCATATAATTTCTATTTGAATTTGATGAAAATTTAGAGATCAAAAGCGCAGAGGGGTTTTTAAAAATTTTGGTGCCAGGCTTAATCCTGGCACAGGCAGCTTATTTTTTCGTGGGTGTTTGGGGTTGGTTTTTCTGCTTTTGTTCAGCGTCTATTTTTTTAAATAGCGCTTCTAATTTATCTTTGTTTTTGCTCATCTTTTGTTGCATGTATATCATGGTTTCTTGTGTAATCAGAGGCATTTTAGAAAGTGCTTTCTGACCAGTAGGAGATTGATAGAATTTAATCATTTCCTGGATTTCACTTTCAGTAAAATTATCAGCTAACAGCTTTGTTACAAACTGCGTAAATTCTTTTTTGTTAAGCATATCCTCAAATATGACGTTAATCTCTTCTTTATGATTCGAAAACTCAGGCACTTGTATAATTAATTGTTGAACAGCTACTTCAATTTGTTGGTCAAGCATTTGATCCATTTTAACAAGGGTAATTAGCTCTTGGGATTTTTCTAAGCTTGGAGAATTGTCTTCGGCAAACATTGCACTTGAAAATAAACACAAAAATAAACCACTTAATACAAAGCTTTTTAACTTAAACATCATAAACTCCTAAAAACCCAAAAGAAAATATATGACATATTATAAAGAAACAAGGATGTAAGCTTCAAAGATCTTTGTCTGTGAGAAATCCCACTTTATCTAAAACATGTCATAATAACTACCAAAGAAAGCCTGAAAATATGCAGGCTTTTTTTGCTGTAATTACACAAATTATCTGCAAAAATCTTTATTTTTAGAAGTTGACATCCCAATGTTAGTATGCGAGTATTCACTCACGTAATTGATACATTGTAGTGAGGTCAAGATGAGAAATTTAAATACAGCAGAAGTTACGTTAGTATCTGGTGGTGTTGGCACAGCAGCAACACAAGCAATATCGGGGCAAGATATCTATCCTGTTGTTGATCTTTTAGCAAAATTTTTCACTGCGCTAGAGATGGTGTTGCGCCCTACTAAGTAAAGGATTTACGGATGAGCATATTAATCATTTTGCAAGATATAACGACGTTGGCGGTGGATGCCATTGTTAATGCGGCAAACACCTCTTTATTAGGTGGTGGCGGTGTTGATGGTGCCATACATCGCGCCGCAGGCCCGCAGCTTCTAGAGGCTTGTCGTTTATTAAATGGAACGCCTGTAGGCACAGCTAAAATTACGCCGGGCTTTCGTTTACCAGCAAAATGGGTTATTCATGCGGTTGGCCCTGTTTGGCAGGGCGGTCATTATCAAGAAGCAAAGTTACTGGCCAGCGCTTATACGCATTGCTTTGACATTGCCAAGCGCCAAGGCCTCAAATCAATCGCTTTTGCGGCAATTAGCACAGGGATTTATGGTTATCCCAAAACACAAGCAGCTCAAATTGCTTTATCCGTAATGAAAGCTAACGAAGAACATTTTGATAAAATTATCGCTTGTGTATTCTCTGAAGAAGATAAACTAATTTATGAAAAATGTTTTCAGGCGCTCAAATAAGCAGTAGGTGAAAAAAATGAAAGTATTAAACAGCAATGAAATTAAACAAGTCAGTGGCGCAGGCGATTTATGGAAAGTGTATTACCAAGTACCGCAAAGCGCAGTAAAGGAGACCATGATCATGGCAGGCTGCCTATCTGGCCTTGCCGCTCTTGGCGTTAGCGCGGTATTTGGTAAAGATGCAGGCATGGTTGTGGCCGGCCTTGGCGCAGCCTGGACGTATGCGGTCACTTTAGATATGCAAAGCAAAGTAGGCACAAACCCCTATGAATTGTAAAAAATTTCGCTATATTTAGGATGTAGGCAGATGAACAGCCAAAGGATAATTAATAATGAAAGTCAAAATCCTATTTGTTATGGTGATTCTCATTTTAGGGAATATCGCTCTTGCAAAAAAAAGCGAAGATTCTCCCAAGGTCTTTAAAAAATCACAATATAACGTTTTTTATGACACGCCTCAAAAGTCACTTAATCTTACTACTCCTGCAATAATTAGTTTCGATGACACAAACAATAGTATCGTTGTGCAGGTAATGATAAATGGCAAGGGGCCTTATCGATTTTTAGTAGACACAGGCTTGGGCTTTAGTACAATGACCACTGAACTAGAACGTGAACTCAACTTACCCAAGGTAATGGAAGGTGGGTTTTATATCAATAACGTAGTTCATCAGGTAAAATTTTACCGCGTAAAGGAATTAAGTATTGGTGAGGCAAAACTGAATAATTACGATTTTATTGTATCACCAAAGCTGACGGTAATTGATGATGTAAAGAAAGTAAGAAATATTAGTTTTGATGGAATTTTAGGTTTTGGGGCTTTTAAGCATTATCTTTTAGCAATTGATTATCCTCAGAAAAAATTATCATTAGAAAGCGGCACGCTTACTAATGATCCAAGCGCCCTTAAATATAAAAATGATTACAATGTTCCCGTTTTGTCGATTAAATTTCTTGATAAAGACAAGAAAACATTAGATGCACTATTCATGATTGATTCTGGCTTTAATGAGGAATTTTTTCTGCCCCCTAATATCAATGCCATAGACTTAAAACCATTGAAAACTACCGAAGGAAAAGGGCTTGGCACAGAAGGGGAATCAACTGTTGGCATCGTCCAAATAGATGGCTATGCCCTGATTGGTAATGAAATTATTAATAACCCCAAGCTTGCCTATAGAACAACAAAAATGAAAGGGGCATCGCCAATAGGGTTAATGGGGCATGCCATTATAAGCAAATTTAAAATTACGTTTGATCAAAAAAATGCTTTAATTAAATTTGAAAAAATTAAGTAGTTAGAGTAATTTATGTTTTTTATTTTCTTCTCTTTGTTGTTCTATTTTTGCTTCATTAGTTTTCATTTTCGCAAACATGGCTCTACCAAAAATGATGGGATGTCGATAAGCATCTGGATTTAAAAAACTTGTAAAATATTCTGCATAGCTTTCTGCGGAAAATTCTCCATCTTCTTCAGCCAACCATTCTTTACTTGATTGCTTTAATTCATAAGGTTGATCGTAAATCATATTTCTGAGCTTTAAGCCAAGAAATTCGGCAGAGCTAACCGTTAAGGTTGCACAGCCTACATTTGAACTTCCTGAAAGATAAGCGAACAGGGCAGCAAAAGGGCTTGTTAATAAGGTTAATGTGATAGGGAATTTTGAGGGTGTTCGTATAAATTGCTTTAAGTTCTGTGCCAATTCAGAAAGCTTCATTAGAAAATCCCTTTCATATTATCAATAAAATTTTGAAGGCGGATAATATACTTTTTTTTGACATATTTCTAGAAAAATTAATCATCTCGCCCGCAAAACATTTAGTTTCTCAGAATATCCGTAAATGGATCAGAATTTCTTTGGCGAATACTGTTGCCCTTGTGGTTGAAATCCCTGCTTTAACTGTTCTTCATGCTTATCACCTTGTTCATTATTTCTATGCAAAAGGGGAGAGGGCATTCTTTCTATTTCTTCATTATTATCTTTATGTTTTCCCAGCTCATATTTTGCAATAGCTCCTCTTACCTCTAAAAGAACTTGCTCAACAGATAAATGTGAAACATCAACAGTTACATCAGAAATAGCCTCTAATTTCCCTTCGCGCTCTTTGCGGTGGTTGTGTGCAAGCGCTTGCCAACCTTCACTGCCAGCAGCTTGATAATTACTGATATGTTGCCATCTTGGCCTGCCATCAGCTTGTATCTTAGAAAGATTTGAGCAAATTGTCTCGTGATCTGCTTTTAAATAAATAAATTTTATGCCCACCTCATTGCAAGCTTGTTTTACGCCTGCATTAAGCGGCTGAGAACCCCCTAAATCAAAAGCACATTCTTTTTCCCTTTTAAGAAAATCAGCAGCAATTGCTGCTTCAAATTCACGCCACTGTGGTTCACCCAGTAATTTCATAATTGCCACGCTGTGCTTTTCAAAACCTTTTCTTAATAATGCGTTGATGACAATTTCTTGATCAAATGATTTACACCATTTTGCGCAAAAGGAATTAACAACGGCATCATCAGTTTCACATTTTTTAAGCTGCTCAATTGCTTGTGGATTTGCGACTAACCTATTTAAGCGAATTTTTATTTCATCATCCATGAGAAATAAACGTATGTCTGGCAGTGTTTTACTTATTGCTTTTAATACCGTGGTTTTGCCTGAGCCGGGTAGGCCAATAAAAATATATTTAAATGGCATAACTTCACCTATTTTTTTAACTGACATTGTAACAGGTGGGGAATATAACACAGAAGAAACAGCGCGGCCACCGCGGTGGTGATGATCTCATATGTCGAGGGGTTTATAGAATATCGTTTGTGCCTACTAGCCCATAGTTCCTGCCAACACGCCGATGGCGTGTGTGGCATACACTATGGGCTAGTGGTGGTTTCTATTCTATCCAATAGGATAACGATGACGGATGACCACAATGGCATCATTAAAATACTGTTTACAGCTTCTGCACCCTTGGCCATTATTACAAATCCCATGAGTTTAGTGCACGCAAAACTAAAGAGGCAGAAGATAACAAAGATAAAGAAAAGTTTCCACCATTTGCCTTTAGTTAATTTCCAACTCGCCTTAAGACTTGAGATGGGGCCAAGTTTCTTGCTAACAAGCAGCAAACCTGCAAAATAAGAAAATCTTAAAGCAAAGAATGTATAAACAAGGGATAAAATACCAGCAACTATCAAAAGACTGCCGATAATTTCCATTGATGATGTGATAGATTGTGCAACAGCCGCTAAATCATTGCCACTATTACCAGGATTGTGTAGTTTATGTGCATAATCAATACCAAGCCACATTAAGCCAAACATAGCAAAAGGTAACAATATGATGCCGTAAACTGCTATTAGTGCAGGGAGTCGTTTGCCGATGTTTTCAATAACATCTAAAAAGTTAATCTTTTGTCCGTGATGCTTTTTATAAATTACGTACATCACAGTTAAAGAAAAAACGGAATTTATCATAATTACTGGGAAATCGTTCTTCATAAAATCTGAAAAATTTTCAGATGGTCCCGCAAATTGAATGCACAGATAGTTAGCAATCGTTGCTAATGACAAATAAGGCAATATGTTCATAAAAGACTGAAAATATAGCTTAAATGCTTTTTTGTAGGTATCTATAATTGAGATTGGATTACTCATAGGGCTCTGTTCCACATGTATATACAACTAAAAGATATTTTTTTACGTCACAAATTTTACCATTAGCGCATGTTTTTACGAATGCTGCTGGTCTTGGCGATGATCTCATTTGTCGCGAAATGATGAATTGGGTTCACACGCTCCACTAGCCCATTATGCAAAACGCCAACGGCGTGAGCAGGAACTATGGGCTAGTGGGGCGCTTAGTTGCTTTATAAAGATATTCTTCTTCATTGCCGTCTGTGGAAGGGGCGGTATACACAATTTCAAAATCAAATTTATCCGTGAAAGCCTTCATGGGGTTCAAGCGATCTGCCCGCTTAGAATAGCTTAAAAGCATACATCCTTTAGGATTCAGTAAGTGATATCCTTGTTCAAATAAGGCCAGACGAGTACTAAAGTTATGATCGTAAAAGGCAATATCTAAACCATTGGGATCAGTTACCTCTGCTGCTTCCCAAGGAATAGAGGCCATCATAATATCAAAACGTGAAGTGGGCGGCACATTGGCAAAGCCATCGCTATGCAAAGTAGTGATTTTATCTTGTACATGGTGGCGCGTTGCATTTTCTATGGTGCAGTTAACAGCATGAGTATTGATATCAATAGCAGTTACAATGGCACCTTTTTGCGCAACATAAATAGAGAGAAAGCCAGATCCACAACCGAAATCAAGAACATGGGGTTGGTGCTTCAGTAGGCTTGCACCTTTATCCTCAAAATATAATACGGTGATTTCTTTTTTTTCAGGCGGATAGACACCACGATTCACTTTAATATCTAACCCAAATACATTTTCAATATAAGGGGTTTTCCTGGCTTTCATTTCGGCGATGAGTTTATCTGCTACTAAGCTTCTGCCTTGAATAAATTGTGAACTCTCTTTCATTATTAACTCCACTTGGCCCAATTTTGCGCCATAATCTTTTCAATAAACCATTTTAAAGCTTTGCCATTTTCGCTCTTTTTCCAGGCAAGGAAGCCCACAGGGCTCATATCAAGATCGGCAACGGCTTTAATAACCAGTTTTCCTTGCTTAACGCCTTGCTCTGCCAAATCCACCGGTAAAAATCCAACGCCTAGCCCCAGGCACTGGGCTTGGAATTTGGACTGCATATCACTCACCGTTAAAATATCCTGCAGTTGTAGATAGGAGGCATGCATTGGTGGGCCTAATCGAGAGGTGTCTTTGATGGCAACACTGCGATATTGTGAAATTTGACTGGTGGTTAACGGTTCTTTGAGCTTAGCCAAAGGATGTTTGGGAGCAATTGCAAATACGCGCTCAACTTGATGTAATTTTTTTGCTGTATAAACGCTGGCGTTTGGATTAGGTCCTGAAGCACCAATCATAAGATTGGCTCGCTGGCTGATTAGGGCATCCCAAGTGCCGCCATAAACTTCATTTTGTATTTTAATAAAGGTTTTTTGGTTTAATTCATAAAATTCTTTAATAAGCTCTAAAAGCGGTTTAATGGGATATAAAGTATCGATCCCAATGGTGAGCTCCATTTCCCATCCCTGGTGTACTTGCTTGATTCTTTGTTCAATCTGGGTCGCCTGGATGAGCAGGTGCCGGCCTTGCTCGAGTAGCAGTTTACCTGCTGGGGTGAGGGTGGCTTTGTGCTTGGTTCTATCAAAAATCTGAATATCGAGATCTTCTTCCAGCTTTTGAATGGTATAGCTGATGGCAGAGCGCACCCTAAATAAGGATTGGGCTGCTTTTTCAAAGCTGCCTAATCTATCTATGGCATCTAGTACTCTGAGGGCGTCTAAATCTATCATAATGTTGTTCAAATATTCTGACCAATAATGTCAATATAATTCGCTTTTTTAATATTTTACCCAGTTTTATACTTATTTACAAGGTCGTAAATATTGAACAAAAAGGTGATATATGAAACATGTGCAAGTACAAAAATCCTTAGAAACCCTATTGAGCACCGGCATTATGGCATTTATTATGAGTGGCGCCATCAGCGCTTTTCGTGGTGGTTTTAGCGCTGAAATGCTTGCAAGCTGGTTTAGCGTATTTCCTGTCGCCTGGATGTTTGCCATTCCGGCTATTCTTACCACACGTAAGCTTGTGAGTATGATTATGCAGCGTCTTGTTAAAACAATTATGCAGGTTTGCCCAACATGTTAAAAAAATTACTATTTGTATTGTTGCTCTTCTTAACAACTGCCATAGCCATGGCTTCAGAAAGCCGCCATCAGGATTTAAAGCAAATACAAAAAGTTCTGCAATTTTGGTTTGATGCCAATCACCATAGCGAACCTTTGTATAATCGAGACATTTGGTGGGCTAAAGATCAAAAATGGGATACTCAAATCCGTGAACAATTTGGCCAATTAAGGCGCCAAGCGATACAAGGTGATTTAAAACATTGGCTCAATACACCCCAAGGCACTTTAGCTTATATTATTTTAACCGATCAATTTTCTCGAAATATGTATAGAGATAAACCAGCAATGTATCAATATGATGGTTTGGCCCTTAAAGCGGCAAAATTGGCTATAGAAAAAAAGTATGACGAAGCGCTTACGTTAACGCAGAGGGTGTTTATGTATTTACCCCTAGAGCATGCAGAAAATCTGCAAGCTCAAGAACAAAGCCTAAGTTTATTTAAACAATTATATAAAGATACCCCAGAGGATTATAAAGACATTGCGCAAAACTATTTAAATTATGCAAAAGCGCATCATGAAATTATCAGCAAGTTTAATCGTTTCCCACATCGGAATAAGATATTGGGTCGGGAGAGTAGCTCTGAAGAAATAGCTTTTTTGAAGGAGCATAAGGGGTTTTGAATTACGCACGCAAAACGCTTCTCTCTACTTCCCGCGGCTTGTCCGCGGGATCCAGTTTATAAACCTTAGATTCTCAAGACATATTATGGCTTATCTTGCCATGAAATTATGATACTTTGTGCAACTAACATCTACTGCGCTTGCACTGGGAGATTTTTATGGCAAAGAATAGAAAAATATATGCACTCATGTTGAGTCCTTTTCTGAGTTTAACCGGGGATATCCCAATCTTTGAAACTTTGTATAATTTAATCGTATGGCCATATTATTTCTTTAAATTTGAAAGATTTAACGGAAATTATCTAAGTGAAAATTGTGTACAGTTTGGAACATTAAAAAAACTTAAAGAAAATTTCAATGCATATCAAGATGGAGATATTATTGAATTGGATGTTAAACGAGATGGTACATTAGAATTTAGTGGGAACCATACGTTTAGAGGATATAAAAAACAATATAAAAAGCAAACTGGCAGTGATATCGTTAAAAAAACATGGATCCCATGTTGGAAAAGATCAGACATGGATTCAAGCTATGGAACAGCCAATGCTAAAGCAGAAATGAATAGGATATATAAAGCACGAAAAAGTCGTTAAAAAGGGCGTGGGTTGTTTTCCTCTACAAATATTCTTTTGTTAAATACCAATTAAGCTGAGACTTAATTGCCGGCCATTCAGTAGAAATGATGCTGTATACAGCAGTATCTCTTAAGGTACCATCTGATGAATACATGTGATTACGTAAAATCCCATCAAGTTTTGCACCTATGCGTTCAATCGCTTTTCGGCTTTCAACATTAAGCCGGTGTGTGCGAAACTCAACGGCAATAGCCTTTTTCTCTTCAAAAGCATGCTTTAATAACATTAACTTACATTCTGTGTTAACTGCTGTGCGTTGAAGGGATTTTCTATACCAAGTTGAACCAATTTCTAGTCTATGATTTTTAGCGTCTATATTCATGTAGGTGGTAATGCCCGATGCTTTGCCTGTGTTAGCGTCGATTACGGCAAAAGGGAGTAGTTCATTTTTTGCCTGCATTTCTAATAACAGTTCAATTCTCTTTTGCATTTCTTCGGGGCTGGGAACAAAGGTATTCCATTTTTTCCAAAGCTCGCCGTCTTTAGTGGCTTCGATAAGATCGTCATGATGGTTTTGAGAGAGCAACGTTAAAGAAGCGTGTTTGCCAGTGAGTGTAATAGGTTCAAGCCAGATCATTTGACCTTCCTAACTCAAAAAACTCTTTAACCCCACTCATCACGCCTTCCCTTGTCGCTTTATCACTCAAATTATGCCCCATACCCAATCCCATATAAAACTTCACATCGACGCCATGCTTCGCTAATTCTTCAGCATAAGCTTTGCCCAACTCAGGCCATACAACATCATCATTTGCGCCATTAAGCACAACAATTTTAGCGTTCGAGGGAATGTTATTAACATGCTCAATAGGGGATAAGCTCTTTTCCCAGTCTGGCCGCCAGTGTTTTACATCACAAGGGCAGTTGATTAACAGCGCGCCATCAGCAAGTTTAGGATATTCATTTAAAAGTAGGGCAGCAAGCGCCGCGCCACCAGAATGGCCAACAAGTAATAATTTTTTGGGTTGATAATGGTTTTTTAAGTTGGTAATCGCTTGGCCAATAATGTCGATATTCTCGCGAGTGTAGTTATCTAATCTGCCGGCGATTTTGGTGCTGGTCACGCCAAGAGAATTGCCTGTTGAAAAATTACCGGCATCATCAAAATACCCAGGGCGGATAAGCGCAATATGCATTCGGTTGGATTTTGTAAAGTGTGATCCAATGGTGCTCATGTAACTTGCGCCACCCACCCCATAATCACCATGAAGATAAATAATTAATTCTTCAGGATGGGTCAGCAAATTACCAACCGTTACTAAACGAAGGCACTGGTTGTTATTCGCATTGACATGTTTTGTGAAATCCACAGCACATTTGTTATTTTTTAAATCGATTTCTTTTAGGTGTTGGGCGTGAAGTGAGGTAGTGATCCCAGAAAAGAATATTAACGAAGTAATAATTTTCTTAAACATGCTGTCTTCCACTGAAAAAAAATTAAAAGCTATTGTCATGAAAAAATAATCGTATCGATATTCAAAACAAAAATCAAGAATATGCTAAGAACCAAACCCGCTCCGCCGCTGCCGCGGCTTTGGGAGGAAGGGGTGTTGCTTTTCCCCACGCTCCGCTTCCTGCGTAGCCGTTGGCTACGCAGGAAGCGTCACGCGGGGCTAATATATGCGGCCACTACCGTGGCCGATGAAACATAAAATTATCAGAAAGACATAGGGTAGAATTAAACTCCCCTCACCCTAACCCTCTCCCACAAGGGGAGAGGGAATCAGATCCAAAATTTGTTTCTTTCCTTCTCCCCTTGAGGGAGAAGGTGGCCAACGGCCGGATGAGGGGAATATCATGAACAGTAGGTTAGGGTGAAGGGTGAAAGAAGGTAGCGAACTTGAAATAAAATAAGTAGCTTTTCTAATAGGTGAGGCAGTGCCTCACCTATTAGAAATAAATGCTACCTTTTTTTGTGGCTTTGATTATAATTTGATTGCCCTAAAAGTGAGTGGAAGTAACCCATGCTTAACCAAATCAAAAAATTTACTATTACCGCCCTATTCATGTTCATGAGTTCGAGCGCATTCTCCTTTGATCAAAACCTCCCCAAAGAATGGCAAAGTTTAATGCCCATACTGGTTTCACGCCATGATCAACCTCAGCCTAAAATGAAATTAACCACCCAGCAAGTAACACAGTTAATTGCCTATTTGAACACAGCTGATGCTAAAGATTTTAGTGCCTTACAAAGTTTAATGAAAACGCTTCCCAAAACAACGCTAGAGCTTTTATTTGCCATCCAATCAAGAGGGGTGCCTTTGCACCAAGCGGAACTCATGGCAACTTACTTGCAAAGCGTGCCGGCTGAATATGATATAAAAAATATTGCAGCCTTTGATGAAAATACTTCGCACATCATTGGCCGCGATTGGCATGAAATTGATTATTCAAATGAAGGGATGACCTGGCAAGGCCAAAAGGCAAAATATGCACCTTTTGGCATTAGTAATTTTAAAACGGTAGAGAATCTTAAAAAATTCTTTCCGGTTGAGGCTAAATTGCCTTACTTTAAAAAAGTCTACTAAAGTGTGCTCGTTCTAATCTCCTGCTAGCCATTTGCTTTTTCTCACGGAAAGTTGTTTTCTCGGGGGAGCCAACACCAGAGAATCCTCATTTGCTGTTTGCCCAACAGCCTGGAATGCTGGGGTATAACAGGTATTAGAGGCCAGATCCAGTGCTGAGCGGAAGATGGCTTCTTTGGCATAGTCCTGCGCTTTTCTGGGATTGGCTCGAATAATTTGTGCTCTTAGAGAAACAGCCGCATCTTGACTGTCCATAAAATGGTTTAAGGGTTTACCCATTAGCGCTTCAATCTTTTTATCAAGCTGATGCACTTGGGCCAGCAGGATAATGAGATCTTTCTTTAGTGAACGCGCAAGCAATGCTTCCATCTTGACTGTAAACTGTTCTTGATGCTCCACCGGGCAACCAGGCCAAGTTGCCAAGGCATGTTCTAACTCTGCATCGGGTTTAAAACCATGGCTCATATATTCTATGGCACGAATAATGTTAAAGGGATCTTCTTGTAAACGTACATTTGCATGCCCGACAAAACGCAAGCGTTTTTCTTGTATATCTTGTAAGCCACAGCCCAAAGGATCATAAAGATCTCCCTCACTATTCCCACAGACTGTTTCAAGGGTGAATTTCTGAAGTAGCGCCGCCTGGGATAACGTAGTCTGGGGCGAAATAATTTGATAGTCCTGATGAGGGATTGTTTTGTTCAACAATAAATAAGCAATCGCATCGCCAGTTAAATAATGTCCTTCTGGGAGAACAACAGGCAAAGTAATAGCTGTATGCTCAACTTCATCATCCACCACAAAAGGAAGAAATCCTAATTTGTTTATTAGACTCGCTAGTCGGAATAAAAAATTGATATATTTTATTACTTTATGGTGTCCGGCAAATTTTACTTTACATTCTGCCTCTACTTTTCTTGCCTTCGTCATTTCTCCCTTAGAAAGATAATATCGTATCAATTCTACCTTAGTACTAACATGATAAGGAAATTGCTCGGCATTTTTAATCAACATATCCAAAGCTGTCTCAGACTTTCCGTCTGCAAATGCTTGCAATGCTTGCAGTACATATAATCTTGCACTAAATGGAAAACGAGCTATTCCATCAATGAGGATTTGTTCTAATAACATTCCTTTTTCAGCTAAGTAATGGCAAAGCTGATAATAAACTGGTTCGTAAGTGGGGTGAGAGGCGATTAGATCTCTAAATTGCGTTTGTACTAAATCACGCGGTAAGCGGTGTTTTTCATACATCAATGTGCTTAAGTGCGCAAAAAAATAATGCGGAAACATAAACAAGAGATCTTGAAAACACAACGATGTTTCTTCTTTGCCTTGTTTTGCAAATAGCATTGCTCGCGCTAACAAGACTTCCTTATCTTTTTCCCATCCTGGAATGCGCTTAAAGCAAGTTTCGGCTTGTTCATATTGCTTCATTTCTTGATAGCATCTGCCCAAACCCAGTAAAGCCAGTCTATCTTGTTCATAGTTTTCGATTATCTGGTATTGTTTAATGGCTTGTTTATATTCCCCGCGATCTTGATAACAGCGCGCAAGGGCCAATTGTACTTGTTTATTATTTCCATGTGGAATGGTTTGCAAGGTGGCGATGGCATCGTCAAGACGTTTCATTCTCTCGAAGCATCGTGCTTTATTCAGTAATGCTTCCCTATCTTGGTTTAACTGCGGTATCTTGCCGTACATAGAAAGAGCAAGATCATACTTGCCCATTGCCTCATAGCAGCAAGCTAGGGCTAATAATACGATCCTGTCATTTTCCCATTGCGCAATAGAGGTAAACCATCTTAGTGCTTCTAAATGGTCTCCTTTTTCACCATGCAAGCGTCCTAGAGCATATATTACCTGACGATCTTCTTCCCAATGATAAATTTGCTTCAATATTGCTTGCGCATTTTCAAAATCACCCATACCCTGGTAGCAAATTGATAAACTTAATAGCACTTTTTTATCTGAGGCACCGTTAGAAATTTGAGCATAAGTTTCCAACGCTAAATCATAGCGCTCCATTTTCTCATAGCATATAGCTAAGTGTAATAAGGCAGATCGATCGTGCTTATAATCATACACACTGGTATAGCACTTGACTGCATCATCATATCGACCCATTTCAACAAAACAGCTGCCCATCCCGAGTAATGCTTGTTTATCCTGCTGCCAGCCATCATGCGCTAAGATTTGACGGTAATGATTAATTGCCAAATCGTATTGCCCTAACAAAACATAACTACGTGCAATAGAGATCTGTACTTCTCTGTCATTTTCGCTTGCTTGAATGGCATTAAAAGCCTTCTGCGCTTTTGAGATATCCCCCATCTGGCTATAGCAGCACCCTAAACCTAATAAAGCTTCTCTATCTTGCTGATAGCGAGGTATTTTCTTTAATGTGGTTTCTGCAGCCTGATAATTTCCCATTTTCTCATAGGTAATGGCTAATCCAAGCAGCGCAGATTTATTCTTCTCCCAGTTTTTAAGGGAATGATAGGTTTTGACTGCTTCATCATAGTGCTCCATATCTGACAAAGCATGCGCAATACTTAACAGCGCCTCAGAGTCGTGTTCCCAGTCTGGGATCTTTCTAAAACATGCCAGAGTGTCTTCATAACGCCCCATTAATTGATAACAGCGACCTAATCCCAGCAAAGCGGTTTTGCTTTTTTCCCAACGCGGGATCCGCTTAAAGGTTTCAATCGTCTTCTCATACTCACCACATTCTTCATAACAACGAGCTAGCGCCACTAAACCTTCTGTAAATTGATTTAAATAGGGAATACGTAAAAAGGTTGCAATCGCACTTTGATGATCTGCCATCTCTTCCTGACAGCGCCCAAGGCACAATAATACGTAAGGATCGTTTTCACCCTGAGGGATCTTTTGAAGCGTTTCAATCGCGTCATGATAGCGCTTATCTGTTTGATAAGCATGCGCAATGCCCATCAACGCCTGTTTATTATGCTCCCATTGCGGAATTTTCCGCAGATATGCTCTTGATTTTCTGGCATCACCACGTTCTTGAAAAAATCGTCCCAAGCAAGTTAATACAACAGGATCGGTTTGCCATCCTGGAATTTGCATAAAGTGCTTTTCGGCCTGTTGTGCACGCCCCATTTTTTCATAACACTTGGCAAGTCCTAAAAGAGCTGACTTATCCTTTTGCCATCCTTGAATTGACTCAAATGTGCTAATGGCATCATCAAATTTTTCCATGTCAATGTAACAATATGCCATTCCGCTAAGCGCTTGTGGATCCTGCCGATAATTCTTGACATATTTAAATTTTTCAATGGCTTCATCATATCTTTTTAAGTTTACCAAGCAGTGAGCAACGCCTAAGGCCGTCTCTTTGCTATCGCGCCATCCTGCGATGCTTCTAAAGGTTTCAAGCGCAACAGAAAACAATTTCATCGCTTCATAACAGTGTGCCTTTCCAGTGAGTGCTAATTTATCATCCCCTTTTCCCACTGCTTCATCAAACTCGGCTAAAGCATCTTCAAAACGATGCATCTGTTGATAGCATCTGGCGATGCCAACGCGAATTTGGACATCTTGTTTCCAGCTGGTAATCTCACGATATGTATCCAGTGCTTGACGATAATATTCCTGATCCTGATAAACGCGTGCTTTTGCTAATAAAATTTCTCTGACCGTGACCCGTTTTTTACGTTGAACATTTCTATCCTCTTTTTGCTTTAATGCTAAGGCCCTGTCAAAATGAGATAAGGCTTTTTTCAAATCTTTTTTATTCCCATATGCGCGTCCAATAGCCAAAAGGGCGTCGGGGTTATGATCGCTATCCTGCATTTTCTGGTAACAAGAAATGGCATCATCATGTTGATTTAATTCTGTATAACATATGCCTAAACTAAATAAGACGCCATCGTCTTTGTCCCAATCTGGAATAGCACGATATTGTTCAATAGCAGCAGGTTTATCACCGAATGCTGCCAAGCATCTTGCCATGCCCGTTTTGAAGCGTTTGAGGGTAACTTTATGAAGCTCTTTTTCATAGGGAATAATTTTCTTTAAGAGATCGTGCGCCTTGGAGAATTGCTTTATATTAATAGCTTTCCAAGCATCATCGATCGTATGAACAAAATGTGGCTTACGCCCTCCCAATTGAGGCTCTAGCATCAGTCAATCCCTTCAATAACCAATAACGATATTCTTTATTTTTTATTTCTTTAAGGGCGGCAAAACTTTAATCGTTTTAATACGACTATCTTGCACCTGCACTACCTCGATGGGGATATTGCCGCCAATCAAGCAACAGGTGCCCACTTCAGGAATGGTTTGTAATTGCTCAATCACTAAGCCATTCACGGTTTTTGGTCCATGCAGGGGAAGTTTCCAGGGGGCGATATGATTAAATTCGCGAATGGTGGTGCTGGCTTCCACGAGGTAAGAGCCATCTTCTTGCAAATGAATAGAAGTGTAAGCGGCAGCCATATTGGTGGTAAATTCGCCAACGATTTCTTCTAAAATATCTTCTAAAGTCACAATCCCTAAAATATCGCCATATTCATCCACCACCATCGCAAAGCGGCGCTTGCTTTGTTGGAAATTAATTAACTGATTGGTAAGAGAAGTGCTTTGGGGAATAAAGAAAGCGGTATCCAGATTTTCTTTAAGCATATCCATATCAAAATCTTCATTGCGCATAATATGGAGCGCTTTTTTTGCATGAATAATGCCGATGGTATTGTTAATGTCTTGATTGTAAACCGGTAAAAAAGAATGTTGGGTATTAGCAAGTTGGGCAACAATCGCATCCCAATCATTCTCTACATCGATACCTACCACATCATGACGTGGGATCATGATATCTTCTACACATACTTTTTCTAAGTCTAAAATACTCAGCAGCATTTTGCGGTGTTTAGAGGGAATGCGCCCAGAGGTTTCATGGACCACAGTTCTAAGCTCTTCGGGGGAGATCCCTTCTTGATCTGCTCTTGAAAGCGATAACCCGCAAAGACGAATGAGGGTATTAGAGGCTGCATTCACCAGCCACACTAAAGGATAAAATACCTTCAGAAAGATTTGTAATACAAACGAGGTTGGTAAAGCGGTTTTTTCTGGGTATAGCGCGGCTAAAGTTTTAGGAAAGACTTCAGCAAAAACTAAAAACACAATGGTAATAATAACGTCGGCGATAATAACGCCAAACCTTTCTCCCCATAATTCAACCCCAAGTAAGGTGGCGATAGAGGAGGCCGAGATGGTAATAAAAGTATTGCCAAGTAGTATCACCCCAAGCAATCTATCTGGGCGCTCTAATAGTTTTTGTACTCGCCTTGCGCTTTTAGAGGTTTTAGCCAGATGTTTAAGTCTATAGCGGTTTACAGATAAAATGCCCGTTTCTGAGAGCGAGAAAAAAGCCAGTAACAAAGTGAGTATTAAAAGAGTTATGGCTAAAATCTGAATTTGGGATCCTTCCACCCGTGTTTTCCTTTTTTAGAGTAGTAACGCTTTGGTGCCAAAATAAGATAAAACTGCAAATATGGTGCTACTTAAGGTCCAGCGAATAGCTGTTGGGCCGCGCCATCCGAAAATAACCCGCCCTATCATTAATAAGGCTAAAGAAATCCAAGCAATGATTGCCAAAATGGTTTTAGGGTAAGCAATATGTTCTTGCCAGGATAAAAAGAAAAACCCGCTTAAAAGCGAAGCGCTTAAGAAGATAAGCCCGCTCCACAGAATAATAAATAACATGCTTTCCATGGTTTGTAGGGGCGGCAAGATCCGCAACATAACGCTGGGGCGGTGTTGTTTTAAAAGAGTGTTTTGTAATGCTAAAAGAATGGCTTGTAAAGAAGCCAAGGTTAAAAGGCTCATGGCAAATAGGGAAATAAAAATATGCATTAGCGCTTGGGGCGGCGTTTTGCTTAAGGCTTCATGGTGACCGGTGAATAAGCCTAACCCTAAAATAAGCGCGCTCAAAGGGTAGGTCAGCACACATAATTCCATCATGGGGGCACGCACTGAGATCATAAACGTGAGCAAATTCATCAACCACAAAGTAAACGATAGCATAATCAGCCAATCCATATTTTGGCCCATGGGGGTATCGATTAATTTGTATAAGACAAAGCCGTGCGCAAGCAGGCTAAAGAAAGAGCCCGTGAAATACCATGATCGCACCGTCTTGAGTTTGCCAAAAAGGTGTAACCCTTGGACAAAAGCAATCGCTAAGTAAGAAAGTATGCTAAATATGCCGAGTGTTTGTAGATTCATAGCCGTTTCTTGTTGCAACCCTTGAATCATCGCATAGGTTGTCACCTGAAGAAATAGGGACAAAGTTTTGGTATGCTTGGCGACAATCTTAAAACTCGATGGTTTTAATTGAGTAGGTTCACGTTTTAACTCCAAGAAAGGTGTTTCATGTTTGAAAGTTTAACAGATAGATTAAGTAGAACTTTCCGCAATGTTGTCGGTAGAGGCAAACTTACCGATGAGAACATGAAAGAAACATTGCGCGAAGTCAGAGAAGCGCTGCTTGAAGCGGATGTTGCGCTTGAAGTTATTGATACTTTTCTCGGTGAAATCCAAGAAAGTGCCCAAGGCGTGGAGGTTGGTAAAAGCCTCACCCCAGCACAACAATTAGTTAAAATTGTGAACGATAAGCTTATCCACCTAATGGGGGATGAGTGCTCAGAATTAAATTTAGCCATGCAGCCGCCAGCGGTTGTATTGATGGCAGGCTTGCAAGGTTCGGGTAAAACCACCAGCTCAGCAAAATTAGCTAAATGGCTTAAAGAGCGCCAAAAGAAATCAGTGATGCTGGCCAGTGCCGACGTCTATCGCCCGGCGGCTATTGATCAATTAAGAACATTATCTAAAGAAGTGGATGCTAGCTTTTTTGAAAATGGCGAATTGCGCGATCCGGTTAAAATTGCCCAAAGTGCCATCGACGCAGCAAAGAAACAGTTTGTCGATGTGATCATTATCGATACCGCAGGTCGTTTGCACATCGATGATGCGATGATGCAAGAAATTAAGCACATACACCAAGCCATCAATCCTGTTGAAACCCTGTTTGTGGTGGACGGGATGATGGGCCAAGATGCTGCCAAAACAGCAAAAGCTTTTAACGATGCACTTTCTTTAACCGGGGTGATAGTCACTAAGTTAGATGGGGATGCCAGAGGTGGCGCTATTTTATCCATTCGCCAAATTACCGGCGGAAAACCCGTTAAATTTGTGGGGATGGGGGAAAAAATAGAAGCCCTTGAGCCATTTTACCCAGACAGAGCTGCTTCGCGTATTTTGGGTATGGGCGATATTTTATCGCTGGTTGAAGAGCTGGAACGTAAAGTCGATAAACAAGAAGCTGATAGGCTCGCCAAGAAACTCAGTAAAGGTAAAGAATTCGATTTAGAAGATTTCCGCTCTCAATTAGTTCAAATGAAGAATATGGGCGGGTTAGCCAGTATGATGGATAAAATGCCGGGGATGTCTGCAATACCGGCAGAAGCCAAAGCTCGTGCTAATGACAAATCTTTAGATCAAATGTTGGCCATCATAAATTCCATGACCCGCAAAGAGCGTAAACGCCCACTGGTTATTCAAGGTTCGCGTAAGCGCCGTATTGCCAACGGTTCGGGTACCACCATCCAAGATGTGAACCGTGTACTCAAGCAATTTACCCAAATGCAAAAAATGATGAAAAAGATCTCTAAGAAAGGTGGCCTGGAACGCATGATGCGTGGTGTGAAGGGTATGCAAAACCTTATTCCGGGTGGTGGTATAGGGCATTAATTTAGCGTAGAATGCCAACCCTTTAATGCCAAAAGCATAAAAATCTTAGTAAATTTTCTGACATATTGTCATGAATCAATGTAAAAAAGGAAGAGCATCATTATGGTGGTGATTCGCTTAGCTCGCGCAGGCGCTAAAAAGCGTCCTTTCTATAATATCGTTGTCGCTGATCAACGATATCCACGCGATGGCCGTTTTATTGAACGTATTGGTTTTTTCAACCCTGTGGCTTCGGGCAAAGAAGAATTGCTCCGATTATCACGTGATCGTATCGATCATTGGGTAGGACGTGGCGCACAATTGTCTATTCGCGTTGCTACCCTTGTGAAACAGTGGGATGAAAATAAGACACAAGCGGCCTAATAATGGCAGGTTGTGGTCACGGGTGTACACATGAGCATGATGAACATGCTCATGAAGTAGTGCTGGTTATCGTTGGCAAGATCGGGGCACCTTACGGTGTTCATGGATGGCAGCATATTCAATCATTTACCTCCCCAGTAGAAAACATTCTTAACTACCCAATTTGGTATGTTGAACATCAGGGTGAATGGTTGGGGCTTTCCTTGGTTGAAGGGCGCCCTCATGGACAAGGGATAGTTGCAAAATTAAGCGCTATCGATAGCCCTGAATCTGCAGCATTGTTCACCAATGGCATGATTGCGGTGCAAAGAGAAGCATTGCAAGAATTGCCTCATGATGAATTTTATTGGACAGATTTAGAAGGTTTAGCTGTACATAACACCCAAGGCGAAAACTTTGGGCATATACAGTACCTTTATGAAAATGCGGATACTGATGTCATGGTCGTGAAGGACCAAGACAAAGAAAGACATATTCCGTTTTTAATGAATGACACTGTTGTAAAAGTTGATCTTGCACAAAAGCAAGTGACGGTGGATTGGGAAGCTGAACTTTAATGTGGTGTGGTGTTATCACCTTATTTCCACAAATGTTTAAGGTTATCAGTGAATGTGGTGTGAGCTCGCGAGCTATTAAAGAAGGTTTGCTTGGGCTTGCAACGTGGGATCCCAGAGATTTTACAACAGATAACTATGCCACGGTAGATGACAGACCCTTTGGGGGTGGACCGGGCATGGTGATGCTGGCAACACCGCTACGTAAGGCGCTAGAGAGCGCAAAACGAGCGGCGCCTAGAAAGCCGCGGGTAATTTATGTTTCTCCGGCAGGTAAGCGATTTGATGCCAGTATGGCACGTAAATTTGCCATGAACGACGAGCCATTAATTTTTATTGCTGGCCGTTATGAAGGGATTGATCAACGTGTTATTGAGCACGATGTCGATGAAATAATCTCTATTGGAGATTATGTGCTCTCCGGGGGGGAGTTAGCCGTGATGGTTATCATAGACGCGCTCACACGCTGGATCCCAGGCGTTTTGGGGCATGAACAATCTGCGCCCAATGATGCGTTTAGTGAAGAGAATGCGGGATTGCTGGATTGTCCCCACTATACTAGACCAGCCACTTTAGAGAATCAAAGTGTGCCCAGTGTGCTGTTAAGTGGAGATCATCAAGCCATCAAAAGGTGGCGTAAAAAGCAGTCTTTGGGGCAGACCTGGTTAAATAGGCCAGATATTTTAGAAAAATTAACTCTAGATGAAACCAGCCAAGCGTTACTGGCTGAATTTCAACAAGAATATGAATCGTAAAATTAGAAATAGTGTTAAGGAGAGATCATGAGCTCGGGTTTTATTCAAGAATATGAGAAGGAGTTCCTACGTTCGGATATTCCTCAATTTTCACAAGGCGACACCGTTTGTGTATGGGTAAAGGTCGTTGAAGGGACCCGTGAACGTCTGCAAGCGTTTGAAGGGGTAGTGATTGCGATTAAGAATCGTGGCATACACTCTGCTTTCACCGTGAGAAAAATTTCTCATGGCGAAGGGGTTGAGCGCGTATTTCAAACCCATAGCCCTATTATTGGCAATATTGAAGTGAAGCGTCATGGTAAAGTGCGTAAATCCAAGCTTTATCATTTACGTGATCTCGCCGGAAGAGCAGCACGTATTAAAGAAGATTTGAATAAAAATAAGAATGCCGAAGAAGCATAAAAAAGGGGCCAGATGGCCCCTTTTATTTAGCGATGTATAACGTAATTTTAAAAACGCCCATTGGCCCACTTGGGCTAGTTTATGAGAATGCTAAGTTAAAAGGCGTTCAATTTCTTGAACAACGCATTGTTCCCTTGCCCACGGCAAAATTACCAACAAATGTAAGAAAAATAGCAAATAAAATAGAAAGCTATTTTCAAACACCTCTCTGTTTAAAAGACCTGGAAGTTAGTTTAGAGGGCACGGCTTTTCAAAAAAAAGTATGGCAGGCCTTGCGTCAGATCCCACTTGGGCAAACACGCACTTATGGAGAACTAGCTAACAAATTGAACACTTCAGCCAGAGCTATAGGCATGGCCTGTAGAACGAATCCCTTACCGTTAGTGGTTCCCTGTCACCGTGTTGTAGCTGCTAATGGTATTGGCGGCTTTTGTGGCTTTACCCAGGGAAATAAAATTTCTATAAAAGAATGGCTGCTTGCCCATGAAGTCTGCTAGCCTATAGCTACCATTATGGCTATAGAATGACTAGGGAAAGATAATGCAAATTAAGTTAATCTCTCAAGTAATCTTGAGTTTATTCGCTTTAGTTAGTTTTCAATTCGCTCATGCTAATACCGCTGATCAAGACGCTTCCAAAATCAGGGATACCCTTAAGCAGCATTTTTCTGAGATTACTCTCGATAAAATTGAGCCCAGCCCAGTAAAAGGGGTTTATCAAGTTAGTTCTGGTGCCAATATTTTATATGTGACTGCCGATGCGCGTTATGCGTTTTCGGGTGACTTAATCGATTTACATCACGCGCAAAATAACCTCACCGAAGATGCACGTAAAACAGCACGCCTTAACAGTTTAAAAAATTTAGGGCAAGAAAATATGATTATATTTTCTCCTAAAAATCCTAAATACACAGTCACGGTGTTTACCGATGTGGATTGTGGGTATTGCCGAAAAATGCAATCAGAAATGGGTAAAATTAACAATTTAGGCATTGCCGTGCGCTACCTTGCATTTCCGCGTTCAGGACCCGATACCCCAACCTTTAATAAAATGGTCTCTGTTTGGTGTGCGAAGGATAAAAACAAAGCTTTAGCTGCAGCTAAATCCGACGGCTCTGTTGATGATATCACTTGCCCTAATAACAGCGTTCTCAAAGATCTTGAATTAGGAATGCAATTAGGGGTTTCTGGTACACCCACCATTATTTTTGAAGATGGCACCATGATCCCAGGTTATTTGCCGCCGGATAAATTGTTGGAAGTGGCGAAGCAGCTTAAGAAGAAAGAAACTGCATAATAGGCAATCTTTGTAGGGGCGCATCCTGTATGCGCCCGTCAAAAAGAATCTCCATTGTTTTTCCGTCATCCCAAGTAACGAGGGATCTCCTTGTTATGTGTTATTTGATGGAGATCCCTCGTTACTTGGAATGACGTGGTTGGGGATGACGACGAGATTTGATGGGCGCAGACAGGCTGCGCCCCTACGATAAGAATAAAAATTCAAGTTACATATTACTATAATTTGGCCCACCACCACCCTCAGGGGGAGTCCACGTAATATTTTGGGTTGGGTCTTTGATATCACACGTTTTACAATGAATGCAGTTTTGCGCATTAATTTGTAACTTCTTTTTGCCTGATTCATCATCAATAAATTCATATACCCCCGCCGGGCAATAACGCTGCTCTGGGCCGGCATATTGTTGCCAATTAATACTAATGGCATGTTGGGGGTTTTTAAGTTTTAAGTGTACAGGTTGATTTTCTTCATGAAAGACATTGGTGCGTGAAACAGACACCATTTTATCAAAGCTAATTACCCCATCGGGTTTAGGGTAGGCAATAAGTTTGCAATTTTTTGCGCGCAATAAGGCCAAGTGATCAGCATGATGCGACAATGTCCAGGGAGCGTATCCGCGAAAAACATAAGTGTCTAGCGCTGCATAAATTAAGCCTGGCCATAATCCCCAATGAAAACCAGGGCGAATATTGCGAGCGCGGAATAATTCGGGTTTTATCCAGCTTTTCTTTACTTTATCTTGGTACTGGGTTAAATCAGTTTGCGTTGATGCTTGAGATATGGCTTCAAAAGCAGTCTGTGCTGCCAGTATCCCTGATTTTATGGCAGTGTGAGAACCTTTAATTTTTGGCACATTCATAAATCCGGCGCTACAACCAATCAACATACCACCAGGAAAGCTTAACTTTGGCAGTGATTGCCAACCACCCTCATTAAGCGCTCTGGCGCCATAGCTAATACATTGGCCGCCTTCTAATAATGGGGTAATCGTAGGGTGATGTTTGAAACGTTGAAATTCTTGATACGGATCTAAATAGGTGTTTGAGTAGTCAAGCCCAATGACCAGACCAATGCTGATAAAATGATTTCCCCAATGATAAATAAAACTGCCCCCATAAGTGTTTGAGGGAAGTGGCCAACCGACAGTATGAGTCACGGTGCCAGGATGATGCTTTTCAGGCTGAATTTCCCAGACTTCTTTTAAACCAATGGCATAGGTTTGGATCTGGTTTTTTTTATGCAAGTGAAAATGTTTGATAAGTTGTTGGCTTAAACTACCGCGACAACCTTCAGCAAATAACGTTTGTTTTGCCAAAAGATGCATGCCTTGTTGAAAATTATTCTTGGGTAAATCGTTTTTATCTTTACCCATGTCACCGGTGGCAACGCCTGTCACTTCGTTTTTTTCATTAAATAATATTTCAGTGGCAGCAAAACCCGGATAGATTTCTACGCCCAAATTTTCAGCAATTTTCGCTAACCAGCGACATAGCTGTTCTAAGCTGATGATGTAATTGCCGTGGTTTTTCATTTGTGGGGGCGTTGGTAAAGTATAGGCTTTTTTGGTGGTGAGAAATTTAAATTCGTCTTTAATCACCGGGGTGTGGATTGGGGCGTCTCGTGTTTTCCAATCCGGAATTAATTCTGTGAGTGCGTGGGGTTCAAAAACCGCGCCGGAAATAATATGTGCACCGACCTCAGCACCTTTTTCTAAAATACACACACGAGGTTCTTTGTTAGCTTCCCTGCAAAGTTGTGCATAGTGGATAGCAGCGGCTAATCCAGCAGGCCCTGCTCCCACAATAACCACATCGTAACTCATGGATTCGTGTGCCATCTTTCCCCCTTTTATTGCTTTCATTATTGCAAGGGTCTAGGGAAAGCGAAACAGGGAATGATAAGATCAGGTTTATTTTTTATCGCGAGCAGAGGATGTATGAAAGTATTAGTGCCAATCAAAAGGGTGGTTGATCCTTACGTTAAAATTCGTGTTCGCGCCGATAAACAAGGGGTAGAGCTTGCTAATGTGAAAATGGCGGTTAACCCCTTTGATGAAATTGCGATTGAAGAAGCTGTGCGTTGGAAAGAAGCAGGGTTAATAACTGAAATCGTGGTTGTTTCCATTGGTAATCAAGCAACCCAGGAAAGCCTAAGAGCAGCATTGGCACTGGGGGCAGATAGTGCCTTGCATATTGTTCATGATGCCCCCCTAGAATCCCTTAACGTAGCAAAATGTTTACATAAAATAGTGCAAGAGCAGCAGCCTCAATTGGTTATTATGGGCAAACAAGCTATTGATGATGATTGCAACCAAACAGGACAAATGTTAGCGGCGCTCTTACAATGGCCGCAAGCAACCTTTGCTTCAAAAATTACTTTTGATAAAGATAAACAAAAAGTAGATGTTATCCGAGAAGTAGATGGGGGGCTTGAAACGCTACGTATTAAATTGCCCTGCGTGATAACCACAGATCTACGGTTAAATGAACCACGCTATGCTACCTTGCCCAATATCATGCAAGCCAAAAGAAAACCTTTAACGGCCGTGGATATTGCTACTTTAGGGCTAAACTTAAAACAACATCTTAAGGTTATGAGTGTGACACCGCCAGAACCTCGAAAGCCAGGTAAAATGGTAAAAGATGTGGCAGAGCTTGTGCATTGTCTTAAAGAAGTCGAGAAGGTGATCTAACATGACAAAAGTTTTAGTTATTGCAGAACATCATCAGGAACATCTTGCTCAAAGTACTAAAAACACGATGGATGCTGCCTTAAAAATAGCGCCAGAATGTGATGTGCTACTGGCCAGTAACACCGATAAATTAAGCGAAGAAATTGCTGCGCTTGTTGGGGTGGGTACGGTGTTAGTGGCAACACACCCGGCTTTTTTGCATATTTTCGCTGAAGATTTAGCGTCTTTGATTGTTAGCCTCGCCAAGGACTATACGCATATTCTTTTTCCAGCCACCACTTTTGGAAAAAATGTTAGCCCACGGGTAGCAGCGATGCTTGAGGTGGCACAAATTTCAGATGTTTGCGCTGTTGAAAGCGACACTATTTTTACCAGACCCATTTACGCTGGTAATGCTTTTGAAAAAGTGCAATCAAGCGATCCCATCAAAGTGCTCACCGTGCGTACCACCGCTTTTAATGTAGTAGCAAATAAAACGCAAAAAGCTAGCATTCAAAAACTGACAACCGATTTTGCTTTTTCAAATCAAGTCGAATTTATATCAGCACAAACGCCTGAATTAACGCGGCCTGAATTAACTTCAGCCAAAGTGATCATCTCAGGTGGCCGAGGGCTAAAGAGCGCAGATAATTTTAAGATGTTAGAAAAAATTGCAGATAAATTAGGCGCTGCTATTGGGGCAAGTCGGGCTGCGGTAGATGCGGGTTTTGTGCCCAATGATTTTCAAGTAGGGCAAACCGGTAAAGTGGTTGCCCCCAATTTATATATTGCCGTTGGGATCTCTGGGGCTATTCAGCATATTGCCGGCATGAAAGACAGCAAAGTGATTGTGGCTATCAATAAAGATCCTGATGCGCCCATTTTTCAAGTAGCCGATTATGGCTTGGTGGGCGATCTATTTACCTTATTGCCTGAACTTGAGGCAGCTTTAAGTCGGAACAGCTAGCAGCTGCTTCGCTTTGAGTTGCCAGTGGCGTAGGTTCTTTTTTGAGTTCAAACAAAAAGGTTAAGCCAAGATCCTCATCATTTGCAGGAGGATCTATTTTTACTTCAGCTGGTTTTTCATCGCTAATTTGTAATAACTCAAAACTGGCTATCAATGCTTCAATGTCATCGTCTAAGTGTTGGGGCACAATCTTAACTTGTGGTTCCTGTTTAACTTCTTCCTTAACTTCGTGCTTAACTTCAATGGGTGTGGCTGTTGTTTGAACAATCACAGGTACATCTTGAGTAGGTGATGTTTCTATGACTGGTTTTTTAGCTTTAAATAGTTGGCCTATATTAGCAATTTTTTTACCAACCCAGGTTAAGCCATCAACCGTTTTATAAGTTGCAGGTAAGGCGACAGAGCCTGCGATGGTGGGACCATATTGATACGCATAATTACCGACATGTTCTCTTAAGGGCATAAAGGTGGTCCAATAGGATAATCCGCTGGGGACACCATAACGCCATGTATAGGCTTGGGTAAAAGCTTCACGGGCCGCCACAGAAGCGAGTGGGCCAGAATAATAAAGCACGGCAGCGCCAGCTAAGGCACTTAATGCTAATTTGCCATAAAAACCAATTTGCGAAGCGCCATCGTTAGTTGCAATAGTGGCAGCAGCGCTGGTTATGTTCGTGTCAGTTGTGGTTTGAGCCAACATCACTTACTCCCCAATAAATTTAATCTTGTTTTATCAGGGAGTGACTATAGCGGGTTTAGCAATCTATTATAATGTTAGTTGTCTGCCTTTTTGTGGCGTCTATCTGAATACGGGAACTATTGCAGTAAAGGCATCACATATTGCCATAATTTATAGATCCCTCCAGATAAGAAAAAGGTGATGGGCAAGGTTAATACCCATGAGCCTACAATATTGAAAATCACCTTGGGATTTAATGCCGAAAACCTTTTAGCAGAGCCTACACCCATAATAGAGGTAGTGATGGTGTGCGTAGTTGAGATGGGGATCCCAAAGTGGGCGGTTAAAAATAAGATGGTCCCCCCCGTGGCTTCAGCAGCAAAACCTTGAATGGGTTTTACCTTAACAATTTTAGAGCCCACGGTTTTAATAATTTTCCAGCCCCCGGCAACGGTCCCTAAACCCATGGCAATAGCACAAGCAACCACTATCCAATCAGATACCACAAAGGGGGTTTGATAATAAGTGGCTACCGCCAGCGCAATAATACCCATGGTTTTTTGCGCATCATTCGCACCATGCGTGATTGCTAAATAGCCTGAAGATAATATCTGCGCTTTACCGAATAAGGCATTAATTTTTGGCAAGCTGACCTTATGAAATAGCCAATAGAGAATTACCATCACAAAGTAACCACCGATAAAACCCATCACCGGTGAGCTAAACATTGGAAGAATCACTTTATAGGTGATGATATCAATATTGAGATTTTGCGTGCTGGTTGCAAAAGCGGTTGCCCCCATCAAAGAGCCCATCAGTGCATGCGAAGAGCTAGAAGGTAACCCTTTAAACCAGGTTAGAAGATTCCAGATAATAGCTCCAGTTAAGGCTGCTAATAATACTTCTGAGGTTACCGCCTGCGAATGTACCAGGCCCTCACCGACCGTCGCTGCAACTTTGGTGCCCATCAATGCGCCAATAAAGTTTAAAATCGCGCCATAAATAACCGCAATCCTAGGAGAGAGTACTTTAGTTGAAACAATGGTGGCGATGGCATTGGCGGCATCATGAAAGCCATTGATATAGTCAAAAATCAAGGCCAGCACTACCACACTAACAAAAAGCAAAAAGGCTAATTCCATAGTTATTCCGTTTTAAACTTATGAATGCTTGAGTGCAATTTCTAAGATGACATTGGCAACATCACGATGTCTGTCAACAATGCTTTCCATCAGGCCATACATTTCTTTACGGATAAGGATCTGCTTAAAATCATTTTCATAATGATATAAATCAATGGTTAATTGATTTAAAAGCTGATCAGTGTTTGCTTCAATGTTATGAATGAGAGCACATTTATCATGAATAGGTTTGCTGTCTTTAATTTTTTTAATGCTTTTGACCAAATCGTGAACTACATCAGAGGCTTCAACCATATTGCTGGTCAATTTAAAGAAATCGTTCTGAAATGGTCGCAATTGAAACGCGATTAATCTTTCTTGTGCTTTTTCACAGATTTTAAGTATTTTATACAACCCGCGCGATAACCGATGGATATCCTCATGATCAAACGGCGTCATCAGGGCGCGACTTAATCGTTCGGTGATCTCATAGGTTAATTCTTTGGCTTTGTGTTTAGCGCTTTCAATATCACGGCCAAGCTTAAAGGCTTTGTCTCTGTCTTCTTCAATGGTGAGATCTTTAAGCAGATGTATTGATGTGTTGGATAACTCGCTTGTCTGGATGAGAAGTTCGAAGAACTTATTATCTTGCGGCAGCAAGTTAAAACCAAAAACCATAAAGTTTATCCTCCAACACAATATCGTAAATGCCAGACTGAGCGCAGTATCGCTTTAACACCGTCTAGATACAAGAGAAAATGCTGTGCCAATGGTTAAGAAAGCAGCGTTTTACCAAGTGTCCGCAATCGGAAGCGAATGAATGACTTCTTTAATACGCTGTAGCGTGCTTTCAGAGGTCTCAGGGGGGAGATTATTAATATCAAACCAGCGTGCTTGCCTGATTTCTTTACACAGTTTGACATTTAAGGGGGTGCTAAAATCAGTAATAACATATAGCAACGGGTAGTCGGCTGCGCCCATAATTTGATGGGCATATACAGCAAAAAGGGCTGGTTCTTGATTCACCACCAGGCCGGTTTCTTCTTTCACTTCACGCACAATCGCTTCTTTTGGCGTTTCGCGTAATCCAACACCACCGCCAGGCAGATGCCAGCCAGCCATATAAGTATGCTCAACCAGCATCACTTCTTTATTGTCTTTAATGATAAGTGCTTTTACCCCGAGCGTAGAGGTGTTTAACAGCCGCTGCGCTTGGCGTCTAAAAAAATTGGCCAGACTAAATAAAATATGAATCATTCTGTTGCTCATACGCTATAACGCGAGGCGGTTTTTTGCATAAACAACTTTACCTTTTTAATTTGGGGATTGGCAAGGGCACCGTCTTTCCAACCCAGATAAAAATCTAAGCGCGGGGGTTTGGGGGGCTTATGTAAAACAATGACTTTTTTGGCAGCCAAGGCTTCTTTACAAAAGTAAGAAGGCAGCACAGTGACGCCTGCACCGCCAATAACGGCTTGAAGCATGGACCATAAATTAGGCAGCGTAAAGGCCGTTTGCGTATCAAAACTTTCACCAAAACCAGTTAAAAAATATTCCTTGATGAACAACAAGCTTTCATCAAAGGCAACCCAGGGCAGTTTATGCAGTGTGTCTAGTGGGTTTTTGGCAAGATCTTTACCCACTAATTTGGCCCATTTAGGGTGAGCAATTAAAACAAATTCTTCTGTAAAAAATTTTTCCATTTCAATGCCAGGCTCGGCAACATGCGCACAAAATTGCGCAATATCCAATTCCTTTTGCCGCAGCTTATTGGTTAAATTGGCATATCCAAAGGTGAAGCGACAGCGAAGGCCTGCGTCAGATAATTCACCAAGATGTGGGCAGATAACTTCAGACAAAAACTCGCTGAGCCCGCCAATATTAATTGTTCTGAGGCCTTTTCCTTGTAACTTAAGCTCATTCCAAACCGCTTCTAAGCAATCAATGGGTTTGGCAATTTGCAGCGCCAGCTGGTGTGCAATGGTGGTGGGAACCAACTTACGCCCTTCACGTTTAAACAATGGTTTCGCTAAACGTTCTTCCAAGACCTTTAACTGTTGGGACACGGCAGGTTGCGTTAAATGTAAGAAATCGGCGGCTTTGGCCTGAGAGCCGTGTCTATACACGCATAAAAAGGTAAAAAGTGGCGATCGCGTATCCATAACTAATATATAAATAAATTTATTAAAAACATAATTATACATAATTATATTTATATCTCAAAATCTCCTATGATTACTCACAGATGAAGGAGAACGATTATGTCAAAACGTATCAATTATTTTCAAACCATTCATAAAGCCATTAGAAGGCTGTTATTTTTGTTAAGCATCGATTTGGGCGCTGTGGATATGAGTGATTTAGATGAAGTGAAAGTTTTATATGAGCGTTTTGAACATTTAAAAGCTTATTTAGAAAGTCACGCCCACCATGAAGAAAATCATATTCATGCGCTTATCAAAGCGAAATTGCCAGAGTTGTATGCTGTTACAGAGCGTGAACACCAAGAGCAAGAGGGAGAGTTAGATAAGCTTGCAAAAAGCTTTAAAGATCTCTTGGCGATAAACAATAGCGAACAAAGAATCGCTGCAGGTTATACACTCTATTTGCAGTTTAACCAATTTGTGAGCAGTTATTGCACGCATCTTTGGGCAGAAGAGGGGCAAATCATGCCGGGCTTATGGCAAACTTGTACTGATGAAGAGTTGTTAAAACACTTCTTAAGTTTAATGGCGAGCTTCACCCAGGAAGAATATTTTGATTCCCTGGATAAGTTTTGGCCTGCCATTAACAAACAGGAAAAAACGGCCATGGTAGCTTTACCTTCTGGGCTGAAAACTTAAATTAATAAGAGGGCAGGGACGCCTATGGTGAAGCCAAAGACAGTTGCTGTTTGTACTAAAGCGGTCTGATTGGCAAGGAAAACGGCGACAACGCCAAGGCCTGTCGTGAAGCCAGAGTACAAACCAAACATTAACTCTAAACCTAAACCACCTTGCACAAGGTGCAATTCATTATTTTGTAATTCTCTCATGTTAACCTCCTGATATGGGCTGTGCCATACTTCCATTATCATCCATGAAAAACAAGTGATAAAAAAATATACTGATATAAATTTGTAATGGCTGATTTTATCGGTCTTATTTATCCACTCATCTTAAGGAGATTATTTGGGGCATTAATAAAAAAACTAATTTGCTAAATTAAAGAGCTAATTTTTAGCAAAGGTTTAAGCATGAAACGCGGCCCTGAAAGCGATCTTGAAAGAGAAAACAAAAAACCAAGGCTTAGTAAAGTAGATGCCCATGAGGTTTCCACCGAAGTATCACCTACTGAAGGCGTTCCTCAAGAGATTTTATCGTATATCATTTCCTACTTGCCTGCTTATCAACGTGTAGGCTCAAAAGTGGTTAATTTAGTAAGCAAATCTTGGGATAAAGCATCAGTTTCCTATGAGGCTAAAAATTTTTCAAAAAAAGTCGAAGATATAATAAATTCGTGTCAGAGTGAGGAAGATGCAATTTATATTTTAAAGGATGAAAACATAAGAAAAAAGCTAACCCTCTTAGAATTGTTCAAAATAGTTTCATTTTATCCTGCCATGGCAAGTGAATTACTCAATTTTCTCAAAGAACATCAAACTACGCCATCTGATTTATGGAGATTAGGTGCTACCCATTTAACGGTGGCAGAACAAATATTAAGTGATGAACGTCTTTTATATAAGCTAAAAAAGGATGATTTAATTAGATTAATTTGCATTCATCCGCAAATAGTACAGGAGTTTTTTGATGAGCCGGAAAAATTATCTACCCATAAAAATTTAATGTTGAGCTTCTCTGACTTGGTAATGATAGCCTCTATCAGCGAAGAGAATGCGGCAAAAATTTTGAATAATGCTGAACTATGCAAATCATTAACAGGAAGCGATTTAGCTTTGTTGGGCAAAAATCATCTTAACATCGCCATGCGAATATTGGACGAGCCAGATTTATGTGGCCGCCTTGATGGGGAAGCGTTAGCACTCTTGAGTGAAGAACATGCAACAGTAGCACGCCGTATACTTGAAACCGAGAGATTATACAGCCTTATGGATGGGGAAGATTTAGCAGAATTTGGATCTCACCACTTAGAAATTGCACAGCAATTTCTTAAAGACGTCAAATTATGCAAAAAAATGGGAAATTTTTTGCCCATCTTAGCGCGTAAACATCTCAAGGTTGCAGAGCTTATGATAGAGGATCCTGCATTAAGAGCAATTTTAAAAGTCGAAGACATAGCCTTGGTAGGCAGTTATCATGTGTCCATCGCCCACCGCCTTTTAAAGGATGAGAAATTTTTGGCAAGGTTAATGGTGCTACAAAGTTCAGAGAAAAGTAGTATGTTAGCGCTATTAAGTGCTTTTGATTTAGAACTAGCATTGCAATTACTTGATAACCCGGTTTATCGCAGATGTTTAGATAGCTGGGATTTAGCTATGTTAGGGGTCAACTTTGAAGAGGTGGCGATGCGGATCCTCAACGATAAGGCATTATTCTCTAGGCTTGAATCAAAACAATTATTAAGTTTAGGAATAAAATTTCCAAAAGCTGCTTCAAAAATATTGGAAACCCTTGGATTATCTCGGGGCATTCATCCTTATCAATTATGTGCTTTGGTTGAGATGGGTGTTGATGTTGCCGCTAAGTTTGAAACGTTGAGGAGTAAAGATCTAGAAACTAAAGTAGAGGAAACAAAAGCGATTTACAGTTTTATAGACAGTTATCTGTTGTCTGATGAGCTAAAACAAAAGGCACAAGCGCAAAAATAAAGCTGTAGTATACAATAATCAGTTAACGCTACCTTATTCATTTCAGGAACAAGTGAGTTGTGCCATACTTCTATTATTATCTCAAAATAGTGATAAAAATA
This sequence comes from Pseudomonadota bacterium, assembly GCA_018241965.1. Lineage (GTDB taxonomy): Bacteria > Pseudomonadota > Gammaproteobacteria > Berkiellales > Berkiellaceae > Berkiella. The sequence goes on along the minus strand of JAFECS010000006.1, from coordinate 3,682 downwards.
TACAGCAGGTACATATGAGAGAAGATATCTATGACTTTGAAGTGGGTAAAAAAGGCCAAGAGGGCCTGGATATATTAGACATTATGTTTAACCCCCATACCAAGCGCTGCCTGGAGCATGCAGGCCTAAAGCCTGGCATGAGGGTATTAGATATAGGTTGTGGCCGCGGCGCGATGAGTTTGTGGTTGGCCCAAAAAGTAGGCGTTACTGGCAACGTGATTGCGATTGATAATAGTGAAAATCAAATCAACGCCACGATTGATTTAACCAAAGCGCAAGCTCCAAAGTGGCTGCATTTTAAAGTACATTCTGCTTATGATATTGAAAAATTAACTGAGTCGGTTGATTTTGTATATTGTCGTTTTATTTTGCATCATCTAAATAACCCTACCCAGGTGATTGAAAAAGTATATGAACTATTACCCAAAGGTGGGATCTTTGTTGCTGAAGAAGGTGTCGTGAGCGCAGCATTTACTTATCCTAAAGTCGCTGCTTGGGGCCAAGAAAGAACGGATGCCAGATATCCGCATGATACAGAAGGCGAGGATAGAGATGGCAATTTTGGAATGAAATTACATCACCAAATGAAGCAAACTGGTTTTGAAATCCACTATGCAGATTTATATCAGCCATTATTATATACCAATGAACAAAAGCAACTTTTAGGCGGCCCTGCAAGAGAAGGCTATAAACAATATGCCCTGGCGCACGGGATAAGCGAAAAGGAATGGGAAAAAAATGCAAAAGAGCTGGATAATTTAATTGCTAACCCTGCGGGTGTTATTGGGTTTTATCAGAGTTGTTTGGTGGTGGGGAGGAAATAGCAGCCTGAGGGCATTGCTTTTTCTCCACAGCATAGCTTTTTAATGTAATTTTACCACTTTGATGCGAATGGATTTCTTCAAGACCTGACTTCAATTCTTTGTACAGGTTGCGTTTATTTTTACTATTCATAGTTAACCCCTTCAATATGATGTGATTATAGCACAATTCTCATATACTTTCGGTTTGTCTTGTTTTCAAGCAATTTAAGCGGAAAAGTATTTACACGTAATTTGAATTTCGGTATTCTGCATAGGCTATTTTTGTTTACAAATATAGGGGGTTCTATGTATACAATTGTTGGTAAAAAGCGAGACCGCGTCGACCGTTGATGAGTAGATGAACTTCTCAAGCCTTATCTTGAGAAGGGCGTTGTCGTCGACATCGGTACCGGTGACGGTTCCTACGTTATAAAATGCGCACGTGATAACGCTGATAAATTCTTTATCGGTATAGACGCTGCCGCAGAAAACTTAAGTCATAACTCTCAAAAGGCCGCCAAAAAGCCTCAAAAGGGTGGTTTGCCCAACGTTTTGTTCGTACACGCGAACGTTGAGACACTGCCACAAGAGCTTAATGGCGTAGCGACAGAGATTACCATTAACCTCCCCTGGGGTTCTTTGCTAAAAGCTGTTGCGACACCTGATCTTGCCATTTTGAAGGGTATTGCTAAGTTATGTAAAACAGGTGCTAACTTAAGGGTGATTTTCGGTTACGACTTGGCTAACGAGAAAAAAACCATTGAGGAATTGGGCTTGCCTTTGATAACGAGCGCGTATTTAGATAACACTTTAACGTGCGCTTATCGTGAGGCAGGATTTGATATCACCTGGTGTTACCTTTCTCAGGATGAATTGAAGCAACTGCCAACAGCCTGGGCTAAGAAGTTGGCTTATGGTAAGGAGCGTCAGTTTATTCAAATTCAGGGTAAATATGTGGGGGAGTAATCCCCCTCATCATCAAAAATTTTCATTTTCAGCATTAAATGGCATAAATAATGATTCAGGTAATACTTGCCCGCCATCTACCACTAAAGTTTGACCCGTAATAAATTTAGCTTCATCGGAAGCTAAAAATAAGGCGGCATAAGCCACATCTTCAGGCGTGCCTAATTCTCCAAGTGGGACAGCCTTTTTCTGGTTTTCGCCATAATCACCACCAACTTCAGCAACCCCTTCAGTCATGATGATCCCAGGCTCAACAGCGTTCACCCTAATGTTATGTTTTGCAAGTTCAATAGCAGCCGTTTTAATAAAGCCAGTGATCCCCGCTTTAGAGGCAGTGTAATGCGCAAAACCAGGTAAACCAGTTTTAGGGCCAGAAATGGAAGAGGTGATGACAATTTGCCCATGCTTTTGTTTTTTCATAAAAGGAAGACAAGCATTGGTTGCTAAAAATACGCTGGTTAAGTTGGTGCTTATCACTTGATTCCATTGCGCTAGCGTCATTTGTCCTAACCAATGTTGGGGGTAGATCCCAGCGTTAATGCACATGATATCAATACCACCGAAGTCATGAATGGCTTTATCTACCATGCCATTCATATCACTCTCATTGGAAACATCACCCACATAATATTGCGCTATGCCTTTATCATGGCTAATTTCTGAGACAACTTTTTTGAGCGCTTGTTCGTTTCTACCCACCAATAATACATGCGCGCCCTCTTTCGCAAAGACTTTGGCGATGCCTTTGCCTATGCCTTTACTAGCGCCGGTAATAATGACTTTTTTATCTTTTAAACGATTCATACTATTGAAATACCTATATTCTACTAAAAAATTAAGTCGTTTTTATCATAGCTATATATTAGTGTAAAGATTTTTTATGTCATCTAATACCAAGTATACTTACTCATTTTGGTAACTATTTGAATTTGCAGGGGACATTTTAACTGTGCTGCATAGGTTGAACTTTTTTCACTTAGTCCCTGTCGTATGATTAATAACAATTTTTTGATTTACGGGGGTATACATGAAACCTCTTGAACACGATCCCAACAGAAATGAAACTCAGGTAGTGCAACAATTGTTGAAACAAATTGGAATAGAGGCCAAGGCACTCGAAAATATTCAACTAACGAAAAATAAATCAACAAATGATACGCTTTTATCGATAAAAATACGAAATGAACAAGAGGCCAAAAAATTATTTGAAGCATTAAAAGCACTTGGACTTAATCCTACCATGAAAAATGGAACCATATCACTTGAAGGTGCTCAAGCATTTAAATTTCTAATGGAATTTGGCGGAATGGAATTTAAAAAAGTGATGAATCTGTATCAAGAATTTTATAAACAAAATTCTATGCCGCAACCACAATTTTCTGGTAAATCATTTACGCTTACCCAAGAGCAAGCTGATTCCTTAAATGCTGGCAAGACATTTCAAGGAGGTAGCGCTCAGCCAACCTTGCTTGAGTATTTTGTAAAATTACAAAAAGAAGATAATACAGGCGTTTTAAAATCATTAGAGGAACATTGGAAAAAAACTGCTAATGATCCTGAGTGGAAAGAAGTTAACATGATACAGCAAGTGACGCTTGAACAAGCAAAAAAAATAGTAGCTGCAGAAAACACAAATCCAAAGACTTACACGCCAGGCGCTGAAAGAAAAGCTGAGAAACAGACTGAAGTTGGTGAGCAACCTCAACCTAAACTATCCGAGCATGCTAAACCTAAGTGAACAACACTTCATTAATCAAACGTTTCCCCACGGCCACTAATCCCGGATTAGTATGCAGGTAATAAGGTAAAATAATTAAGCCAATGGATAACGCCCATCCTTGACCACGGCGCCATGTGTCTTCATCAACCCCCAATTCATCTTTAAAGACTTGCCGAGATTTTCCTGAAAAAAG
>JAFECS010000005.1 GCA_018241965.1 Pseudomonadota bacterium | reverse complement strand
CGAAACATGCTGAACTACTCGTAATTTGCGTATTATAAATGCGGTTTATAGTACCTTAAGGATTTTTTTTGACAAAATTTATATTGGATTGAATGGGAAATGGTTACTTGAAAGCATGTAGACTAACAAACTCTAATGGCTTGCCATGCGAAGCTTCTTAGCGAAGCATGGTAGGCACGAGTGGGATCGAACCACCGACCACCACCATGTCAAGGTGGTGCTCTACCACTGAGCTACGTGCCTAAAAGAGAGGCCAAAAGATACCACCTTTTTTATGACCAAAGCAAGGTCAAGTCTTCACTAAGGCGGCGCTATCAGTTAAAGTCTCTCTCTTTACCTAGATGAGTTAGAAGAGCTTAAAATGCACCGTTACCGAACACACACTTGCAACGCCCTGACAGTTTCAGAAGAAGGTCAAATTGTACGGTTATCCGGCTGGGTTCACCGTAAGCGTGATCACGGTAACCTTTTATTCATCGACTTAAGAGACAACTACGGTATTACCCAGTGTGTTATCGAAACTACTTCACACCATTTTAAAACCGCAGAAGCTGCCCGTAACGAAAGCGTTATCACCATCACCGGGCATGTGGTAAAACGTACCCCAGAAACCATTAATGCAAAAATGGCCACCGGTAAAATAGAAGTGGTAATCGACACCATCGACATCGATTCTCAAGCAGAGCTTTTACCCATCCAGGTGAATAGCGATCAAGAATTCCCAGAAGATACCCGTTTGCGGTACCGCTTCTTAGATTTAAGACGCGAAAAAATGCACAGCAATATTATTTTGCGTTCACAAATTATTTCTTCTTTAAGACAGCGGATGATTGAGCAAGGCTTTTTAGAATTTCAAACGCCTATTCTCACCTCAAGCTCACCTGAAGGCGCGCGCGACTTTTTAGTACCAAGCCGTATGCATCCTGGTAAATTTTATGCGCTGCCTCAAGCGCCACAACAATTTAAACAATTATTAATGGTGGCTGGGTTTGATAGATACTTCCAGATTGCCCCCTGCTTTCGTGATGAAGATGCCAGAGCCGACAGAAGCCCAGGCGAATTTTATCAATTAGACTTTGAAATGTCTTTTGTGACGCAAGAAGATGTCTTCCAAGCCATTGAGCCTGTGTTACATGGTGTCTTTACTGAATTTGCCAAGGGCAGACAAATTAGCCCCTTGCCTTTTAAACGATTCACTTACGAAGAATCGATGTTATGGTTTGGTAATGATAAACCCGATATCCGTAACCCTATTCACATGTCCGATGTTACGTCTGTGTTTGATGGTTCTGACTTCAATGCTTTTGCTAAGGCCATTGAAAAAGGCGCGCATGTGCGTGCTATTCCTGCCCCCAAAGCAGAAGCGCAACCCAGAAGCTTTTTTGAAAAAATGAATGATTGGGCGATTGCCCAAGGCGCACCTGGCCTTGGCTATATTATATTTGCCAAAGATCAAGCCAAGGGTCCTATTGCTAAGTTTTTGAATGCAGAGCGCTTAGAGAAATTAAAACAAATCAGCGGCTGCAAAGAAGGCGATGCGGTGTTCTTTGTCTGCGCGCCTAAAGCCAATGCTGAAAAACTAGCTGGCCTTGCGCGTACCCGTATCGGCGAAGAATTAGCGCTTATCGACAAAAACCGTTTTGAGTTTTGTTGGGTGGTTGATTTCCCCATGTTTGAATACAACGAAGACGAAAAGAAAGTCGATTTCTCACACAACCCCTTCTCGATGCCACAAGGTGGCTTAGATGCGCTTTTAAATCAAGATCCGCTCACCATTAAGGCATACCAATATGACGTTGTTTGTAATGGTATAGAGCTTTCTAGTGGTGCTATTCGTAACCACTTGCCGGATGTGATGTATAAAGCCTTTGAAATTGCAGGTTATGGCAAAGAAGTAGTCGAACAAAAATTTGGTGGTATGTTAAATGCCTTTAAATATGGTGCCCCACCTCACGGCGGTTGCGCCCCCGGCATTGACAGAATCGTGATGCTGCTTGCTAATGAACCCAATATTCGTGAAGTGGTGGCTTTCCCCATGAACCAAAATGCGCAAGACTTGCTCATGCAGGCCCCATCGGATGTGATGGAGCGTCAGTTAAAAGAATTGCACATTAAAGTAAATATGCCTAAAGAAAAAGAAAAAGAGAAAGCTTAATTCTTTTGCTTTAAGGATACATGCTAATAAATTGATCAAGGCCCGTAGTCTGAGGCAATCCAAACATGATATTCATGTTTTGAATTGCCTGGCCTGCGCCGCCTTTGATTAAATTATCAATCACGCACAAAACTAACAAACGTTGAGTACGTACATCCACCTGTACACTGATATCACAAAAATTTGTTGCTCGAACATTTTTAACTTTCGTCACCGTGCCTAAAGGACACATTCTTATAAATGGCTCATTCTCATAGGCTTTTGCATAAAGAGCATGAACTTCTTGCGCTGTCATGGGCGATAACAATTTAAAACATGCCGTAACTAATATGCCGCGGATAATAGGGATCAAATGTGGTGAAAATTGGATGATGATGGGTTTTTTGGCAATCAAGCTCAGTTCTTGTTCCACTTCTGGCGTATGGCGATGCCTTCCCCCAAAATGATAAGGAAAAATGTTTTCTGAGATCTCACAAAAATGATTTTTTAATTCTTCATTACGTCCCCCGCCGGAGATACCTAACTTGATATCAAAAATACATTCATCCGGGTTGATAATTTTATTTTTTAATGCAGGCGCTGTGGCTAAAATGGTCGCGGTGGCATTACAACCCGGGTTGGCCAATAAATTCGTATTTGCGATAGCTTCTTTGCTGGTAATTTCTGGTAATCCATATATCGCCTGGCCTAACAATTCAGGGGGAGCGCTTTCATTGTCATACCAGAATTGATATTCCGCTGGATTTTTGAGCCTAAAATCTGCCCCTAAATCAATCACCTTTTTTCCGGCTTCTAAGAAAATTTTAGAAAATTTAATGGCATTACCATGTGGTAAAGAAATAAAAATAACATCACAATTTTTAATAAGCCTATTAGTATCGATTTTATGGGCTGTTAAATCAACTTTTGAAGTTAAATGAGGATATACTTCGATTATGTCTTTGCCCGCATTCCCTTGTGAGGTTACTTCAGTGACTTTAACCTTGGGGTGTTGATGAAGTAGACGGGTAATTTCAATGCCCACATATCCAGTTGCCCCCATAATGCCTGCGCGGATCATTATTCTTTCTCCTTAAATGCCATTTCCTTGATTGAATTTATTTCATCGCGTATGGCAGCTGCTTGTTCAAACTCCAAGTTACGCGCATATTCATACATTTTTTGATCCCATTTCTTAATTAGCTTTGTCATGTCGTCTGTGGACATGGCATGGTGCTTTTCTTTATATTCTTTAATCTCTTGCACCACTGGATTATCCGGTAAACTTGCTGCTGCTTTTTTAGTGGTTTTTCTGTTAGACACTTTGCGCACACTAATAGCGCCTTCCATAATATCGGCAACCGCTTTTTTAACCGAGGTAGGGGTAATGTTGTGCTTTTTGTTATAGTCTTGCTGAATTTTTCGGCGTCTGTCCGTTTCACCAATGGCTTGTTTCATGCCACCTGTCATTTTATCGGCATACATGATGGCTGTGCCATTAATATGCCTTGCTGCGCGTCCTATGGTTTGAATTAAAGATCGCGCTGAGCGTAAAAAACCTTCTTTATCGGCATCGAATATGGCCACCAAAGACACTTCTGGCATATCTAAGCCTTCGCGTAACAAGTTGATGCCCACTAAGACATCAAATACCCCCAATCTTAAATCGCGAATAATTTCCACGCGCTCTACGGTTTCAATTTCAGAATGTAAATAGCGCACTTTAACACCATGCTCTGCCAAATAATCAGAGAGATCTTCGGCCATTTTTTTAGTTAACGTGGTAATAAGCACCCTTTCATTAACCGCGACGCGTTTATGAATTTCTGATAAAACATCATCCACTTGATTTGACACTGGTCGTACGATTATTTTCGGATCAACCAACCCCGTAGGACGAACAAGTTGTTCAACCGGATCGCCGGATAATTTCAATTCATAATCTGCCGGCGTTGCCGAAACAAAAATGGTTTGCGGCATCATTCTTTCAAATTCTTCAAACTTTAAGGGCCTGTTATCTAACGCTGAAGGAAGCCTAAACCCATATTCCACCAAGGTTTCTTTACGTGAACGATCGCCTTTATACATAGCTCCCAATTGTGGCACCATCACATGCGACTCATCGAGCACCAACAGCGCATTAGGCGGCAGATAATCAATTAACGTAGGTGGCGGCTCGCCAAGTTTACGTCCACTTAAATGACGTGAATAATTTTCAATGCCATTGCAATAGCCTAATTGCAATAGCATTTCGATATCATATTGCGTACGTTGCTCTAATCGTTGGGCTTCTACCAATTTTTGATTATTACGTAATTGTTCTAATCTTTCTTTTAACTCAAGTTTAATATTTTCCACGGCATCTAACACTTGCTGACGAGGCGTCACATAGTGTGTTTTAGGGTAAATGGTAAACCTGGGTACCTCTTGTTGAATTTGCCCTGTCAGGGGATCAAAAACACTTAATTTTTCAACTTCATCGCCAAATAATTCAATTCTTAAAGCATATTGATCAGATTCAGCGGGAAACACATCGAGCACATCACCTCTCACGCGATAACAACCACGACGTAATTCTAAGTCATTCCTGGTGTATTGAATTTCTGCCAAACGTTTTAAGATCATTCGTTGATCAATTGTATCCCCACGGCTTATATGCAACATCATGGTTAAATACGATTGGGGATCGCCTAAACCATAAATCGCTGACACAGTGGCAACAATTATCGAATCATTGCGCTCTAATAAGGCTTTGGTGGCAGAAAGTCGCATTTGTTCGATATGTTCATTAATGGAAGCATCTTTTTCAATATAAGTATCAGACGCCGGAACATACGCTTCAGGTTGATAATAATCGTAATAAGAAACAAAATATTCTACACAGTTGTTGGGGAAAAATTCTTTCATTTCCCCGTATAATTGCGCAGCCAGCGTTTTATTAGGCGCCATAATCAGCGCGGGACGTTCAAGCGTTGCAATAACATGCGCAATGGTAAAGGTTTTACCCGAACCTGTTACTCCCAGCAACGTTTGATACTGGACCCCATCATTAAGGCCTTCTACTAATGCTTTTATCGCGTCAGGTTGGCTCCCCTTGGGAGTAAAACTTGTTCCCAGTTTGAAGGGTTTTTGTTGGCGTTTAATGGTTTTCATTTTTGTGGCATATTACTCATCCTGATTTACCCATAGAAAAATAAACAAGGACACTTAAAATTGGATATCCAACTTGCAAACCGCGTCAAGCGTATCAAACCTTCTCCTACCCTGGCGGTCTCCCAACGGGCCACAGAGCTAAAGGCCAAAGGCCAGGATATTGTAGGCCTCGGTGCTGGAGAACCTGATTTTGACACACCCGAACATATTAAGGAAGCAGCCTACAAGGCCATTAAAGAGGGCAAAACCAAGTATACCGCCGTCGATGGTATCCCCAGCTTACGTGAAGCTATTGCGCAAAAAATGAAGGATTTTAACCACCTATCCTATCAGCCAGATCAAATCATTGTTTCAACTGGCGGCAAGCAATGTATTTATAATTTGTTACAAGCCATCATTGAAGAAGGCGATGAAGTGATTATCCCAGCGCCTTATTGGGTATCTTATCCTGATATGGTTTTATTAGCGGATGGTAAGCCAGTTTTCATTGACACCGATATTAATCAACGTTTTAAGATTACGGCAGCTCAATTAGAAAAAGCAATTACGCCAAAAACCAAATTGCTTTTTATTAACAGCCCCTCCAATCCTACCGGCATGGCCTATACCCGTGAAGAATTAAATGCTTTAGCTCAAGTGTTACTTAAGCATCCGCAGGTATTAATTGCCACCGATGATATGTATGAGCATATTTTGTGGACGAACGAGCCTTTTGCGAACATTGTTAATGTTTGCCCTGAACTTTATGAACGCACCATTGTGTTAAATGGCGTTTCTAAAGCTTACTCGATGACAGGCTGGCGCATAGGCTATGTTTGTTGCCCAGTGAAAAGCATCAATAGCGCTATGAAGAACATTCAAAGCCAAAGTACGTCTAACCCCTGCTCTATTGCCCAAGCAGCAGCAGAAGCCGCTGTACGCGGCCCAATGGACACTGTGCATAAGATGGTAAGTGTATTCAAGCAACGCCACGACTACCTGGTGGATAACTTAAATCAGATCCCAGGGGTACAATGTGCAAAAGGCGATGGTACTTTTTACACCTTCCCAAGGGTGCAAGATGTCATCGATAAGATGCCAGGTATCAACAATGATCTCCAGTTAGCAGAACATCTCATAACGACGGTGGGCTTAGCTTTAGTCCCAGGCTCTGCTTTTGGCAGTGAAGGGTTTATGCGTCTTTCTTTTGCCACCAGCATGGAGGTACTTGAGAAAGCTGTCGAACGTATGAAGAGAGCCTTTGCTTAATGCAAAGGTCCTTGACTTAAGTGCGTGGTAAAAGTACTATCACGCGCTATTCCCCGATAGCTCAGCGGTAGAGCAAGTGACTGTTAATCACTGGGTCCGTGGTTCGAATCCGCGTCGGGGAGCCAACAAAATCAAGCATACTAACAAAATTTCTTTCTATTCTGTTACGTACTTTCTGGCATTATCAACCTTTAATAAGAAAACCCTGCAAAAGGGAGTTATTCATGATAGATGGCATTAAAGCAGCTCTAAATTCAAAACCAATAAAAATAATGACTCCCTCTATACTAGGTGGCGTAGCATATGGTGCTTTACTTGGTCCAGCAGGGGCTTTTATTGGAACCATTCTTGGTTTACTTTACCAGACGCTAAGAACAGTAGCGATTTTCTTGTCCTATCATAAAATAAAGGAAGAAACACCGAATCAAAATTACCTTGATGAGACAAAAAAGAATGCATTCAATCAAGGAGTCCGTGCACATGATAGTTATCTAGAATGGTCAAAAACATTTATACCAGGAAAAGCAGCATATAAAGAACCTATCTATTACTATGCTGGCCTACGTGCAAAAGATGAATTTGATGAAGAACTCATCGATAGGGTAGGTAAAATTAGTACCAAACCAAATAGAGCCCCTTGCCCCTTAAAATAAAAATTTATGGTTTAAAGCTAAAGAGTTGGATAGTGATATATTTTTTTTCAGCTAACATTCATCTTTTAGATATATGCGCGCCTTTTTGAGCTTACACTTAGCTGCGGATTATCTCTTTTAGCCTGTGAAGTCACAGGCTTTTTAGAAGCATATTTTGAAAGTACAGGCTTAGCACTAGCCTCTTCTCTCTTAGATTGCACTGATGTGTTTTTATTATTTTTCTTAAATTGATAATAGTGAGGATTTGCCCTTTCTTGGCCTACATTGAAGAAATTTGCTGTCCAATGGCCAAGCGCACTACCTGCAATACCAACCAAAGAGATACCAAGGCCCCCTACCTCTAGAAAGAGCGCAGCGCCTGCCAACGCAAAGAAGCCCATTGCTGAAAGTAGATATCTTGAAAAATTTCGTGGTTTTGTCATCTGTTCAGGATGCACTGGTGAATAAGTAAAGTCTGGCTTTAGATCGCAAGTAAGTACTTTTGAATCTAGCTGCCCATGGGTAAAAAACTCTGGCAAAAAGCGATATATCCTTTTTGTATTCTCTTTATTTTTCGCAAGCATATACGCTAACATCTGCGCGATATATTTACCGCCCGTATCACTTGGTTCAATTTGTCCAACATAATTATTCGAAAAATTTGGGTTTAAGGAAGAAGACACATCAATAACTGAAATGGATGCCCTACGTAAATTCGGATCTGTTGCAGCAAAGCTTATAACCTCATTATAAGCATCTTTCATGACATCCACTATGGTATCTTGTGCTGTTCCACTATGTCGAATACGACCTAACTCTTCCATAAAATCATATATACTCGTTCCGAGCAGGGTTTTTTGCTTTAGCGCAGGATAATATTGGGTCATCAGTACAATTTCGGCGTGTGAGTTTTTTGCAGCAATTTCTTTTAAGATCGTTTTGTAATCATTGACTAAGTTTTGAAAAACTTTTGCGTACTCTTGTGTAATATATTTCTCTCTTTGATCTTTATTTCTGATCCCAAGTGCCGCTTGAATAAATTCTCTAAAGTTATTACCTCCAATACTAATCACAATTTGATCGGCATTGTTGATTTCGCTAGTGTCTAAAGGCTTAAAATATTCATGAGGAAAAAAACGATGTGCACCAAAACCAAATACTTTATCTCTATAAGCGCCTTGAAGAACATCCTGAGTCGTAAATCCATCATTCGTTCTATCTATAATATGAGCATTGGGCATTTGCGCGCGTAGATTTTCAATCACAGATTTTGGTTTGAAGGGGTTTAACCAAGTTATAAAATCAATGCATTTACTTAAAAATGGATAATGACCTACAAATAAATGGAATTTCTCTAATCCTAACCATATACGGTTATCAATGGTTGAATCACCGAGAATTAACACTCTTTTTTTGGCTGTCATATTATGTCCAATACTACAAAAAGTTAGGATAATAACATGATGTTCTTATTTGTCAACCAAGATTACCGGCTGATTCTTATCTTAACTCTCTCTACTTCGTTTTTGCTTGGATGATTTAATGTTTAAGTGATAACGTGTACTTTTGAGTTCTCCTACCTTCACTAACATATTTTTTTCAACAAGATCTTGTAAGTCACGAGTAGCAGTAGCGCGGGATGTGCCTGTTATACTGAGATATTTTTCCGCACTAAGCCCCCCTTTAAAGCCACTTGGTCCTTCACGAAACATACGGGCGATGACTTTATCTTGTCGTTCGTTCAGAGAGTTTCTTGCTCTGTCATAGAATTTAGTTTTTTCAATAAGAAAATCGACGATTTCTAAAGAATAACTTTGGGCTTGTAAAACTGTTTGCGCGAAATACAGTAGCCAATTCGTTATTTCATTATTTTTATTATTCAACTCCAATGCTTGATAATAGAGCTTTCTCTTTGCTTCAATAGTTTGCGAAAGCGCAATGAGTGTTGGCTCTCCAAGGCACTCGGCCATTGCTTTTTCAGCTAGTGCTCGGCCTATCCGTCCGTTGCCATCTTCAAATGGATGAATAGAGACAAAGTACAAATGTGCAATTCCTGCACGCGTCAAAGCTGGAAGAGGATCTCGGCCGTTTGGCGCTGTTTTAATAAACCAATCGATAAAAGTGTCCATTTCCTTTTTCATTATTTTTGAAGGAGGGGCTTCAAAATGAATTGTTTCATTACCAATTGGCCCAGAAACAACCTGCATAGGTTCAGCATGCGTGCGATAGCAACCTATATCTCTCAAGTCACTGCGCCCGTTGGTTATCATTTTGTGCCAGGTGTAAAGTGTTTTATGGGTAAGTGGCTTGTCAAAGTTCTTATATAAATCCGTTACCATATCGGCAATACCACTTTCAGCCGGTTTAACTCGACGATTGTCCGTTTCAAGCCCGAAATTACGGCGAATAGAAGCTTGCACACTGTCTCGGTTAAGATATTCCCCTTCAATTTCCGATGTCTTCAAAGCTTCATCCGTTATCATATCGACAACCAAAAGGTTTTTGTCATCCTTTTCAAAATGTCTTGCAACACCTACAAGCACACCGGATTGATGCAAAAATGTTGCTTCTGCTTCTTGAAGTGCCTCTTCTTTCCACTGGAAAGATGGCCAGTCACTTTGTTCCCAATTCCATTGCATGAGTTATAACCCCACTATTTATAACTCATAAAATAGCATGTTTTTGAGTTATAAGTAACCTTTTTATAACTCAGTGTATATACAATATTTCTGTCCTAATTCTGGTTGTCATTCATGATATTGATTGATTTATGGGTATGATCTGAAAGTTGCAGCGCGGCCATTTTTTCTTTAAGTTTGCCAAACATAAAATCCGCCGCAGGCGCAATAAGCGAACTTAAATCGTCCCACTGTTCTTTTTCATCACCAATGCAAATAGCCTTTGCTCGTTGTAAAACTATTTGATATTGATTAGGTAAACGTGAAATAACCCAGTCTGCGGCAACGGGCTTAGAAGAAATGGTATCCGTTTCTAAAGTTCTCCATATTCTTGCCAGCGTTAACAGTACATTTCTGGTATCCGTTTGGACGCTGTTCATCAATGAAGAAAGTTCATGACTCATGGCATTGATAAAATCAGCATAGGGTACTTTGGTAAGCAATTGATCAGGAGCTGGCCCCAGTAGGGTTTTAGAAGACAATAAAACTTGCGTAATAATCAAAGCAAGATCGGGCATTTCCTTTGTTTGCCAAGGTTCACTCTTCCCCGCTTCGAATGTCTCTCGTAACCATTCCCCATATTGAAAATCAAATTGAGGAGGATATTGCCAAGGGTTCACCGCAGATTGAACTACCAATGTCATTTCAATAGGGAACTTGGGGCTTTTCATATAAATGCCTGATATCTTCAAAAGACTTTCTGCTAAAAGCTTTTTTTCTTCAGGTGTTGTTGAACGCTTAATCACGACGAATAAATCGATATCGCTATATTTTTGTAATCCGCCAATGAGGGCCGAACCAAATAAATAAACGCCCAAAAGATCTTTGGAGAAAATCTGCCTGAGTAAATCAAGGCATTGTTCTATTTGTTGTTGTTCTGTAGTTACCATGATGTCTCATTTAATAATATTCTCAGAACCCCTGCTATGAACCAATTTTGCATTTCTTTACTTTTATTTTGGGTCGCATTTTGTAATCGATAAATGGCTAAAGCAGAAAAAATAGGTTGTAATCTTTCAATCTGTTGATACATGGTTTGCAATTCATCAAGTGGCATAACCTCTAACCAGCAGGTTAAACAGTTTTGTTTAATATTTTCCAGAAACTCACCCTCTAATGGTAATTTGTAACGCCTTGCAACAGATCGCAAATGAGCCGCTATGGTGAAAAAAGGATGTGCAATAACACTCTCTCCCCAATCTATGAAAGCTATTTGTTGAGTTTTTTCATTTAGGATTATATTGTTTTCATTGAAATCACCATTCACGAGTGTTTCTTTTATCTTTTTCTCAGAAAGAAATTCACAAGTTGATTTTATTTTAGGCACTAATTTCAAGAGACTGTCTAATTCATCATATGTTAAACCTTCATTCAACAGCATCTCTTTCTTTTCAAGCAGCTCAACATAAAGTTGAGGAATACGATTAAGTCGCCAATCTGGAACACCCATAGTCTTTAAAATATCAGGATTTGACTCAAACGAACGCAAAATAGCAAGATAAGATTTTAAACCTTTAACATGCAGTTTAGGATCTATTGTGCCGTTAAACTTGGTGCGCAGTGAATAATCACCACAACTAGTCATCAGAAAACAATGATGTGCATCATTTTTAGCTAAAATAGTGGGCGTTAGCTGTGGCATATTATTTCGGATAGCCTTAATAATTTCAGGCTCAATAAACAAATCTGGCGGTGTTTGCTTTAAATAAAAATTACCCGATGTGGTTGAAAATAAAACCACCAGAGACCAAGGCGTTTTGACAACAATTTGAGGTTCACCTACAACCGTACACCCTTTAGATGCAAGTACGCCTAAAGCCCATTCGATAATCATTAGCGAAACTCTGGCCTAAACATGCTAACCCCACCATCAATCAACAAGTCCACCCCAACAACATAGTTATTGCTTGCCAAGAATACAGCAGCATCCGCCATTTCTTCAGGTGTTGCAAAGCGTTTCAATGGCACCAACGCTGAGGCTTTGGGAATGACACTTTTATCTGTAAAGATGGGGGTATCCGTAAAGCCTGGAGAAATTGAATTTACGCGTATTCCTTTGTCTATTAAATCTGCTGAAAAACTCTTGGCAAGCACAGCAAGGGCAGCCTTTGCAGCAGAGTAAACGCTCAACCCTTTCCATCCACCGTGTGAGGCCATGGATGAAATCAAAATAATCGAAGCATTAGGATTAAGATATGGCACAGCTTTTTGAACAGTAAAATAAGCGCCTTTTAAATTAACATTCATAATACTATCAAAATGAAGTTCATCTACTTCTTCTACTTTTTTATTACCTGCTATCCCAGCATTCACAACCAATACATCTATCTTGCCGTTATTTTCCCCTACTGCTTGATATAGCTTATCAAGTTCTGCTAGCTTAGCCACATCGCCAGCAATTGCGGTCATACCTGGAAATTCATTTACAACGTTTTGTAGCTTTGTTAAATCGCGTCCAAAAATAATGACTTTGGCGCCCTTTTCATAGAAAGCTTTGGCGGTTGCTTTGCCTATGCCGCTGTTACCGCCTGTGATGAGTACTACTTTTTTTTCAAATGCTTTCATGAATCTACCTATTTTTTATGAAAAATATCTTGCAATACTATCAAAAACTGTAAATAAAAGCTGTTTAATGCTTTATGAGTGTAGTTCACTAACATAGTCTATCCTTATTATTAATTCTCAAGGAATGTTTGCCACGAGCACTGTATATAAAAATAGTTATGGCAAACTGTTTATTACTAACAAGGAGCGGGGGAAATTTGAAGCTCTTTGGCTTTTTGAAACAGAATCTTATTGCTTTACTGATATTAATTTTATTTATCAGTGGTATTGCTGTTGCCTTTTATTTGCAACAAACCATCCTTGCGCTGGGATTGGTTGGGGCCTTAATACTTGCCCTTGGGTTAGTGATGCTCGCCTTATGCTCCAGCCAAGAACAAGCGCCTGCGACCATAGAAAAAGCGCCCAGCCCAAAAGAAACTGACGACAAAGCGCAAGCTTTGTTTTTATGCGAACAAAACCTAAAAGATGTACAACAACAGCTGGTGATCCAAGAAAAGCTTGCCTCAGTTGGCATGCTGGCAGCCGGTATTGCACATGAAATAAAAAATCCGCTTAATTTCATAAATAATTTTGCTGACATGACTGTAGAATTACTGGATGAATTAAAAGCTGAAATTGACAAACCGTTACAGACAACAGATGAAGAAACCAAACAAGCGGTGAATAGCATCATTGAAGATATCGTCGTGAACTGTAAAAAAATAAATGAACATGGCAAACGTGCTGAATCTATTATTAAAAACATGCTCATTCAAGCCAGAAGCTCAGAAGTTGAAAAAGCACCACTTGATGTAAATGCTTTATTAGAAGAATATCTTAATTTGTCCTATCATGGAATGCGTGCTCAAAACAACAAAGTCAATGTCAAAATTGAAAAGTTTTTAGATAAAACCATTAAACCCCTAACCGTTGATCAGCAAAGCATAGGTAGAGTATTTCTCAACATCATTAACAATGGTTTATATGCTGCCAATGAAAAAGCGCAAACAGCAGATCCCAGCTTCATGCCTACTATAAGCATTGCTTCTGAGCAAGATGAAACGTTTGTGACCATTAAAATTAAAGATAACGGTAATGGTATTCCTGAAAGTATTCGTCAAAAAATATTTGAACCATTTTTTACCACTAAGCCAGCTGGTCAAGGAACCGGGCTTGGGTTACCAATATGCTATGATATTGTTGTAAAAGAGCACCAGGGTAAATTAGAAGTAAACTCAGTGTCAGGACAATTTACTGAATTTATAATCAAATTACCTAAAAATATAAGTACTTAAAAAGGTTACTATGGAAATAGAAAACAACGGTACAAGAATATTAATAGTCGACGATGAGCCGGATGTAGAGGTATTGATGACTCAGCGCTTTCGACGCCAAATCCGTGAAAAGAAATTTACGCTCTTTTTTGCGCGCAATGGTATTCAAGCCTTAGATTTGCTTGGAAAAGAACCAGAGATAAGGTTAGTGATCTCTGATATTAACATGCCTGAAATGGACGGACTTACGCTCTTAAGAAACATCAATGAAAAATTCCCTGATGTTATTCCCATCATTGTTTCTGCTTATGGCGATATGAACAACATTCGTGCGGCAATGAATTTAGGTGCCTTTGATTTTGTTACTAAGCCCATCAATTTTGAGGACTTAAATGTCACCATCGACAAAACTTTAGGGCACATTCAAAATTTACTCAATGCCCAAAAAACCAAATCACGCTTAGATGGTATTTTACATGAGTTAAATGTAGCTAATGAAATTCAACAATCCATTTTGCCACGCAATTTTATTCAAGATAATTTTATCCAGATGTTTGCTAAAATGACAGCCGCAAAAGAAATTGGCGGTGATTTTTATGACTTCTTCTGGCTAAACGAAGCAAACGATAATTTAGGCATTGTGATTGCAGACGTCTCCGGAAAAGGTGTCCCGGCAGCACTGTTTATGACTGTGTCAAGAACCTTAATCCGTGCACATGCTTATAATGGCAGCCAAGCACCAGGAGAGACATTAACGCGGGTAAATAACGCGCTTGCCAAAGATAATGCTAACGCCATGTTTGTCACCACCTTTTACGGCACATTTAATTTAAAAACAGGTGTTCTAACTTACTCAAACGCTGGGCATAACCCGCCCCATATCATCCGTAAAGGAGGAGCCGTTGAAAGCTTAACCAAGAACCATGGTATGGCACTTGGCGTGATGGATGATCTCACTTATAAGGATGATCAGCTACAATTAAACGAAGGTGATCTATTCTTCTTATATACCGATGGTGTAACAGAAGCTGAAAATAAAGACGGCGGCTTTTACGGAGATACTAAATTGCTAGAGAACCTAGATAAATACCGGGATTTGGCAGCCAGTGAATTAATCAATACAATAAGAACAGATATCACTAGTTTTGCCGCGGGATGGCCGCAAAGCGATGACATTACGATGCTTGCAATACGCTATTTAGCTAGAAAACAAAACTGAGAATGGAAGCGCCACTATGAGTGCTCATTTAACATTACATTTTGCCAATAGCGCCGAGGAAGCTCCGCGCATTGCCAGACGGGTAGAGTACTATCTACACGACCGTCAAATATCAGATTCTATTATCAATAAACTTCTTTTATGTGTAGATGAACTTATTACCAACATTATTGCTCACGCCTATAACGACGATCAAGAGCATGCTGTATTACTTGAATGCAGAATTTTAGACGGAAAAATTGAACTTGAATTACGTGATGATGGGGTTCCATTTGATCCCACTAAACAAAACAGACCCAACACAAAACTAGGTGTAGATGACAGAGATATTGGTGGGTTGGGGATACATTTAGTGATGACGCTCATGGATAAAGTAGAATACACACGTGAAGGTGATTATAACGTTTTAAAAGTCACCAAGATTTTAGATTAACAAAACCATTGGGGTTAACCATGGAAATCAAAGATGATAAAATTGACGGTCAAACAGTCGTTTCATTAAGCGGCAGAATCGATAGTACTGCTGCTGTTGAATTTGAAGAAAAGTTGATCGAAATAATCGACACCGGTTGCCATGTGATGGTAATAGACTTCCTGCGCGTACAATTTATCAGTAGTGCAGGCTTGCGCGTCTTGCTACTTGCCGCCAAAAAAGTTAAACCATATGGCGGTAAAATTTTACTCTGTGATATGTCAAAAGACGTGAGAGAAGTATTTGATATCAGCGGTTTCTCGTCGATTTTTGAAATCCACGATAAAGTTGCAACCGCTATTGCCTCCATCAAAAAATAATTTGTCATTTAAAGATAAAAAAGCGCCCAAAGGCGCTTTTTTTTATTCTGGGGTTATCTCAATCACGGCCGCGCCTTCAAATCTGCCATGGCGTAAATCTTCCAATGCTTCATTGGTTTTTTCTAAAGGATATACAGTCACTTGGGTTTGAATGGGGACAAGGGGCGCTATTTTTAAAAATGCTTCACCATCTTGCCTAGTTAAATTTGCCACAGAGCACAAGTGTCGCTCCCCCCAAAGAATATTATAGGCAAATGAAGGAATGTCGCTCATATGTATACCCGCACAGACGACAACTCCCCCTTTCTTTACATTTTCTAAGGCCAAAGGAACAAGCGTACCATCGGGGGCAAAAATAATCGCTGCATCAAGCGGCTCTGATAATTTTGTTTTTGAGGTCCCTGCCCAAGTTGCCCCAAGGGATAATGCAAACTTTTGCGTTTTATCATCAGCCTCTTTTGTAAAAGCATACACTTGTTTACCAAAGTGTACTGCCAATTGCGTGAGAATATGCGCACTGGCGCCAAAGCCATAAAAACCTATTTTTTTGGCTTGGCCGGTTTTACTTAATGCTCTATACCCAATCAGACCGGCGCAAAACAATGGGGCGGCTTGTAAAAAAGGATACGCTTTGGGGATAGGAAAACAAAATCGGCTATCTGCTACACAGTATTCAGCAAACCCACCGTTGAGTTGATAACCGGTGTATTTAGCATTGTCACAGAGATTTTCATTACCTTCTAAACAAAATGGACATTGTCCACAACTGCCCCCTAACCAGGGCACGCCTACTTTATCTCCCACGTTAAAATGGGTCACGCTATTGCCTTTATCTTCTACTATACCAACAATTTGATGACCGGGTATTAAAGGTAATTTTGGATTTTTAAGATCGCCATCTACAACGTGTAAATCGGTTCTACAAATGCCACAGGCTTTTACTTTGATGAGGATATCATTAGCACCAAAGGATGGAAGAGGTACTTGCTTTAGGATCAATTTTTCTCCTTGTTGATGAAGTACCATCGCGCGCATTTATCATCCTTATTTTTTTCTAGGTTTATCTGCTTTTTTTTGATGCTTAGCGTGGTGCTTGCTTTCTAATTCACCCACTACTTTATGCTGTTGACTATGATGCTTTTTGGCATGAGCGACTGCTTTTTCACGTTTTTTAAGATGTTTAGGAACATTTGCTGCTTTCTTAGCTTCTTTCTTAGCATGTTTCTTAGACTTTTCTTTAACTGCTGGGTTTATTCCTTTAGACTCAGAATCTTCAACCGCAGGAGTAGAAATCAGAGCGGCTTTTTCTTCTTTTTTCTCTTTTTTATCACCTGAAAATATACTCTTTAACCCATTCCAAATCGCTTTAAAGAATCTCACCACAATATTACCTGATAGCTTTTCAGGTTCTAACTTTTGAGGAGGAAATTTTTTACGATATCCCCCTTGCAAAGCAGCCTCTTGCGCTGGGTATGCTTTTTCAAATGGTTGCGCTATTTTAGACGATTCTTGTTTTCCTGCTTTTGTTAAGGCAGCTGTCAAAAGTTGTCCGAGGTTAGTTTGTATTTTTGGTTGCCTTTGTACACCTCTTACCAACGCTTGAGGGCTGGTTCTATCTTCATTTTTATCGCTAGCAATATTGTCTATCCAAGGGGCAATCACAATAGCCACATTGGAAGGACCCATTAAATTTTTTTCTTTCTGGCTGGCAACCAAATAACCTAAATGAAATATATTATGAACCACCTTGGCTTCTTCTAGGGCGTTAATGGCAATCAACTCTTCAATTATCTTTTCAGGAGTTAAGGGTTCATCAGGATTTAGGGGTTGATACAGTTTCTCTATAATTTCTCTAGCCTCGGGAGAAAAATTCAAGGATTCTTTAAGTGATTTTTTTAATACACCGATAGCATTATGGGGCTCACTTGCAAGATTTTTAAAACCCGAATGCGGATCAGCCGGATTTACTATCATTCTATTATAAACAGGAAGCACCTTATCTTCACTACCTTGAACTCTCAGTAAACCTTCGGTTTGCAGCAATGTGGGATCGCTTGAAAAATAATCAAGCTGTTGCCTTAAAATATGGTTCACTTTCTCTAAAGGCGTTGCGCCGCTAAAATCCAAGGCTTCTTCAGAAACACCTTCTAACATACAAGCACACCTTAAGAATTATGTGCGAAACATTTACGGTTTATTTTTATTTTCTGGTTCTTGTGGTTTATCTTCAGGCTTCCCTTCAGGCTTATCTTTCTTCATCATGCCTTGTGCTTGTTCAACGCCCTTCTTTGCCGCACCTGCTGCTTGCTCTGCTATTCCTTGAAGTGATTTCGCAGCGGCTTTAGCTTCTTCCATTGTTTTCTTTATATCCATCGCACCTTTTAATGAACCAGCAATATCGCCCATGCTAAAACCAAACTTCTTTTTTTCTGGTTTAGCTTCTTCTGGTTTGGCAGCTTCTTCAGGTTTTTTGTCTTCTTCTGGCATGACGACCTCCTTTGATGTTTTAGCAATTACATGTTTTACAATAGGTCAATAAATTAATCAGAATACTAACTATTAATCATACTCCAATTAAAAATAAAACGCCAAGAGGCCTATATTTATATACAGATTACTTTATACCTTAATGGGGCGTACTAGAGGGGTGGCTCTGATAATAGGCGATTTCATTTTGATGTCTTACGGCAAGGCGCTTTTTAAAATTACTGACCGCCTCAGAAAAGTCTGCATGGGTAGTACTTTCATGTTTTAACCCAACTATTTTATTAAAGGTACTACTCAGCATACGATCAGCTAAAGTATTCAATCCGCTGTAACGTTGTTCAATATCTACCACAGAGCCCTTTACATTAATTTGATCCACCACATAATCAACAATTCGCTGGTTAATATGCTTTATATTGGTATCATCAATGGTATGGGTTTCAATAAGCTGATTAAGATTGTTGATAAAATCGATAACTTCAGGCCAATATTTTGGCTCTAAGTGATATTCATCTTGACTTACCGTTCTTTGTTTTTCGGCTTGAGAATGACGGTGAAATAATTTTTTGATAAAGTACAAAATACCGTGTTTTTCACCTTTGCTGGAAGAAGCATTGTCTGGCGCTGCCATAATGCACCTCGTGCGTGTACACGCTTTAAAAGATATTCCTCTTACTATTAATTTATCTTATCAAGGCACTTTTTTATAAACAATTGTACTTACTTTGCAGTTTGAAGGTAGGTCGGGAAATTTTTAAAAACTTTCCACCGTTTCTTTTAAATAACTTCTAAAATCATTGCCCAATTCAGGATGTCTTAATCCTAAAGTGATGGTCGCCTGCATGTATCCTAATTTGCTTCCACAATCAAAACGGGTGCCATCGAATATCAAACCCATCGCCTTTTCTTCTTTTAATAAACTGGCAATGGCATCGGTAAGCTGGATCTCGCCCCCTCTACCAGGCGTTAGACGACTTAAATGCTCAAAAATTTTTCCAGATAAAAGATAACGCCCCACCACAGCAAAATTTGATGGCGCATCCTGCATTTTGGGTTTTTCAACAATAGAATGAATATAACCTTGGCCTTTAAATGATTTATCCACCGCAATAATGCCGTATTTATCAGAATCTTCAGGCGCGATTTTTTCAACCGCTATAACACTGGCTTGGGTTTCATGATAAACATTTAACATTTGTTTTAAGCAAGGCGTGGAACAATCAATTAAATCATCTGCTAGTAACACCGCACAGGGCTCATCTCCCACCACTTGACGTGCACAGAGCACCGCGTGCCCTAACCCTAAAGCTTGAGGTTGACGTACATAAATACAATCTACCCCTTTAGGAACAATCTTTTGAACAAGATCTAATAAATCCGATTTTCCTTGCTGTGCTAAGCGATATTCTAATTCAAAATTAGTATCAAAATGATCTTCAATCGCCCTTTTAGAGCTGCTGGTAACAAAAATAAGCTCGGTAATCCCAGAACTGATGGCTTCTTCAACTGCATATTGAATCAATGGCTTATCGACGATAGGCAGCATTTCTTTGGGGTTTGCTTTCGTTGCAGGAAGAAATCGTGTACCAAGACCTGCGACAGGAAAAATAGCTTTGGTAATTGGTTGTACCATGATTTCTCCTTAGACCAACATTTCTTGACGTTTATTTGTTAGCGCATGGTGCCTTGGGTTTGATAATTCTGGCACCAGCTCTTTGATAACGCGAAATGTTTCTTCTTCATTACACTTGCTTACCGCATCCTGTAATTCAAAAATGCTTTGTTCAAATTTATTTTTTTCAATGACTCTGGAATGCGCTTTCAAAATCTTAGCATGCACGGTTTGTGTATGCGGTTCATTTTTATGAAATAATTCTTCGTATAACTTTTCGCCTGGTCTTAAGCCAATATATTCAATTTTAATTTCTTTTTCTTTTCCTGCTAAACGGATCATTTGTTCGGCCATAAAGCTAATTTTGATGGGTTCCCCCATATCCAGCACAAACAACTCTCCCCCTTCACTCATACTTAACGATTGCAAAATGAGCTGACTTGCCTCTTTGATAGTCATGAAATAGCGAGTTACCTCCGGGTGGGTAACCGTTAACGGGCCGCCCATTTCCAGTTGCTTGCTAAAGGTTTCAACTACTGAACCCCGAGAACCTAAGACGTTACCAAAACGCACTGTAATAAACTGGGTTTTATTTTGACCATTGAAATATTGACACACCAGCTCTGCTACGCGTTTGGTTGCCCCCATTACATTCGTTGGGTTTACCGCTTTGTCTGAAGAGACCAATACAAATTTTTCGACATTCATGTCTACAGCAACTTGAGCTAAGCCATAGGTGCCCAGTACATTATTTTTTGCTGCCGTTCGGATCTGCGGTTCTAATAAAGGCACATGTTTGAATGCTGCAGCATGAAATATCACTTGAACATGATATTGCTGTATCAATTTGCTCATCGCAGCCATGTCACATAAATCTACTAGGTGATAATGTATGCGACATTTCTTAGCAACAAATTTTTCATCCAACTCTTGCTGAACGCAAAAAAGATTATATTCGCTGTTATCGAAGATCACTAAACCGTTGGGATCTAAATTCATTATCTGCCGACAAAGTTCAGCACCAATAGACCCACCACCACCGCTGACTAAGACTACTTTTCCTGCAAGCGATTTATCGATAGCTTTCCAGTCTAAGGTAACCGGATCTCTGCCTAATAGATCTTCTAAAGATATTTCACGTAAATTTTTAACTGAAACTAAGCCAGATACCAAATCATTCGTACCAGGCAAGGTTCTGACAGGAACTTTCGTACCAGCGCAGATATCCGCAATACGACGCATACTGCTTGCTTTGGCCGAGGGAACGGCAATTAAAATCATATCCACTTCAAAACGCTCAGTAATTTGTGGAATATCATCGCAGGTGCCAACGACTCTAATGCCATGCAATTCAGTCCCACGTTTTTGCTTGCTGTCATCAACAAAAGCAACGGGGACATATTCATTTTTCACATCACGAAGCAAATCGCGCACTAAACTTTCACCCGCACGACCAGCCCCTACTACTAATACGCGTTTACCACTGGCGGAAAAATAATGTTTGTCTTTGTACCAACGATATAAAAAACGTGAACCACCTAAAATAAACAGTAGCGTCATTGAATATAAAGGGATCACAGATCGTGGAAGGTTTTGTAAGCGTGTCACCAAAAATACCGCCAGTAAGGTCATTAGGCTGCCCATCACAACGGCTTTGACTATACGAATTAGATCAGGAATAGAAGCAAATCGCCAAACACCGCGGTACAAGCCAAAAGTCCACAACGCTGTTGCTTGAAAGATTATCACTAACGGTAAGGTTAAAAGTGCTTGAGAAAAAATATCAGGAGGAATTTCGCTTAGGTTAAATCTTAACCAGTAAGCGCCTAACCAGGCCACTGGTATGCTCAATAAATCGTGAGCAAACGCAGCCCAGCGACTGCGCCATTGCGACCACATTGCCTTCATCTAATACTCCATTCTTTTGGTCGCTATTATACCTTTGCACCTTAGCTAAAAGCTACGGTAAGAGGCTATAACATCTCGCTCACGGTCTTTGCGCCTTCGTGCCATTTCTTGAACATAGGTTTAACGACTTCAACTAATAAATAAAGACAGGTAAGCAAGGTTAAGGTCAAACCAAACACAAACCAAGTTAGACGAGGTTCTTTGTAAACTAAATAGGCAAAGCAGGAAAGAATGCTGTTAACAGCAATGGTACATAGTAAAACCCGCTGATGGCTCCAGCCAGAATGAATAAGCCGTTGGTAGGCATGCATACGATGCGGCTTGCGCCATTCCTCCCCAGCAAGAATACGACGAACCAAAGTAATTGTGGCATCAAACCAAAATAAGGCAGTTAAGATAACCCAAATCATAAAAGGTACGTTAAACAACTTATAACTGATCAGCGCATACAAGGCCACCATCATGCCTAAAAAGCAACTGCCGCTGTCACCCATAAATATTCTGGCCGTTGGCCAATTCCAAAGTAAAAATCCTGACAATAATGCCGATAAGCTCCAGGCCAGTGTTGCCAGTTCATAGGCGTGAAATTGAAATAAAATATAACCACCAACGCCAAAGACAAATAATCCTTCCGTACAAGCAATCCCGTCAGCACCATCCATAAAATTAAAGAGATTAATCATCCAGACCATCGCAAAGGCCAAAGCCAGGAAACAAAGGGGTAAGGGGATAAGCGGGAACCAAGTTGAAACAATATGCCCACCTTCATTTAAAATAAATAAGGCAGCAATTGCGCTAATACATTGAATGAAAAATCTCACCCCTGCTGAAAGTGATCGATGATCATCCCAAAAACCTAACAATCCGATAATCATCGCTGGCGCAAAATATAAAAAATATTCGCGACTGCTAATAATATGAGAAAAATATAACGCGACTAATACCAAAACCCAACCTACGAAGAAAACCACACCACCACCACGGGCTGTTTTAACCATGTGAGAAGATCTCTCATTAGGTTCATCAAGCATGCCTTTTTCTACGGCGTACCATCGAAATAAGCCAACCCCAATCCAACTTAGGGCAGTAAGCAGTAATATGTAGGGTAGCCAATTCATAGGGCAACAATACTCTCATTAATGTGGGTTAAAACAGTTTGCGGTTGCTTAGCGTGCGTAATAGAACGGCCAATAACTAAATAGTCACTTCCCTCTTGGACAGCCATTTGGGGAGTCATCACCCGTTGTTGATCATGCTTATCATCTTCAGGCAATCGAATACCGGGAGTAACGCATAAAAAGTCTTTTCCAAAACGTTTCTTTAATAATGCCACTTCTTTGGCAGAACAAACCACACCATCAAGGCCTGCTTCATAACATAAAGTGGCTAAACGTAGCACTGTCTCATCAACCGTACTTTTAATACCTAACATTGCTAATTCTGCTTCACCGGAACTTGTTAACAAGGTCACGCCAATTAATAGCGGTTTTCGGGGTAAATGATGTGCTGCTCTATCTACGGCGCTTCTGGCAGCCTGCAACATTGCAAGCCCACCTAAAGCATGTACATTCATCATCCACACACCTAGATTTGCTGCTTCATAACAAGCCCCTTGGACTTGCTGGGGAATATCGTGAAATTTGAGATCTAAAAAAATATCAAAACCCTGCTGTTGTAACGTTTTTATCCAAAGTGGGCCAAAATGGGTAAAGAGGGTTATGCCAATTTTCAAACGACAATGCTGTGGCTTAAGTTGAGAAATAACTTGGTGTAATTGCACTTTATCTTCAAAATCAAGAGCAACAATAACTTTTGACTCTGCACTAGACATGATCTTAAGCCCCCTACTTTCTGTTCTTATTATATAAAAATGCCCTATAGACGCTCAATTTAGCGGTCGGCCCTAGCCTACCTCATGTCTACTCGCCTTCAATCCCTTGAATTGGTTTCACTGAGGACCATTGTCTGCAGCTTGGACACTGCCAGTGCATTGAACGACTGGCAAAGCCACATTGGCCACAACGATAAACTGGTTTGCTTTGCACTAACTGTTCTACTAAAGATTTGAGCATCAACAGTTCATTGCGTACTTCACCCACGACGCGGGAAAGATGAAATTCAATTAGGTATTTTAACCCTCTAATAGAAGGATGGCGGTTCATGTAATTGGCTAAAAAATAAGCCGCTCTTTCTTGTCCGATTTTCTCTTTTACTTTTTCAGCATGCGCAAGCACAATGCTGATGGAAGGACAATGCCTTAAAAGATAATCTAAATATTCTTCTAAATCCTGGTGTTCAGACAACGCTTCATAACACTCAATAATTAACGGCAAAGCTTCAGGCAAAAAAGTGACATCTTGATATTCAATGCGTTTGTAAGCATTAATCGCATTTTTAAAATTCCCTAATTTTTTTTCAAAATTACCTTCACACAGGCTGACACGAGAACAATTACGATTATGTTGTAAACCTTGTTTTAAATATTTAAAGGCGGTTTTAACTTTACCCTTAGACCAAGCCAATTCAGCCGATTCGCAAAAATACTGTGCTATTTCTTTGCCCATGGATTGCTTGGTAATTTCTTGCAATCTGATGGCAACTTGGATTGCTTTATCCCATTCTTTTTCTCTTTCATAGATATCAATCAAAGATCGCAAACTGATTTCAAGTTGATTACCAACTGTATTGGTCACTTCCAGTAATAGTGATTCAGCCCTGTCATACATCCCTGAACGCATGTAATCTTGTGCCAATTCAAGTAAGGAATGATTCCGTTGTTTGGTCGTTAAATTAGGTTTTGAAAGCAAAGTTTGGTGAATTCGAATTGCTCTATCGACTTCACCACGACGCCTAAAGAAATTACCCAAAGCTAAAGTGGTATCCACCGAATCAGGTGACACATCGAGCATTCTGATAAAGGCATCAACAGCTTTGTCAGTTTGCTCATTCAGAAGGAAATTAAGCCCCATGTAATAATCAGAGCTTAATGTTTCGTTCTTAAGATTATTAACTTGCCTAGAACGTTTGCCTAAATACCATCCCGATAGGGCCGCAACAGGCAAAAGTAAACAAATTAACTGCAACAGATTAAACGATGACATTACGGTTACACATCATTGTTGGGTATGAACCAACTGATCCTGCGTTTTCTTTAATTTAGATTCCAGCCATTTATTCTTTGCTTTTAATTTAAGCAAGCTAAATCCCAATGTAAACCCTGTTAGTACCACCCCAATGGTTAATGACAATAATAAAACAGCTGCAAGCGGCAACTGTTTGCTGCCTAACAGATAGTTAAGTTCTACAGATTGCGCATTTAACGCAGTGAAGGCTATCCCTAAAATAATTAGTAGGATAGTTAACAATATCCCAATTGTCCGCACACCCACCTCCTTTTTTCTCTTTTAAAAAATTTAAGCAAAAAAAAACGGTGTGCACAAAAGTACACACCGTTTTCATTCTACCTAAAAACTGAAGGTTATTCTTCGTCTTTATCACCACGAATGTGTTCTTTAAGCAAGTCACCCAAGGTAGTAGCGCCAGATTGATCGCTCTTGGAGTAATCACGTAAAGCATCTGCTTCATCTTGTGACTCTTTTGCTTTAATAGACAACAAGATGGTGCGGTTTTTACGATCCACGCCTACAAACTTCGCTTCGACTTCGTCTCCAACGCTCAATACACTGCGAGCATCTTCCACTCTATCTCTGGCAAGCTCTGAGGATCTTAAATAACCTTCAACGCCTTCAGCTAAATCAATTTTTGCCCCTTTGGCATCTACTTCAGCAACCTTACCAACTACAATGGTACCTTTAGCATGTTCTGCTAAGTAATTGGAGTAAGGATCAGCATGCAGTTGTTTAACGCCTAAAGAGATCCGCTCACGTTCTGGATCAACAGAAAGCACTACCGCTTCTACTTCATCACCTTTCTTATAGGACAATACTGCTTCTTCGCCTGGTGTGTTCCAAGAAATATCAGATAAGTGCACCAAACCATCAATTCCACCATCAAGGCCAATAAAGATCCCAAAGTCGGTAATGGACTTAATTTTACCAACGATTTTGTCACCTTTATTATGGGTTGCAGCAAAGGCATCCCAAGGTGAAGCTTTACATTGTTTCAAGCCAAGAGATATACGACGACGTTCTTCATCGATATCCAATACCATCACTTCCACTTCTTCACCGGGTGATACAATCTTAGAAGGATGAACATTTCGATTTGTCCAATCCATCTCAGAAACGTGTACAAGACCTTCAATACCTGCTTCTAATTCAACAAAGCAACCGTAATCTGCAATGTTTGTCACACGGCCAACCACACGGGTTCCTTCTGGATAACGACGAGCTACGCCTACCCATGGATCTTCGCCTAATTGTTTGAGACCTAATGAAACACGCATACGTTCTCTATCGAAACGCAATACTTTAACTTGTAGTTCTTGACCAACGTTAAGAACTTCGCTGGGGTGCTTAACGCGTTTCCAAGCGATATCAGTAATATGTAAAAGACCGTCAATGCCACCTAAATCAACAAATGCACCGTAATCGGTGAGATTCTTAACAACACCGGTAATCAATTGACCTTCTTGCAAGCCTTCTAACAGTGCATCGCGTTCTTGGGTATTTTCAGACTCAACCACTGAACGACGTGATACAACCACGTTATTTCTTTTCTGATCTAATTTAATAACTTTAAATTCTAATTCTTTACCTTCTAATTGCGTCATATCACGAACAGGACGCACATCAACTAAAGAACCAGGTAAGAAGGCACGGATGGTGTTGATATCAACGGTAAAGCCGCCTTTGACTTTGCCGTAAATGATCCCTTTAACCACTTTATTTTCTTGATAAGCTTTATCCAATACTTTCCAAGCTTCTTGTCTTTTAGCTTTTTGTCTTGAAAGTCTGGTTTCGCCATAACCATCTTCAATGGCTTCTAAGGCAACAGGAATGCTATCACCAACGCTGATTTCTAATTGGCCATCTTTATCAAAAAATTCTTCTATACGAACATACCCTTCTGATTTAAAGGGCGTATCAATGGTAACAAGGCCTTTTTCAGTATTGATATCAAGGACGACGCCATCGAATATTGCGCCGGGGACCATTTCTATTTTGGAAATGGTTTCTTCAAATAACTGGGCAAAACTTTCATGATTGGTTGATGCATTCATAATATTTAATATCCTTTGATGAATAATTAAGCAGATTAACTAAACATCAAATTTGTTGGTTAATATTTACTATTTTATTTGGGAATAAAATAGCCCCTAAAAAATTTCCCTACCCCTTACCTCTGCCATCACTGTTTCAAAAACTACTTTGATGGGCATAGTGGTAGTATCAAGCACGATAGCATCACTCGCTGGCACTAAAGGTGCTACCGAGCGCTGTCTATCTCGTGTATCTCTGGCAGAAATCTCGGCCAAAAGGTCATCAAGGCTAACATCTATACCCTGTTCTTTCAACTGGCCTTGGCGGCGTTTTGCTCTTTCTTGCGCAGATGCTTCAAGAAAAATCTTTAAATTTGCTTGCGGAAAGACCACCGTGCCCATATCACGACCATCTGCTACCAAACCTGGCGGTTCTAAAAAAGCTCGCTGCCTATCTAAAAGTGCTTCCCTAACCGCAGGTATAGCCGCAACCACAGAGGCATTGCCGCCACATGTTTCTGTTCGAATGTCTAAAGTTACCTCTTGGCCTTCTAGAAAAATTTGGCTTTCATTTTTGGCAAATACCACATCCAAATGACCTGCTAAAACCGCTAAAGCCGTGTGATTATCCAATGCCACCGCATGACGCATCGCCGCCAAAGCTAACAGGCGGTAAAGTGCGCCACTGTCTAAAAAGTGCCAGCCTAATGTTTGGGCAAGTTGTCGACTTAATGTCCCTTTGCCTGAACCACTAGGACCATCGACGGTAATAACAGGGGGATTTTTTTTCATTGTATTAATCCTGTACCTTGCTGATCTCAAGGCCTAATTGTGCTGCACACTCACTAAAATTTGGAAATGAAGTGTTGATATTGTCACAGTTTTTCACGGTTATCGTATCATTGGCCATCCAGGATGCCATCAACAAGGCCATCGCAACGCGATGATCGCCAAAACTATCAACAACACCACCTTGTAAAGAACCGCCACAAATAATAACACCATCGGGTAACTCTTTAACAGCAATCCCAAGGCTACGTAAACCTTGACACATCGATGCGATTCTATCGGACTCTTTGACACGTAATTCTGAAACGCCACGAATTGTCGTTTCCCCCTTTGCACAGGCAGCCACAACAAATAACATCGGAAATTCATCCATAGCAGAAACAACCCATTGAAGAGGAACGTTGATCCCCTGCAACCGCGCTCCCTTGACTTCAATATCAGCGACTGGCTCGTTATTGAAATAGCGTAAATGATGTAAAGTGATCTTCGCCCCCATGCTGTTAAGCATATGCAGAAATCCTATCCGGCGTTCATTCACACCTACCGCTTTGAGCATTAACGTGGCACCCATTTGCATGCTTGCTGCGCCAATAAAAAAAGCCGCTGAAGAAAAATCGCCAGGAATGATAATGTGCTGTGCTTGTAAGGCTTTGCCAGGTTTTAAGGTAATGTGATTGGCTTGGTTAACAATATCACTTCCAAAAGCACTTAGCATGCGTTCGGTATGATCGCGACACTCACCTTTTTCTACAATCTGGGTTAATTCTTTAGCAAATAATCCTGCTAATAATAAACAAGATTTTATTTGCGCACTTTCCACCGGCAGTTCATAACGAATACCATGCAACGAGCTCCCTTTGATTGAAAGGGGGGCATATATTTTATTATCGCGCTTAACACCTGTTATGTTGGCGCCCATCAGTGATAAAGGATAAGTAATGCGCTCCATCGGACGATTTTGCAACGAGTCATCGCCGATTAACACACTATTAAAAGGTTGTGCCGCTAAAAGGCCAGCAATCAAGCGCATCATGGTCCCAGCATTAGCACAGTCGATAGGCTCACTTGGCGCAGTTAAACTATGTAACCCCTGTCCATGAATGTGTAAACATTCTAAAGAAGGCTGATCAATACGAACTCCCATCTGTTGCATCGCTTTGAGGGTTGCCAGACAATCTTGACCTGATAAAAAATTATCAATTTGCGTCAACCCTTGACTTAAAGATCCAATCATCAAAGCGCGATGGGAAATAGATTTATCGCCAGGAACTGTGATCTCACCTTGCAAAATTCGATTTGGCTTTCCAACAAAATCCACTGCTTTTAGCCGTAAGTGTTTTCAAAAGATTTCATAAAATCTCTTAAAGCAATAACGCCCTCAACAGGCATGGCATTGTAAATGCTGGCACGACAACCACCGACAAGCTTATGGCCTTTGAGTTGTTTTAAACCATGCTCATTGGCTTTTTGTAAAAATAGCTGTTCCAACTCTTCAGTGGGTAAGCAAAATGGAATATTCATTCTTGAACGATGCGCTTTATAAATAGGGCTAGTATAAAAACCGCTATTATCAATCACATCGTATATAAGATTCGCTTTTTCTCTACAAGTTGATGCAATATCTTCACAACTTCCCAGTGTTTTGGTCCATTTGAGCATCAGCCCAAGTACGTACCAACAAAACATCGGTGGTGTGTTATAAAGTGAATGGGATTTTTCATAGACTGTGTAATCAAGCATTGAAGGGGTAAAAGCATGTGTTTTACCCAGTAATTCTTTTCTGACTATCACCACTGTAATACCTGCAATCCCTAAGTTTTTTTGAGCACTGGCATAGATAGCGCCATAATTCTCAAAAGAAATGGGTTTAGTGAGTATGTTAGAGGTCATATCGCTTACAAGCCACTTACCTTCACATTTGGGCACATGATGAAATTCAACCCCTTGGATGGTTTCATTGTCTGTATAATGTAAATAGGGGCTTGTTTCTGTAAAAACCCATTCTTCAGACTGCGGGATCTGCGTAAATTGATTTGATTCACCACTGGCGACACAATGGGCATTAGTATATTTTTTTGCTTCATCATACGCCAACGATGACCAGATACCCGTCACTAAGTAATCGGCTGTCTTTGCCCCTTGTAACAAGTTTAAGGGAACAGCAGCAAATTGGGTTCTGGCGCCACCGTGCATAAATAACACAGCAAAATCATTGGGGATCTCTAAAAGCTGTCGCAGATCTGCTTCAATGGTTTGGGTTAATTCCATAAAAACAGGCAACCGATGGCTCAATTCCATGACAGACATCCCGTCATACCAATCCGGGATGTCAGCCTTTATTTGATTTAACACTTCCTGTGGTAAGCAGGCAGGTCCTGCGCCAAAATTATAAATTTTATTCGTTGTCATCTTCTTCGACATCTTCGTCATCGTCTTGAGTATCATCCGTTATATCTTCGTCTTCGATCCCTTCTTCATCGTCCAATGACTCAGCCAATGGCCGAGAAGCGGCAACTTTATTTTTCTCTTCTTCGTCAATCTCTTGTTCTTCGATACGTTGCAAACCTACCAGTTTTTCATTATTACTGAGTTGAATTAAACGAACCCCTTGGGTATTTCTGCCAACAACTGAAATTTCTGCAACATGGGTGCGTACCAAGGTGCCACCATTGGTGATGAGCATAATTTCATCATTTTCTTCCACTTGCACAGCACCAATCACTAAACCATTACGTTCAGTGGTTTGAATAGCGATAACGCCCTGACCACCGCGGCCTTTGGTAGGGAATTCAGAAATAGCGGTACGTTTGCCATAACCATTTTCAGTTGAAGCTAAAATGGTGCAAGCTTCGCTTTTCACCACAATTAACGAAATGACACTTTGGCCTTCTTGTAATTTAATCCCTCTCACCCCGCGCGCCGTTCTGCCCATGCCACGAATCGCTTTTTCATTAAAGCGCGTTACTTTGCCTGCATCAGAGAATAACATGACATCGCGTTGGCCATCGGTTGTTTCAACGCCAACCAGTTGATCATTATCATCTAATCCAATCGCTATAATGCCGGAACTGCGTGGACGAGAGAAACTGCTTAAAGCGACTTTCTTCACCACCCCTTTCTTGGTTGCCATAAAGATAAAGTGATTTTCGCTATATTCACGTAGAGGCAAAATGGCACTAATGCGTTCATCTTGAGATAGCGGTAATAAATTGACTATCGGTTTGCCGCGTGAAGTTCTTGAACCTAAAGGAAGTTGGTACACTTTTAACCAATACACCTTACCCTTATTAGAGAAACATAAAATGGTATCATGGGTATTAGCAATCAACAGCTGATCGATAAAGTCTTCATCTTTAACTTGGGTTGCCGCTTTACCGCGTCCTCCACGATGCTGCGCTTGATACGCATCTAAAGGTTGCGTTTTGACATAGCCTTGGTAGGAAAGCGTGACAACGCGAATTTCTTCGGTAATTAAATCTTCATTAGACAAATCTTGTTGATTAACAATAATTTCAGTTCGGCGTTCATCGGCAAACTGATCACGCACTTCACCTAATTCATCGCGAATAACTTGCATTAATCTGGCTGGATTTACCAAAATATCAATCAAATTTTTGATTTCTTGTAAAATTTCTTCATATTCTTGAATAATTTTATCTTGTTCTAAGCCGGTTAAACGATGCAATCTGAGATCTAAAATCGCTTGCGCTTGATCAACAGACAAATGATAACCTTTTGGCGACAACCCTAAGCCAGGGGCCAGTGTTTCAGGTTTTGAAGCAATATCGCCTGCTTTTTCTAACATGGCTTTTACTGTATTGGCCGGCCAACTACGCGCTAACAATTGTTCTTTGGCTTCATGAGGTGTCTTGGCAGCTTTGATAAGCGCAATGACATCATCTACATTGGCCAAAGCCACACTTAAACCTTCTAAAATGTGCGCTCTTTCTCTGGCTTTTCTAAGTTCATAAGTGGTTCGTCGATTCACCACCACGCGCCGGTGTTTGATAAAAGCTTCTAGAATTTGCTTTAAATTCAGCGTTTTTGGTTGCCCATCCACTAAAGCAACCATATTTATCCCAAATACACTTTGCATTGGGGTATGGGTATAGAGATTGTTGAGGATCACATCTGCCACTTCATTGCGTTTTAGCTCAATCACCACGCGCATACCGTCTTTATCGGATTCATCGCGTAAATTAGAGATCCCTTCAATTTTCTTATCTTTGACAAGCTCAGCAATTTTTTCAACAAGCTTGGCTTTATTCACCTGATAAGGAAGCTCGGTAATGATGATAGCTTGCCGACCATCTTCTTCTTCGATGTTGGTTCTGGCTCGCACATAAACACGACCACGCCCAGTGCGATAAGCATCAATGATCCCAGCTTTACCATTGATAATGGCCGCTGTGGGAAAATCTGGACCTGGGATTAAATGAATTAACTCATCTATCGTGGTATTGGGGTTATCTATTAATGCCAAACATCCTGAAATAACCTCTTTTAGGTTATGTGGCGGAATATTGGTGGCCATCCCCACAGCAATACCGGAAGTCCCATTGACCAAAAGGTTTGGCACACGTGTGGGTAATACGGTAGGCGCGAATTCTGTTTCATCGTAATTGGGGGCAAAATCAACCGTTTCTTTTTCTAAGTCTTTTAACAGCTCATGGGCAAATTTGGACATCCGTACTTCGGTATATCGCATTGCAGCAGCAGAATCACCATCCACCGAACCGAAGTTACCTTGCCCATCAACCAGCATATAGCGTAACGAAAAGGGTTGAGCCATACGAACAATCGTATCGTAAACAGCGGTATCACCATGCGGGTGATATTTACCGATAACGTCACCCACCACGCGGGCAGATTTTTTATAGGGCTTATTCCAATCATTGCCCAACTCAGACATCGCAAATAAGACGCGTCGATGAACGGGTTTCAGACCATCTCGGACATCAGGCAAAGCCCGGCCAACGATAACGCTCATGGCATAGTCAAGATACGATTGTTTTAATTCATCTTCGATATTAACCGGATGGATTTCTTTGGCGAGCTCTGTCACAGACCACGGCTCCTTTGTTAGCTATTGAACTATTTAATGATTTTAAGCTTTTACTAGTACTTTAACGTTGCGTTATTGTAGCATCTTTAGCGAACCGGTCACAGGCAGAGGAACCTAAAATAGCGTGAACAACCGATTAAACGTCGATCCGGCGGAAGTACAGAAATTTGAAGAGATGGCCGTCGATTGGTGGGATAAATCAGGCCCTTGCAAACCGTTGCATGATCTTAATCCCTTGCGGTTAGCCTTTATCCAAACACATTGCTCACTGAGCCAAAGTCACGTGCTGGATATTGGCTGTGGTGGGGGTATTCTCACCGAAGCACTTTGTCAGTTTGGTCCATCAGTATGGGGCGTTGATCAATCTGAAAAAGCCCTCAACATCGCTAAAGACCATGCCAAAATGCTTAAAAACCCCCCACACTATGAGTTAACGACCGCCGAAACCCTTGCTAAACAATATCCTCATTCATTTGATGTGATCACCTGCATGGAAATGTTAGAGCACGTACCAGATCCCCTGTCTGTCATCGAAGCTTGCGCAAATCTCTTGAAACCGGGCGGACATCTATTCCTTTCCACCATCAACCGCACCCCCAAAGCGTTTTTATTTGCCATTGTTGGGGCAGAATATGTGATGAAGCTCTTGCCCAAAGGTACGCATGAATATGAACGGTTTATAAGGCCAAGCGAGTTAGCTGCGTGGTGTACTCAAAAGCAACTCACCCTCAAACATATAAAAGGGATAAGCTACCATGTATTTAACCAATCTTATTCCCTCTCCCAGGATGTCTCAGTGAATTACTTAATGCATTTAGAAAAGGCGAGTGAATGATAAACACACCAGCGGTTCTTTTTGATTTGGACGGTACCTTACTTGATACTGCACCTGAATTTACCTATTGCCTCAACCAGTTGCTAACCGCGCAAGGCAAACAGCCGGTGACGGTCGAATCCCTCAGAAGCAGTGTTTCTTTTGGGGCAAAAGGGATGTTGTGTTTCGGGTTTAAGCTCCACAGACAAGATCCCTTGCTAGATGAACTCCTTCCGCGCTTTTTATCACTTTACCAAGAGAAAATTGGCCACCTTACCGAACTTTTCCCTGGTATGGCAGAGATACTTTCCCATTTAGGAGAAAAGGGCATCCCCTGGGGCATTGTTACCAATAAGCCCTTATGTTTTGCAAAGCCTTTGGTTCAGGTATTTAAGCCTTTACAAGCTACGCAATGTCTTATTGGTGGGGATAGTCTGCCCGAACAAAAACCACATCCTGCCCCGCTGTTACAGGGTGCGGCACTTTTGAATGTTGCCCCTATTGCTTGCTGGTATATCGGCGATGCCAAAACGGATCTAGAGGCGAGTCGCAAAGCTAATATGCGTTGTGCCATTGCCAATTACGGCTATATTCCACCCGAAGAAGATGTTTATAGCTGGGAAGCAGATAGCTATTTAGAAAAACCTAGCGATATTGAAAAAATTCTATTTGCTTAATCATCAACCTGTACTATACTTGCATTCCACTCACGAAAAATTCGATGTAAAAATCAGAATATAAGATATTTCGCACAAGCCTTTCAGTGGCTTTCCTCTCTCCAACCCAACAATTTAGATCCAAAATACATCTTATCGATTTCATAAAAACGATACTCGGCTCTTTACCCAAAAATAAAGAGCGAAGAGTACCTTGAGCAGGGAAAGCAATAGAGGTAATCATGTCTAAGTCCAAAATAATGAAAATGAGTCGTGACGGGATCTCACCTAACATGATGTTATTACATTTACGATGGCAGCAGATCAGATTGGAACTTCTTCAGCAGGCGGCACACACCCCGCACCATAGCGAAAACACACCGCCAGAAGCAGGCGCGCGTAAAGAAGTGTTAGCTACGGCGTAATAGCTATTAACTAACTTAATAAAATTGCTGACAGGTTGCGAAGCAACCAAAGCTCTCTCCTTGTAAAGGAGAGAGGCGCAAAGCGCACAGAGAGATTTTATCCTGAAAAAATCCATCTATGCGTGCAAAGCACGCCTCTTCCTTTTACAAGGGAAGATCTTTACAATTGCCCCCCTATGAGCACGCCTTCCTATCCTATTGAACCCATTAAACCTGGCTCAAGCCTCTATTACGCGCTCCTATATTGTTCTACACCCATGCGCGAGGCGGTAGCTGTACTTTTAAGCTTTTTTAATGAAATGAATGCCGTTGTAAACACAGTAAGCGAACCAAGCGTTGCCAAAGCAAAATTGGCTTGGTGGTCTACCGAAATTACGCAAACCTATAAGCATTATCCACACCATCCCCTGTCTTTTGAAATCGATAAACTGTTAAAACAATATCAGCTACCAGAAGCAGAACTTCAGCATTTTATACAAGCAAAATTGATGTTAATTGAAGGCCAAGATAACAGCCAACAAGAAATAGAACGATATTGTCGCCAAGATATTGGCGCAAAACTGTATTTGATTTCATGCATTACTAGCAAAACCTTGCCCAATGAAGAATTCATTTACCATCTTGGCGTTGCATTACATAGTATTGATGAAATACGCCGCTTTGGGAAAACAAAACAAGCACAGGCTGAAATTGCCAAAGTTCATTATGAAAAAGCTTTAGCAAGTCTGAAGGATACCGAACGTTATGAACAGCTTAGCTTACTTATTTTAGCTAAGTTATATATGACTTTGTTAGCCGAACTTGAACGATCTGGGTTTGATGTTGTTGCAGGCAAAAGAATGAGCTTAACGCCAATACGTAAATGCTGGATTGCTTGGCGAACCAAAGTTTATGAAAAAAAACGAAACGATAAATTATTATACTTAAAATAGAGCACCTATCATGCAAACAATCACCTTAAATGAAAAAGCCCAAGGCAAACTTAACCTCGCGAACAAAGTCATATTAATTACCGGTGCAGGTGATGGCATAGGTCGTGCTTTAGCTATCGCCTGTGCAAAAGAAGGTGCCACCACTATATTGCTTGGCAAATCGCTTAAAAAATTGGAAGCGGTTTATGATGAAATTATGAGCCAAAATCTTCCTGAACCTGCGATACATCCACTTAATTTGTTGCAGGCGCAGCCTAAAGATGCTTATGCCTTAGCTGAAAGTATCCATAACTTATTTGGTAAACTCGATGCGGTTGTTCATAATGCCGGCATCAGTGGGCAAATTACGCCGCTTGAACATCTTGCACCGGAAAAATGGCAAGAAGTCGTGCAGTTAAACTTAAATGTTCCTTACCTTTTAACGCATGCCTTATTGCCTTTGCTTAAAATGAGTGACTCGCCCTCTATTTTATTTACCACCGCAGATGAAGCAAAACAGGCAAAAGCTTACTGGAGCGCCTATAGCGCCAGCAAATTTGGTGTCAGAGGTCTTGCGCAGAGTTTGCATGAAGAGCTGGATAATACAGCTATTCGTGTCAACTGCATTAACCCTGGAAAGGTTCGCACTAACTTACGGATAAAAGTTTATCCGGGGATAGATCCCTTAACCTTTCCTGCCCCAGAAGAAATTGTGCCCCACTATGTATATTTGTTGAGCGAACAAGGTAAACATATTAAAGGAAATCTGGTAAACGTAGCCTAGCAGGTTTTAGGAGGGCTGAAAATTTATTCACATGTTCTATACTTATAATAGTATGTCATGGAGGATATCTCATGCCCGCGCCATCGGGGAAGGTGATTCAATCTTATTCACCAAAGTTTAATTTAAGCCAGATCTTACAAACAACGCTTGATGTGTATGATCTAATCAAACGCTTTCAACAGGCTTTATTGCCAATTGTGCCTTTTCATAGTTTTCATTATCACCATATTCAAACTGAACATGGTTTAGATATCGGTCAACGCACTGAGCATCAGGTAAGTTATCAATTGATGCTCGAAGGTGCCATGTTAGGTGATGTTTATCTCACCAGAAAAACACCATTTACCCTAGAAGAATTACAACAAATTGAACATGCATTAAGTGAGCTCGTTTACCCTTTAAGAAATGCTTTGCACTATCATGAAGCTATCAAGAACTCTTATACCTGCGCATTAACCCAAGTCGGCAATCGCGCAGCCTATAATAAAGCCATCGCTACTGAAATTGATTTTTCCAAAAGACACAATACACCCTTTTCCTTAATCTTGATTGATATTGATAAATTCAAAAACATTAATGATAAGTACGGTCATCATGCAGGTGATCAATTACTGATCTGGCTTTCGAATTTAATTTCACAATTAAATAGAAACACCGATAACCTATTTCGCTATGGTGGGGAAGAATTTGCTCTCATTTTAAGACACACGCCGCTTGATGGCGCTCATTGCGTTGCAAAGCGCCTTTGTGAGCAAATTGAACACGCTGCCTTTGAGTATCAAAAGCAGTCGCTCAGTGTGACAATCAGTGCAGGCGTGGCTACTTTTTTAGCGGATGACACGGCCGAAAAAATATTTCTAAGGGCAGATAGCGCACTTTATAAGGCCAAAAGATCAGGCAGGAACAACGTTTGCATCCAAACATAGTTTCATCAAGCCCGAAACCTTGTCTTCACCAAGCTCGATATATTTTCCCATACGCAAATTACGTGGCAAAGATATAGGGCCATATTTGGTTCTTATCAAACGGCTGACGGTAAACCCTTGAGAAGCGAATAGTTCACGCAC
This sequence comes from Pseudomonadota bacterium, assembly GCA_018241965.1. Classification (GTDB taxonomy): domain Bacteria; phylum Pseudomonadota; class Gammaproteobacteria; order Berkiellales; family Berkiellaceae; genus Berkiella. The sequence continues at coordinate 67,660 of JAFECS010000005.1, read as the reverse complement.
TTCGCGATATTTCCCTTGTGTAAGACTCACGGTAAACCATTGGTTGGCACCTTCGCTCTCTTGGTGAGGAATGATTTGCTTAAAACGACTCATTCCTGTTGATAACATAACCCCTTTTCTCATATTTGATAAATGCTCATGTGTTACTTTTCCTAAAACACGAACAGCGTACTCTCGCAGCACTTCAAAACGGGGATGCATTAATTTGTGGGCTAATTCACCGCTATTGGTAAATAACAACAAACCTGAAGTATTGACATCAAGGCGCCCCACCATGACCCATCTCTCCTGCTTTAAGGCAGGGAGATTATCAAAAACTGAGGCCGTGCCTGCTTCTTTAACACGAGAGCAAATTTCGCCCTCAGGCTTATGGTAAAGTAAAACACGTGGCGTTTCTTTGGGCGTATTGGCTATCTCAATGAACTTACCGTCTACTTTAATTCTATCTTTGGGAGAAACCTGTTGGCCAATGTGCGCAACTTTGCCATTAACCTCAATCTTGCCAATCTTTATCCAATTTTCTATGGCACGTCTTGAACCTAATCCTTGGCTTGCCAACAATTTATGCAAGCGCATCATCTTTTTCACCATCCTCGTCTAATAATTCATCTAAAATAGCATCGAGATCTTCTTCGTCTTCGTCTTCTTCTATTTCTGCTTCTTCTGCTTCTGCTTCTATTTCTTCTTCTAATTCAGCTTCACTATCTTCTTCAGCTTCTGCTTGAGCTTCTTCGATTTCTGCTTCTGTTTCTTCTTCCATTTCGTTTTCGGGCTCAATATCAAGCTCTAGTTGGTTATCTTCTGCCAAAACAGGGTTTTCTTCAAAATTAACATTTAAACTCTCAAAATCTTTCAATGCTGCTAAAGGCGGTAGATCTTCTAGTGTTTTTAACCCAAAATGATCTAAAAAAGACTTAGTGGTGGCATACAGTGCTGGCTTACCAGGCACTTCTTTATGCCCCACCACGCGGATCCACCCTTGTTCATCTAAGGTTTTAATAATGTTTGAACTTACGACCACACCACGAATATCTTCGATTTCACCACGGGTAATTGGCTGTCTATAAGCAATGAGTGCAAGCGTTTCAAGTAAAGCTCTTGAATACCTGGCTGGTTTTTCTTCTATCGTTTTAGCAATATAAGGCACCACTGTTTGTGCAACTTGAAAACGAAAGCCTGAGGCCACTTCACAAAGCTCTATACCTCTATCCTGATAATTCTTTTTAAGTTGATTTAGCGCTTTCTTAATATCTTGTGCTTTGGGTTTTACTTCATCGATAAATAATTTAGCCAAAGCCTCAGCACTTAAAGGTTCATTGGCAGCAAAGAGTAATCCTTCAACAATGACGACTAGTTCTTCAATACTTTTTTTCATCAATATGCCTCATCAATACTCATCAACATTTTCGAGGAATGCATTGTTGTCTTCCTCTTTTTTGACAAATATTTCGTTTGTTGCTTGGTCTTCATAAACCACGCTACATTGCGTGATATGTATTGGCCCAAATTCTTGAGTTTGTACAATATCAATTAAACCGATTTTTAATAATTCTAAAATTGCAAGAAAACAAACAACCACACCTAAGCGGCCTTCTGAGAGATCAAAACATTCATAAAATTCAATAAAACGTTTTTCATTCACCATTTCTAAAATGGCACTCATTCTTTCACGAACAGATAAAGCTTCTTTTGAAACCTTATGCGTTGCCAGCAATTCTGAACGCTTTAAAATATCCAAAAATGCGCTTAACAACTCAGAAAGCTCAACTTGGGGAGGCGCTTTTGGCACAATTAAGTCTGGAACAAAGATTTGGTGACTAAAGATATCTCGCCCTAATCTTGGCATCTCTTCTAATTTTTGCGCAGCATGTTTAATACGCTCATATTCTTGTAAGCGTCGCACTAATTCAGCGCGTGGATCTTCTTCCTCAACAGCGGTTTCTGAACGTGGCAATAACATTCTGGATTTAATTTCGGCTAAGGTGGCTGCCATCACTAGGTAGTCTGCGGCCAGCTCAAGCCTGATTTCTTTCATCAATTCAACATATTCAACGTATTGACGTGTAATCTCAGCAATCGGAATATTCAAAATATCGAGATTATTTTTACGAATCAAATAAAGCAATAAATCCAGCGGTCCTTCAAAAGCTTCTAAGAAAATTTCTAATGCATCTGGCGGAATGTAGAGATCTTCTGGCAGTTGCGTAAAATTAACACCATTGAATATGGCCAACACTTCTGATGATTGTTCTGCAGATACCTCTTGTGATACCTCAGGTGATACTTCTGAAGATATCTCTGATGTTACCTCTTGAGGCGGTGTTATTTCATGTATTTCATTATTTGTCACGGTGCACTAACCCCATGACTTCTCTTACCTCTTCCAAGGTTTCTTGCGCTGCATCTCTGGCGGCTTCGCAGCCCTCTCTGACAATTTCTTTTACTAAGCGAATATTATTTTTGTACTCAAGCGCCCGTTCTTGAATAGGCTTTAAGCTTTCAATAATGTTATCACTGACACATTTTTTGCAATCTAAGCAACCAATTCCGGCTGTTGTGCAACCTTGCATTACCCACGCTTGTTGCTCTTGAGTTGAATAAACATTATGCAAAGGCCACACAGGACATTTTTCAGGATTGCCCGGATCAGAGCGACGCACCCTGGCAGGATCTGTTGGCATAGTACGAATTTTCTTTTCGATACTCTCTGGCGCTTCACGAATGGCGATGGTGTTGTTATAGGACTTGGACATTTTCTGACCATCAAGGCCGGTGAGCTTTGCAGTTTGTGTCAGCAGTGGATAAGGCTCAGGCAAAATGATTTTACCGCTACCTTCTAAATAACCATACAAGCGCTCTCTGTCACCTAAAGAAAGATTACCTTGTGCAGAAATCAATGCCTGCCCTTTTTCTAAGGATTCAACATTTCCTGTTTCTTGGTACTGTTTAACACATTCCATATAAATGTTGGCGTTCTTTTTACCCATTTTTGAAACAGCGCCCAGCGCCTTTTCTTCAAAGCCAGCTTCTTTACCATATAGATGGTTAAAGCGACGTGCGACTTCTCTGGTTAATTCCAGATGAGATACTTGATCTTCACCTACCGGCACAAAACCCGCTTTATACGCTAAAATATCTGCACTTTGTAAAAGGGGATAACCTAAAAATCCATAGGTGGCTAAATCTTTTTCTCTTAATTTTTCTTGTTGATCTTTATAGGTTGGCACACGTTCTAGCCATCCCAAAGGCGTTATCATCGATAACAGCAAATGCAGCTCCGCATGTTCTGGAACACGCGATTGAATAAACAGTTTGCAAGAGCCAGGATTAATACCACAGGCAAGCCAATCTATAAAAGTTTCCCAAACATTCTCTTCAATATCGAAAGGATCTTCATAATGAGTGGTCAGCGCATGCCAATCGGCAACAAAAAAGAAACATTCATATTCATATTGAAGTTTCAACCAATTCTTAAGCACACCATGGTAATGCCCAAGGTGCAGTGGACCTGTTGGTCGCATACCTGAGACTACGCGCTGATATTCATTGACTGTGCCAGTCACACTCACTTTAATGCCTTACTTGGTAAATAATCTTTAGTAATAGGTTAGAATTATATGTCTTCAAGCTTGCCGGGTATACAATCCTTTTGACAATAGCTTCGCAAAAAGGTAGTATGCCAACTTTTTAAATAATAATCTATTCATTAGCAAAAAGTTATAAGAAAAAACATGCTATTACCACCGCCCGATACAACAATACAAGCAGGGTCCCAGAGCCCAGAAGCCTTTGTCGCTATCATGACTCTGATTGCCATTGGCTGCATGGTCTATATGCTGGGCAAAATTAGGTTATCTAGCTTATTTTGGCTGCTTCGTTCCATTATATTCGTCAAAAAAGAACGATACGCACAAAAGCTAAAAGAAAGTTAGCTTGCTGTTTATTTATTTTCTCTGATTAGCGCCTCTCCCCTCTTATTTTAGGGGTTCTTGATTTGAGTGAAGCTGGCCTTGGAGGCTCACGAGAAGAGCTCGTTTTAGACAGCGTTTGCTGTGGTACGATCGACTTAGCCCGTTTTTGGATAGGAGGCTGTTCCAAATTTCTCAAAATAGTTTCTTTTCTATGCTTGGGTTCGGCTTGAAATTTCGCCGTATATTCAACAGCAAATTTACCCTCTTTATTCTTGATTTTTGGATCTGCTCCTTTTGACTCTAACAATTTTGCTATTTCTGGGTTGTTGTACATTCCAGCATAATGTAAGGCTGTATTCCCTGTTTTTTCATTGATAACTTGATTGACATCAAAACCGTCATTGATAATCTTTTGAACAAGTTCAATTTGACCCAATACAACAGCACGATTTAATGCTCTTTTTTGCACCTCAATTAATTGTGCAGGGTTTTCTTTATGATTTTCTTTTTCTTTTTCATATAATTTACTCTCTCTTGACAGCCCACCGACAATATCTATCTTGGTTAACATCTTATTTATACTACTGATATCTTGTGGTACATCTAAAAGATCATCAGTATTGGCAATAAACTTAAATAATTTCTTTAAAACTTCCTCTTGCCTGGCTTTATCTCGCTCTTCAAGATACGGAAATTTATTCTCTGATAAAAGCTTAGCTGCATTTTGTAGATCTCTTTTAATCATTTGTTCAGTATAAATGCTAGGAGGATTATTCCCGTCAATAATTAAAATTGGCACATCGTATTGATATTTTTCCTTTATTTTAAGCGCATGATATAACACATTTAATCTTAACATTATTTTATCATCAAATGATCTTTCTTTATCATCAGAATTCATATCGCTTGGAACAAATAATGCTTTGACCGCGGCTTTACTTGGCCCAACCAATAATTCATTCCATTTTAATGGTTTATCTTCCTGTGTCGCTGCGGCTAACTCCTTTTTGAGCTCTGCGATAGTTTTCCTTTCCTTAACTTTATTTTCAGGGATGATACCAAGATGCCTTGTGTGAGGATTGCCCAACCAAAACCTAATATTGGTAACCATATTTGTATTCCAAATATAACGCTCACCTTTTAAATCAACCTCATTTAAATCAGACAAAAAACCAATTGGTAACCATGATTTCGCCGGCTCTTCAAATGAATGCATTTTTCCATTCGGCGGCAATAAAGAATGAGAATCTTTTTTTGCATAAGGTGTATTAGTAGGCTGTGAACGTTCTTCGTGCAAAGCACCCGGACCTTCAACGGGGCCTTTGGCTTGTTTTTTAGGAACTTGAAGATGCGGATCAGCTGGTTTTTGTTCATACATTCGCGTGGTAACAACGCCCGACTTTACATCCGTATAAGCTACTCTATCTTGCTCTGGAGAATATTGAATGTGATGCTTAGCAAGATCTTGATATATTTCATCAGTTAAATCAGCAGATTGTATTTTACTTGGCAGTTTATCACTAATTTTTAGATAAAATTCGTGCTTTTTGGGTGACTTGAGTTTCTCTAACTGAAAAACTTCCATGCCATTATCAAATTTTCGCCCATAAACCCAAATATTATTTTCTGCATCTTTTATGATAATTGGAACTTTAGCTCTAAATCTTTTAAATTTATCAGCGCTTGCCTCATCCAGTTTTTCCAACGTCGACATAGCAAACACATCAAAGCCTTTCATCATTCTCAATTCACGCTTTTCACGTAAGTGAATTGGATCTTCAAGATGATTTAACTTAAATTCATAATCTGGATGTTTGGTATTATGTGTTCCTTCGCCATTTAATACTCGGGTAACAGCATCGCCATTGCTAATTAGGCTCATGGCGCTCAACTTTCCCTCTTCATCTAACAGCGTTGATTCTACACTATGAATCGTTGGGATCTTAGCAAGTTGATAGCGAATTTTGCCATCTAATTTTGCATAATCAGATTTTGGAATAAAAACACTCACAAAACCATCTTTACGATGGTGTTCAACCTCAGGTAAAGTGCCAAGTAAACCATGCGCAACAAAACCAGCCATCGCTTTTTGTGCATCATTGGCATTAGCATACACTATTTCAACCGTTTCATCTAAAAAATGTGCGTCAACTGCAAATGGAAGTAGCTCAAGTGGCGTGATATTTTCTCTTAAAACTGAAGATTTTATTTCAACATAGTGGGGCGCGGGAACTTGATTGACAAGATGAACCAATATATCGACTTCTTTATCTTTATCTCTAGATCCAAGATCTTGATAATGCTGATATTGAACTAAATCAAATATGCTAGGTTGATATTCATTTTTACCATTTTTGAAAATTTTCTCCTCGAGCATCATGCTCAATTTTTTAGGATAATAAAGTTGTATAAACTCAATCATCTTCGCCTTTGATTGATTATCAAAGGGATATCGCTCCTCGATAGATAATTCAACAAAGGGTAAATTTTTTTCTTTAGCCTCATATATCTTTTGAATTTTTTCTTTTACAGAATCAGGCTTAAGTAACAATTTTTCATGTTCATCTAAAAACTTTTCATTATGTAGTGCATCGTGATATAATTTTTTGAGCAATTCTTTATCGTTGAGTGCATTTTCAAAATAATCTTTAAATGAACTTTGCTCAAACACCATAAATTCATCAATGATACTATCTATCTTTTCTTGAGAAGTGATGACGCTAGTCATCATCCTTTCTCCCGTTTTCTCCATCAATCTTGCTTGATAAAGTATATAGGCTAAAGCATCATGATATTGTTCTTTTCGAGGATTTTTGCTGGGATCTAATGCTTGCTCATACAAATCTTTATCTTCATAGGAAGGAAGCTTTAAAAGACTTTCAAAATTTCTAGAGAAAATCCCTTGCATTTTTGGTGCATCTGGTGATTTAGGTTTATAAGCATAGCAACGTAATAACTCTACCTCATGAGCTGCATTCATCATATCTAAAGTTATAGCAAACTGCTTTTCAACATCTACCTGTTCACGTGTTTTTAAATTACCTTCACAATTGGGGATAATAAAATTTTTTTTACCTTTTTTTTGTTTTTCTCTCATTTCTTTAGCTATTTCTGGAAAAGGCTTAGGTTCGTTTTGAGTTGGATCGTAGGGGTGAAAAACAATCTTAGGTGGCTCAGGAAAACCCATCAGCTCTATAGCTAGCGCATCTTGATATAAACTTACTTCATCATCGCCATATACATTTTCTCTTTTACAATACTCAAGAAAAGCTTTAGCAGAGGCAGCACGAAATTGCTGGTAACGACCATCATCCATTTTTTTGGAATCTGCAAAACCGGTTTCATCTAATCTACCTACAACGCTAAAAAGCATCATCAACTGCAAACGCTTTTGTCTTTCTTCTGAAAGGTTATATTCCTCTTTGCCTATACATTTTGCATAATATTGACAAATACCTGGGATCGCTGCCGCAGCGCAAACTGAATGTCGTAACCCATGATTGGGGCGTTCTATTTTTTTGATAACCGGGCTTTGATAATCTTGCTCTATTCTCTTAATTTCAGCGTCACCAATTTCACCCGTTTGGAGATTAGTATATTTACGTGCCAACTCACCGCTAAGTAGTACAATTTGACCATTTGCTAATAAGATAAGAGCCCGTTGATCAAAATCTCGTGCATTATCACCCTCTTGCCAACCGGTATATGCAGTGCCTAAATACTCGCTATTGGCATACTTGGCCGCCTTGATAAATGCTTCTTCATCAATAAAAATAGTCATAAGCTACCTTGGTATACAATGACTTTATATATTAATGACTCATAAAAAATAAAAAGGTTCTTAATCTGTGTAATTAATTGCGTGTATTTACATGTTAGGAGTGGAAATAGTTAAGTCGCGGCTAGGATATTCTTGTAAATATTTTCTCATGGTTGAAATTGCATGAAATTCATCAACAATGTGTTTCGTATCTGCAATTTTTAGAGCAAGTTCTGCAAAATTTCTTAATTTCATATTCAACGAAGCATATTCATTTTCATCATCAGTAAATGAGATAAAATGCTTTAAAGATAGTAATAATTTTGCAAATCTTATGCCATAACCATTCCAACGCACTTCTTGGGCTCCAAGATATTTTTCAATACAGTCAAGATAGATTTCTTTAAAAGAACTGTTTTCTAGTAAAGCACGCGTCTTGGTTGAATCGATAGAATAATAAAATGCACGAGGTGAAGAGTTTGCACCTAATTCGGTAATGGGAAGTGGAAATAGCCACCAGTCATAGTGATATCGAGGGGTATCAAAATCTGATACTTCGGGCTTAAAAACCATTTCATAGGTTTGCTTTTGTTTTTCCAAAAGCGCAGATAGTGGGCCAATTGTCATCTTAAAGAAAATCATTCCAAATAGGGTGACCTATTTTAAAGGAGCTGATATCAATATACAATTTATCTGACTACCTATTTGTCGGAGATAAACAACATTTATGGTTGTATATACAAAGCAGACCTTCTTACTATCTTCAGGGAGCTGCGGCTATTAATAAGGCGTGATAATATAGTTCATATCAAAGTCCAAACACGGTAACCGAATGAAATTTTTCTACGATTTATTACCAATTATTGTCTTTTTTATTGCCTACAAGCTTTACAACATCTATATCGCCACTGCTACCGCCATCGTTGCTGCTATCGTACAAATTGGCGTTTCCCTATTTACCGGTAAAAAACCAGATATGATGCAACTTATCACCTTGGGCATGATCATCGTCCTGGGTGGCGCTACCTTATTTTTTAGAAATGAAATATTTATCAAATGGAAACCCACCGTTGTTTATTGGATTTTAGGAAGTGTTTTTGCGCTTTCCCCTTTCTTTACTAAAAAGAACCTGGTGCAAAAAATGTTAGATAAGTCTTTAAGCTTACCGGAAAAGGGCTGGAACATTCTGAATATCAGCTGGTATAGCTTTTTCTTTTTTATGGGTATTTTAAATTTAATCGTGGTTTATTCTTTTGATACCGATGTCTGGGTTAATTTTAAACTCTTCGGAACTTTGGGTTTAACTTTAGTATTTGTCGTTATTCAGGGGTTGTTAGTATCACGATATCTGCCCAAAGAACATAAAAATTCTCATTAACTGTGATGACACCACTTGAAAGAAAAACCTTGATAGAGCAAAGGTTAACAATGGCGCTAGCGCCACTTCATCTAGAAGTCCTCGATGAAAGCCATTTACATATTGGCCATGAAGGGGCTAAAACGGGTGCCAGTCATTTTTCGGTGGTGATTGTTTCAGCAAAGTTTGCAACCTTGCCCCTGATTAAAAGACATCAACTGATCTATCAGCAATTGGGTGATCTTATTCCCAAAGAAATTCATGCTTTAAAAATAAAGGCAAAAACACCTGAAGAAGGTGTTTAAGTTACTGCATAAACCAGCCGTGACTCACCATCATCGATTGCCCTGTTAAGGCATTAGAATCAAAAGAAGCAAACAGCAACGCAATATCGGCCACATCCTCTGTCGTTGTAAACTCACCATCAATGGTTTCTTTGAGCATCACTTTTTTAATAACATCTTCTTCGCTAATACCCAATGTCTTGGCTTGCTCTGGAATTTGTTTATCCACTAACGGGGTGCGCACAAAACTTGGGCAAATGACATTTGCCCGCACATTGTGCTTAATTCCTTCTTTGGCCACTACCTTACAAAGTCCGATTAAACCATGCTTTGCAGTCACATAAGGCGCTTTCAGTAAAGAAGCTTCTTTAGAGTGAACAGAGCCCATATAGATAATAGAGCCACCGCGGCCTTGTTTATACATATATTTTAAACATTCTCGCGTTGTCAAAAATGCGCCATCTAAATGGATAGCAAGCATTTTTTTCCAATCTTGCAATGAAAGCTCATCCACAGAAGAAATGACTTGTATACCCGCATTGCTGACTAAAATATCAACATAATCATAGGTTGAGATGACCTTTTCAACGCCCTTTTTAACAGCCTCTTCACTGGTGACATCCATTTCAACAGCTAAAGCTTCAAAACCATCATCAGCGAATAACTTGGCAGTAATTTGTGCATCTTTCATGTCCCTGTCAGCGATAACGACTTTAGCGCCTGCTTGGGCAAACTTTAGCGCTATCGCCTTACCTATACCGCTAGCAGCGCCTGTGACAATAGCCACTTTGCCTTGTAAACGCATACAGTCACCTCGAGTTTATACAGAAGATAAAATGTGCTTATATCTATACATCGGACAGAGCATTAAAAAGCTAAACGAAAATACAAACACACTAAGCACAATAATTTTTACTTTATTTGTGGGTTGACAAAGTTAATAAATTACTAGTAGGTGAACAAAAGAAAAAGTAATTGACTAAAGATTTGAAAATCAAATACTATTCGCTCGAAGTTATGCAGATGTTGACGCTGATTGAATTATGTTGGAGAAAGCTTTATGCCTTATCAAAAAATTCAAATTGCTGAGTCTGTTTATGTCCCTGTCAAAATGTTTTATATCCAATTCAACCCACAAAACAAAGAAAAAACATTAAGTTTTATTTTACAGTTACAAAACTTTTTGTTTAGGGTATGCGATCTTCTCATGTTTCCTTTTACTAGATCAACAAGTATACACAATATTTATGTTAAGAAAATACACTCTAACAGCAAAGGAAGGCTGCACAATCGGAAAGCGCAAGTTCTCAACCACTAAAGTGGGAAACCACAAGGATAGAAAAATATGATACCTATGAAAACAATCCAAAGAACAGCAAACTACATTGTCAATTGTTGCCAATACCAAGATAAGAAAGATGTACAACGACTAAATAAACATTTAAAAAAAGCAATTGCTAATGAGCTTATAAAAGCTCTCGTAGAAATAAATAAGCGTTTCACTAAAAAAATAATAATTCATCCTAATAATAAAAAACTAGCTAATTTATTTATTACTTTTGCCAATGAAAAAATTATTTTTCCTCAAAATACCACCTTTGAACTATTCAATGATGGTAATAGCTATCAGATCGTAGATGGCAAACGACATAAGCTAGTCGATAAAAAAACAGATCGGTCAAAAGAGATGCAAGAAGAAGCTTTAAATTGGCTAAGTGCTTTTAAAACAAAGCATGAAAATGAAATGTTTGAATTAGAAGCACAAATAAAAAAAATGACTATCACTTATCAAGAAACCATTGCACCAACTCAAGCTGAACTAACAAGACCAAAACCAATAGTACTGGGTGATTTTTTAAGTCAAGGATGGGAAAAAAAATTAGCTTCTTTACCTCATGCCCCTATTCATTTTCAAGGGAGAAAAGGTATTAAGCTCTAAGAGATCTTTTAATTGCAAAGGGTTGCCTTAGAGCAACCCTTTGAAAGGCAACCTTACTTTTTAGAAACGGCCAGAATGCCTTTTCCAATATCTGCAGGAGATCGCACGGTATGCACACCAGCTTTCTCTAAAGCAGCAAACTTTTCATCTGCTGTTCCTTTACCACCTGAAATAATGGCGCCAGCATGGCCCATGCGTTTGCCTTTGGGTGCAGTCACCCCAGCAATATAAGAAACCACGGGTTTTGTAACATTATCTTTAATGAACTCAGCTGCTTCTTCTTCAGCTGTACCACCAATTTCACCGACCATAACAATAATTTCGGTTTTTGGATCTTGTTCAAATAAAGTTAAGGCATCAATAAAGTTGGTACCAGGAATAGGATCGCCACCAATACCAATACAAGTACTTTGGCCATAACCTAGTTCAGTGGTTTGTTTTACCGCTTCATAGGTCAACGTACCTGAGCGTGAAACAATACCTACTTTACCAGGTAGATGAATATCCCCTGGCATAATGCCAATTTTACATTCGCCAGGCGTAATAATACCTGGGCAATTGGGCCCAATTAATCGCACGCCGGTTGAATTAAGATATGCCATTACTTGCAACATATCTAAAGCGGGGATCCCTTCGGTAATACAAACGATGAGTTCAATGCCTGCATCGGCTGCTTCCAAAATAGAATCTTTACAAAATGGCGCTGGCACATAAATCACACTGGCAGTCGCACCTGTTTGTTTTACGGCATCATGTACCGTATCAAATACAGGTAAATTTAAATGCTTCTGACCACCTTTTCCAGGTGTTACGCCACCCACCATTTTTGTACCATAGGCAATGGCTTGTTCAGAATGAAACGTACCTTGTCTTCCGGTAAATCCCTGACAGATAACTTTGGTATTTTTATCAACTAGTACACTCATGATTTACCCTTTCACTGCGTTAACGATGCGTTTTGCCGCATCGGTTAGATCATTAGCTGCAATAATATTAAGACCACTTTTTTGCAAAATAGCGCTGGCCTCGACGGCGTGATTTCCTTCCAGGCGCACAACAACAGGTACTTTAATACCCACTTCGCTAACTGCACCAATAATACCTTCTGCAATTAAATCGCAACGTACGATACCACCAAAAATATTGACCAATACGCCCTTTACTTGGCTATCAGATAAAATAATTTTAAAGGCTTCAGAAACACGTTCTTTGGTTGCACCACCACCGACGTCTAAGAAGTTAGCAGGTTCACCGCCGTGAAGTTTAATTAAATCCATGGTAGCCATCGCAAGCCCTGCACCATTGACCAAACAACCAATGTTACCTTCTAGGGCAATATAGCTAAGTTCCCATTCGCGTGCTCTGATTTCTCTATCATCGATTTGGGAATTGTCACGCATATCATGGATTTTAGCTTGGCGATATAGTGCATTATCGTCGATGTTAATTTTGCCATCTAAACACAGCAAATTACCGTCACCAGTGATAATTAAAGGATTTATTTCCACCAAACTCATATCGCATTCTACAAACATTTTGCCAAGACCCATTAAAATCTTAGTTAACTGTTTGATTTGCTCCATATTCAGGCCCAAAGCAAAACCAACCTGACGACACTGATAGGGCATTACCCCTATCATGGGATCAACAATAAGTTTTAAGATTTTTTCTGGTGACTCATGTGCAACTTTTTCAATATCCATGCCACCTTCGGTGGAAGCCATGATCACGACACGTTGGGTTGATCTGTCTAATACAGCACCCAGGTATAGTTCTTTTTGGATATTACTCATTTCTTCGATTAAGACTTCATTCACCGGTTGCCCGTGTGCGTCTGTTTGGTAGGTTACCAAACGTGAATGCAGCATCTTTCTAGCAGTTTGTTCTAATTCTTCTCTTCCTGAGACAATTTTAACGCCGCCAGCCTTACCACGTCCGCCAGCATGCACTTGCGCTTTAACAACCAGTTTGTCGCCCTTGAGCACATTCATCGCGCTAACCGCTTCTTCAACAGAACGTGCTACAACATTTTTGGGAACAGCAAGTCCATACTCTGCAAAAATTCTTTTTGCTTGATACTCATGTAAATTCATTATTACCTCAAATATCTAATAATAATCGTGCAGGATCTTCTAATAATTCTTTAATGGTAACCAAGAATCTCACCGATTCTGCACCATCAATTATTCGATGATCATAAGAGAAAGCCAAATACATCATCGGCCTGATGACGATTTGGTTATTTTCCACCACAGGTCGTTGCTCAATTTTGTGCATCCCTAAAATACCTGTTTGCGGAGGATTCAGTATGGGCGTTGAAAGAAGCGAACCAAAAACACCCCCATTGGATATTGTAAAGGTACCGCCAGTAATTTCTTCAATCGACAATGTGCCTTCTTTGGCTTTAACACCTAGTTGATTGATAGCTTTTTCAATACCCGCCAGGCTCAATTTATCGGCATCTCTGACGACCGGCACCACCAAACCACGTGGTGAAGAAACGGCAATCGCAATATCAAAATAGCCATGGTAAACAATGTCTTTACCATCAATCGATGCGTTTACAACGGGGAATCTTTTTAGCGCTTCGATTGCTGCTTTGGTAAAAAATGACATAAAGCCAAGCTTTACACCATGCACTTTTTCAAATTGATCTTTATAACGGTTACGCAGATCCATCACTGGCTGCATATTCACTTCGTTAAAAGTGGTTAGGATAGCAGCTGTTTGCTGTGCACTAATTAACCGCTCTGCGATGCGTGCTCTTAAACGTGTCATCGGAACACGTTTTTCAATACGATCGCCTACAAATTGAATTGGTTCAGCAGGTGTTGCACTTTGTGTTGCGACTTTTGCAACATCAGCCGTTGTTACGCGACCATCTTTTCCTGTTCCCACAACTTGCGATGGAGAAACTTCTTTTTCTTGCATCATTCTTCTGGCAGCAGGGCCCGCTACTTGAGTAGTTGGCGCTGGTGCAGCTGCTGGTTGGGGCGCAGGCGCTGCTTTTTGAGGTGGAACTGCTTGTGCTGTTTGTGCAGGTTGTTTTTGCGCTTCTTTAGAAGGTGTAAACAGTGCAATCACTTCTTCTGCTAAAACAGTATCGCCGGTATTTTTAATAATTTTTTCGATAAATCCAGGTTCTGGTGCAACCACCTCTAAAACAACTTTATCGGTTTCAATATCAACAAGATTTTCATCTTGTTGCACAGGTTCACCTGGTTTTTTATGCCATGTCGCGATAGTGGCATCTTGTACTGATTCAGGTAATACAGGGACTTTAATTTCAATAGCCATTTGTTTGACCCTTACTATAAATTATTTCAAAGCGTCCGCAACAAGCGCTTCTTGCTGTTCTACATGCGCTTGGTGGTAGCCCACAGCCGGTGAAGCAGAAGCTGGTCTGCCGGCGTAAAGCAATTGTTGTTGGTTATTTAAACAAGCACGGAAATGATGTTGAGAAGAATACCAGGCGCCTTGGTTTTCTGGTTCTTCTTGGCACCAAACAACTTGTTTAGCGTTTGGATAGCTATTTAACATTGCTTTTAACTCAGGCTCAGGGAAAGGATAGAGCTGTTCAATACGGATAATCGCAATATTATTTTTCTTGGTTTCTTGTCGTTTTGCTAAAATATCATAATAGACTTTACCACTACACATAATAACTTTGGTTACAGCTTTAGGGTCAAGCTTTTCAATTTCAGGAATAACCGCTTGGAAAGAACCATTTTTTAATTCGCTCAAGTCACTGGAAGCTGCTTTTAACCTTAATAAACTCTTAGGTGACATCACGATTAATGGTTTACGCATTTTGCGCAACATTTGACGACGCAACAAATGGAAAATTTGAGCTGCATTACTTGGCACACAAACTTGAATGTTATGTTGTGCACAAAGCTGCAAATATCTTTCTAAACGTGCAGAGGAATGCTCAGGACCTTGGCCTTCATATCCATGAGGCAATAACATCACTAAATTACAAAGCCTTCCCCATTTTTGTTCACCAGAGCTGATAAATTGATCGATAACTACTTGTGCCCCATTGGCAAAATCACCAAATTGCCCTTCCCACAACACCAAAGATGTCGGATCGGCAGTAGCATAACCATACTCAAACGCCAACACAGCTTCTTCTGAAAGCAATGAATCAATAACTGTAAAGGGCGGTTGATTAGGATTAATTCTGGTTAAGGGGATATCCGTTTGTCCTGTTTTTTGATCATGCAACACAGCATGACGATGGAAAAAGGTACCTCGGCCACTATCTTGACCGGATAGTCTGATAGAATAGCCTTCATCTAAAAGAGAAGCATAAGCCATGGTTTCTGCAAACCCCCAATCCATGGGAATTTCGCCTTTAGCCATACTGGCTCTTTCTTCATAAATTTTGGCAACGCGTGGGTGAACATTAAACCCTTGCTTAACATCTAATAGTTTTGCAGCAAGCTGTTTAATCTTTTCATCTGAAATAGCTGTTTTAATCCCTTCGCGCCAATCTTTGGAAAAATATTGGTTCCAATCATAAACCTGACTATTATGATTTTCTTTAATCAGGTTTTTGGCAACAGGTGCGCCCTTATCGAGTAAATCACGATTCTCTTTGACAAGCTGGCTGGGGCGATCTTGGGCAATAACTGTTTCTTTAACTAATTGATCGGCATAGATTTGTCTGACCGTTGGATGAATTTTAATTTTATTATACATCACAGGTTGGGTAGCAAAAGGATCATCAGCTTCGTTATGTCCATGACGACGATAGCAAACTAAATCGATGACAACATCTTTGTTAAATTTATTACGATAATCAAGGACTAACTGCGAAACCAACAATACCGCCTCTGGATCATCTGCATTAACATGAAAAATAGGCGCTAACACGACTTTAGCCACATCGGTGCAATACAAGGTTGAGCGTGCATCATGTGGATTGCTGGTGGTAAAGCCTACTTGATTATTAATCACGATATGAATAGTGCCCCCGATCCCATAACCACGGGTTTGCGACATATTCAAGGTTTCCATCACCACGCCTTGTCCGGCAAAAGATGCATCTCCATGTATCGCAATGGGTAGAACTTTATTGTGATCTTGATCTTTAGAGCGATTTTGTCGCGCTCTCACAGAACCTGCCACTACGGGAGTGACAATTTCTAAATGTGAAGGGTTAAACGCCAGTGCCAAATGGGTATTACCACCAGGCGTGGTAACATCTGAAGAAAATCCTTGGTGGTATTTTACGTCTCCAGATTCTACTGTCGAAGAATGTCTGCCTTCAAATTCATCAAATAGTTCTCTGGGATCTTTTCCTAAAACATTAACTAAAACGTTAAGACGCCCACGATGAGCCATCCCGATGACGCATTCTCTTATCCCTTGGCTTCCACCGCGCTGGATCAATTCATCCAGTAGGGGAATTAAAGCTTCACCCCCTTCTAAAGAAAATCTTTTTGCGCCGGGAAACTTAACCCCTAAATATTTTTCAAGGCCTTCGGCAGCAGTTAAGCGTTCTAATATTTGCTCTTTGCGCTCTTTAGTGAAGTTGGGAGTAGCACGAGAACCTTCAATACGTTGTTGGATCCAAGCTCTTTCTTCGTTAGAAGGGATATGCAAATATTCTGTGCCAATCGAGCCACAATAAGTATCGTTTAACGCACGATACAAAGCTGACAACGGCATTTCTTTGGGGCCCACAAAGGTCTCAACATTAAAGGTGGTTGCCATGTCTTGCATGGTTAATCCATGTTCTTCTAAAGACAACTCTTGAGCATTTTTATCTAAAATTTCGCGCATACCTAAAGGGTCAATTTGGGCATGCAAATGTCCTTGTAAACGATAAGCGTTGATTAAGCGTAATACTTGTATTTGCTTAATTTCATGTTCAACGCTAACGCTGGCTGGCGAGATTTGCCCTCTTTGAGCATTGTTTTTTACAAGCTCGATAAATTGATTTTTAATTTCACTGTGGGCGATATCTTTTGTTTGCCCTTGGGGTAAATTGGCAAAATATTGTTGCCAATCTTTTGGTACTAGCTGTGGATCTTTGAGATATTGTTCATATAATTCTTCGATATAAGTCGCATTGCCACCATCTACCATGGAGCTTTGCCACATTGCATTCATCGTACCTTCTTGCACAATTTTACCCCGTTAAAAAATATATCTAAAAAACCGTAAATTTAGTAAATCAAACAACTTTCACGGTTCACATAACTTTACTTTAGGCAAAATTATACAACATTCCCTGCTCCGCCTAAATGGCTACGCAGGGCAAGCACGTCAATGTTTCGCTCTTAAGGCTGCGTTCAGGTATCCTCATCTAGCATTTTGGTACGGATAGTGGCGATAGCTTGCGTAGGATTTAAGCTTTTTGGGCAAACATCGGCACAGTTCATAATACTGCGGCAACGGAACACGCTATAGGCATCATCCAATTGTTCTAAGCGCTCGCGAGTATGAGTATCTCGACTATCTTCTATAAAGCGACACGCTTGTAACAATGCCGCCGGACCTAAGAATTTATCCGGATTCCACCAATAAGAAGGGCAAGAGCTTGAACAGCAGCCACACATAATACACTCATAGAGCCCGTCTAATTTTTCACGTTCTTGTGGCGACTGTAAACGTTCTTTACTCGGCGGCGGTTCATCGTTTTGTAGATAAGGTTCTGCTTTTTGATATTGGGCATAAAATTGCGTCATATCTACTATCAAATCACGAATGACTGGCATGCCCGGAAAAGGTTTAAGCACAATCGGGCCACTTAAGGAGCGAATAGGCGTAATACAGGCTAAGCCATTTTTGCCATTAATGTTCATGCCATCGGAGCCGCAAACGCCTTCACCACAGGAGCGCCTGAAACTGAGGGTTTCATCTTGCTCTGCTTTGATAATTAAAAGCGCATCCAGCACCATCACAGCACCAGTTTTTTCTAGATCCACTTCGTACTCTTGCATACGAGGTTTTTTATCTTTTTCAGGATCAAAACGATAAATTGAAAATCTCATAGCATTTTCCTAGTTAGTAAACTCTCTCTTTCGGTTCAAACGCTGGGATGGTCAATGGCTTCATATTGACCGCTCTGGTAGACATCGTGTCATCGGAAAAATAAAGCGAATGTTTAAGCCAATTTTGATCATCTCGTTTAGGATAATCTTCTCTGGAATGCGCACCACGACTTTCTTTTCTGTAAAGTGCACTTACCGCAGAGGCAATCGCTACTGCCATTAAATTGTCTAGCTCTAAAGCCTCAACGCGCGCTGTATTATAGACTTTACTTTTATCGGTCAAGGACGCTCGTTTTAAGCGTTCACGTAGGGCCTTTAATTTTTCAACTCCCTCGACCATTACTTTCTCGGTGCGAAACACGCTAAAATCATTTTGCATGGTTTTTTTCAACTCATGGCGAATATCAGAAATTTTTTCGCCGCCTGTTGAATTGTCCCAACGATTAATTCTGGCAAGCGCTTGTTCAATATCATCTTGCCTTACCAACTGCGGCTCAATTCCTTGGTTAATATATTCATTCACATGTAAACCCGCAGCACGGCCAAAGACCACCAAATCTAAAAGGGAATTGCCGCCTAATCGATTTGATCCATGAACTGAAACGCAAGCACATTCACCCACCGCATAAAGACCATCAACGATAGACTCTTTACCCTGATTATCTATCGTAACAACTTGGCCATGTACATTGGTGGGAATACCACCCATCATGTAGTGGCAGGTGGGGACAACAGGAATAGGATCTTTAATAGGATCTGCATTGGCAAATGTCATGGAAAGTTCACGAATGCCAGGAAGACGAGATTTAATAACTTCGGGGCCAAGATGATCAAGCTTTAATAAAACATAATCCCCTTTTGGACCACACCCTCTGCCTTCACGAATTTCTATGGCCATGGAACGAGATACAACGTCTCTTGAAGCTAAGTCTTTTGCATGAGGAGCATAGCGCTCCATAAATCGTTCACCGTTTTTATTCACAAGATAGCCGCCTTCACCACGACAACCTTCTGTAACCAAAACACCCGCGCCTGCAATGCCAGTAGGATGAAATTGCCACATTTCCATATCCTGTACAGGAAAGCCGGCACGCAACACCATACCAATTCCATCACCTGTATTAATTAAAGCATTGGTGGTTGAATGGAATATTTGTCCTGCGCCTCCGGTGGCCAAAATGACGGCTTTACTATTCATAAATAGCACATCGCCATTTTCAATATTCATCACGGTAACGCCAGCAATGGCGCCATTATGCGCTTTGACTAGATCTAGCGCATACCATTCACTGAAGACGGTAACCTTCGCTTCCAGATTTTTCTGATATAACGTATGTAATAAGGCATGACCCGTTCTATCTGCCGCTGCGGCAGTGCGAGTAGCTTGCTCACCCCCAAAGTTTTTTGATTGGCCACCAAAGGGACGTTGATAAATTTTACCATTATCCATGCGCGAGAAAGGCAAGCCCATATGTTCGAGTTCATAGACCACTTCAGGGCCAACGCGACACATGTACTCAATACAATCTTGATCACCAAGATAGTCTGATCCTTTTACGGTATCAAACATATGCCACTGCCAGTTGTCCTCGTGTTTATTGCCAAGTGAAACAGTAATGCCCCCTTGCGCAGAAACAGTATGAGAACGTGTTGGAAATACTTTTGATACCAAGGCAACTTTCTTGCCCGTTTTGGCTAATTCTAGCGAGGCACGCATGCCTGCTCCACCAGCGCCAATGATCACGGCATCGAATGAACGTTGCGCAGCAAATGCCATCGCTAATTACCCCACAAAATGAAAATGCCCCAAATAACATAAACAAACAGCGCTAATATAATAAAAGCTTGTAGCAGATAGCGCATAGCAACCGACTTAACGTAATCGGTAAGCACTGTCCAAAGCCCTATCCACGCATGACTTGCCATACAGATTAAAGCAAACAAAGTACTAAGCTGCATCACACGATAAGAAAATAATGCCTGCCAATCTTCGTAAGCAAAGTGCGGGTGCTTGATAATAAACACAAATAAGAAGAGCGTATAAGCGGCTAAAAAAACGGCCGTAAAGCGTTGAATTACCCAATCTCGCAAGCCTGAACGTGCAGCCATCTTACCCCCAGAACCAAAAAGCAGCGATGAAAGCAATTAAAGCGCAAAGAATAACTATTCTCGCTCCCCAACGCCCTGCCACCAAAGAATCACCAATATGCATATCCATCAGCAAATGCCGAATACCGGCAAACAAATGGAAAATCAAAGCCCCCACCAAGGACCAAACAAATAATTGTGCAAGCGGTGTTTGAGTTGCTTCTTTAACTTGCGCTAACCCTTCTGGTGATGCCAGGGATCGCCCCAAGGCGCCAAGCAGCAAAGGAATTAGTAAGAAAACTAAAACCCCAGAGATCCGATGCATGATTGATACAAAGGCCATGACAGGTAATCTAATAGTTAAAGGATTGATATTGATTGGTCTTGTGGTTTTCAACTTGTCTCCCTTTCCTTTACCATCCTTTTACAAAGTTACCTCATTATAGTCACGTTCAAATTATTTTTACATGGTCCTTTTTATTAGATAAATTTCTAGCTTATTTAATCCAGTCTTCCAAAAAGTATATACTCTACCTATTATAAGAACCCCATTAGATAGACATGTACAAATAGGAGCTCCCATGGATAAAGAGGTTGCCAAACTTACCTTGCCCGGCAAGGAATCCCTTGACCTACCTATCATTAAAGGCACCATGGGTCCTGATGTACTGGACATAGGTGCATTAAGCAAAGCTGATCTTTTTACCTTTGATCCAGGTTTCCGCTCAACGGCTTCTTGTGAGTCGAAAATCACCTTTATTGATGGCAACAAAGGCTTGTTGTTACATCGCGGTTATCCTATCGAACAGCTTGCCGAAAAATCAGATTTTCTAGAAGTATGTTACTTACTTCTTTTTGGAGAGCTGCCCACACAAACACAAAAAGACAAATTTATTTCAAAACTAAAGAATCACACCATGATCCACGAACAACTCATTAAATTTTATAGTGGGTTTAGACGTGATGCACATCCCATGGCAATTATGTGTGGTGTGGTTGGTGCGCTGTCTGCGTTTTATCATGATTCATTGGATATTCACAATGAAGAACACAGAGAAACAGCTGCTTTAAGATTGATTGCCAAAATGCCAACGCTCGCGGCAATGTGTTACAAATATTCCATTGGCCATCCTTTTGTTAGCCCTTTAAACAAAATGAGCTTTGCTGAAAACTTTTTACATATGATGTTTTCAGTTCCCAGTGAAGAGTCTGTGCCTAATCCTATTCTGGTTAAGGCCATGGATAGAATTTTTATACTTCATGCTGATCATGAACAAAATGCATCTACCTCCACCGTCAGATTAGCAGGTTCTTCTGGTGCAAATCCTTTTGCCTGCATTGCCGCCGGTATTGCAGCCTTGTGGGGGCCTGCACATGGTGGGGCAAATGAAGCTGTGCTTGCGATGCTCAGTGAAATTCAAACGGTTTCTAATATTCCAAAATTTATAGACAAAGCGAAGGATAAAAATGATCCTTTCCGCTTAATGGGTTTTGGCCACCGCGTGTATAAAAACTTTGATCCGCGTGCCACCGTGATGCGTAAAACGTGCTATGAAGTGCTGGATGCCTTGGGGCTTCATGATGATCCTTTATTTGCCATAGCGTTAAAGCTTGAAGAAATAGCGCTCAAAGATCCTTATTTTATTGAAAAGAAACTTTATCCTAACGTTGATTTCTATTCCGGCATTATTTTGCGCGCCATAGGCATACCTACTAATATGTTTACCGTTATCTTTGCGATGGCACGTACTGTTGGTTGGATTGCCCATTGGAATGAAATGATAAGCTCGCCTGATCAAAGCATTAATCGTCCAAGACAGCTTTATACAGGACCTGTCATGCGAGATTTTATTGATGTCTCAAAGCGTGGCTAATTCTATTTTAATAACAGGCGGCGCAGGTTATATCGGCAGTCACATTGTCAAAGCCTTAAGCGAAAAAAACGCAGCAGCCAATATTGTTGTGATGGATAATCTGTCAACAGGCTTTGCCAATTGTCTGCCCAAGGCTGTGAAATTAGTGGTGGCCGATATTCTTGACCAAGCAACACTGTCTGCAATTATTCAAAAAGAAAAAATATCGACCGTTATTCACTTAGCGGCTAAAACCGTTATCCCTGAATCTATTGAAAAGCCGCAAGATTATTATCTTAACAACACCGTTGGCACCTTAAATCTCTTGCGTGCTTGTATTGAACATAAAGTGTCGCATTTTATTTATTCTTCTACTGCTGCCGTTTATGGCATGCACCCTCAGGATAAAATCAGCGAACAATCCCAAACCTTGCCAAACAATCCTTATGGGCATTCTAAATTGATGAGCGAGCAAATGCTCAAAGATGTTGCTAACAGCTCTGCATTAAAATATGTAATTTTACGTTACTTCAATGTGGCCGGTGCCGCCATCGATGGCTCCATTGGCCAACAAACCCCCAAAGCGACGCATTTGATTAAAGTGGCGGCGCAAACAGCGTGCGGGCTTTTACCAGCACTCTCTATATTTGGAGATGATTATCCCACCCCCGATGGCACCTGCATTCGTGATTTCATTCATGTCAGTGATTTAGCACAAGCTCACTTAGATGCACTACGTTATTTACAAGAAGATGGCCAGTCTTGCACTTTAAATTGTGGTTACGGACATGGATATAGTGTTAAAGAAGTGATTAAAGCGGTAGAAGAAATTACCAACAAACCTTTGCCAGTTAACATTGCCTCCAAACGTGAAGGCGATTTAGCCTGTGTGATTGCAGATAATAGTCAAATTAAACAAGTGCTCAAGTGGAAGCCAGAATTTGATGATATTTCTGTGATTGTAAAAACAGCGCTTGAATGGGAGAGAAGGAATATTTCTCTCAAATAAATCGCAGGGTTAAAAGGGCCGACACAGGGATCGGCCCCTACAGTAAATTTAACCTAAACGTTCAAAACTTCCAAAGGTGAATAATTCTTATAGCCTAATGCTTGCGCAACTGCAGCATGGGTAATTTTGCCTTTATGCACGTTTAACCCATTACGTAAGTTAGCATCTTCAAGCAAGGCACGTTTATAGCCTTTATTGGCCAATTCAACAACATTGCCTAAAGTTGCATTATTTAACGCAAAAGAAGAGGTTCTGGGCACACCACCTGGCATGTTAGCAACGCAATAATGCACAACGCCATCCACGGTGTAAGTGGGCTCTGCATGGGTTGTTGGCATACTGGTTTCAAAGCAGCCGCCTTGATCGATAGAAACATCCACTAATACCGCACCTGGCTTCATTTCCGTCAACATTTTACGGGTTACCAATTTAGGGGCAGATGCACCAGGTACTAACACAGCACCAATCACCAAGTCAGCACGTGGGATATAACGTTCGATAGCATCTTTGGTCGCATAAATGGTGTGTAAAGAGGATCCATATTGAAAATCTAATTCACGAAGACGGTTTAATGATCTATCTAAGACTGTTACTTCTGCTTCCATACCGATGGCCATACGCAGTGCATTGGTCCCCACCACACCGCCGCCAAGAACAACAATATGTGCGGGCGCAACACCAGGCACGCCACCAAGCAAGATCCCTCTTCCCCCTTGGGATTTTTCCAAAGCATGAGCACCGGCTTGTACCGACATTCTGCCGGCAACTTCGCTCATGGGGGCAAGTAAAGGAAGCCGACCTTGATCATCGGTTACCGTTTCATAAGCAATGGCGATACAACCAGACTCAATCAGTGCCTTTGCTTGTTCAGGATCCGGGGCTAAGTGCAAATAGGTGAATAACACTTGCCCTTCGCGCAGCATCCGGCATTCGGCGGGTTGTGGCTCTTTAACTTTAACTATCATATCTGCGGTGGCAAAAATCTCAGCGGCTGTATCAACAATGACCGCACCGGATTGTCGGTAATCATCATCACTGATATCAATGCCAAGCCCTGCATTGGTTTCAACAAATACCTCATGGCCATTGGCGACTAGCTCTCGGACGCTACTGGGTACCAAACCAACCCTAAATTCATTATTTTTAATTTCTTTTGGCATGCCTACGCGCATCTTGAGTTCTCCGAGCGTTTTAAAATGAAGTGCACATTAAGCCTTTACCTTTGAGATGTCAATATAATAGTTATTTGGCTAATTTTTTATTGTGATCTTTTAACCATTGGTAATGTGATCGATTGTAAATGTCTAAAAATATGAGCATTTTTATTGATCAGCCATCTTGACTCAGATCTTTGAATATGGATTACTAAGGTTAGATCCTTCAATAACAACACATAGACAAGGAATGTCATGGAAAAGTCATCAGAAGGCGTAGTTTTTTCATCATTGAACGCCAGATTAAGCGAGCTGCAGGAAGCACTCCATCACGTTCATTCATTGCCAAAACTCGCAAGAATACAATTTATAAACGATATTAAACAATCTGTTGGGGATTTACGCGATCCTCATCTACCAGAGAGCATTAAACCTATACTTAATTTTTTGATAAATACTACCGGTGCTTATCTTCATACAGGCGATGAAAAAGCCTTTATGTCACTGTGCGAGCAAGCTATTGAAGAATGCAGAAAAGGTTGGAGCTACCTTTGTTACTGGGTGTCCAGTGAGCAAAACCTTTGCTACAACATCTATTGGGGCTTAAAAGCTGCTTTAGAAAAGCATCGTCGACAAGTCACCATGTACACCGCTAGCCGTAATGATGCACCACCGCGCATGCAGTTTTATAAATTGCCTGTGAGAAGAGCTTCTAGGATGTGGGAATAAGTTCATTATGGGGGTTGCGAAGCAACCAAAAGATCTCCCTTTGTAAAAGGGAGACAGCGACCAGCGAAGCAGGGAGCAAGAGGGATTTTATCCGGATAAAATCCTTCTGTGCAGCTAAGAGCTGCCTCTTCCCTTTACAAGGGAAGATCTCTTGTCGCTTACGCGACATCTTCATTTTCAATATTTGTGGGCATATTCGCCCCACGTTTTACGTAATTTTATTTTTTGCGAGAAAGTGCAGAGATTTTATCTCTGGCATCTTCTTTAGCCTTTCTGGGAGCAAGCGCTACCCAAGTTACTTTGGGTTTTTGTCCCTGAGTTGCAGCTTTAAACGCAGGAGTGAAGCTGGGGTTTTTCTCTGTTGTGCCGTCTTTCTTTTCGGAACTCTTCTCTTTATCTTCATCTTGCCCCAACCCTTGTTTATCAGAAGAAAAATCTAAAGGAATACTGCTACTAATTTCAGTTTTTTGTGCTGTTTCAACGGGAATTTGCTTATTTTCCCCAAAAAACCGATCAAGGTCAAGCTCATCAAATTCTGGCATTGCTTGTTTACCTGCAACAAAAACATCTATTTGCTCGCATGGCACAGTACTTGGCAAGACCTCATCGCGATCTTGATCTTCAAACTGCGGGGCTGATTGCACGGAACTACCTAAAGCATAAAGCAATGATGCAAATTGAGCATCAAGATCCGCCTCTTGTAGACCACATGGCGATGCTAATAAAGCTCCAGAGTCTGATAAAGCGCTAGCGTCCGATGAAGGAACAGAGTCTGAAGATTGACTTCCAAAACTACCCAGTGGGTTAAAAAGTGGAAAATCTCCTTCCCCCTCAACATAGGTATTCCACATATAATCAAATTCTTCAGAAGCTAGGCCAGCCAACATATTTAATTTCCTCTACAACATCTAAATGGAGAAAATCGCTCTTTTTTATTTTATTTACTAACAAAAAGTAGCAGATCTGCGCTCTGCCTCACTGGCGGGAAGGATCATCCTGAAAAGGGAGTGCATTATACACTGACTCTATGGCGACACAAATTTAACTTTATGACACTTCGGCTTCTTCACTTAAATTAAAGTTAAGCTTTTCCATTAAGTTGTATAACGTAGGGCGAGTTACCCCTAATAAATCTGCCGCTTTAGATATATTGCCATTACAATAATTTAAAGCGCGCTGGATTGCTTCTTTCTCAGCAGCATCACGTACGTGTTTTAAATTAAAGGGCATAGAAGGCGCATCTTGTAAGGGCAAGTCTAAATCTTGCGGCATGATTTGCGCATTTTCTGTCATGATGACCGCACGCTTCATTCTGTTTTCTAGTTCTCGCACATTACCTGGCCAAGAATAGCGATTAATAGCATCCAATGCTTCTTCTGAAATTCTTTTTACCGGACGCTTAAATTCTCGGGCATATCTGGCCAATAATACTCTTGCCATCACAGGAGCATCTCCAATCCTGTCACGCAAGGGGGGAATAGAAATGGTCACTTCACTTAAGCGATAATAGAGATCTTCTCTAAATGTTTGAGCACTAATCAATTCTTGTAAATGATGATGGCTGGCGCAAATGACACGCACATCCACACCAATAGGACTTCTGCCCCCTAGTCTATCAATAGCTCTTTCTTGTAAAAAACGTAATAATTTAGGTTGTAAAGATAAGGGCAAATCCCCAATTTCATCTAAAAATAAAGTTCCCTTGTGCGCCAATTCAATCTTGCCTAACGTTTGCTTCACTGCTCCGGTGAAGGCACCTTTTTCGTAGCCAAATAATTCACTTTCCAGCAAATTTTCAGGAATGGCAGCGCAATTAATAGCAATAAAGGGTTCTTTAGCACGATCACTTTGTTCATGTAATGCTCGTGCCAATACTTCTTTGCCCGTGCCACTTTCGCCATGTAATAAAATGGTAATGTTGTTGGGCGCGACTTTTTGAACCGTACGACAAACTTTTTGCATTAACGGGCTTGCCGTTACTACGCCTTTGATGGGCTGATCGGCTGAAAAATCTGTAAATGCTTTATGTTCACGCTCTAAAGTGTCTAAATAATATGCTCTGTCGACAATGAGCGCTAAAGCACGCGGATCAATGGGTTTGACATAAAAATCATAAGCGCCCAAGCTAATTGCCTCTACGGCAATTTTTCGCGATGTTTGGCCAGTAACCATGATCACTTTAGTATCTGGTGCAAGTGAAATTATTTCTTTTAAAGTATTCAACCCCTCTTCATAACCACTGGGATTTGGGGGTAATCCTAAATCTAAGGTAACCACTTTAGGTTCAAAACGACGTAATTTAGCAATTGCTTCTTTGCGATCTTGCGCCATCAGCACTTCATAATTATCAAATGACCATTGCAATTGTTCTCTTAAACCTGGGTCATCTTCTATCACTAATAAATATGGCTTATCACTCACAGTGGTTCCTTTATGCAACAACTTGTTGCTTGTAGTATGTCGCAAGAGGAAATGCTAACTTGAAAATTGATCCTTGGCCTTTCACTGTTTCGACATGTAATGTTCCGCCCACGGCATGTAAATATTCACGTGCTTCATAGACGCCAATACCCATACCTTTTTCGCCCTTAGTAGTAACAAAGGGCCTATACAAACTTAAATGAATAAACTCAGGATCCATGCCACAACCTGTATCTTGAATGGATATTACTAACTGTTCCTCTTTTAAATAAACCACAATTTTTATTTCACCATCCACTGGTGTGGCTTGTTGGGCATTTTCTACTAAATGACAGATAACATTAATAAACTTATCATCATCGCCTTTAATCGCAATTTCCTTTAACGGAATTTGCCAATCCAATTTGGGAACAGGCTGTCTGTGACTTGTCAACTGAATTATTTTTTGCAAACTTGCTGCCACTTCAACATCTTTGGTTATGATATTTTCTTGCCGGTTATGCATTTGTAATAACAATCTATCGATTTTATCTGCGGTATGCTCAACCGTTTGATATACGCTGTTAACAAATGCCGGGTTATTACCATGCTTAACCCTATTACTTTGTATAATCTTAAGTTGTGAATAAACATTTTTAAGATCATGCATTACAAAAGCAGAAAGTTTATTAACCCCTTCAAACTGCCTGGCGATTGCCAAAGCTTGTGCATTTTTTTCCTGAACCAAACAGATGGCAGCTTGCCTGCCGGCCATGGAAAGCAAATCCAACACTTCCCAATTTAAATTAAAAAAGGCAATGCGCGGATGGGCTAATATGACAAAAGCATGCAACTTGCTGCCATGAATTAAGGGAACAAGCAACCAAGCCCAATTAATTTGCCAAATAGCTTGAGGCAAAGTTAACAGGCGATTATCGGCGTTAAAACGCGAGGGTAATTCTATGGCACGTTTAGATTGTTGCAAAAATTCTGTAAATGCCCCAGTTTGAATAACCATATCTTTATTAGGGAAAGGCGTATTCCAACACTCTTTTAATAGATATCCTTGTTTTTCTTCCCACTCAAACAACATACCCTTTGGGCTTTCCACCATATCTGCCAGTGCCTTTATCACACGCGAGGGGAGTTGTTTATCATCATCGGTTGATAATAGCGTAGAAAACTTTATCCACTCTTCACGATAATCGTAACGAAGTTTAAAAAAGTTTTTTGAAATAAAGTGCTTGAGGGAAGCTCTCACTTTACCTGACGATAGCATCATGGAAAGCACAATAAGTGAACCTGAGAAAAAGGTAATTTGTAAACCTTTTCCCCAAGAGCCACCCCACTCACGTAGCAAGTAGCCAATTAAGGCCATGATCAGCAAGTATACGCCACAACTAATGAACGCCGTTGATCTAAATAAAAGTGCGCGAGAGGGTAAAATTTCTGCTTGCCATTTGTGGTGTCTTAATGCGCTTAAACCGATTAATGGGGCAATAGTGGCACAAATTGCACCGCGCACTTCCCAAATGGATTGACTCATACTATTAAATAAAACAGCATGTGCATACATATAAAAATCGTAACAAAACATCAAGCCTATCCCTACACAGAGTAACTTGATGCCCCAACGTCTTTCAGGAACAGTTCCACGATAGAGTTGTTCTACTAATGCTAAATTTAACACCGCAAAAATAACATAACCAATATAGTTATATTTAGCCAAAGCATGGGGAGAAACATTTTTCCATGCAGGCTCTGCAACAAAGGCGCCCAGCAATAAACCAAGAAGGATTATTCCCATAAATGCAATAAACACGGGGCTGAAAAACCAACGCTTTTTATTGCCTCTTTGCGTTAACTTAAGTAATTGTATGAGGGTGACGAACCATAATGCATCGCACACTACCTCGCTGATTCTGACAAGCGCATAAAAGGGAAGGATGTTAGTAAC
This sequence comes from Pseudomonadota bacterium, assembly GCA_018241965.1. Lineage (GTDB taxonomy): Bacteria > Pseudomonadota > Gammaproteobacteria > Berkiellales > Berkiellaceae > Berkiella. Next base: position 38,215 of record JAFECS010000005.1, on the reverse strand, counting down.
AAACAGAACCTCTAACATCGCCCAAACTGCAGTCAATGTTGAGCTTGTAATTAAAATGGAAAATTGCGAACGCGTTGGCCTATGACAGGCCAAGATAGCGCTGACAATGCAAAACGCAATTGCGCACGATAAGTGGCTCGCAACTGCAACGCCAGACATAAACTCTCCCTAGATGTCGGATGCGTAAGGCACCGTTACATTCCCTGTAAACGTATGCTCTCTTCAAACTTCAAAGGCGGAGCAGAAAAAATAAAGTCATCCAACCAACAATTATGTGACGACTTTGCCATTATTCTGGTTATAGGGTCATCCTACCGCTATCACTTGGCATATACAGTAAGCTTATTCCCCATCTGCTCTACAGAGATTTGCCCTTTTTCAAATACCTGACTGAATTTTTCGCCACATCCTAGGCTCTTCCTAGTAAAAAGCGACGTCCATTTTGTACTACGGACTGGCGCTCCACTTCTATGGATGTACTTTGCTGATTTGCATAGTAAGAAGGGATATACCTTTGTTGTGAAGAAAAAACTAGATTTATCTGTGCTTCCAGATCGCGCTTACCAGGGTAGCACTGGTGTTGTTGCCAATCCTGGCTTAAAAAGGGCATGCAAGCTAAACCTAAGGATTGTAACTTAACATAATCAAATTGTGACATTTCAGACATAAAAATATCAGAAATTCTAAAATATTGATTTTGATACTGAAATTGAAAATTATGAAACATTAAAAACCCAAGTAAATGCGTTGCTGCCGGTTGAAATTGACTTTCCACTTTAGCGCTTGCTATGAGTGCCTTCATTAAATTTGCAAAGGCAGCGCCCACTTGCATATCAGTCGCTCTTAATACACCTTGTTGCCTTACCAAATGAACAAACGTCATAATTCCCTGCGTTACTTCAGGAGAAAGCATAGGTTTTTGCCCACTGTTTTGACCAAATGGATCTAATCGTCCATACGATAAAAAGCTTTCTAAAACATAACTAAACTTATGCATATCCAACACAACATTATCAAAGAAATGTAAGTCTCTATAGGCACGAATACGATGTTGGGTTTCTACTTGTTCTCTTAATTCAGCTTCTTCCATTGCTTGGATTGTTCTTACCTGATGTTCCTGCGCTATTCTTTGTTTTTCTAGTTCTGAACAATATTGAATCCATACTGCACTTTGTGCCTGTAGTGAAGGAAAATTCTGGTTCATACACCATGGCGTAGATAAAAATGGAAATTCAAGTTCTCTGTGTCTTCTTGACATTGATTGTAAGGTTAATTCTTTAAGCGAAATCACTTCATCATCCATCGTGATGTGAATATCATGATGTAACAAAAAGCCCAGCAACTTCTGCGCTTGTGCTGTCTCAGCATTCGCCCCTACAAACCTATTGGCAACGGCTTGATTAACAAGATGATTAAAAAACGTTTTAAACTGGTGATTAGGATCCAAAAAACCCCATTCTTCGTTATTGAGCGATCTATCCAGTTTTACAAACTCACAGGTTAATTTAAACCCTAGTTGATCAACACTTGAATCTGTTGAATAAGTGGTGTGCGGACGAATAACTTGATTTAAATCCAATGATTTAATGAGATTAACAAATTCTTTTAATTTAAATTGTGCCATGATTTTTCCCCTTCGTTTGCTTTGTTGTTATGGGCGCAGACTGTAGGGAATTGGCAAAACGCAAGCAAATGAAAACAGACGAAATGCACAAACAAGTGGTTAAAGTGCAATTTAGAAAATCAACTAAATTATTTTTGCCGTTCTAAATTTTGCAAAAGTTGTTTTGCTACTTTTTGAGCATTGGCATAAGCATTGTGCACTGAAAATCCAAAGCGAGAAAAATCAGCGCCGGCAAAATAGAGATTATCTTCCGGCTTTTCTAAGGCCTGTTGTAAGGCCTCTGTCATATTTGCTGTTCTATAGGGGTAAGCACCTTTTGCAAAGGGATCTGCTGTCCAACAATAGATCATTGTTTTAATAGGAGCAGGTACTTGCTTATGGGGATACGCTTTTCTGATATCGTCCATCACCCTTTGTATTAATTCTTTTTCAGCTTGCACTTTATCTTCTGGGTATTGATCATATAAGCTTCTTGCTACATCAGAATATTTTCCGGTAAGCAAAATCGCTTTCTGGCAAAGCGGATAGGCGTTTCTAAATTCCAGCAGACATCTTGAATTCACTGAATCAAGATAGATATAGGGCCCCTCATTGTCCCAAAAGGGCTGTTCAAATTCCAATATTACTCTGGTGGCATCGTGAACACCAATACACGCTAGGGCTTGAAGCTTATCTTGAGATAAACCTGGCGTAAATTGAACGCTATTGGATTTCAGCACACCAATCGGCAAGGTTGAAATAGCAAAGGGCGCATGATATTTTTGCGCCTGAGTGTAAACTTCTACCCCATTTTCTATATTTACAATTTTAACCACAGGTGAGTTTTGAATAATATTGACATTTGCCTTTAAGCATTCTTCCTGCATTTGCGCTATCACTTGATGATAACCATTTTTCACAAAGCAAAAATCTGCATCACTATCATTCCATGCTTCTTGATTATCTATAGGCTCGCGATTAAAAGTGGGGAACCCTCCCTTACTTAAGGGCGTGCAATGATGAAGCAGACTATTTTCCAAAAAACGTTTAATCCAATAGATTTCTTTTTGCGAATAAGAAGAAAGATCAAGATTATTGATATATTGCGCAAAGGTTTGTCCTGTCGCTTTTTTTTCTGCATCAGCCAAAAGGTCTTGTGCGATTTGATAATATTTGAATAACGCTGGTTGCTCTTGGCCGTTATCAATTGAAATCAAAGCAGATTTTTGCGCATCTAACCTTATGGTTTTTGCTTTTAAATAATGCTGGTAAAAAGGGATGTCTTGGTACCCTTCCCAATAGGATGCGCCTAACTCAATAGGTGTTTTAGCATCCCTGGCGGTGAGGGTATAGATCCTGCCGCCTAAACGATCCCTGGCTTCTAAAACAGTTACCTTAATGCCCTGCTTCGCCAAGGTGAGCGCCGCTGTTAACCCAGCAACGCCTGCGCCTATAACAATGACTTCTTTTAAGGCCATGATGCCGAAACTCTCACTTCTGAAATTTTATGTCCATCCCAAATATAATCAAGATGACAACCTTGGACTGGTATAGTTAATGCAGGAGGACGAAAAATGGCTACACATTTTCCTGATATGTTTCTAACACTTGGGTAATAAAGCCCCCATAGCTTTTGTATTCGCGCTTGACGTCCAAAATCTTGACTAGTTGCGTATTGATTTATATCCGTCTGTAATAAATGATTATATTTCTCATTGAAAAGATCGACTAGTTTTTTATTGACTTTACTGATGTATTCGCGCATTTGTATTAAGCAAGCAGCTTCATTAGAGGCTTTTAAAAATATTTCTCTATGAAATTTTGTTTCTGCAACAGCCGTTTCAAGATTATTTGCTGCATAATAAACACCATAGGTTCCATCAGCGAATCTTGAATTTCCAGGATGAGTGAAAGCTGCCATCAAAGGTGTAGAACCAGGACCGCCCACCCAATCTTCTTTAGCAACTAAAGAAATATCACCATATTCTGTTTTGATACGATCATTAGTTATTCCCTCAAGTGCTGCAATTTCTTCAAGTTCTTCTTCTGAGTCTGCCCAATCAAATAACAATACTGGAGGAAATCTGGATGGGATCAACCGATGTACTGGATGAGAAACTTGAACTTCAGTGAAAGACAACTTAGTACCCTCTCCAGAAATCTAAAAATCTTCTTACATCAGCTAACCTTACCAAGCTTCCTTCTAACATATATTGTTTAGGCGAGATCCCATTAAACGGAGGTAAATTGTTTTCTCTCTCTATCCATGTTAAAGCTTGATGACTATCAGTGAATAAAATTCTCAAATTTTTATATATGCCTAAAAGGTAAGATATTCTTTCTTTTTGATCGCGGTTTAAATGGCCCTCTAAACTATTTATACCTTTAAAATAAGTCGAACGAGGTATATCACCCATTAAAATTTTTCCCTCATTTTCATTTAAACGAAAACGCTCTACCAAATTTTTAAGTGATTTCCAGGCAACCTTATCGGAAAGGTTACTTATATTGGTGGGAGAGTGTTTCATCTTTCTGGCCTTCCTGAAAGCTCTTGATATTTATAGAATAGTCCATATATAGACTTTTGTCTATATATGGACTTATCGGCTTGGTGCATCAGGATATTTTATCTTAAAAATCAATATGTTAATAAAAAAGGGGGCAAAAGCCCCCTTACAGATTGGATGAAATACTACTTATCATCACAACCTGGTAGCTTGAAACCATATAGGCGATTACCGCCATTACGCAGCACACCATTTCCGCTTGGGAAATAAGCACCCGTTTCTAGACCAGCTCCCCAATACACCCAGCCACCAGCAACATAAGGGCCAGATTCTATGCCACCATTGGCAACCAATGAGTTGTCAGAAAGCTTTACTTTATTATTAAATTGAAACAGTTTTTTACCCGTTTTAGCATCAAGCCCAACCATGGTGCCTTGGCCATCGGCGTAGCCAATAAAAACAACGCCATTACCCACGGTAAGGGTACCAAAAGCTTGCGTTGGCGCTAATGTTGGACTTGCACCATCAACTGCAGGGCGCTGCCAAAGAATTTTACCTGTCGCCGCATCCACAGCTTGCACCATGCCACTGATGGTTTTTAACTTATTCCCTGAACTGATAACATTGACACCGTCTGCTACGATATCTGAAGGCGGGTTAATCAATGTCCATAATTCCACAGGTCCGCTGGCTGGGCCTTTGAGGAAATTTGCAGGCGCACCAGTATTATCTGGATCAGGATAAGAATTAGGATAATCATTGATACCAAAAACTAAGTTGGGCCCTGGAAAGGGTAACACAATATTAGAAGGTGCAGGATAAGGCACGGGGGTTGCACCATCTTTTTTAACAAAGGGGCCCGTTTTTATCCCCAAAGCACTCAAACCATTGACATTTAAAAAGGTGTCAACGGGTATATAAGGCGTGCTTAATTTTCTACCATTATTACGTCCATTAGTAGAGCCAAAATAAATTGTTTTACCATCGGTTGCTCTACCAAACTGTAAGCCACCATAAATTGATCCTGGATCAACATTGGTTTCCCATACTAAATGACCATTATTGGGATCAATGGCAAAAAGCCTACCATCTTTATTGCCGGCAATCACCAGATCTTTTTTTCCGCCATTTGGTATGTTGACATCTTCTACCAACATCGGTTGATTACCAAAGCCCATATCTGGACCAATAGGTTCTTGAATGCAATTGCCTGCATTGACAAGATGAACGGGGAATACAATGGGGGGTATGCTTGACCACCCATAGAAATCAGGTGCCCCACAAGCATGATTCCACGCATCGTATTTACGCGCATAATATACCCACTTTACGGCGCCAGACTTCATGTCTATGGCGAGCATCGCATTCGCATAAGTTTTTAACTTTTCATTTAAGTTATTACACGTGACACCGCCTGGAAGCCCAGAAATATTGGCATTGGGATCTCCTGTGGCACGACGTTTTTTCTCGCATTCTTCAGCTACTTTAGGCGCTGTGGTTGTTTGTGCGGTAGCGATATAAACGAGTTTTCTTTTAGGATCAATCACTGGGTTATGGCCATAGGTGGAAGAGCCAAAGAAACCACGTGGTGTTAACAGCGCTTTTAACTTTGGCTGTAATTCATTGTTTGGATCATTCCCAATCACAGTATAAGTTTGCCAAAGCTTATTACCCGTTTTTAAATCTAATGCAACCAAACTGCCTCTGGCTGAGCAACAAGGATATTTTGAATTAGGATTAATAGGATTTTGATAAATATCAGGGTAACCGCGAGAGAAATCTTCTTCCCAATTACCGACCGGCACAAATAGCTTGCCATCATAACCTGAAATAGAGCCGGTTACCTTAGCAGCAGGATGGGATTCTACTTTCTGACGCCAGACCACATTGCCTGTATTAGCATCTAAGGCTAATACAATTGCCCCATCGCCTGATATACAAACACCAGGTGCTGGTGATTTGTTAACAACTTTACATAAGGGATCAATTAAACCAATATTACTCCCTACGATAACAAGGCCATCTGATATATAAGGCGTGTTTCTTGAGCTATTAACAACGAAATTAGGAATTGATAAATCATTAACGTAATTCTTTTTCCACACCAATGCGCCAGTAAAGCGATTAAGTTTGGTGATATTACCTGACCAATCGTTGAAATAGATATAATCACCTTCAACAGCTGGGGTGGATGACACCGAGCCAAAAGCGGTGTTCATGGTGCCGGTATCAGGGACAGTTAAATATTCCCATTTAAGCTCTAGATTAGCCACATTGCTACTGTTAATAGGGCTATTATCAAAACTGCGTGTATTTTGGATATCGGTATCGGCCCATGCACAATACGACGCTATGACACTTACAAATAGAGTGGCTAATCCGCGCATTTTAATTTTCATAAAATCTCCTCTCAACAGAGAATTATTTTATCTACTTAATAGCAAGTTTTGGGGAGCTGAAAGCCATAAACCCGATTGCCATTGTTCCTAAATAGAAATTGGCCATTTGGGAAAAGCCCTAATGTTTCTAGGCCTGCACCCATGTAGATCCAATCGCCTACAACCAATGGCCCCCCTTCAAAGCCACCACTGGGTAAGGAAGAACCATCAGATAATTTGATGGTGTTTTGAAACTGATACAATTTCTTACCCGTATTTGCATCTAAGGCAACCAAGGTACCCTGTGAATCAGCGTAACCAATAAACACAACATTGTTCCCCACGGTTAAGGTACCATGTGCCCCAGTGGGTGCCAGCGTCCCTGAAATGGCATCGTTGGCTGGCCTTTGCCAGCGAATTTTACCCGTTGCAGCGTCAACGGCTTGGATCATGCCATCGATGGTGGTTAACTGATTACCAGAATTAAAAACTGTTAATCCATCAGCTACTACATCAGAAGGCGGGTTAATCAGCGTCCACTTCTCGCTAGGTCCACTGGCCGGCCCTTTTAAATAGGGTGGCAATACATTTGCATCAGGATAAACGTCAGGATAACTGGTTATACCATAAACAATGTTTGGTCCTGGAAATGGTAGCACAAGATCACTGGGTGCTGGGGTCGGTTTAGGTGTGTCACCATCACGTTTATAAAAGGGAGTTGGCTTCACGCCTAAAGCACTAAATCCATTTATTTGTAAAAATGAATCATTAGAAGCAAATTTGGTGTTTACATTTCTTCCTTGGTTACGTCCGTTAAAAGTACCAAAGTAGATATTTTTACCATCTGTTGCTCTACCAAATTGTAGCCCACCATATAGGCTACCGGGATCGGTGTCTGTTTCCCAGATTTTTTGACCGGTATCGGGATTAACAGCAAACAATCGTCCATCTTTATTGCCCGCAATTACTAAATCCTGCAGATAGCCGTTTGGCATTTTAACATTGGTCACCAACATTGGCTGTTGACCAAAACCGTTATCAGGGCCTATGGGATTTTGAAAACAATTTGTTGTATTGGCGATGGGTACCGGAAATACCACAGGATCTGTAGACCCCATACCACCAAAGTTTGATGCTGCGCACGCATGGTTCCAAGCATCATATTGATGTGCATAAAAGGCCCACTTTACGGCACCGGTTTTCATATCCAACGCTAACATGGCATTAGCATAAGTTTTTAATTTTTGATTTAGGTTATTACAAGTAACACCACTTGGTAAGCCACTAATATTCGCATTCGGATTACCGGTTGCAATGCGTGCTTTAGCACAATCTTCAGCTACTTTTGGCGCAGTAGTGGTTTGCGCAGTAGCAATATAAACCTGGTTTCGTTTTGGATCTATTACCGGGTTATGCCCGTAAGTAGAGGACCCAAAAAACCCTTTAGGCGTTAATAAGGCTTTTAGATTGGCAGGTAATTGATTATCGGGATCATTACCAATCACCGTATAGGTTTGCCAAATTTTATTACCGGTAGAGAGATCCAACGCAACCAAACTTCCTCGCGCTGAGCAGCATGGATAAGCTGAATTAGGATCGGTTGGTGCACCAGGAACATCGGGGTGTGCAGGATCTGGGAAAATATTGGGATAAGTCCTTGCAAATTCTTCTTCCCAATTACCCACCGGAACGTAAAGAACATTATTGTAACCACTAATAGAGCCAGTTATTTTTGAGGAAGGATGAGGATCTACTTTTTGTCGCCAAACCACATTACCTGTTTTGGCATCTAACGCTAATACAATAGCGCCTTCGCCAGCGTTACACACTAAAGCTTGGGGCGGTTTATTAACGGTTTTACAATATTGATCTGTTAAATTAAAATTACTGCCCACCACTACTAATCCATTCGCAATATAGGGCGTATTACGAGAAGCAGTAACAGTGAAATTGGGAATGGACAAATCATTGACATAATTCTTTTTCCAAACCAATGCACCGGTATAGCGATTTAGTTTGGTAATATTTCCTGACTGATCATTAAAATAGATATAATCTCCATCAACGGCTGGCGTTGAAGAAACAGCACCAAAAGCGGTATTAGGCGTTCCAGTATCAGGAACAGTTAAATATTCCCATTTTTGTTGAATTTGGTTCACATTTTTATTATTTATTGGGCTATTACTGAAACTGCGCGTATTTTGGATATCGGTCCCACCACTTTGTGAAGCAGAATCTGCATAAGCTGAAACAAATGTGCCAACCAAAAGTGTACCTAAGATTATTTTAAACTTGCGCATACAAAACTCCTATTTAACCTTAATGTACATTCTAACTTCAAAACCGAAACGCATTTCTTGATAGGTTGGTTTGCTCCACTTCATTGTATTTACCCCTATATATTTAAAGGCATTTTAAACGCACATATAAATATTAAACTCCTATTTAACTTTAATGTACATTCTTACTTCAAAGCCAAAACGCAATTCTTGATAGGTAGGTTTACTCCACTTCATTGTAATTACCCCTAATAATTAGAAGAAACAATAAAATAGTAACATCATAGACCTGTTTATAATGAAAAAGTGCTGGATATTTTTACGAAAAACGAAATAAATGAGGGGTTTTTTAAGAAAAATTAGGGTTAATTCTTATTTAAAGAGAAATAACCATGCCATCTTCAGCCACTTCAATACCTGCTTGCGAAAGCTCTTTTCGTTGTGCTGAATCTTCATCCAAAATCGGATTGGTATTATTAATATGAATAAGAATTTTGCGTTTATCAGGGAGTTTATTTAAATGGTTGATCATCCCGTTTGCACCAGACTGCAGCAAATGCCCCATACTTGCTGCAGGCTTATCAGCAATATCATTTACTTTCATTTCATCTTCTTGCCAAAAGGTGCCATCTAGCAACAAACAATCTGCTTGTTGCATCCAAGGAAAAATAACTTCATCGATTTTTGCTAAACCAGGCGCATAAAATAAACTTTTATTAGAGTGCTCACAGTGAATAAACAGTGCTATATTATCGCCAACGGTTGGTGATTGCCTGTGCGGTGAATAAGGCGGCGCTTTACCTTCTAAAGCAATTGCGATAAATCGAATATGCGGTAGTGAAGGGATGTTAAATGCATTGGAGGCGCCCATCTTGATTTCATGGAATTCAGTGCCACAATAAGAAGCCAGAATATTAATAATCGGAAAGCCGGTGGTTAAATCTTCATAAACAGACTGGGTGCAATAAAGAGGCAATTTATTGCCCTCTCTTAACATCAGTAAGCCTGTGGTATGATCAATTTGGCTATCGACCAATATCACCCCATCGATAGCGCTATCGCGCACTTTGCGCGCCGGTTGTAAGGCTTGCGCATTTAATAATTGAGCTCGAATATCAGGAGAGGCATTAATTAATATCCAATTTGTGCCCACTTTATCTGAAATGGCAATCGAAGATTGCGTTCTGGCCTTAGCATGCAGCTTACCTTTTCTAAACCCATCACAATTATGACAATAACAATTCCATTGTGGAAACCCGCCCCCTGCGCCTGATCCTAAGATGTGTACCTTCATATCAATTCCTCATAGGGTTTTCTTAAAAAGAGGATAACGGCTATAAAAACAAACACAAACGCAGCACTTAACATCACAGCTATATCCATAGTAACGGTATAGTGTGCCAGGCCATCTAAGTGCATGCTATGTTGTAGCATATCAACACAATAGGTGAAGGGATTTAACTGCACCACCTGTTTCATGATAGGCGGTAAATTATGCAAAGGATATAATCCACCACTTAAAAAATAAAGTGGAAAAACAACAAAATTCATTATCACTGAAAAATTTTCAGAAGTTTTTGAGAATACGACTAACAACATCCCAAATGCACCCCACAGTAGCGCAGATGTAATAATCGTCATGACAAGCAAGGAATAATCTACTTCTTTGGGGTAAAAATAAAATGGTAAAATGATAAGTACAAAGAGTAAGGTATAGATAATGGCGATAATGGCGGCGCTTAATGCTCTGAAGATGATAATCCATCCTCTTGAAAAGGGTGCAATCAGTAAGAACCGTAAGGTGCCAAAATCTTTTTCTAAAGCTGTAGTCAGAGCTGATAAAATTCCACCGAATAACAATACCATCCCAACTAATCCTGGAATTAAATAAGTTTGATAGGGATAATCATTTAAAGGTTGGATAACTGAGCCTAGTCCTGTACCAATAACAAAAAGCCATAATAGTGGTCGTGATAGCGTACTTAACAAGCGCATTTTTTGTCTTAATGCGCGCCTCACATCTTTGGAAATTAATGCGATGGCTGCGTTAAACATGATGCTGCATGCCCCGCTTTAACTGAAAAAATGGCATCTACACTTTTGGTTTCTTCGAGTTGATGTGTTGAAAAAAGGATGGTCGCTTTTTCTTTGGTTTTCAATAATTCTAAATGTTCAAATAATTGTGTGCGATGTGCTTTATCTAACCCTGCCGTAGGCTCATCAAGCATAATCACTGAGGGTTTATGTAATAAACATCTTGCAATATCAATTGTTCTTTGGGTGCCGCCTGAGAGCGATTTCACTCTTTTATTCAACAGATCTGAAAGTTCGAAAATAGCTAACACTGTTTTAATTCTTTCAAGTGCATTTTTTTTAGAAAGCCCAAATAGCGCTGCAGCAAATTGCAAATTATCACATACCGTTAATTGTTTATCTAACAATGTACTTTGAAATACAAAACCTAAAGATTTTCTCACGTTAATGGGATCTTCAATAATTGAAAAACCGTTTACCCAAGCATTACCTTGAGTAGGTTTAATAAGTGTTGCTAATATCTTTAACAAGGTAGATTTACCCGCGCCATTTTCACCCAAAAGTGCAACACAGTGCCCTTGGTGTACTGTAAGGCTAATATCTGTTAGTACAGATTTATTACCGTAAGTCTTTGATATATGTTCAACCTTTATGGCATGTTTTTGCGACATGTTAAAAATGCTTATTTAAAGTGATTCGCGTTAACCCTGTACTTGTTTGCAGGAATACTTAAGATAATAATCTGTGCATATCAATTACATGTTAAGTATATAAAGGAATAAAAAAGCTTGCCGTGCGCAGCTATATTGAACGTGTATATAAAAGCAATACCTGTTTATATACCCATAAGTGCAATCAAAATCATAGTTTGGTAAACTAACATAGTGGTATTGTTGTCCTCAGGTGCTTCCATGAGTTTAACAAATGTTTTTCTGAGATCTCTTGTTAATGGCGAAGAAAAAGCTGTTGCAGATGCTTTTAATAGATTACCCTTTACAAGACATTATGAAACCGGCGGCTCTGACAAAAAACTATTTGAGCTTCAACAAGATATTGCATCGCGCGTTGATAATCCTAAAATTAAAGCTTTGCTAGATCAGCACTTAATTGATACACAACCTTACCCTATTAAACTAAAGAAATTGCATGAATGCTCCATTATAGAACTTGATCAAATAATTTCGGTACTTCAAGCATACTCATCTAGTCACAACCTAAGACGCTTTATTAAAGAATTAGAAGAATATAGAACGCTTTATAATGAAAATATGCGCACTAAATATCAACCGAAAGGTCTCTATGGTTGTTTAAATATTGCTCATGAATTGTGTGTTTCAACTTCACCCTCTATCCCCTTCCAACATGCATTATTAACTGGTGTTATAACACCTATCTTATCTCTTTTTGATGATTTAGAAATGGATGGAGATCTAACAATAGATTCCTTACTTAAAATTAATTTAGTTAAAGTCAAAATGTTAGAAGCTTTATCTCAATTTAAAAAAGCTAGAGAAAACCATCTCGTACAAGATCTTCAAGAATTTGAAAATGATAAACTAGCTGATATCGATGATCTATTAAGCCTTCCTCGAAATAAATTGGCTGAATCAGAACAATCTTTAAGCGTTTTACAGCAAGCATATCGCGATCAAATAGAAAATTTAACACCAGAAGAGAAAACGCAATTTGAAACAGATATTATTGCAATTACCAAAGAAATATCCACCCTTAATTTAACGATAGAAGAACAAAAAAAATCTATAGAAAGTATTTACAAAGGAAGAAAAGAGAAGTTTTTCAAGGACAGAGCGAATGAAGAAAAAGTTCTTGAAAAGTATTTTCTTGGGGTGAACGATGAGCTTGATTATATTAGAAGACGCGTTGAAGCAATAGATAACAAGAAAAAAATTATTCATAAATATCCATCCGCCAGCGATAAATCTGAACTAAAAAGACGCAAAAAAGAAATAAAAGAACTAAAAAAAACAACTGGTTATTATAGCCTTCTGTCTGATGAATCAACCAAAGAAGCGAAAGAATTTATTACTAAGCATGGTGGAAAACTGCTTCACAATCTAAATCAAGGGAATTTGGCAGCAATGGGGCACAGTAATGGATTATGTGGCGGATATTCAGCGCAATTCCTAGAAATTTGTACATCAGAAGGTTGGAATGATATACCCTTTAAAGCCAAAATGAACAACTTCAGACTTATTTTAGCGAATAAGAAAAGTTTTCGTTTAGACGCTTCAGTTGATATTTCAAGAAATGATTTATGGATGACGTTAGAATCGGGCTTAAGATGGGACGCTCAAGATGTTGTTAAAGAAGGTGCCACTCTATTTGAAATTACATCTGAAGATAAAACGCATGCCACACACAAAATGAAAGGAAGAAACGCAAAAGCATTTTTTAAAAGATACGTTGACGGCATTATGGCGCAAACCAAGGACGTTGATTCAGCAAAGTTAATGTTATGGTTTTTTTCCAAAGAGGAAGGCCATGCCGTAGGCTTAAATTATGACAAAGATGGCTTTTTGTTTCATGATTCTAATACAGGTTATATTCACTTTAAAGATCGAGAAAAATTTGCCGCCTTTTTAGTTGATTATTTATATCGAAATTACTCTGATTTAACAGATAGCGGTGGTGTGTATGACTATAATGTCATTAAAAGGAATGCGAGAAAATATGAATTTAAGCTCGAACGAGAAGAAGCTCATCTACCTGAACCTATTGCAGAAGAAATGGCGATTTTAAAAAGACAAGAAACCACCTTATTAGCACGTTTAGATTCTGTTAAAAGTAACCTTAATACGCTTCAAGGTAAATTATCTGCCGTTTCTACAAAAGAATTTGAAATAGATGCCTTAAGAGATGACTCGTCAGAAAGAGACGGTGCTGAATATCTAACAGCTAATACAGATGATGATTTATCTGACACTTCCTCCTCTTTTAAAGAGCCTATTGAACCTCTTGTGCCAAAACACTTAAAAACTGTCCTTTTTAGACAATCAAACATGTCAACACAAACACAACAATTGGAACAAGTGGAAAAAAGCGCTTTAATTAAAGCCATTACCGAAAAATATCTTAATAATTACGATACTGTGCTTAGTGAAAAATCTGTTCTTAAACATAAAATATTTCATGAAATTCAAATGCTATTAACAGATAGCCACCCTGATACCAATTTATTGAATTTGAAAAAAATGGCTGAGAAATATGCTCTTCCCAAATGTGAGCAGATGATTAGCCAAATTGAGCAAATAAATAAGGCTCAGTTAACTCGAAAAATAAAGTAAATATCAGCTATTGCCCAACTGAGTTGGTAGCGTCCCCAAGGGGATTCGAACCCCTGTTACCGCCGTGAGAGGGCGATGTCCTAGGCCTCTAGACGATGGGGACAAGACCTATATATTAACAAAAAAAACACCCAATCGCTCATCTCAATATGAGCTATATCTTTTACTAATATTAATGATCAAATATATTAACCCCTGTATTTATAACCATTATTTTGAGTGCAATACCATGAACAAGAAAACATACCTATCCCTATTTCTATTAGTAGCCATGTCTTTCTGCTCTTTAGCTGATGACGCAAAATCCTTGAGTTTTAACGAAGCAAGAAAAATAGCCAAAGAAGGTTTTATATACGGATTGCCGTTGGTCATGAATTATGGGGTTATGTACGAATATGTTATAGATAAAAATTCGGGTCAGTATAAAGCGCCATTTAACACTATCAGTAATGAACATCGTGTTTTTACGTATGAAGACACTGCTGTTATTACGCCCAATAGCGATACACCCTACTCCATGGTATGGATGGATTTACGCGCCGAGCCCATTGTGATCTCAGTGCCAGCTATTGAAAAATCTAGATATTATTCAGTGATGTTGTGTGACGGAAATACTTATAATTATGGCTATATTGGTAGCCGTGCTACTGGTAATGAAGCAGGCGACTATATGATTGTGGGTCCAAGCTACAAAGGCGAACCCCCTTCACAGATTAAAAAAGTATTTCGCTCTGGCACAGATTTTTCTTTGAGCATTTTTAGAACGCAATTATTTACGCCAAGTGATTTACCCAATGTTATAAAAATACAAGATCAATACAAAATATCTACCCTTTCTCAATATCTTAAACAACCCTCTCCCAAGAAAGGGGCATCCCTTGCATTTCCTAAAATAGATAAAGAATTAGTCAAGACAGATTTTTTTGAATACCTTGATTTTGCTTTACAATTTTCTCATCCTGATGAAAAAGATAAGGCCATGCTTGAAAAGCTTGCTTTAATTGGTGTGGGCCCTGGTAAAAAATTTAATTTTAAAGAATTATCATTAAAGCACAAGGCGGAAATTCTGCTTGGCATGAAAGAAGGCGAAAATGAAATCAAAGACTATCTTAAAACGATTGGAAAAGATGTTAATGGTTGGCGAGTAAGTGGCGCCGGTGGCGATGCCGCTTATTATAATGGCAACTGGATGCTTCGTGCAGCTGTCGCTACGGCTGGCATATATGCTAATGATGCTGTTGAAGCAATGTACCCTTATGCACGCACAGATAACAAAGGCCAAGCATTGGATGGCAGTAAGCATAAATACACCATCACGTTTGCCAAAGATGCATTTCCCCCAGTAAATGCATTTTGGTCTATCACCATGTACGATGGCAAAACACA
The DNA here is from genome assembly GCA_018241965.1 of Pseudomonadota bacterium. Lineage (GTDB taxonomy): Bacteria > Pseudomonadota > Gammaproteobacteria > Berkiellales > Berkiellaceae > Berkiella. The sequence continues at coordinate 22,723 of JAFECS010000005.1, read as the reverse complement.
GCTGTTAATTAAAAACCCCATTAACCGCTATTTAATCAATTCCCCGATGTTACCAAATATGCAAAAAAATAAAGATGGCTCCATCACCATTTATGTACAAAAAGATTCCCCTGGCAAAGACAAAGAAGCCAATTGGCTACCCGCGCCAAATGGTCCAATCTATTTAGTGATGCGTTTATATTGGCCAAAAGAATCACAACCTTCCATTTTACCTCCCGGTGAAGGTAGCTGGGCACCCCCTGGCATTGTCGTGGCAGATTAACTCATATTGCATTTCTAAAAATTTTAAACTGATTCCGTATAGGTCACCTTACTTTGTGATCTAAAAAGCACTTACTAAAAAATAACGCTGTAAGGCGCATTGAAGTATAATTTCCCACTAACACCCAATTTAAATGTCACACTCTGGCCTTTACTATCGTATTAATAGGCAAACCAAAGGTGAATGCTTCAGAGTTAATCATATTATCCAGCTCTTGGCTAAGCTGTTGCTGCTCTTCTTGGGTCAACACATGGCGTTCAACAACATTATCTCTAAAATGTTCCCAGCCCCTACGGATGTAGGATTTTAAAGTAGGAATATTGGTAATGGGTTGATACCCTTCTACGGTCATCGCTGAGAAACTATCACTTTCTAGAAAAATACTGCCTGATTGCATACCAAAATTGGCATTAAAAGATTTATGCATCGCATAATCTATAAATAAATCAAAAATTTTATTATAGGCCCGATTATCAGGTGATACCCAGCACATGGCATTGATAGGATCTGCGGCAACAACGTACCCATCCTTTTTGGTAAATTTAGCAAGATTTTTGACGCCAGTTTGTTTATTTTTTAAATGCGTCAATACCATGCTGCAAAAGGTAATGTCTGCCTTAAAAGCATCATCCAGATCTTCTTCTAAGTTGACATTTAAAAATTGAATATTCGTTAAGCCTGCCTTCTTAGCACGGCTACTTGCCACTTCTAGCTGCTCGGGATCGTTGTCTAGGGCAATAACCTTACCATAGGGGCCCACTTGGTAGGCCAACCACTCTGTCATCGCGCCACTCCCACAGCCCGCGTCTACCACCGTTTGGTTTAGTGATATCAAACATTCTTTGAGTACTGTGAAGTTTCCCTTGCTATAGCAAATGTGTTGGATGTCTAATCTTTCTTGATCGAGCTTGCCGCTTGGGAAGTCGTATTTTTGCATGTGGGTTCCTTGGTTAAATCATGTTATATAAAAACAAATTAAACCTAAAAGAAATCGAATGAAAGTAGTATTAAAGAGTTTGACACATAACCGATAAAGGATAATCGCATGCGAACTCAATGGAAGATTCTATTTTTTAAAGAAAAGCTTTTTAACTGTGCCCTGCTCAATGGTCAGATATTACAATTAAATTTAAATCCGCAATATCAAAAAAAGGAAAATTATAAAAGCATCAATCAAATGTTAAAGTTTTTGATTGAAAACAATCTAGATCTGCAAAATAAATTCTGCGTCCCAAGCATACATAACGGCATACCCTCTCTGACATTAAAAATTGGGCATGGCTATCAGAACGGAGCTCAAGCGTTTGAGGAGCTTAGAGCATTTGCAAAACCAACACTTCGAAAAAAAACTAAGAAAGAAGAACTAAAGAGGGAAGAACCTAAGAAAGAAGAATCTAAAAAAGAAGAGCCGCTGCCAAAGAAATTGATTCTAAAATTTAAACTAGATGCCAAAACAGCTCAAGCGTTGAACCTACAACCTATCACAGCGCCACCAACTGCTGGTGCTGTAGCGCCCGAAAAGCCTCTACCTGTAAAACCTGAAAATAAAGCACCAACACCAATTCAGATTGATCCAGATATTTTTGGGGATGTAAATTTTACAGATATTAACCCTTTTAGTTTTGGACCTGAAATGAAGATCCCATCGTTTGGTAGTCTCTTAGTATTGGAGGATGCCTTAAGAAATTCTAATGAATTAATATTTTCTTCTCCTAAGCTGCTTAGCGCAAGTGATACTTTGCCAACAGCAGAGGATGCTCAAATCGTTGAACACGTAAATGCTAAATCGGGAGCAAAGCCAATATAGCTTGCTCCCGATCCGCTTTTAGTGATTTATTTATGGTCTAAAGCTGACCCTATTTCTTCTTAACGTAGCCGCTGGAATTTTCTGTTGTCTTGGTGTATAGAGATCTTTCAACAAAAATCTTGTTAATTTGGCATCGCCTGCTTCAATAAAATGATCAACCGCACTTTCAACACGCTCATGCCGACTTTGTTCACTTTCTGTATCTTTTATTGGGTCACCGCCATTGGTAAGTACAATATGCCCACAGATTGAACGTGCTTCTTTATATTGCTCATAGGTAATTTGTGGAACCTTTAAGGATGACAATAATATATAAGCAAGATCAGAAATTCCTTCTTTGTAAAGTGCTTTTCCTATATAAAATGCATGTGCGGGTAAAGTTGAAATATGAGATAAAATAATTTCAAGATAAGGAATCATTGCTTCATTTTTACATTCACTGGCAATGATTTGAATTAATCCATCAAAATTTTCTTCACCAATTTTTGAAAGTGTGCCCTTTACTTTTTCAAAAGCCGCCTCAACTTTCTCAAGCGCTGGTTTAGTTTTTAGAATTTCAAGGACAACCTGCCATTCGCAACCTCTAAGGCTCACATCTAAAACATTATCATTAGTATGGATTCTGCCAGCAGAATATGATGCAATCGAATCCAAAGATAATCCCTTTCGAATCATTGCGCATAGCAAATTCGTATAGATGCCTTCGTTAAAAATTCTTACCCATAACGGGTTGAAATTATGCGTTAAATTAAAATTTGCACCCATGGCTATTAATTCGCAAGCTAAATTTGCTTGCTGATTGTTGATGCAAAACTCAAGTACCGTTTCTTTTCCAGGGCAATTTTTGTTAAAAAGTAATTTCACAGTAGATCGCAAACCCTTGGCAAGGGCGAAATGTAATAATCCTTCAGTTGCAGGAAGACCCTTTTGAATCAACGCTACCAAGTGTCTATCGAGATCTTCAATGTCTGCGCTTGAATTATAAGCAACAGTAAATTTGCTTGCTTTTAACGCTAGCTCAAAGAGTTTAATATCTGATTTAATATTATGAATTCGCAAGTATTCACTAATATAGGACTCATCTATATCTTTTAAATGGCTATAAATACAATTTAAACCTATTTCAGGTGGCAATTCCATCAAAATTTTTGCAGCCAAGTCAGCATATGTTTTGCTAATAGCTTTATTAAAGCATGTTAATAAGAGCTGTGTGTCTTTTTCATGGGGATGAAGTCCCTTTAAGATATCTCCTGAAAGATTTGGTTTATTATTGTCAATTGCTGCTTCTAAATACTTGATAGTATTTTCAAGTTTATTTGTTCCTGAGTGAGTAATTGTAGCGGCCAATTTCTCTACCAACTCATCCACCGGTAGATTATCATATGAAAAATCTGGGCGGCCGTACCTTCTAACACCATAATTAAATACATTTATAGCAATATTTTCATCTGGATTTTGGATAGCAACCATCATCAAATCATGGCTTACGCTTGGTGTTGAATAATAAATAATATTGGCACCATTTTCCAGTAAAACACGTACCCAAGAAGTTCTTGATAACAGTATGCTTTGATGCAGGGGAGAAATATAATTTGAATCATTCGGACAAGAGAGATTGACTGGTTGATATTGATCACTGTCAGGATAATAATTATCGATGATTTTTTTAATGATTAATTCATGATCAGAAGTCGGGCTTTTAGTGTCACTGGTTGAATCCCCCCGGGGTTTCAAGAGTCTTGGTATTTGCGTATCAATTAATTCTGCAAATGCTTTTAACATGGTACCTTTCTCACTCGAGCTCTAACAAACATCTTCAAGCAGAAAATATACGAATAGCGACAACATGTGTCAATTATATAACTATTTGTTTTGATGATTGGCAAATGCACAGTAATAAGCGGTTAAATTGAAAAACACCGTCATTTTATTTAATGTCATAAAAAACAATGATGGTAAATTACACCCCCTTCTAAGGCGGTAAGCGTTTTTAATTGAAATCAATTTAGAACTTTTACCCCCTTTGAAGGGGGGCGCGGGGGGCTGTTTGGTTCACTGCTAACGAAATTTTTTCTGGCAGATATTGAATTTACTCGCTGCTATAGTAATCAGATTACCCAACTCAAATTACCCTCAACCTCTTAAAATATGAAACGTGGCGCTGCAAGCATTAAACCAAAGCAACCCGAACTGACTGATCACTGCGCTACGCTTAATGAAGATGTGTTTGGTGTTATCACCAGTTTATTGCCGAGTTATCACTTCATGGGGAAACATTCTCTCTTTTTTGTGTCTAAACAATGGTATGAACGTTTAATAAAAAGCAAAGCAGTAAGCTCGCGGCGCACTATCAAAAGCTTAATAAATTCCTGCCATACCCCTGAAGATTGTTTATATATATTAAACGATGAGAAAATACTTGAACAATTAAAACCATTTGAATTATTGCAAGTTGTAAGTAAACATCCTGCCATCGTCGAACATATTGTTGAAGAACTAAGTTATAAAGAATTAAAATGCGTTGCTAAAGCAGATATTAATGCTGCAAGGTTTCTAATAAACCATCTGACTACAAAACATCCAAATCATTATTTAAAATATAGATTCACAGGCTATTACACAGAGCTTGCCAGTGCATTGCTTGATAACCCCGTTCAAGTAGCCCAAATGATAGTATACATAGATGAGGTAACAGATCAGGCGCTTATAGATTTGGCATATTGCTTACCCATTGCGCGGCGAATTCTAACAACACCACCTCTATTCGAAAAACTAGATTCTTTTGCTCTTAAGCGTATCATTTTAGCACACCCCTCATTGGCACAAGAATTACGCGCCTTGCCACGATGGCAGGAAAAACTGCAAGAATGGCTACCTTCACTGTTAGCACTAGTATATCAAGATGACGAAAAATCTCTTTATGATATTTTTGAGCGTGACTTGCTTCATTTTGAGGGTACTGATGATGCCGATTGGATAGCACCCCTTGCCATGATATATCCTTGGGTTGCAGAGCGCGCCGTAGACGACATTGACATTTTATATGAAGTTACTGATGAGGATTTAATTAAGATTATTCAATATCCATCTCTTGCATTGAGAATGATTGAAAACCCAAGATTGCGTGAAAGGTTGAAATGTTGCAATGCCAAGCAACTTGCTCAAGTATATGATGAGGATTTGCTACATCGTCTTATTGATGAAGGAGTGTTAGCTAATATGCATATACATGAGTTAGTGGATCTTGGGAAAATATATGTTTCTATTGCAAAAAAGCTTTTTGAAAATAAGCACTTGCGACAAAAACTTTCACCTGCGCACATTTACATTTTAAGCGAACAACATTTTGAGATATTCCAACTTATCTGTGATTCTGAAGCGCTTTATCAGAAATATCAATATGAAGCCTTTCACAGAAAAAGCTTGCAAGAAATTACTGCAAAAGTTCCTCATTTAAATATACGTTTTTCACAGTGCTCAAATTTATCATCAATGGCCTCTAAAATTAATAAACAGGCTCAATCCACTGAGCACGATAAAGAAATCCGCCAACTGATTTTGGAAAAGCTCCAAGAACTAAATGCTGCAACCGCCAGACCTGCTAAACGTCCACGAGTTTAGCTGGCTTAGGTAAAATGCTTTATTTGACACCACTTACACAGGCATTATTCAATAAAGATCATAACCCTTTGGTACACTCGGTTTTGCGCGTCCTTCTAACAATTTTATAATAGCCTCATTTTGCCTTGCAACGGCATAAAACATGGCATCGTGCCCCTCTTTATCAGTAAGGCTAATATTTGCACCTTGTTTTAATAAAAATTCTACACCCTGGGCATAGCTCTTTGATATATAGTTCATGAGCAACGTTTTACCTTCATTATCTGGCGCATCAATGCTTGCGCCCCTTTCAATTAAACATTTCAATGCACCCTCTGTGGCGACTTCATGAATAAGGGGTTTATCTCCTATAAAAAGAGGAGCGCCCTTTTCAAGAAAAAAGGCCAAGCACTTATCAAGCTCATCGCTTTCTTCCTTTGCCACAGGGTACCTATGGCGCATATATTTATCCATAAGCATCTTAATAGCATAGTTAGAATTGGAATCGGGTAATTCTAGTTTTGCGCCCTTATTTAAGGTAGCTTCTAATTGGCCTTTAATTGTTTCAAATTTATCACTAGATGCGCTCCATTTCTTTATAATATCGGTGAGTTCAATTTGCACCCTTTCTTTCTCGCGTTTATCTTTGTTACGAAGACGCTGCCTGAGCGTTTCCTGAACTAAATTTTCAAGCTCTTCATCTGCTTCTTTTGTACCTTTTCTTAAATAAGTTTCAACATAACGCGTTTCATCAAAAACTTCTTTCTTTTCTTGGCGTTCACTGGCTAGGGCATCAAATGAAATTTTTCTAATTTGAGTATATTCTTTCGCTTTTTCTTCTAGATGATCCTCAATGATATCTTTAAGATTCTCTTGCGCTTGCCTTCTTGCAACTTCATCGACTAATCCAGATTTTTGAATCATCTCCGTTACTTTTTGTCTAAAGGGGGTTTGTTTTTGCTCTGATTGCAATAAAATCATGGCCAATAATAATTTATCCGGCTCCATTTTGTATTCAGGCGGCATTTTTTGATGAAATTCAAGATAGTCTTCTAATGCTTTTACTCTATCAAAATCTTTAGACCAAGCATCATATAAAATTTTTGCAGCCTCTTGTGCTTTGGTAAAGTCTTTTGATAATTGATAGAAATGTAAAAAAGCATTGGCTTGTACAACGAGCTTAGCTGAAGAAGCCCAACCGCAGGTATCTGCTTTTTGCGCAGAGCGGTCAATAAAATAGACTTTCTTTAAGTTAAATTTCTCTTTGGTTTGTGCTAAAAAATTTCTTGGTTGAAAGTCATCAATATCATCTTCATTGATACCTTTATTTGAAAGGCTATCAAGCAGAGCTATCTTTTGTGCTTGGGTAGTTTGTTCATCAAAAGCCATGATCTCAAGCCCTGAACCATTGTTCTCAGTTGGGTATCTATCCCCATAAATTAAGAATTCATTATTGCCAACCATACAGGTGAAATGTCCTGAAGAAAAACCTAATCTACTGGTAATAGTAATGCTCACATTATGATTTTCACTCAATCTTTGCGCTGCTTTTTCAGCAGTTTGATTCACCTGCATTACATCTTGGTAAATATTGTCAAGAGCCGCATTTAGTTCAGCTTGATCCACGTTTTCAAAAACATCTTGAAGCGCTTTGAGAGGGGGGTTATTTTCTTGATGAAAGCCTTGATAGGTGTCTTTTAACATTTCTTGCATAAGGCCTGCATAAGCATATTGATAGGTTACACTAAGCCCCAGCAAATCGCGCTTTCCTTTTAAACCAAAACGATGACCCAAGGTATGACTTTGTTGCAATTCTTTTAAAGCATAATAAAGCTTTTTATACAACGCTGAATCACTCTCTGTGGGCTCGCTCAATTTATTCATGTTAAATTGCTTAGCAAAATCAGAAGGGAAACGGATCCCACCTATGCTAAGATTTTCCATTGCGCTAGTCGTCCATAGCGGACTAATCGCATTGATCGCTTGTTTTATTTCTAAAAGTCCTTCTTGGTTATAATGTCCTAAGGAAACTAACCAAGTCATCAAAGCAAAAGATATATCCTCAACATCGTTAGGATGACCTTTTGCATGTTCAACAAGCGCCTTAGCCTTTTGACAGAGTATTCGTGTTAATGAACTTAATTGATCAGCACTGAATGACATTTTTGATAATAATAAATGGACTTTTTTATTTAGGATATTAATATTTTTTGAAAAGTCTTCACCTGCAGGCTCCATGAATAATTGTTCAAATTTTGGATCTGCCCCCTTTTCAAGAAGCGCTTTAACGATGGCAGGCTTAAAATCAAGCGATAGATAATATAGTGCTGTTTTTCCAAATTGATCCGTTTGATGAACATTTTCTCCCTTATCCAGAAAAGCTTTCACCTCATCAAGCTTTCCCTGTTGGCAAGCTTGAATAAAAGCTGTAGGTACATAGGCACCTTGCGTAAGAAGAAGCTCTTTAATCTCTTTAAAATCAGCAGCATAATCTAAAGGTGTTTTACCAAGATTATTTTGAACATTCACCAGAGCCCCTTTTTCGCCACTTTTTAGCAAGGTTTCACAAACCTTACTAAAGCCTGCTTGTGCGGCAAACATCAGTGCAGTACTACCATAATTATCCTTGGCTTTAAGATCAGCTCCTTTTTCTATGAGCTTTAAACAGATATCATTAAAACCATTATAAGCGGCCCACATCAGAGGGGATCTTCCATCTTCGTCAGCTACATTAGCATTAACACCTTGCTCTAATAACGCTCCAACCTCGTCCAATTTTCCTTCTTGGCAAGCTTTTATCAGTAAATCAGATTTGGGGCCTTCTTCCATATAAGTACTCACAATGAAGTAGTTTATAAGTTTGACAGTGCCAACGGGTTTTAGTTCTAGAGGATATGCACGTTATTTAAACATTGAAAAAAAAAAGGGGGTGGCTTACACCTACCCCCTTTCATCTAACACAATACTATCGATTCCATATGCCCTTAGGATGATTCAACTTCACAGATTCTGGCTCAAAGCCATTGAAGAGCTCTATATCTATAGCATGACTATGTCCACCTTGAAATTTACTTTTAACAAAATAATCAATTGCAGCTTTTTTATCTACAGATACTTGATAGTAATCATAAAGTGTTTGGTAAACTTCACAATTACCATTATCAAACCCAACCCTTTTCATTAATCTAATCAGCTCTAGGGCATCTTTTTCAGTAAGTGCTTGCGATCTAAATTTAGGCTTTTCTACTGTACTGTAAGGATCTAACTCCCACTCACAGTTAGTAAGCTCTTTCAAATGATCAGGACAACATGAATTTACTTCAGCAGCAAAACTCTTCATTGCTTTTTTCTTCTTAATTATCGATTGATAGCTATAAAATTTATCTTTAAGCACAGTACCCAATCTTTCTATTTGTTCGTATTGTTCCTGAAGAGGGCTATATATTTCAGATAATTGTTGAAATTTTTCCCTTTTGTCTCGCGCTGCTCGCACTCTTTTATTTTCGGCATCATCCATTACCTCATCATCCCAGACAAAACCTATTAATTCTTTCTTGGATACATAATTTGCTTCCAATTCTTGATGCAAAGGAATTAATTGCATCTTCAAGTGCCGAAGCATAAGCTTTACACCTTCAAGCTCTTGTTGGGTAATATCCGCTTCTCTTACTAATTGCTCTGTTGAAGATCCAAGGCTCATTGTCTCACCTACTATTTAAAAAACAACTGTAGCTATTTTAAATTAACATAATTGCTTTATATGCCAGAAAATCTCTAGGTAATACAGTCCATAAAATAGGTTGTTGATTATAAATATATTTTTTGAAATACCGCAGACAAAGTGTTGTACCGTTGAGATATACGGCAAATTCAAGCTCTTGCTCTTGTTCTTGGTAGAAGAAAATCCGCTGACCAATCACTAAAGAGCTATTGCTATCGGTATCTAGTTATGGGAGTTTTAAAAAAAGACTTTGCTTGCGCTTTTGAATTATGTATATGCAAGCAATGCACTAAATCGTTGATATAGAGGTATGCAAAATGACCCCATTTAAACGCTTTACAACCAGCTTATTTGCATTAATAGTCCTACTGTGTGGAACTTCTGCTTATGGCTCCGCTCTCGTCTGTAAAATGCCCTCATGTGAAGAGAGATCTGTCACCACAGACGATGGTGTACATATCGTAGTGCAGGACTGGGGAGCTAAAACTCCCAATAAGCCTACCATCATATTCTTGCACGGCACGCCGTTCGATCATACGCTTTGGCAAGATCAGATTGATAGCAATCTTAAACAATCGTACAGGCTAATCACCATGGACTATCGTGGACATGGTCATGCTGACGAAGTTGCAGATCCGAATCAATTTCTGCAAAACAACTGGGCAAATGATCTCGCGGCTGTTCTCAATAATCCGTATTATAAAATTGATAAAGCCATTGTGGTTGCCCATTCTCTGGGTGGCTTGCTCCTGGGAGATTATCTCTTGAAGTATGGGCCGGATAAAGTAGCCGGCATCATTATGGTGAGCGCCGGCTTTGATATGCAGGGACTTCTTGCAGGTGTTACCCATACACCAAATCCAAACATACCCTGTGATGTTAAACAACATTCTTCAAACTTATGTGGAGAATTAGATTTAGTCATTGCAACGCTACCGCCACCTGCTGGAATATCCGCAACTCCTGAGGAATTTTTGACTGCCAATGAAAGGCTTGTAGAATTGAAGTTTGTCGATCCGATACCTGTTGGTGAGATAAATTTCATGGTATCTAGAGCAATACTCTTGACGCAAGTATCAAGATTATCAATTTTTGGGGGTTTATTGACCGAAGCAGGAATTAACAAAGTGCCAGATATCGCTGCATTAAACATTCCAACAAGATTTCTCTTTAGCGACGCTAATCGAACTCAATATCTTCAAGTGTACCTCGACAGATTCTTCCCGGGTGATGTACCAGTCATTCCAGGTTCCAGCTATAAAGTTTATCATCACATGGATCATGTACCTATGCTACAAAGAAAGACAGAGTTTAATAATGATATTAGGGAATTCGCAGAAAATATATTTGGGCATCATAAATCAAAATAATGTTTTTTCTACCCAATTGTTTAAGGAAACATTGAAGCATTACTCATCTGGCGCATTACACCGCTTATCTCAAACCTAAAATTATGTCCATTTTTTATGGCATTCGTTTCATTTGCATCATGTTAGTGTACGCTTTTTTCAAAATAAGGGCCATAACATGAGCATGCTAGGTGCAAGACAAGATCAGTTAAACAAACTTTGTTCTTCTTTATTCGATGAAATGGGATTACCAGATCATGATGCTATCCAAGAACTAGAGCGTTTTTTGAAAGTCGATTCTTTGAAAGGTATTAATATTGACGCAACAATTAAAACCAGCATTCCAAACATATGCACAGTGTTTGAAGCAATCAGAGCCCTTACCCTGCACGATTATTTTCAACCGCTCATGACTATCTGCAGGAAATTTCCCCATAAACGTGATTTTGAATTTTTAGATGCTAATATATATATAAAGCTGAATGCTTTAGAAAAAGCAAAATCTCCGTCTACCACAAATCCAGTCCCGGCATTATCTGCGCCGATCCCAGCATTAACACCTGCCCGAACCGCTGCACGAGAACGTACAAAAGCACCAGCAGGATCTCAGAAAGACGTACTTAACCCTGTGATTTATAACATTATCGCAGATCAAATTGATAAAGCGCTTATGGGAGTGATTTTAACAGACAATCCTATTAAAAATCCGTCGTTCAAAAAGAAGAAATGATTTGCCTTAATGGGGGCTTGCCTAATGCAAGGATATTCCATTGTCCTTGCATCAGTAAAAGGTAGACATTATTGACAACCGGGGATCTCAAACGCGTAAACGCGATTATGAGACAAATTTGGTTCATAGTTAAAGAAACCACTTAACGAACCTGCCCCCCAATACACTGTTCCGCCTACCACTGCTGGTCGTGAATTAATAGCAGATTTCCCGGTGGGGGCATTCTGTGCTGTTTGGTAAGACCATAATATATTTCCATTTGAAGCATCCATAGCCACCATTGTGCCATTAGTATCTCTGGCGCCAGCAAATACTACACCATTAGTGACCGTAACAGCCCCCGTACGTGGTGCCGGGGTAGGTTGATTATTAAAAGGATTAAGTCCAGTTAAATTTGCTGGATTTGCATTTTCCCAAAGTATTTTTCCTGTGCTGACATCTAATGCACTCCAATAAGGACCTGTTATCGTTGTGCTTCCATTTTGAGTGAAATAAGGTCCTGGAATAACATTATTATTAGCCAAGTATACTCTTTTACTATCTGTTGCCGAACCCCATTCATGGCCACCTTCAGCACCACCTGGCCCTTCAAAAGTTGCCCAAATTGTTGCCCCAGTGTCTGGATCCAAAGCTCTGGTCCAACCTGATTTTTGGGGTGCAATCAGCAAATCTTTATATTTACCATTTGGCATTTTGATAGCATTAACCAGCATTGGGCCTTGACCAAAATCGTGATCAAAGGCAAGTGGTCCATTTAAGCCAGGGTTAGGCAGCGGAAATGGCTCATAATTATAATTTTGATTGGGAATAGCTACATTTATTATGGATGAAAATGGCATCGTTTGCAGAATGTCATTGTAATTGGGATCTGTATAATTGGTATTTACCGTATTAGGACAATATCCTATATTTGCAACGCTGCTAAGAAATGGCCCTACGCAAGCAGAGTTCCAAGCATCCAGTCCACCACTATTTGCCACTTTTCCTAAGTTTCTTGCCCATTTAACTTTACCCGTGGTCATATCTAGCGCAACGATGGCTGCAGAATAATTACCATTTACAATTTTATTGAGCGGGAAAGTTGTATTACTTGGAAATCCTGCAATTTTCTTATTTGGGATATTATGTGTTTGGCCGGTACCAATATAAACTGTGTTACGTTGAATATCAATCACGGGTGTGCTGCCCCACACGGAAGCACCGGAATAGCTTTTATCTACCCCTGTAGGACGCTTGCTCCAGTCTTTTTCAATGGATGCTTGGGTTGCATCAGGTACGCTCAAAGTATACGTTTTCCATTTAATTTTTCCGGTATTTACATCAACGGCCAGGAAGCTGCCGCGAAAACTGCAACAATTATAGGTATTGCTCGTACCAGGAACAGGGGTTGGCCCAACGCTGCCACCGAGCTCCATACCAGATTCAGATGTAGAAACCCCTACATAAATTGTGCCATTATAAACAACTGCTGATTGGGTGATTCTGGCTAATGGATGATTATCTAATTGGGTGCTCCATAATAAAGATCCATCTTTTCGGTTAACAGCAATCAGCACCGCCCCATTTTTACTCACTTCAAATGCATTTGCTGTGGGAGCACAACCTATAATGAGCATGCCATCAACAATCGCGGGGGTTGTTCTGGAATAAGCAACCTTCAAGCCTTTCATTTTAGGATCATTTGAATAATCTGTTATCAGATTTTTAACCCATTTGGCTGTTCCCGTTTTAGCATCAACAGCATGAATATTCCCTGCATAATCTGGGAAATATACTGTGCCATCTGCCACAGAAGGTGTCGCAGTTACTGAGCCCCCTAAGCCTGTTACGCCCAAATCTCCATCTGGTACAGTTTTATATATCCATTTCACTTTTAATTGACTGGCGTTTTGAGGCGTAATGGTACTTTCAAAAACGGGATATGAAGTGTTATGAATATTTTTACCATAAAATCGCCATAAGCCGGGGACATTATCATCGTCACCGGTAGATGAGGTGGTTGAAACTGAGGTTGCAAATGCTGTGCTTACACACCCAATTGTTGCCAAACTTAAAGCAATTAAGCGCTTATTTATTCTCATATATTCACCTATGAATTCTATTTTGTAGAAATATACATTCTTACTTCAAAACCAAAACGCAATTCTTTGTAAGCGGGTTTTTTCCAGTTCATATGCACCTCAACGATAAATACTGATAATAAATTCAAGGGATGAGCCGATTGATTCTATAAGAACATAGCAATTATAAATTCTAAGAATATTGATTTTTGTTAATTTATTTTGAAATTAGGGCTGGTTAGATGGGGGTACCCAAAAATTTGGGTACCTTATGTACAGTGTTAAAGGAACAGGGGGCTTTTTTATTTTAGAACATTCTTTGTATCAAATTTTGTCGGCTTCTCAACCCTGTTATCAGCATCGCCGGCTCTGCCTTGAACATGCATAGCATATGCTGGCAACACAGGCGCTGGTTGAGGTGCTGCTTGTTCGAATTGAAGATATTGAACATACAAGCCACCCAGTGGGTTAGCCGATGAAACAGGTTCCAATAAAATACTTTCTATACTTCTGCGTATTGTTTCTTTCTCAGACTCTGTCACTATTCCCGTGTAGGCCATAAAGAACGTATTCATACACCTTGATAAATAGACTTCAATTTTTTCATGTTGGTCTGTTCTTTGTAAAATCTTATACATAAAAAATAAAGCCAATAGATGATTGGCATTATATTGTTGTGGCTGAGCTAAAAATAAAGAAAGCTTTTCAAACCAAAACTGCCCTAACTGGGGGAATTGAATTGTTAGCGTTTGAGCGTAATTTTGCGGTAAAAATGGGAAAAATTGATGTAACATATTATTTTGAAACGCATAACAATAATTTGAGGAACCATGATTACTCAAAAAGAAATATTGTAGCATTTCTTGATAGCTAGCAATGGGGAATCGTATTAATTGTCCTGCATGGCATTTTATTGCCTCTAAGTCATCTTGTGCAAAGGGAAGCTGTAATTCATAGTGTGTTCTAAAAAGTTGGAAAATAAGGCCAGGGTTTTCTTTAAAGCGCTTTTGAGTATTACCATGTACTTTTAAAGGATTCAAAACGAGATTTTCATTTGTACCTAACACGTTATAAACATTGCCCGTCTGTGGCTCACAAAGAAGACCGTCCACAACTAATAACCTTTGCCTAAGCACATCCGTAAAATTGGCTTCGCCGATACAGTTAAATACAATACTACCTAAGCGTATTACATTAGGAAATTCTGGATGTTTTATACAACCTTGGGTTATTGGGCCCAATACACTAGGAATGCCCTTAACAAGCACTTCAATAGCTTCATTGTAAACAGGGCGTCTTAATACTACATTTCTAAGCCATGGGCCTGTGATATAGCATTCTCTATCACCAAGACAGGCTAAGATAAATTTTTGCTCCGGTGAAATATTAACTTGCATTAAAGGATCTTTTAAAGGAAGCCTCTTTTGCTTAGCGCTTTCTTGCTCTTGACGTTGCTGATAGGCTCTTCTTGCGCTCTCTATCTGCACTGCTACTTGTTCGGCCAGTGTTGTTCTTTGTAAATTTAATGTTTCGGCATGGCGTGCTTTAGCCCTTTGATATTCTGCTTCTAATGCCTTTAATTGATCAGCATATTCTTTGTCAGATTGCTCAACGAGCGCTTGCCCTTGCTTTTGGAAATCTTCCTGAAGTTTACTTAAGGCTTGTTCATGCTCTAGTTGAGCTGCTTTTAAGTCAGCCTCGCTTTCTTCTTCAAGTTCCCTTTTTTGTGTTTCAAGCTGCTTTTCTAGTCGAGCTTGAGTTTGAGTCATATTCTTACTATGTTTTGCTTTAACCGCTTTTAAATCAGCTTCACGTTTTTTTTGAAGCTCTTGTAAAACAGCAGCATTTTGCATTTCTAATTCATCTTTTTTATCTTGCTCTTCCCTTTTTAACGCAGCGATTTTATCAGCATGACTTTGTTCGAGATCACGGATTTGCCGCTCACGTTGC
Organism: Pseudomonadota bacterium; assembly: GCA_018241965.1. Classification (GTDB taxonomy): domain Bacteria; phylum Pseudomonadota; class Gammaproteobacteria; order Berkiellales; family Berkiellaceae; genus Berkiella. Next base: position 7,244 of record JAFECS010000005.1, on the reverse strand, counting down.
TGTTCGGACTTTAAGCTTCTCTCGGCATTCCTACTATTTGATTCTGCTACTTCTTGCAAGTATTTACCTTCAAGCTCTTTTTTTAAGCGTTCTATTTCTTGGGCATGCAATTGCGCTTTTTCTTTACGACGTTTTTCAGACTCTTGTGCCACAACTTGACGATGCGCTGCTACAGCCTGCGCATGTTCATTTCGCATTCTTTTTAATTCTTCTTGATGACGTTTATCTTCCTCTTTCAGCGTCTCGGCTGGTTTTTCCTCAAGTTGCAAAGCTTTAAATTGTGCTTCAAGTTCTTTGAGCTGTGCTTCTCTTTTGGCAGCAGCAGTATTGTTTTTTAAATCTTCTGTTAACTTTTTGATAAAATAAGTAAACATATCCTCCAAAATGCATCGAAGGAAGGTATCATTTATCAGTTGAGGAATATTGAGGATCATTTTTACGTGAAATAATGCTCTTAAAATTGATTTGATGGTTTCTTCTTGGCATTGTTCATGAGGGAGTACTTGGCATTGCTTTATGTGTTGCAAAACTTTATTAAACAATCTTATCGCTTCTGAAGGTTTTGATTGGTGGGTTAATTCTTTTAAAGCTAATTCTGTTGCCTTACAATCATCCTCAAATATCTTAAGATTTTCTAAAGCAACTTTGGGTGCATTCAGATCTTGATTCTGTATATAGTCATCCATTTCACGAAAGAAAGTAAGTAAATCATCATCATTGCGTTTGAGCATTCCTTCTTTAACTGAAGCAATGCGCTCACTTGTTTCTTGCGCTTTTGGATGATCCTTGTTTGAATTACAGACTACACGTAATTGGCCACAAAAGGCATCAATATCTCGCGTAAGTGCTTCACAGCGGCTGTCCAATTTTAAGGCAGTGCAAAAGTTAAAGCTGGTTTTATACAGCTCCAGAAAATGTTTTACATTAATCCAATTGTTATTATCGTCTTCCTTTTTTGTATCAAATAATCTAATTAACTTGGTTTGATACTCCCTACCATAGAGAATTAACCAATCAATTTTTTCTATAATTGCATGGTACCAAAAATAATAACTATTTGGCTTGAGCCTCTTAGCATCGAGCAATGAAATAATTGCTGAATTGCAAACAGACATGTATTTTAACAAAATACCAATAAATGCATCTCTGGTGTTTTTATAATTATCATTTTCTACTAACGGTAAAACATGTTGTATAAACGCTTCAACAGTAGTGAGATTTGCATAACACTTTAACAAATTATCTTCAGATTTTTCTTTGATTAGCTTCTCTAGATCAGTAAATAATTTATTAAAAATATAGGTTGCGAATATATCAAAATAGGCTGTAATTGTTTTTTTATGTAAGTCTATAAATGTTTGTATGCTCAAATTACGTAGCGTTGACGCTGATAAATTGCTGCCACTTTCCAATATAAATAGATCACCAAGAGCTCTTACTTGCTGAAATGCTTCGACAACGTGCACAGGAAGGCTCGCTCGCATTTCAGGGTTATCAAGGTATTGTGTAATATCAGCAACTTCTAAGTGGCCCATTCGGCTCTGGGGCGCTTGGCCGCCTTTGTTTGTTGTTTTTTTGGCGCCTGTTTTCATTTCACTCTCGTTTTATTTAATTATCATAAGTGGCTCACTATTTTCAGAGGCGAATTTTACCTTAGTTAAAATGGCTAGAATACTTTTTTGATTGGGTTGGATTTGTCAGTTGACTATATTTTTTGACAGAAATTAATTTAGAAATCTTTTACCCCCCTTTGAAGGGAGCCGCGCCTTTTAGGTGCGGGGGCTGTATTTTGCGCTATGAATGATCATTCTCATCCAGCAAAAATCCACCCACTTGTGATCCCCAAAGTTGAGAATAGAGTCCGCCCTTTGCTAATAGTTCCTGATGCGTTCCATCTTCAACAATACGACCTTTATCAAACACTAAAATGCGATCCATATGTAAAAGCGTTGAAAGTCTATGAGCAATCACGATGGTGGTTTTGCCTTGCATAAGCTTCCAAAGGCTTTCCTGAATATATTGCTCTGTTATTGAATCTAATTGGCTTGTGGCTTCATCCAAAATAAGGATAGGTGCATTTTTTAAAAATGCTCTGGCAATAGCAATACGTTGGCGCTGCCCTCCAGAAAGCTTTACGCCACGTTCTCCGACCATGGCATCATACCCCTTTGGCAAGGTAACAATGAATTCGTGTGCGTAAGCATATTTTGCAGCATTGATAATTTCTTCAAAAGAGGCATCTATCTTGCCAAATTGAATGTTTTCCCTCAATGTTCGGTGAAACAAAGAAGGATCCTGCGGGATCATACCAATGTTTTTACGTAAGCTCTCTTGCGTAACATTCCGAATGTCTTGGCCATCGATAAGAATTTGACCTTGCGTTACATCATGCAATCTCAAGATAAGATTCACGAACGTCGATTTACCACTACCAGAGTGTCCGACCAACCCTACCTTTTGCCCAGAGCCAATGATGACTGATTTATTTTCAAATAAAGGCTCTGCATCTTTGTACTGGAATTGAACATTGTCAAATAGTATCTTGCCCTCAGATACATTTAGCGTGGTTGCATTTGGATTATCTGTTATCTCCTGTGGCTCCACAATAATATTTAAGGCCTGCCGACATTTTCCAACCTCTTTTGAAAAACGGATCATTTCTTTTCCCGTATTGAAAATATTCATTGCCACAGTTGATGAAAGTGCCAATATCAGAGCAAAGTCGCCTATTGTCACCCAATTGTTCAATCTGCCATAAAGCAAACCACCTACCATTGCAATGGTGAGAATGGTTATTAAGGTTCCTTGCATGAAATAGGTTTTCATCATATGCCATTGCAGCATTTGATCTTTTGCAACAACGTTTTTAAGAGATTTTGAAATGAGCTTTTCTTCATAGTTAAAATTGGAAAATAATTTTGTGCTTAAAATATTTGTTATGCTATCTACTATCTTACCGCCCACAAAATTATCGGCCTCTGAAAATTCATAGGACAATACTTCAGATTTCTTCGCCATATAATAAGAGGTGCCAACAAAACAAAATGTCCAAACTGCCAGCATTATTCCAAAAATAGGCGCAACGGTGAATAATATGACCGAGCCAATTAAAACCGTAATAAAGCGGGTTGTAAAAATATAGTGAACTATTTGTATAATGGATTCAACGCCACTCATTAAATCAAAAATTTTCTTTGCTAGATTCCCTGAAAATTTTTCTTGGAAATAGGAATATGAATGCCCAGATAAATACCTAAACATTGTGGCGGTAATATCAGATTTGATTATAGGCATTGTTTTCAAATAAGCATACTCATATATTCTAAAAAATATATTAAGCACCATTGGCATGGAGGCATATAGTATTGCTGGCAATAACACGGTTGGAATTAATTTTTCAATATCACTGGCTGTGCTTATCGCACCATCAATGATCATTTTCATAAAATAGGGGCTTAGTGAGACTTCCGCTGCATCAATAACTGACATAATAAAGAAAATAAAAAGTGCCAATTTATGTTCTTTTAAGAAAAGCCATATAAAGGGCGCCAACCTTTTGGGGATCAACTCATTGGGAATGTCATTTTTATTATTGCGCGACATGTGTTTTTATCCAGATCTTAAAGTGAAAGCTCAAGCATAATCTTAGCATCTTTTTTTACAGCCCCCCGCCTATTCACTACTTAAAGACTCCTACCCCCTTTGAAGGGGGTCGCGCCTTTTAGGCGCGGGGGGCTGTTGCTTAGCTTCACCTATTTAATCGAAATATAAATCTTTTTTCCTGTTAATTCTGCAGCTCTTGCTAATGTATTTAAAGTAATTGACGTATTTTCGGGATCGAGAATGCGTTCCAATCCCGATCGGCTCGTTCCAAGTTCATGAGCCAACGCAGTTTTAGTATATATATGAGCATCAATTTTTTGTTGTAACAAATAAGCGATAATTCTTTTGACTGCTTCAATTTCTGAAGTAACCAATAAGCCTTCCTCTTCAAGAAAGTCATCAAAGCTCGAACCTATGTGCTTGTTTTTACTAACCATATATTTTTAACCTCTCTCATTCTCTTGCGAGCAAGATCTATATCGCTCTGAGAAGCTTTTTGCGTTTTCTTGATAAACCCATGAAGCAACACCATTGAGTTGCCATACATAAAAAAAATGATTCTTGAAATTCTATTTCTAAAAAGATCACTTCGGATCTCCCATAATCCACCACCTAGGCTCCTAACCAGAGGCATACCTATTGGCCAGGCTATTTGAACCGTTTTAATATCTTCACCTAAGACTTTTTTGTCTTCCTTAGATAAAGACTTTATCCAATCTCGAACTGGTTCGTTTCCATTCTCAGATTTATAAAAATATGCATTTAATCCATTAAGTTTCATATTTATCATAGCGTACCAATTTTGGTACGTCAAGTTAAAATAACATTGTATCTCATAATCATTGAGTAATTTCAGATCAATGAAAATTATGCAATACCGCATGTTTTAGTAGAAACGCGGAGTACAAAACTAAAAGGAGTGCCCCATTAATTTAGATGTAGTAAAAAAATATAAAGAGGATAAAAAAATGCTTTTTGTCGCAATATAAAGGCCATTTATAGTTAAATACTTTTCTACAGAGCACAAAATTTTATATAGTAATCAAGCTACTTTTAACAAGCAGAGAAACTGGAGAACAGTATGAAAAAGGCATTAATTGCTATCGTTATCTTAACCATCGGTGCTGGCATTGTCAGTATTTGTTATCTTCTCGATGCCCTTTGGCTGGGTATTGGTTTAGATTTTGCTTTTTGCTTTGTTGCCCTTTCCTTTTTCGGGCTTAATTCAAAATATACTCAAGAAGTTATCGTCGAAAATCAAGAAGAGCAAAAGCTTTTCAATCAAATTATTTTTGCATTAAGCGCCATTGGCGCGCGAATTGAAACTCTTTCTAAAGAAAAAAGGGTTGTTACCGCTAACCGTTTCCTTTCACTTTGTTCATGGGGTCAAAATATAAAAGTTTCTTTTGAAAAATTGGATGAAAACAAATTCAAAGTAAACTTTGAAAGCAAGTCCCTTCTTGGAATTCATGATTTTCATGAAAACAAATCAAATATTCAACATTGTATTGAGCTGATGAACATCTAAACTTTCTCCCCCTTTGAAGGGAGCGCGACTTTAACTTATTAAGAACATTTACCCCCTTTGAAGGGGGGCGCCCGGCGAAGTGTCCTGTCCTTCGTAGCTTGCTTGTTCTGCGTAGCTTGCTTGTTCTACGTAGCTTTAGCGAAGTAGAAAGCGAAGTAGGAAACGTAGACGGGCGGGGGGCTGTTTTCAGCGCCGCTTTCACCTTTATTTTATCGAGAAGCTATAGGTTCTTCACTTAGCTTCTTCGTAATCCAAGCTTTCAGCTCTTCATTCGTGCTTGATTCAATTTTTTGGAGTGTGTCTTGGGTTATATCGCCCATTATTTGATTTAACAATTTCGTTAAAAATTTGCGCTCTTCCTGTGCTGCTTGAAACCGTGCTTTTTCAATACCGAGTTGCTCGCCTTGCTGAATGCCTTGTTGGATGCCTTTCTCAATCCCTATGCGTTCTGCTGTAGTTATATATTCCACACGCTTTTCCTCCGGATGGACTAGGCGCAATATCGTTTCTGCTGTTGCTGTGTCGGTTAGTTGCAATTTGCCATCCTCAGCCTGCATTTTCAACTGGTGACAATTTGTCACCACTTCACTTCCCTCGTTTTTAAGCCTTTCTGGATTTTTTTGAAATTACGCCATCACTAGATTAACTCTCCGGTTTTTATGCAGAAGAATTTGAGGAACATACTTTATATTTGTTTTAGGAAATTTAAGTAAAGCAAGAAATAACGTATGCATTAATGCATCTTTTGTTGTTCTTTAATTCGATTTACAGAGATGTCCCTTTATTCTTCTTCAAACTCAACATCGCTTTCACCCGCACCCAAAGTTTTCCATGCGCATTATTCAAATACCCCACCACAAATACCAAAAACAAAGATATCACCAAGCGTTCTTGATAGGTGGCACCGCCTATCACATCGGTGCCCACCCAGCCTAAGATAAAAGCAAATGCCATGAATTGTACTAAGGTTAGCTTCATTGTTGATTACCGTTTTCCTGATTATACAAATCGATTAAATTCCCTGCCCCTTGCGTGCCAATGGCTGCGGCTACTGCCATGCCCGCGCCTACTGGCCCACCGAGTAACCCGGCACCAATAACAGTGAACACGGCTTGAATTACATTAAAATGTAACTTAAGTTTAAAGCCGCCTGCAACACATTCTGTTTCTTGTAAAGTTAATACTTTCATGAAATTTCCTTATTTTTAATAATGGCCAATAATGGCTTTACAGTCAAAGTTGAATAAACAGGTTTACAGAAGTTTTTAGGTGGCAAAATTAATTGTATACTCCGCACCGTTTTCACCATGTCGCTTGTCAGCTTTCCATAATGAATGGGAATATCGGCAATTAAAAAACCCATGGTTCGTAAGCGTGTGAGCAGACGATGAACCTTACTAGAAGATTTAAACGTCTTTTCTGAAATTTGCTCGTAACTTAACGAGCAAGTGAGCGACATGTTATTTGTGCTCTGGGTAGCAAGCCACAGCCACAAGTATTTTTCTTCTTCATTTAAGAATGGATGAAGCATAATTTGCTTGAGGCACGCGAACCCATCAACAAAAGGTTGCGGTTTCGCTGCACAAATAATGGGCAAAGCAAGTCCGTCTAGCATAACTAATTCCTAGATTTAGGTCAGCAGATAAACCAAAATTAACAAAAATACGAAGATTTTGTTAAAAAAGTGTTTAAAAACTGGGTGTTATGGCGATGAAAGACTTGTAGATAACAAAGAATGATTTAAAATGCGCTTAGTCATGGGTGAAAACTCCTAAACCAGTTTTTGCTTGTGATTAGTCCCTTGGAGATGCGCTAACATTTTCAGGGGACGTTAGCAAATAGTGCGAGACTATTGCTAACGTGTATATTAACCTGCTATTTGAATGCTTTTCAAGAGTCTGTAAAGAATGATGGGAAATTTTTCCCAGAAACTCTTTGATTTAAAAATGTACGAAATTAATTCAAAATTGCTTTCCTAAATGAAACAAAATTTAATCGCGGCGGTAGCTGCGTAATATATTAGCTTCGGGCTATATCGCTCACAGCTGCCGCTGTTTAAAGATTTTATTTTTCGGTTGCGGTAGCAACCGCGTGAAATAGCCCCGTATATGGA
>JAFECS010000059.1:6207-6639 GCA_018241965.1 Pseudomonadota bacterium | reverse complement strand
AAACTAGAAACCGCCTAAACGAACCGCAACCAAGAACGAGACGACCTGAATAAGACAACCCAAAATATGAAAACGCTGAATGAAGTTCACGATAGTAATAGCGACATCGCAAAGACGAACCGATTGGCTCATAAACCGAAGTTTGACTTCTGTTTACAGACAAATTGGAATTGACAAGTCTGAATGGAATGTTTTCGTTGTTGACGACAACGAAAACAAAAGCGAATTTTCTGAAATTAAAAAGCGAATAGAACTTCTAAGAAAGGAATTACGACTTAACGAAACAGACTTTCCGACAACTGTTTTAAAAAACACCCGAACCCGTTTTATGTCGGGGACAGGTGCTTGGAATACTGGAATTTTTGAAGCGTACAGACAATTTCCAAAAGGTTTTGTAAGCATTTTAGACGATGATGACGAATATTTGCCAAA
>JAFECS010000059.1:5303-6081 GCA_018241965.1 Pseudomonadota bacterium | reverse complement strand
CTGAAAATTTCTTTATTGGAAATCCGGGCGTACAAGGCAGCAATATGTTTTTTAAAACACAAAGCCTTGTTGATATTGGTGGTTTTGACGAAACCCTGCCAAACACAACCGACAGAGATTTGATGATTCGTTTTCTTTGGAAAAACGACACAAATAACATAGTTGTAATTGAAACTATTGGCGTTACTCACTACAATCACAAACGAGCAAAAGTAAACAATGACATTCCAAGAAAAAAACAAGGTTTGGATTTGTTTTACAAAAAATACAAAGCTCATTTTTCAGAAGAAGCCTATAAAAAATCACTTGCAAGAGCAAAAGCATTTTTCAATTACAATCCAATGGAACAGATTGTAATTTGTATGCCGTTGAAGAATGCAGAGAAAACATTAGAAAAGTCAGTTTATTCGGTGTTGAATCAAAAAAATACAAAGCGTGAAATAATATTAATCATTGGGAACGACAATTCAACAGACGATTCCGAAACGATTTTAAAAGAAATTGCTTTGCAAAATCCAAATGTTGTTTTGTTGAATGTGAATTTTGGAAATGCGTATTTGAACAGAAATTATTTGAACGAATACGCCCGAACTAATTACCCGAATTGCATTTTAATTGGCAGACTTGATGCCGATGATGTGATTTACACAGAAAATACAATTAGCGAAATTGAAAAGTTGTTTGATGAAAACAATTTTGATGTTTTGATGTGCGGAAACAAACAAGTAAAAAACGGAACTGTTTTAGAGTGGGAAAACAAACCAAGCAAAAAACTATT
>JAFECS010000059.1:0-5251 GCA_018241965.1 Pseudomonadota bacterium | reverse complement strand
AGCCAACGATAAAAACAGAATATCCCGACAAAGCAAGTGCGGAAGACCATTGGTTTACGGTTTTATTGCTTTTGCAAAAAGAAAAACTAAACATTTTGATTGACGAAAATTTACTTTATTGTTTCTATTCGTTGGACGGTTTCGCAACGCACGGTAATAAGAAAACAAACAATTATGTTAAAAGTAGAAACGAATTATATCAATTCTATCAAGAGAATAAATGAATAGAGAAAACAACGGAATAGAGATTTTGAATAAAAACTTTCCTCAAAAAACATTTCGTTTTTTGGGTGAAGGAAAATCGTCTGTTGTTTTTACTGATGAAATCCTTGTTTACAAAGTTTTTCTTTTAGAAAATTACGAAGCACTTGGCTACAAACGCCATATTTTAAACACAATTCAAGCGAACAAGAACAAATTTGAAAACTCAAATTTATTTTATCCAATTCATCAAATCGTTGAAATAAACAATGACTGTTTTATTCTCATTTACCCTTTTGAAAAAAGTGAATCTTGCACAGCGTTTGAACAAAATGAAATTCAAAATTTCTTGGTAGAGTGTTGGCAAAAACGTCTTATTTTTCAAGATATAAAGCCCGAAAATTTTGTTCGTGGAAATGGAAAACTAAAATGGATTGACTACGAACCCGACAAGTTCACAGACAATTTGTTTTTGAATATGGTTGTACGAGCTTTCATTTATGCCAAGTATTCAAATGAAAACCAATCGTTCAAAAACAAATTATGCCGAAGTGCAATCAATAACTTTGATTTACCCGAACTGAAAGGCTTACAAGAGTTCACAAATTCCTTGTTTGCAAAAATCATATTTCAAGAAAGCCAAATAAAAACAGAGCAAACAGAAAATTATAAATCTGTAAATGATGTTTCTGAAATTGTAAACAATGGAATTTACAAATTGCCATACCACGACAAATTCAGCGCAGAACAAGTATTTTGGGAACTCAACAAAAGGAATATTTACCTTGATGAAATTGGTTTTGATACGCCAAAAATTGACAAGCAAAATTTTTTTTCGCCTGAGAGCATAATTCTGAAAACAAAACGAATCGTTGAGCCGAAACAAAAAGTTTCGTTAGTCATAAAGGCTTGCGTTCAAGATTCAGAAATTATTTATCAAGCCGTAAAACATATTGTTCGCCAACTTTCATTTCCAAATGCTTTTGATGAAAAAATTTTGGCGTTAGATATTCGCCAATCTGACTTTTTGCGAGAATACAATGCGAAAAATACTTGGAAAAAACTGATTGAAGAAGCACAAAAATTAATTGATGATTTTGTCATTGATAAATTCATTTTTCCTACGGAAAACGATTTTAAAACAATCAATCAAAAATGGTTTGGAATAGAAACTAACGCAACGCATACAATAGAAAAAGTTCCCGTTACAGCACAGCTTTACGCATTTGAAAAAGCAAAAAACGATTCGGTTTTACAAGTTGATTGCGATGCAATGATTGGCAGATTATCAAAAGAACATTCGTTTCTTGATGATATGATTTCTGAAATTGACAAAAACGAAAACGTTTTTTCAGTTGGTTTCAACATTTACAAAGGGAAAGAAACTTCGTTTACTTCGTATTTTGGTTATGAAAATGGTGGTTTTGTTCCCGAAGTTCGTTTTTGTTTGCTCAAAAAAAGTAGAATTGAAAAAGTGTTACCATTAAAAAACGAATTGCTTGAAAACGCCTTTAAATTCAGTTGGTACAGAGCTTTGGAACAACGCCAAAAACAAACACAAACTTGTTCCATTCGTGGTGGCGACAGCCGTTCATTTTACATTCACCCGCACAACTTCAAAAAAACGGATAAAGACGTTTGGTTTACAACACTTGACAGAGTTGAACAACTTCAAATTCCAGAAAAACAAATCAACGAATTTGATTTAGCAGGTTCATATTATGATTGGACACTTTTAAAACGCAATGAAAAATTGGTTATTGTTTCGTGTTTTAGGAACATTCCGCTTTCAAGGTTTTTGCGTTTTTGGTATTCATTGACAAGTCAAACAAATCAAGATTGGGGACTTGTTTTGATTGATGACGCTTCCGAAAACGGAATTAGTCATTTCATTAAAGAACTTATAAAACCGTTTCAAAACAGAATTACGTTTATTCAAAATCGTTTTCGTGTTGGCGTTGCTCAAAACACATACAAAGCAATCCATTATTTTATGGAAAATAAAGAAAGCGTTGTTTGCGTTCTTGATTCTGATGATGCAATAATCGGCAAAAATGCCCTGAAAAATGTCTTTGAAAAATACAGCTTTTTTGGTGCTGATGTTGTTGTTGGAAAAATGTACCGAACCGACAAAATTCACGCTCATTACAAATACACACCGAATTTTATCAATCCAAGATTGTACGGTGGAAATGTTTGGCAACATATCAGAAGTTTTAAAAAATATCTGTTTGACAGTTTAAGTTTTGACGATTTGAAAATTGCAAATCAAATTCAACAAACAGACGATATTTTATTAGCAAAGCGTTTCAGTCAAAAAATGGTTTTTCCAGAGCATTGTTGGGATTTCACTTATATGATTCCGATTGTGGAAATGTCTGAAAATCCAATGTGGATTAACCATTTCAACGTTTTTCACGACAGAGCAACAACGAACACAACAGAAATCAAACAACGAAAAGAAGAAATAATCGCTGAAATACTTGCAAAGCCAAGCAAATCCAAACAAGACGTTTTAAAAGGAAGAAAAACGTTTTTGCCTAATCTCAATCAAATTGAAATTGACATCACTTACGAATGTAATTTGAAATGTATCAACTGCAATCGTTCTTCTACACAAGCACCAATCAAAGAAGGAATGACATTAGAGCAAATTGAAAAATTTGTTCGTGAAAGCGTTGAACTAAACAAAAAATGGAAGTTGATTAACTTGCTTGGAGGTGAACCAAGTATTCACAAAGATTTTTTGGAAATCGTAAACTTGATTTTAAACGAATACATTGTTAAACATTCGCCCGAAACTATTTTACAAGTTACAAGTAACGGATTTGGCGATTTGGTTCAAGAACGATTATCAAAACTTCCTAAACACAAAAATTTAATTATTGATTACGCTTCGTTTAAAGATGAGCGAACAGTTCCCTACTTTTCACCTTTTAATGATGCACCAATTGATAAACCAAACGGAAATGAGAAAGAATATCACAAAGGTTGTTGGGTAACTTCGTATTGCGGAATTGGCTTAAATCAGTTGGGTTATTATCCGTGTGGCGTTGCAGGTGGAATTGACCGAGTTTTTAAACTCAATTCAAATGTTCAGTCTTTGAAAAATGTTGATAAAAGCATTGCCAAATATTTGGACACTTTTTGCCGTTTTTGTGGCAATTTTTCGGACTACGAAAGCAATGCAGGAAATTTTATTCCAAGAAATGAAAAGTCAGCTTTGACAAAATCAATAATGTCGGAAACGTGGAGAAACGCATATAAAAAATACAATGGGAAATAAACGAGCTATTTTACTTTTAAGCGGCGGTATTGATTCTACGACTTTGCTTGCAAAACTTTCAAGTGAAAACTATGACGTTATTGCAGTAAGTTTTCATTACGGACAAAAGCACGGAATTGAATTAAACTACGCAAAGAAAAACGCTGAAAAGTACGATGTAAAAAAACATCACATCATTGAATTAGATAAAATGCTTTTCAAATCATCAGCATTGGTAAATCGTGAAATTGATATTGCTACATACGAAAACAACGAATTACCCAAAGGACAAGTAAACGCTTATGTCCCGTTTAGAAATTTACTTTTCATTAGCACGGCTTTGAGTTTGGCAGAAACAATGAAGATAGACGAAGTTTATTTAGCGTTTAATAGTGATGATAGTTGCAACTTTTGGGATTGTAAAACTGATTTCATTGAAAAAGTAAATACAATAGTAAAGTCAAACAGTTCAATTCAGATAAAAACGCCTTTCATCAATTTGTCAAAAACAGAAGTTGTAAAAATAGCACGACAACTAAATGTTGATTTGAATAACACAATCACTTGTTATCAGCCAAACGAAGCAACTGAATGTGGCGTTTGTTTGAGTTGCGTAACAAAACAAAAAGCGTTAGAAAATGCCTAAAACAGAAACAATACTTGTAACAGGCGGGGCAGGTTTTATCGGCTCAAATCTTTGTCATTTCTTAATTGACAAAGCATTTAACGTTGTTTGCTTAGACAACTTTGATGATTTTTATTCAGAAGAAATCAAGCGAAACAATGTAAAAAATTTGTTGAATAATCAGTTGTTTGAGTTCATTAAAGGCGATATTCGGGACAGCGTTTTGTTGGACAACGTTTTTTCAAAACATCAAATTGATTTTGTAATTCACTTGGCTGCAAAAGCAGGCGTTAGAAATTCTATTTTTAATACGCAAGAGTATTTTGATGTGAATGTAAACGGAAGTATTTGTTTGCTTGAAACAATGCGAAAACACAACGTAAAGAATTTAGTTTTTTCTTCTTCATCTTCGGTTTATGGAAACAAAAACGGAAAATTGCTTGAAACGGAAAATTGCGACAATCCAATTTCACCTTACGCAGTTTCAAAACGTGCAGTTGAAATGCTAAATTATAACTATCACATAAACTCAAACTTTAACGTAGTTAATTTGCGTTTATTCAGCGTTTACGGAAAAAACCAAAGACCTGATTTAGTTCTTTACAAATTCATCAATCTAATTTCAAACAATCAACCAATAGAAATTTACGGAAACGCAGACACGACAAGAGATTACACATACATTGACGACATTGTGAACGCATTTATTTCTTCTATTGAATTTCTGAAAACCAGCGACAGCAACGTTTACGAAATCATAAACATTGGCAATGACAATCCAATTTCATTGCAACAACTTATAGACCTAATTACAAAGACGACCAAACGAAACGACATTAAAATTGTAGAAACAAAATTTGTAAAAGGCGAAGTAACCAACACCCACGCAGACATTGACAAAGCAAGACGACTTTTAAACTATAAACCAAACATCACAATAGACTACGGAATAAAACAATTTTACGAATGGTTTGAAAAAAACGGCATAAAGGGGGTAAAAAACAGCATTGACAAAACAGCGTAACGATATGACAAAACAGAAAAGCACTGTGCCTAACAGCGGTTTGGCGTAATGGGGGCGAACGTTCTTCGTATGAAAATTTGTGCTAAATTTGAACAGTGTGCTTCGTATGAACTTTAGTGCTGAAAAGCCCCCACTA
>JAFECS010000058.1 GCA_018241965.1 Pseudomonadota bacterium | reverse complement strand
TAATTACTGAGAAAGAAGAAATTGAGAACGCACTATTTTTGGAAACGATCAATTCGGTATTGGCAAGCCGAGATGCCGCTCTCAAAAAATCTATGCATAGAATAGTTAAAAGATTTGAAAAAATGCATGAGCAAAATAAAAATGATAATGCTCATAAGCGAGCGATGTAAGTAGAAATAATGTAGAAAAAGAAACTGCCGGGCCTTTAATGGCACGGCATTGACCCTGCCCCTACATAAAAGGTTTCATAGATACCGTTTGAAGTCATCGTCTTAGGTTTAGTAAGCGATGCATAATCGATGAGCCCCTGTTTGAGATCATCGGCTGTTGCTTTTTCAGAGGCGATCCCAGCGCCACCAATCCAGCCAGGTTGATAATCTGGTCCTGAATTACCCATGTTCCCATAAACCATCTCAATGGTGCCATTAGCATTAATAATCACTTGCATGGTGTTGGTTGCCCCGCCGCCTGCGCCAGTATATATAGGCACGGCATCGTAAGTGACAATCACGCGATTAGGCTCCACTTTCGCATACACGCCGCCACTTTCAGAGGGGTTTAAATCATTCATCAACGGCGAAATGGTGTTTAAACCATTGAGCTGTAACTCTCCTGCTTGCACCCAAGGAGAACCATCAGAATAGACAGGGGGCATAGATTTTAAATTCGATAAATCAGAGGTGGGAGCGATAATATAACCATTTGAACCCACCACAATCTGATTAATGGATTTTCCTTTAAACATTTTAAAAGAGAAAGGTAGGGCGATAGAAGCTTGGTCATCGTCTCCTAAATTAAGGTTATTAGTGCCTTTGTCAAGAAGGATATTACCGGTGCTGTAGCTTACTTTATAATTATTACCAACGGGGGTGAAGGTGATTTTGCTGCCATTGTTTAAGCTAAGCAGCGAAGAAGGATCTTGCCTGCAATCTTTAGCAAAATCCACCAAAGGATTGGATTTTTGATTTAATTTATCACTTAAAAAGGGTTCAAAATTATTATCTTCTTTTAATACTTTATTAAAAAATGAAACCACGTACCATCTGGAAAGCCTATCCATTTCTGCAAGCGACACTTGTTTGCGAAGCGGCATGAGTGGCTTTAATTGATCAACTTCTGCAGGATTTCCGCCTGCGCCATTCACTGCAGCGGTAATGGTGCTAGAACTTATGCCATTAAAGATAGATTTATCACATTCAGCGTACTCATCAATAGTATAAACCCCAAAAGCATTAATTGTGTTTTCGAGAATAACCGATTCTGGTATGGGGTTGGGATTGGCATTCATGGCCAACAAATCTTGATGTACTATATCACAGATAAACGGATCTGCTTGAGGGATATGTAAGGCTGCGGAGGTATCGGCATAGTATTTTGGATGGCTGTTCACTAGTTGAGGGAATGCAAATCGATTCACATCATTGGCATCTGCAAACAGCAAAATAGGTATAGTGGCATTCGCATAGTCAGAGGGTGTTAAGCCAGTAAAGTCTGTGCCATCCATGGGGATAGCAGCTTTGATTCTGGTATCCGGTGTAAGACCTGCGCTTTGTGACCCAGCGACAGTCATCATGGTTGTGCCACCACCCAAAGAATAACCATAAAGCCCAATTTTATTGGCATCGATTGCTTGGCTAAATTGGGGATCGGCCGTTTGGTTTAACATTTGGGTAATAACAAAGCGCACATCTAAACTTCGTTGGGTTAGGGTATTTTGTGTGCCAATTAAACGTGGGGTCGGTAAACCTAAAAATCGAGCTGCAGCAGAGTTTGTACTGTTGCCGGTGTGTTCCATGGCCACCACAATAAACCCGTAACTGGCAAGTAATTCATTTTGAAAACGATTCCCAATAATAGGTAAACCGTTGCTGCCATGAGAATAAATAATTAAGGGAAATTTCCCATGAGCAAGCGGAATATTATCTTTTGTTCCGAACGTGGTTAGCAAATCAATGGAGAAATGGATGAGCCCAAAGCCAGGATGCGTGCCATCATAGAGCGGGCTATTTTGATTATAGTGGGTAAGTGGTGCTATGCCCCCATTGCTTGGATACCATATATGCATATAGAGGGGGCGTCCGCTAGTGCCAGGCGTGCCATCGGGGTTGCGTGAGGGATCAGTCATTACCATGGTGGTATGACCAATTTGATAAGGGCCAGGCTGGGTAGGGTCTGCTTTATTATCAGCATAAAGGCTGGTTACGCTCAGTGTTAACAATAAATAAAGCACCGTGTTGATGAGTGATTTCATGTTATCCCCCACAATAGCTTAAATTTGTATATCAACAGTTTTAGCTGCAAAAGCACTCTTACTATTACGCAATTTTTGTGATATAAAATCAAGCGACCAACTTATAACTGTTTAGCGCTAGGTCTTAAAAATTTCTGATATTTTGCTATTGATCCTCACGTAACGTCCGGTTTTATCCTTAATACTGTGACTGCAAATGAAAGGTAACGTTGTCATGAAACCATTAAAAATCGGTGATTTAGCCAAGCAAACGGGGTTAACCGTAAGAGCCTTGCGTCATTATGATGAAATAGGGCTGTTATCCCCCTCGTTAAGAACGTTAAGCGATCACCGATTATATAGTGAAAAGGATGTACAAAAACTCCAAGAAATTATGCTCTTGCAGTTAATGGGTTTTTCTTTAGCTGAAATAAAAATCTGCTTAGAGAAAAAAGAGTTTCCTTTTCAAGATATGGCAAAAGCGCATTTACAACGTATACAAATTGCTATGCAGTCGCAACAGGCGCTTTGTAATCGCATTGAGGCGATTATTGAAGCATTAAACCATCAACCGGCAGAATCTATCGATTATGCTATTGAATGTATTAAGGCGATTGTTATGTACGAGAAATATTATACCCCAGCGCAAATAGAAACTTTGAAAAAGCGTCAAAACGCGCTTTCTAAAGAAGAAATGGAAAACTACCAAGCAGAATGGGAAGCGGTGTTTAAAGAGTTTGCTGAAGTCTTTAATGCAGGCTTCCCAGTAACGCATAAAGATGCCGTAGCACTTGGTAAGCGTGCCAATGCATTGATTTTGGCCTTCACAGGAGGCGACCCTGAAATGGAAAAATCATTGCAAAATATGTATGCCACCGAAGGCGGTCATAATGTGCTTTCAGGGCATGGCATGAATATCAGTGCAGAGTTGTTTCAGTTTATTGCTAAAGCAATGGGTGAAGCAAAAAAGAGCAATCATTAAAATCGGTGGGCATTGTGCACAATGCCCATTCTTTACAAAAGCTATCTGACAAACATAAAAAATAATTTGCTTGTGTTTAATGCTAACTCAGTAGTAATATTCGCTACAAATTTATGTAACAAGCTAGCTAAAAAGTAGATCTAAATGTCATTACCTGGCCCCACTATAGAGCGCATCAATAACTTAATTGAAAGCAAAGATTTTACCGCCTTAAGAAAAGCCCTTAAGGGTTACAACGACGCAAGTTTGCAGATGGCTCTGCAAATTAAAGAGCTCGTCTTTAAAAAACTTATGGCAAGCTGTTGGTTAACTTTTCTTGAAAATAAACAGTTAAGTGAAGCGCTTGAATACCGAGATCTGATTGATATTGTTAAACGCGCCTATGATTCTCTACAAAAGGATATAATTTCTGTTGCGGCTCGAAAAAATTTAGAGGGTATGCTTGTCACCATCGCCTCAAACCCGGCCTGGTGTAGAATGCTAAGCTATCGGTTTTTTCTTGATTATTTACCATTTTGCCCTGCTTTAACAGAGTTTATCGTTTACGATGAAGACTTTATCAAACATCTTGATTTTGTGCATATCGATGTATTAATGCGCTTTCTTTCTGATGAGCAAATGGTAGCAATATTAGAATATCTTGATGAATTGCTACAAAATCCAAAATCACCGCAACATGCATGGGCAAAGATTGTGCTCAAACATTTGTTTAAATGTAATGACAAAGTACGCTTGATGATTATAAACTCAGAAATTTTATCTTACAGCAATCAATGGCTCAAACAAGAATTTTTTCAAGATAAAGAACTAGCACTGGCTGTGTTAAAAATGCCGCAATTTTGTCATCAATGGTTAGGTATTGGCTTAGAACAGCCTTACATGCATCCTTTATTTGAAAAAGATGAGTATAAAGCATTAATAGATGCTTTAATGGCAGGACATCCCGGGTTAGCTTTTGAATACATAAATATGCGTATAAAAGAAATGGAATGCCTTCTTCTTTTAATGAAACACCAAATCACAGAAGTTCGTTCAAGCGTTGTACAAGCGGAAAGCTCATCTATGGTTATCGCCTTTAGAGGGCAACCCCAAGATCGAATGCAAGAAGATCACCAAGTAACAGAAGACCGTGAACCGAGTGTGCATTTCCAACCACATCAATCCTGAGTATATAATTATTAAGAAGTCTTGATCTCATACTCGATTTAGTTTTTAAACTAACACGGAAGCCGATGATAACGTGATTTCTATTCGAGAGAATGTCTATCGCTACGGTAAATCATTTAATACCCATGATTTTATCAAGGTGGTAGCGATTTTTATTATGGTGATAGATCACGTCGGCTACTATCTGTTAGCCAATGATCCGTGGTTTCGTATGATTGGCAGAATTGGTCTGCCCATGTGGTATTTTCTTATTGGCTATGTCAATAAACTCAGGATAAATTATTTTCTGATTGGCTATGGGATTATTTTATCCTTCACTGATACTTTCTTAATGCAGACAGTTTGGTTCAATGTTTTACTCACCTTTATTGTTTGTCAGGTGTTACTACATTATTTCCCGGTTGAGCGCATCTCAACGTTGTGGCGCGCTATTTTCTTTTTGCTTTTGTTGCCAATTAACGCACTACTATATAGCCATGTTGAATATGGGGTGCTAGGGATCTTTCTTGTTTATAGCGCACGCATGGTCGCCATTAAAGATCCGCAAGCTGCTTTTTGGTTAGCCCTGGCCCATCTTGTCTTTTTTGTTTGGCAAATAATTGCGTTCCCGTATTTAATACAACCAAAATTGTTATATCCCTTTGCCTTTTTGACCCTTGGGGTTTATTTTCTACTGTTATTTTATAAGCAAAGAGTTTGGTCCTGTCCGCAGTTTCTTTTATTCCCGATGCTTTTTATTTCTCGATATTCTTTGCATATCTATTTTTACCATTTAATTGCTTTGCAACTTATTTGGGTGCTTTATATTACCCAAAAATAAGATACAAAATTTTAAACATTAATCGATGAGACAATATATTCTTTCAAAGCGTCAGATATATAACCTTTAAACTGGCCTAGCTTTTCCATGCCTTCACAGCTGACCACTCGGCAAAAGTTAATTGAAAAAAGAATGGGTCTTAAACGCTCACTGACTTCAAAAGCTTCAAATAGTGACTCTAAGGGGGCATATGATCCCCATGCTTCAAGATAAGCTTTGCTTAACATGAGATAACGCGGGTCTTGTTTTTGTAAGTTATGATGTCGTGAAGCACTGTCTAACCAAGAGCCTAGTGAAAAGAAAGGATGGGTGATATTCGCATCTCCCCAGTCGTTAAAGGTAAATTGGTTATTGACGGAAATTAAAATATTATTATCATGAAAATCGCCGTGCTCAATAGTTTCAGGTATGCCAAAAGCAGCTAATCTGGCACAATCTTCTACGAAGGTGTTATGGTGTTCTTTAAGCTGGTTCAGCTCGGTAATTGATAAACCATCATTTAATAATAAATTTTCTTCGGACAATAAAGTGTTATAGAGTGATGGTAATTGGCTAAGGCGCCAATCTTTTACGTCTAATGCTAAAAAATTCTCAACTTTAGCGATGCTTTCCAATTGGATTTTTGCGTAGGATTTTAGCAGTTGACACACAAGCGCTGTATCATAATTAGTTTTGAGTTTCTCTCTTAAACAAGAACCTGCATCCAACATAAGAAATAAAAGCTCTTTTTCATTATGCGCTATTACCTTGGTTGCAGGAACAGACATTTCCTTTAATAGGTTTAATACCAGAGGCTCTACAGCAAATTGTGCTGACATTTGCTTTAGGTAGATGTTTCCTTTGGAAGTTGAAAAACAGGTAACCTTTGACCATGGCATAGCGCGTATCAGCTTGGGAGCTTCAAGGAGGTTTATACCTAATTTAGCGAGCGTGTCACTAGCCCAGGATATCGCTTCATTGTCATTCATTGTTTAACTTCTTTTAATGGCTTTGATGATAAAAAAAATGGGATAGGTATCCCCATCTACTTTTTCTGCCCCTGCATCAAATCCTTCCTCATAAGCTATTAAATCAAAATGTTGTAGAAAAAACGGAGATAAAAATTCATTCATGGTGTGCGAAGGATCGCGCACCACAATTTGCCCTTTGAAAATATGAGAATCGACCATTTCTTGCTTAAAGTAATCTTTAGGATGCTTTTTCTTTTCCAAAAAGGTACGAATAGGGTGGCTCACCAGAAATTGAAAAACACCTTGAGGCTTGAGTACGCGATGTACTTCTTGATAAATCGGGGCAATGTTGGCTGAAGTTTGTATAGCCCATTTACTTAAAACAACATCGAAAGTATGATCTGCATAGGGGATTCTTTCAAAGTAGCCATGCTTAAATTCTGCTTGAGGGTTTTTTTGCTTTGCCAAGCGTAGCATTTCTTCAGAGGCATCGACGCCGTGCAAGGAGGCACTGCACTTGGCCAATAATGAGAGATCATAACCATCCCCGCAACCAAGATCTAACACTTTTTTCCCAGACAAAGGGTAGTTAATATGTTTAAAATAGGCGCTGATGCTTAACTGATTTTCATCTGCAAACAATTCAGAATATTGTAAAGCGATGGGGTTATATTGTTCTGATCCTTGCATTTTGTGCTCCTAACGGTACAACAAAGGTTTATATCATAGAACAATGCCTCTGTTCAAATTAACAGAAAATAACTGACCTATACTGTCATATGAATGGTCTATGTTTAATTCTAAAAATAAAATAGGGTATTTTTATGCTTGGACTTACTCTTCGAGAAATTATTCTCTGTGCAAAATCGCAGCATCCTTTGTTCACCAGTGACATCATTGAAGCTATTAGAAATAGAATTAAAACCCACCCTTTAGAAGTGAACCAACAAGGGCTATTTGGTTTTACACCATCTCATTTGGCGGTTATCCACAATTTACCAGTGATCTTGGAAGCGTTAGTGGTGGATGGGCAAGCAGATTTAACAATTCCCTGCCAATTTAAACAAACTGCGGTTGATTTGGCAGCATCAACACCCATGAAAGCTTTTGTGGGTAAATTAGCTGATAAAACACAAACCATAGTGGGTTCGATAGGGTTACATTTACATGAATTACTTGCCAACAGACAAAGCTTTAAGTCAGATATGGAATTTGAAAGGGCAGTCAAAGAGCGCGTTTTAGCGCATC
>JAFECS010000057.1:3001-5231 GCA_018241965.1 Pseudomonadota bacterium | reverse complement strand
ATAAATGAAGAAGATAAAAAAGTAGCAATAGCTGTTGAAAAAGCATTGCCACAAATTGAAGCATTGATAACTGCAATTGCAGATTGCATGTTAGCAGGCGGAAAATTATTTTACATTGGCGCAGGCACCAGCGGCAGACTTGGAATTTTAGATGCGAGTGAATGTCCGCCAACATATGGAGTTCCTTATGATCTTGTTCAGGGCATTATTGCCGGCGGACCTTCTGCAATTACAAGAGCCGCAGAATTTGCAGAAGATGATACGCATCAAGGCTGGCTCGATTTACAGGCGCATAAAATTTCTGCGCATGATTTTGTTGTTGGAATTGCAGCAAGTGGTACCACACCTTATGTGATTGGTGCTTTAAAGCATTGCAGAAGAAATAATATTCAAACAGGTTGCATTACATGTAATAAAAATACACCGCTGGCCGAAGCTGCAGATTTTGCTGTTGAAGTAATTACGGGTTCCGAATTTGTTACCGGCAGTACAAGAATGAAAAGCGGCACTGCACAAAAAATGGTTTTAAATATGATCTCAACTACGGTGATGATTCAGTTAGGAAGAGTGGAAGATAACCGTATGGTGAACATGCAACTGAACAATGAAAAGCTTGTTGACCGTGGTGTAAAAATGCTAATGGAAAAAGCAGATTTAAATGATTACGCCTATGCAAAAAAACTTTTATTAAAATCAGGAAGCGTAAAAAAAGCAGTTGAATTCATTCATAAAACTTAATTGCCGGATTTCTAATTTTTAGTAATTTGCTTATACAAATTTTCAGCTATGAAAAAATTTTTACCCGTTACAATTGTACTCTGTATTCTAACCGTTGCAAACGCCTTCTCCCAATCAAGAAAATTTTTTGCTGTTACAGGTGATCAATTCGGAAGCGTGAACTGGATTGTATTTCGCCAGTTTGATCTTGATGATGCAACAAAAATTAAAACTATTTATGTTCCTGCAGAAACAAACGAAGTGGTTTACGATGCGTTAACTGCAAGCCCCTTAAACAATACTTCTGCTGCGGTTGCAAATACAAATCCATCGGCTTGTGGATGTTTGAATACACGCATGGTTGCAGCTATTGCTTATGACGAAATTGATAATCGTTTATATTATACAACAATGATGGGCAACCAGCTTCGTTATCTTGATCTGAATGAAGACAAGCCAAAATCTTATGCAGTAACAACACAACTTTTAAAAAATTTTCCGAATCTGCCTGGTGAAGCTTCTAACATAACACGCATGTGTTTTGCAGCAAACGGTTTTGGTTATGCACTTACAAACGATAACCAACATTTGATTCAGTTCTCCACACAAAAGCGCGGCGATATAAAAGATCTCGGAAATCTTATTGATGCAAAAACAAATGCTGATAATTCAATAAAAACACAAATTAAAAGTTGGGGCGGCGATATGATTGCTGATGCAAATGGATTGCTTTATTTATTTACTATGCAAAAAGGCATTTTTAAAATAAATCCTGTTACAAAAGTTGCAACTTATCTCGGCAACATAAAAAACATAGCTGATGATTATACAATTAATGCGGCTATGGCGATTGGCGGTTCAAATGTTATTGTGGCAAGTTCTACAAATACTTCAACATATTACAAAGTTGATTTAACAACGTTACAGGCAACAGCGCTAAATACAGGCAGCAATAAGGTTTATAATGTTTCTGATTTTGCGAATGCGACACTTGCTTTTGATGATAACAAAAAAGTAAGTTCAGTTTCTGCAAAAACTTTAGATGCGGTTGCGGTAAACATTTATCCGAATCCAGTTACTGCACATAATTTCTATGTACAACTTTCAAATTTTGCGAAAGGAAAATATACAATTGAAATTAGCCAGTTGCAGGGTAAAAAAATATTGCAGAAAGAAATAGATATTTCAGGTTCACAAACAGAAAAAATTAATTTACCGTCAGGCGCTGCTGCAGGCGCTTATCTTATTAAAATAATAAATGGAAATGGCGAAAGTGTTTATAACGATAAAATAATTGTCGCCAATTAAAAACTGCAAACGAAACAAAAACCCGCTTGCAAACAGGCGGGTTTTTTGTTTATATTTTGTAATGATTTTTAGAACTGCCTATTTTTGAGCAAACCTGCAATATGAATAAACATGCATACATTTTTCCGGGACAAGGCGCACAGTTTAGCGGAATGGGAAAGAATTTATTTGAGTCGAATGAAAATGCAAAGCGTCTTTTTGAACA
>JAFECS010000057.1:2131-2925 GCA_018241965.1 Pseudomonadota bacterium | reverse complement strand
ATTTAAAAATTTGAATGATGCAAAACCGGATATGGTTGCGGGTCATTCTTTGGGTGAGTTTTCTGCGTTGGTTGCAAACAATGTTTTAAGTTTTGAAGATGCGTTAAAGTTGGTGAGCATACGTGCAACAGCCATGCAGAAAGCGTGTGAAATAAATCCCTCCACAATGGCGGCAGTATTGGGTTTGGCAGATGAAAAAGTAGAAGAGATTTGTAAAGCTGTTACACATGAATTAGGCAACGGGCAAATTGTTGTTGCTGCAAATTATAATTGCCCTGGTCAGCTTGTAATCAGCGGTTCAATGGAAGCGATTGATGTTGCTTGCCAACGCATGAAAGAAGCGGGTGCAAAACGCGCATTGGTCTTGGCGGTTGGAGGCGCATTTCATTCACCGCTAATGGAACCTGCAAAAGCAGAATTGGAAGCTGCAATCGCATCAACAAGATTTAATGAAGCAAGTTGTCCCGTATATCAAAACGTTGTTGCAAGAGCGGTGACTGATACATCAGAAATAAAAAATAATTTAATAGCGCAATTAACTGCACCTGTAAGATGGACGCAATCTGTGCAGGCAATGGTTGCAGATGGTGCAACGCATTTTACTGAAGTTGGTCCCGGAAAAGTTTTGCAAGGCTTGGTAAATAAAATTTATAAAGAAGCAATTACTGATGGCGTGAGTTAATCGTTAATTATTTATTATTCACCATTCATTCTTCACTCATATGTCACTCGTTACAGGCATACATCACGTTACAGCATTGGCCGGAAGTCCGCAAAAAAATCTTGATTTTTAT
>JAFECS010000057.1:1613-2119 GCA_018241965.1 Pseudomonadota bacterium | reverse complement strand
CCTGAAGTGTATCATTTTTATTATGGAAATGAAACAGGTCAACCGGGAAGCATTCTAACCTTTTTTCCTTACGGCGATATTATGAAAGGCAGGCATGGTAAAGGCATGTTGAACACAACGAGTTTTTCTGTGCCGCTATCCTCATTAGAATATTGGGAAAACCGTTTGAAAAAATTTAATATTAATTACAAAAAACCGCAGGAAAGATTTGAAGAAGTGTTTATTTATTTTGAAGATGAAGATGGCTTGGGATTGGAATTAGTGTTTAATGATAAAGATGAACGCAATGGTTTTTCTTATGGAAATATCCCGGTTGAAAATTCGATAAAAGGTTTTTACAATGTTGAGATTTGGGAAGAAGGTTATGAACGCACAGCTGCAATATTAACGCAGCAATTAGATCATACATTGATTGCAGAAAAGGGAAATCGATTTCGCTTCGCTGCAACAAATTCGCCGGGAAATTTTGTAGATATTCTTTGCGCGCCTGATAGTTTAAGAGGTTT
>JAFECS010000057.1:0-1594 GCA_018241965.1 Pseudomonadota bacterium | reverse complement strand
CAGGAAGAAGTTAGAACAAAGATTGCGCAACGCATGCTGAATCCAACTCCAATTTTAGACAGACAATACTTTACATCGATTTATTTTAGAGAACCCGGTGGTGTTTTGTTTGAAGTAGCAACAGAAGAACCAGGTTTTGCAATAGATGAAGATAAAGCGCATTTGGGAGAATCACTAAAGTTGCCATCGTGGTATGAAAAAAATAGAAACGAAATTGAAGCAGCAGTTACGCCAGTTACATTAAACCTGCAAAACTTTAAATAGTGCATGTAAAAAACATTTTCACGGCAGGCAAAAATTTGAATGAAGCAAAAAAAGCGTTGGTGATGATTCATGGTCGCGGCGCTTATGCTGAAGATATGCTTTCGCTTGCGGGATATTTTAACGTAAAAGATTATGCATTACTCGCACCACAGGCAACAAATAATAGTTGGTATCCATATTCATTTTTGGCAATACCAAAAAAGAATAAACCTGAGCTTACATCTGCGTTGAATTTATTGAGCGAAATAGTTACTGATATAAATCAGCAAGGAATTGTATCAGACAATATATATTTTCTTGGCTTTTCGCAAGGTGCATGTTTAATGCTTGAATTTATAACACGCAATGCGAGAAAATGGGGCGGCGCCGTTGCTTTTACAGGCGGATTGATCGGCGATAAAATTTATACTGAAAATTATAAAGGCGATTTTAATGGAACGAAAATTTTTATAGGTTCATCAAACCCTGATGCACATGTGCCTGTTGAAAGAGTTTTTGAAACTGTTGAACTTTTAAAAAATATGCATGCTAATGTAACAGAAAAAATTTATGAAGGCATGGGTCACACAATTAACCAGGATGAAATAGCTAAAGCAAACGAATTAATCTTTATCTAAAACCAGCACGCCAAATTTTTGTTCCAAACCTTTTGAATGCTGATAAATTGCTTGCAAAAATGCTTTATCATATTCAGCATAAAAACCAGAAAAATTTTCAACACGTTCCTGCAAATTTTTATTTGGAAAGAGTAACGATTTCATCTTTTGTACATGAGATTGCTGTTCGCTGAATTTTCTTTTTTCAGCCCGTAATAATTTTTTCTCCAGCTCAATCAACTTTTTTATTGCTTTTGTTTTTAATGCTTCAATGTGATGCATTAATGTAGTATCAATTTCTGCAGAACGGTTTTCTAAAATTGTATACAGCTGTTCAAAGTTTTTCAACTCGCCATTCAATGCATATTTGCCTTCGGTGTTAATGTCGACAATATGCTTCATCAACAAATGCTCTTCCTTAAAAATATCATCTTCCTTTAAGCCAAGTTTTTTTATAGTTTGATATTTTTTTTCATCCATTATCAAAAAAGAATTACGCAGCAATAAAACAGGATAAGGTACATCAGCCTGTTTAAAAACCTCTTTTAATTCAAGCCAGTAAGCCAACTCTCCTCCTCCGCCAATAAATGCAATGTTGGGTAAAATTGTTTCCTGCAAAGCACCGCGCAAAATAACGTTCGGACTAAAACGCTCAGGATGTTCATCAAGCTCTTTTAAAATTTCTTCTTCAGTAAATTCAAGATTTAGATTTTGAATATTGAATGTTGAATTTT
>JAFECS010000056.1 GCA_018241965.1 Pseudomonadota bacterium | reverse complement strand
TTGGGCTTGCTGTTTAGCTATTTCAGCTTGGTGTTTTGCTGCTTCCGCTGCTTGGTGTTTTGCTGCTTCTTGTTCTTGCGCTTGCTGGGCTGCTTGCTCTTTGGCTATTTCAGCTTGCTGCTTGGCCGCTTCAACAGCTTGACGTTTGGCTTCTGCTTGTTCTTGCGCTTGCCGCGCTGCTTGCTCTTTGGCTATTTCAGCTTGCTGCTTGGCTGCTTCAACAGCTTGGCGTTTGATTTCTTCTTGTGCTTGGTGCTTAGCTTGTTCTATTTGTTGTTTTTGCAATTGTTCTTGCAGTTGACGATTCATTTGCGCTTGTTTTTTAAGTTCTTCTAAAGCCTCTAGTTTGCGGCGCTCTTCGTCACGACGTAATCTTTCTTGCCTTGCTGCTTCTTTACGAAGTAGATATTCTCGATATTGTCTTTCATTATAAGCTTCTCTTGCTCGACGTTCTTCTTCTTTATAGAATTGTTGACGGCGGGCTTCTTCTTGACGTCGCATTTGTTCTAAATAACGTTTGGCTTCTTGTTCTTGTGCGCGAATGAGCGCTTGTTCTCTTTTTTGGCGTTCAAATCTTTCTTTTTCTTTGAGCAGCCTTGCTTTATCTTCACTTGCTTTTGCTTGTTTGACTGCTTTAGCCAAAGAAGCCTTGGGTTCTTTAGCAGATGCGAGGACAAAACTTTTATCTTTAACTCTGGCAACAGAAGCAGGAACTTGATTCAATACCAAGGTCGGCATGGCAATTAGATCTTGTGCTGGTATTTTCAACGTACCTCGTCTTTGCCCTTGCATGCTAATAGGGGTTGGTGTTACATCTGCCATGGGCGAAATATAAGCATCTGCTAACAAATCTTTACTAAGCACAATGTTCATTTTGCTAGCAAGCATAGCGTCAGTAAAAGATTGTAACGTCAATGCTGTTAAGGCGTTTGAATTATTTTGGTACTGATAAACGTAATCTTTGGGTGGATTTTCGTAAGCCTTTTTTATCATCTCATTACTAAGCGACGTGTTTGATAAATTCACAGAGGCAAAATAGGACAAACTTGCATAAAACGAAGGCCAATAGATTTCACCCGGCGCTAAAGGAAACCAGCCAACGATAGAGCCATTATCTACCATCATAAAAGCAACTTGCGCTGGCGTATAAACGGCTACTTGCGCACTTTGGCCTGGCACCCAATACCATTTATTATTTATGTTGGCCCATCTTCCATAATGGTATGGCGCAAAACCCCAAGGTTCATCTGAAACCCATGTCCATCCCCAAGGTTCAATCCAAACCCAGTTTCCTTCTCTGTAGGGAACAAAATTGGCGCTTACCCCTTTGGGTGACCAGACAATGCCATAGTCTGGGATCTGTTGCCAGCTTCCGAATTGATCAAGATCAGCATGTCCAATTACATTATAAGACACATTAGTGGGCGCATTATTTTGTTCTGATGGTAATTGATTCACGCACCAACGTTCCAAATCATCATGCGTATTACGTGATGCCACTTGATATGTTTTTAAATTTTTTCCAAAAAATTGAAAAGCATCATCTTGATTCAATAAATAAGATGCATCTTGCCCATATATTTGTGCGCCACCTTCTAAAACGTTCACGGTCGTTGTTGATTTTCCTTCACTATCTACCGTGATACGATAATGGCCTGGTTGATAAGCATGAAATACAAGATTAGGAGTACTTATTTCATATTCCTGATCATTGTCATAATGGCCAATAAAAATGTCTAACGTGCCTTGTGTTAGTTGCAATTGCACAAGGAAATCATCAATATTTAAAATGGATACTAAACTATTTTGACCGCTGCAGAGTGTTGCATTGGGAACTTGAAGCGAAGCATATGAGTCAATATCATTCCATAAGGTGTCTTGCGGTATGAGCGCGCGATTACGCTTTGCTGTTACCCACTCATTCACACTACCTGAAAGAAAACTAACGTCGCCTTTTACATCACTTAACCTGGCAACACCTATAGTGGGATCTGCCCAGGCAACGTTATTGAATGCCGCTGTTAACAAGCAAAGTAAAGTAGGTTGATATACACGTCTCATGATGTTCTATACCGAAGCTAAGATACTAAAAACATAGCATTTAGCCACACAGGCATATTAATAAGACATGCTAAAATTAACAGGCAAATTAATGTGTTTTGCGATAGAAAATATCTAATTGCCCACGGACATCTTCGGGATAGCAATAAATTCTGAATCCACCGGGCTTGTAATAGGCAGCTTCTACACCACACTCAAAGCCATCGCTATTACGACTATAAGGACAAGCACATTTACCATGATAGGCATTGATACTATTATCCATGACTCTAAACATCACTTCGTCGTTACCCATGGGTATTGGGGGGCTGTTGTCTACTGGCGTTTTTGGAGCAGGATGCAATATTGCACTGACCGCATTGGTGTTGGCTTTTTGTGAAGGCGGGTTTCCTTGTTGTGAACCACCACCACCACCGCCGCCACCACTTGTCGCTGCGGCTATTTGTGCTGCCGAAGGTGCGCCGCCACCCGTTGCCGGGCCTTGGCTACCCCCTGTGGGTGGTACTTGATCATAATTGACGCCCGCTAAAGCTGCCAAGGCTAGGTGAGGCAAAACGCCTACCAATATTGTCAAAAATGATGTTTTTTTGAATGCACCAAGCATAGCCACTTCACCCAAAGAAAAGGGATCTTATTAAAAGCGTAAGTCCTTTAGCTCATAATTGCAATGTTAGTACAAATTACTAAGTATATACACAGTACCTAGGTTTGAACTTGCGTATTGAATTTGTAATCACCACGGGAAAATAATCTTTCAATTAAACAATATAAAACAATAAATAAGTAACGACTGCCCATTTCTCTAATTTTAAGTTTTGATACACCTTCTTTACGGTTATACCAAGCATTAGGAATAACCGCATATCGATAGCCGCGAATGATTGCTTTGAGTGGCAACTCTACCGTTAAGTTAAAGTGATGGGCCAACAGCGGGTGTAACCCTGCAATCACATGCCTTTTGTAACATTTAAAAGCATTGGTAGTGTCATTATAACGAATTTGAAACAACGCACGAATAAAGGTGTTGGCTAAACGATTCAAAATCATTTTGTGAACAGGATAATCGACTGTTTTACCGCCACTGATAAATCTTGATCCAAAAACACAATCATAACCTTCTTGCAATTTTTGATAAAAAGCAACAACATCTTGAGGCGTATCTGAACCGTCGGCCATCACGATGATGACCGCATCCCCCATAAAGGCTTGTAACCCACATCTTACCGCCAACCCAAATCCATTGGGTGGCAAGTTTTTAACCCAGCGAATGGTGGGATAAGTTTCTTTTAAATCAGCAAGTACTTCCTGGGTATTATCGGTACTATTGTCGTCTACCACGACAATTTCATGGTGAATATTTGCGTGATTTAAGGCATCGATTAGTGGAGGCAAGGTCGATTTAAGATTTTTTGCCTCATTATAGGCAGGG
This sequence comes from Pseudomonadota bacterium, assembly GCA_018241965.1. Classification (GTDB taxonomy): domain Bacteria; phylum Pseudomonadota; class Gammaproteobacteria; order Berkiellales; family Berkiellaceae; genus Berkiella. The sequence continues at coordinate 9,241 of JAFECS010000056.1, read as the reverse complement.
ATCACTACAGAAAATAAGCCCTTAACGCCTTGCGCTAACCACGTTTGCCCGGGTTGATGACTATGCATGTTCATAAGCAACTATTGTTTCTTTAATGGCGCCATATATTTCTGCCAATGTCTTTGTCAGATCATATTTAAAATCCCATTGGGGGAAATCTTGTTTAAATTTTCTAACATCACTCACCCACCAGATATGATCACCAATGCGGTTTGTTTCTGCATAGGTCCAGTGTAACTCGTCTTTAGCGATAAGCTGGCAAAGGTTGATGGCTTCTAACATCGAGCAGTTATTTTGCGGACCTCCGCCTATGTTATAAACCGCCCCCACTTTTGGCGCTTGATAAAAATGCCATAAGGCATTGACTAAATCGTAGCTATGAATATTATCGCGAACTTGTTTTCCTTTATAGCCAAAAACGGTGTAGGGTTCATGCGTGATGGCGCATTTCATTAAATAGGACAAAAACCCATGTAATTTAGTCCCCGAATGCGCAGGGCCTGTTAAACAGCCACCTCTAAAACAGCCGGTTTTCATCCCAAAGTAAACACCATATTCTTGAACCATTAAATCAGCTGCTGCCTTAGAAACCCCAAATAAACTGTGTTTGGTATGATCAATAGACATGTTTTCATCGATACCAAAACCATAATAAGGATGATTTTGAGCAACTTCCCAACGAGTCTCCAGTTCTTCTAAGGGTAAATAATTGGGTGTATCACCATACACTTTGTTGGTGCTTAAATGGATAAAAGTGGCGTCGAACGCATATTGCCTGGTGAGCTCTAACATATTGAGCGTGCCATTGGCATTCACAGTAAAATCAGTATGCGGATGCAAAGCTGCCCAATCATGTGATGGTTGCGCGGCACAGTGAATAACGACTGAAATAGCATTTTGATATTGCTTAAAAATGGTTTCCAGTGTGGATTGATTTCTTATGTCACAGGAAAAATGCGTGTAATTTTTAACACTTTTTTGCAAAAGAGATAAATTCCATTGTGTGCAGGCATCATTACCAAAAAATTCCTTTCGCATATTGTTGTCGATGCCGACAACATCTAACCCTTTTGCTGCAAAAAATTTAACGGCTTCAGATCCAATTAAGCCAGCCGAGCCTGTAATAAGAGCAACACTCACTATAATATCCTTTTATTTTTTAAGGTTGAAAAACACTTTCTAAAACACTGCTATGTTGATGCAACCATTGATATATTTGTTCAACAATACTGGAGACGCTGATTTGGGGTTGCCAGGGCAATGCAGCCATCACTTTACTGTTGTCGGTAACATAATACGGTATATCAGCATCTTTGGTTTGACTAACACTGCCGATGTTACACTTCTTTTTAGTAACTTCTTTCACTAATGCGGTTAATTCACGCAAGGAGACACTATTTTGAATCCCCCCGCCAACATTATAAATTGGCGCATTTAATTTGTTGTGATCTTGCATTTGATAACGCAATAAATAAAACAAATCCTCAACGTGCAAGACATCTCTGACTTGCAACCCTTCACCACCAAAGCCCATATAGTTTAGGGCACCTTCGAAATAATGCATCGCTACCCACAGCGCCATAAACCCTTGATCGACTTTGCCCATCTGCCAAGGACCTGCCAGCACACCACAGCGATTAATGACCGCTTTAAGATGATACATTTGGCAATATTCTTGAATAAAATGTTCGCCGCTAAGCTTGGTGGTGCCATACAAAGAGCGAGCGCCTTCTAAAGTAAATGCTTCAGATATACCTTCAGCGCTTAACCCAAGTTGCTTGCTTGGCTGTAAAACCAAACGCTCGCCTTGTGGTTTTAAGGGTAAATCTCTTAAAGCTTTAATGGGGTATACGCGACTGGTGGAGAGAAAAATTAAATTTCCGCCCTTTTGACGCAAAAATTCTAAGCAGTTAATCAAACCATTTAAATTAGTATTGATTAAATAGGCCGGGCTTTCATTAAAGCCAGCATGAACACTAGGCTCGGCAGAACACTCAATTAGCCAATCTACGGCGTTGAGCTTATTCAGATCTTCGCTGTTTCTTACATCACCATGCACAAAATGAATACCATGTGCTTTTAACCTTGGTAAATTAAGCTCACTGCCCTTGCGGCTTAAATTATCTAAACAGATCACCTCTAGATCTTCATAATAACGTTTAAATAAAATCGCTAACGAAGAACCGACAAATCCTGCACCACCAGTAATTAATAATGATTTCATGCTTTATCCTTTTTTTTCAGCACTGCATAACCCATGCATCCTTGGGCCTCTTGGTGATAATGATTTAAAGCAGCACCATCAAAATTACGGGTAAACTCTTTTGGAATAATTAAAGTGTTAAAATAACCTTGAGAGATTAACCCTCCTATCCCGTTGTGCTCAAAGGGCCTATTTGCGCTACGATCTTGCCAGTAATTGTAAGCCAGCACAAAGGAAACGGGGCTTGGGTTCATCCAAGGTAAAGAAGCATAATGATTCACCACAAAAATAGGCTGTGGTAATTTGTCCAAGCAGCTTTTTAGGGCAAGGTTATTTTGATGTTGGGCTTGTATACTTCCTAATGTACCTTGAGACAAGCACAAAACAACAAGGGCGCCAGACACAAGCCCAGAAAAGGCAAAACTGGGTTTAATAAATGAAACTTCAGTTTCTAGCAAGTGTTTTAAGGCTCCAGCCGTTGCTAACAATACAAAGAACAAAGCGATAAAATGATAGTTATCAGCACTGCCAATTTTACTGCTAAATGGTAATAAAATAATTACCCAGAAAACTAAACCGCAAAATGCCAAACGCACCATTGGCTCTTGAAATACTGCTTTACGCATTGGGGGGTTCAATGTCACTTTAGTGAAAATCATCCCAAACAATATAAGCGCAGGGAAAGATTTTTTAATGAAATTAAGTAAGTTTGCCCAAAACACATCAAAAGATAACGGTATGGCAGTTTTTACAAAAAACATGCTTTTAAGTAAGTTATCCTCGGCAAGCGCTAATGTGAGCGTATAGCCAAATACCATGAGCATGCTAAAAACAATAAAGGAACGCCAACGTTGCTGTAGCAACAAAAATAATCCTATCGCACCTGGCATTACAACATTAACTTGTTTGCAACTCCAAGAAAGATAACAAAATAAACTCGCTAAAATAACGCCTTTTACAGTATTGGAAGGATACTTTAAGAAAAAAGTTACTGCTAATACATCAAATAGCAAAGCGATAACATCTGGACGCACAGTCATGGCCCAAAAACCAATTAAAGGGGAAAACCACAACAAGGCGCTTAAGCAAATAGCAATCAGAAAAGGCAAGGGTTTATCATTTACTTTATGGCTAGTATACAAATAATAATTAGCAGCAAATCCTATAAACACCACTGATAAAGTGACTATGCGGCCTACTGTTGGCAACCATACATCCGGTAGAGCAAACAGTGTCATCACCCACTTGATTATGGAGCCATAGAACCCATAAAAGAACCAATTAAAATAGGACGCACTAAAGGGAATTTGATGAGGATCATTATAAACAGGCAAACCATGCCAATATTTCCACATTGCATATAAAGATTCTTCTTCAAAGCCACTGGTGACCACATGATGGGCTTCTCCAAAAGAAATCACATTCATGGCTCTTAGCAGTAACAATGCCAGGCAACTCGCAGCCCCCAGTAAAAATAGCAATGAGCCATAATTTAACTTTGTGTGATTCATCATCCTTGCTTCTTATTTGGGTTTTTGTCCTATCGTAAACACAAACGAGCGAAATTGATTCAAGAAAAAGGGTTTAAAGAAAAATCGCTCAAACAAATTATATATGGGTAGTAACCCCTTTGCGGTATCGGATGCAACATAGCGATAAGTTAATCCATCAACAAATTGTGATTTTACCTGAAATCCGACGGATGCAAAAATGTTTCTTAACTCATTTGGCAAGACAGGACGCTCATTGGGCGTTACACCCTTTGAGCTATAAAAAGGAGAGCTTCTATCGCGATAAAGATACATAAAGGGGTTCAAGCGGTTTGGATCAAAAGCCACAAATTTGCCTTGTGGCTTAAGAACGCGAAATACTTCTTTGGCGCAAAAAAAGGGATTGGGCAAATGATGCAACAAGCAGCTTAACATAATCGCATCAACGCTATTGTCTGCAAAAGGTAGCGCTTCCACATCGGCCTGTATAAACTGAACCGTGTTCATTTGATTTTTACCGATGCGCAACAACTTGTGACTTAAATCAACGCCGATGCAGGCATACCCCTTTTTTTGCAAAAATTGGGTAAATATGCCTGATCCACATCCTAAATCAACAATTTGTCCACCTGACGTAAGCGCTAAACAACGCAACACGGTATCGATTATTTTTTGATTGGCATCATCAGTAAAGACGTTGTATTCATCACTGGGCAGATTATCAAAAAAATCAATTTCTTGTTGTTTGTTTTGCAGCACTGCTACCTTATCCTTTGCCTAGTTAATGGACTTGTTATAGCAGTTTGTATTCCCGAAGGTGATATGTTTTTAAATTTTGTTTTATCCATGTACGATGAAAAAGCGTTTAGCATGGTTGGTAAATTTTTAGGGAAATGCTGTGAGTGCATGTCACTGGTTGGCATTTCACCATCACCTAAAAGTGCTAACTTACGTTTGGTGATTGCAGTGGGCTTATGCCAAGTGGCTTTTTCGTAGTTGCGATTTAATTTTTGCAATTCTCTTTTTGCATTTACCCTTTCTTTATCAGAGCCACTCAACCGTTTCAGTTCCAAATTAACTTGGACCCACATAACACCTTGATGCAGCGCGCGAGCAAACCAACTTTTTGTTTGTGGCTGGACTGATACTGAGGCATATGTTTTAAGCAAAGTGTCACAAGTTGTTTTAAGTGATTTTAGTGCTTCAACCAATTTTTTATGTTTTGCAGTATCGGTATGAGTAACTGCCTTTTGTGCTATTGAAAGTTCGGCATTTAATACTTCTTGTGCCCGAAGTAAAAAATCCCTTGTTTTGTCGGCAATGCTATCAAGCTCATCTTCATAAGCTGCTTCATCTTCAACAGAGGTAACATATTTTCTAGGCGAATCACCGCCAGTAATCATGGTACGCAAAGTATCTCTAATAGACACTAATTCTATGATGGGTGGATGATTTTGTTGAAATCTCGCTAATTTAGACTTAGATTTTTGCGCATTTTCGCGTGCTACCTGTCTCATCCATTGTGACATTAATTTGAAGCTGTCCATTGCTTGTGGTAGATCTTGAATATCATTTTGATCATCTGAAAAAAAAGCATCTAATCTTTCAAAAAACTTTATTGCTTCTCCCAGATATTCTTGAACCACTTTCGCTTTCATTACATCTTCCTTACCACTTCAAAAAACAACAAACATAAAAGAAAGCTAAAAAACTATCATCTATATACTGCGACGCAGCAAATCTATAGGTAGTTTTATAAATTAAAATAGCTTATTAACGTGTAGATGATACGCTGCGAGTGGACAATGCATCAATAGTCTGCATCCCACTTCGCAGCATATTTCATTAAAAAACTTTGTATTTTTTAGGATGACGGTTTTCATGGCCTCCATTTGGCTCAACGAAAGCATAAAAACGCTCTTGCCCAGTGATTGTACGATTAGCTCGCGGTGATTTATACCAAGTAACAAACTCTTTGGGATCAGCCATATGACCACCGCCTGAAATCTTAGCATTGGCCATATCCAGAAGTTTTTCTTTGTGCGAATGCGCTTTATGCAAATGGCCGTGATGACGCGCAACTTTTAAATGATGTTTTAATTCTTGCTTCATCCGACGATATCCATGCAAATGTTTATGCATGGTGTCGTGCGTCAAAATTACTCTATCAGCAACTGCCTTGTCACTCACATGACGGCGCCCTATATGTTTTGATTTATTTTTTTGGGGCAATTTAATGACCGTATGACTTTTATTTTCCAATGGAATTTCATCATAGGCTTGGGCGGATTTTAGCTCCCAACCACCATAGCGCATTGTGTTGATCATCAATGTTTCTAAAAACCAACCCACTGTATTATCGAAGATCTTATGCGTAGGGTGCCAATGTGTGCTTAGCATCCCTATAGACCACACCATAGCGATATTCATCAGAGAAAAAGTACTCAATAGCGCCAGCGTTCCCAAAGCCAAAGTTAAAAGCACACTTGTTGCCACATTGACAATGCGTTTGCGACTATTTTTTCTTTTAAAGTAAAGCGCAATGGAAGTATCAATTAAATTTGCAAATGAGCGATCATTATAAAACTTTAAATCTTTATGTTTTTTGATTAAATCTGCTACTGAAAAAGTAGCGATAGCACCGCATAAAGAATGCCCATAGCATTTTATTTGTGATGGTGAAACCCCTTGTTTTAACAAGCGTTCTACCTGAAAGGCATAGTCATTGATAAGATCTTGCTCGTGATATACCTGACCTTTACTGTGAGCAACGTTTCTAAAGTTAAAGCTGATAATTCTCTTATTTAAATTTAAGGCATCACTTGCTAAACGTGAAAGGTAAAATTCATAACAATCGCTGCGTCCCCAACCATAGATCACATATTCGGTTGGGTTGTTATTCTGTGCGGATAATTCAATCGTATCTAATTTTGATCCAAAAGGAGTGGTTACAAGCTCACGCTTAATTTTTACGACACGATCTGGATGTGTTTCTTTATAGGCTTCATTTTTTGCAACAAATTCAGGCCATAAGTTATTAAGCCTATTAACTTCTTGCTGTGAAACAAAGATTTTTGTCCAAATATATTTAAGATGACGCAATTCACCAATAGGAATAAGCTGTGCGCGAAGAACAATTTTACCGACAAATATCCCAGCTAGATTTCGCAAAAAACGCATTATGTGCCCCTTATTTTCCGTTTTCTTTGCGCATCCATACGCATTGCTCGTAGTTCTTAAGGTTTAACCCAAAATCCGCTATCTGAAATACAATTGAGTGTAATTAAACGAAATTAGGGAGTAATCCTAGCATGCTTTATGAAAGGGTTGAATAACTATACAGTAATTTATAAAGTTTGAAAAGAAACTAATTGGCGGTGTCAATCTTGTAAAGTGCCTCTTCTAAGGTAAAACGTTTTTCATAAAGCGCTCTGCCTACGATGACACCATAAATATTCATATCCTGTAAAACTTTAAGATCATCTAAAGAGCCAATGCCGCCACATGCTTGAAATGATATTTCCGGATAGCGTTTCAAACATTCTTGATAAAGTGCCACATTAGGGCCTTGCATCGTACCATCGCGCAAAATATCGGTACATAACACATTTTTTAAAGAAACGTCTTGATACAAATCTAGTAATTCCCACAAATTTTTGTCCGCTTCATTTTGCCATCCATGCATGACAACAAGCGGTGTACCTTGTTCGTTAATTTTGACATCAAAAGCAAGCACTATACGATCTGGTCCAAATTCTGCGATCCATTCTTTTACCAGTGAAGGTGAAGTTACTGCTAAAGAGCCAATCACAACACGCGAAGCCCCATCGGCAAATAAAACTTTAATGTGTCTGTGGGTTCGGATCCCACCTCCCACTTGAATATCAATTCCTTCAAGTTCACAAATTTGTGCAATTCTAGACACTTGAACGGCTTCACCTTCTTTTGCACCATCTAAATCAACGACATGCAAATGCTTGGCGCCCTGCTTAAAGTAATTATTAGCAACTTCCCAGGGATGCCCAGAATACTCAGTAATTTGTTCAAATTTACCCTGTAAAAGACAAACACATTTACCTGATTTTATATCAATTGCTGGAATGATTTGCATATCTTTTCCCAAGGATTATAAAGTTGTTGGTCTTTATAGAGAGACTGCTATGAGTATAATTCGGTTCCTAAAATGATCTCATGCATGCTTTTTAACTGTATTTATACACTTTCAGGTTTAACCCTAGTGACTTATCCCTTTTTTTTGTTGGATTGAATTTTACGTTTTATTCTCTCATAAACAAGGTTATAACCAAGCCCAAATGCTAAACACCTTGCCACTCTGCCAATGGTAGTAACACTAACGCCGGTTTGTTCGTATATAGTGCGATAAGGAATGCCCTGTTTAATGGGATCGACCACTAACCAGCGATCAGCCATTGCTTGACGTTCAGTTGGCGTACAGAGATCTTCAAAAAATTGTTTTGCTTCATCAACATTTTTTAGGGTCAAAATGGCTTCATAGAGTTGATGTTGCGGTTCGTCGTTATCTGCTATCTTTGCATCTTTATGCTTCATAAATGTCTTATGTATTATGTATTAATGCACTATTACGACAACAATTAACTAAATTGAGGCCAACTGTCAAGTGGTTGTAGAGGGGCGCATCAAAAAATAATCCACATGTAGGGGCGCACCCTGTATGCGCCCATCAATATCAGTTCCATAAATCATATATTTCCCAGAAAACATTTTTTGATGATGTGGAAAATTTTTTTAAAGGGCGCATACAGGATGCGCCCCTACATATGATCAATAGCAATTGAACTGCGTCCGTACATCCGGATGTGCCATTCAATACAACAATATGCAGGGATGCATTAAAACCTATCCTTCCGTAGGGGCGCATCCTGTATGCGCCCATCAATATCAGTTCCAAAATAAATTTGATATTATTCGCAAATTTTTAGGCAAAAGGAACCGCCATATGTCATTTAATCCCGCTATTCACGATCGCCAATCTATACGCCTTACGCAATATGATTACAGTCAGCCTGGATCATATTTTATAACCATTTGCACCCAAGAAAGGGATTGTTTTTTTGGCGATGTATTCGATAATGAAATGCATCTCAATACGAGTGGTGTAACCATTAATAAAGATTGGTGCGAATTGTCAAACAACTTTTGTTCAATATCAATGGATTCTTTTATAATAATGCCAAATCATCTTCATGGCATTATTAACATCAATTATGAGGGTGGAAAATCTATCAATCACATTATTAGATATTTTAAGGCAATAAGCACTTACCATTACAGCCAAGGTGTAAACCAGTTAAATTGGAAGCCTTATTCTGGTAGATTATGGCAGCGTAATTATTATGAACATATTATACGAAATGAGAAGTCATTGAATGAGATCCGCCAATACATTTTAGATAACCCAATTGAATGGCATTTAGATAAGCATAATCCTAACAATTTTTAAGATTTTTTTATGGGCGCATACAGGATGCGCCCCTACAAATGATTAATTTAATTGGGCGCATACGGG
>JAFECS010000055.1 GCA_018241965.1 Pseudomonadota bacterium | reverse complement strand
TGTGAAGGTACATATGCCAGGGCAGGTGAGCGATAAAGTCGCCTTAGTGGCGGCAATAGAAGCGCTTGAATTTACCCCCGGTGATATACGTGCGCGCATTGTGGTTAATTCAAGAACCGGTACCATTGTTATTGGTAAACATGTCACTGTCGGACCTGCAGCTATCTCGCATGGTAATTTGATCGTCACGGTCACAGAGCAGTTAAATGTTTCTCAACCGCAACCTTTGTCAGGTGGAGTGACAACCATTACACCAAAATCAGACGTTTCCGTGAGCCAAAGCGATAATCGTATGTTCTTATTTAAAGCGGTTTCTTTAGATACCATCGTTAATGCCGTGAATAAAGTCGGCACAGCACCTGGGGATTTAATGGCCATTTTGGAAGCACTTAAGCAAGCTGGCGCTTTAAACGCCGATCTGGAAATTATATAGGGCTTTTATGGATAGCGGATATGTAAAAACATTTAACTATTTTGATATGTCTGCTTTATCTACTTTAAAAGCAAAAGCAGATGATAACGCTGATAATACCCTAAAAGTGGTTGCACAACAGCTTGAATCCGTTTTTCTTGAGTTAGTGCTTAAATCAATGACAGAGGCAAATAATTCTATAAAATCTGAGATCTTTGATAGAGATCAAGAAGAATTTTATCAAAGCATGTTCAATCAACAATTAGCCTTGTCTTTATCAAAATCTGGTGGATTTGGTTTAGCCGATGTGATTTACAATCAACTCAAGCCTAAAGCTGGACATAACGATACGCAAGCTATTTTACCAAACGCGCCACTGAGAACAACTAACGATAACCCCTACCTTGTAGCAGATAAAGCAATAGTGGGTCCTAACGTTGATGTCACGCACCTAGTGCGAGATGCTGAGGTTGAACAGAATGTTGATGAAGAAATTCATATGGTGCAAATTAAAGCGCCAACACTTAACAGCATTAAAGAGTTTATAGACACCTTGCTCCCGCATGCCAAAGCAGCAGCGAGCCTTATTGGCATTGATCCTAAAGTACTGTTAGCGCAATCGGCACTTGAAACAGGGTGGGGAAAACATATTTTACAACATGAAGATGGTGCAAGCTCGCATAATCTCTTTGGTGTTAAAGCAGATAAAAAATGGGAAGGTAATAGTATTCTTGCGCAAACCTTGGAATATGCTGAAGATAAAGCACAACAAATTAAAGCGACATTTAAATCCTATGATAACTATCTAGAAAGTTTTATGGATTATATGAATCTGCTGAAAAACAAACGCTATGAAAAAGCATTAAATAATGCGCATGATCCTAAAGCATTTTTAACTGAATTACATAAAGCAGGGTATGCGACAGATCCTAATTATGTTGAAAAAATTATGACTATTTATGAAAAGTTTAGCTAATAAGGTAGTTGTGAAATGAGTGATTTATTAAGCATTGGTACTTCTGGTCTACTGGCTGCACAAAAGGGCTTAGACACCATTGCTAATAATATTGCCAATGCAAGCACCCCAGGTTATAACCGCCAAGTGAGTTTGTTCGATACATTGCCATCAGTAAAAATTGGTAGTGGGTACGCAGGTTCTGGGGTAGGAATTATTGGTACTGAACGTATCGTTGATAGTTTTATTGTTCAGTCCTTAAGAGAACAACAAACGAATTTAAGTGAAGCTATTTCCTATAACGATATTCTTTCTCAACTGGATAATCTGTTAGCGGATCCTGGATTAGGGATCTCGGATGGTTTAAATCTTGTTTTTAATTCCTTGCAAAGCATCAATAACAGTCCCAGTACATTGCCAGAGCGGCAAATGTTTATTGCTCAGGCACAAATTTTGCAAAATCGATTTAATCAATTGAGTAAAAATATCACCAGTCAATATCAAACTATTAATGCTGAAATTGTTGAAAACGTTAATACCATTAATAATCTGGTAACCCAAATTGCTGATATTAATATGAAGATCCAGAATTTGGGGCAACTTTCATTTACTTCTGCGCCTAACGAATTATTAGATCAGCGCGAGAACTTATTATTAACCTTGTCCGAATATGTGGGTGTATCAACGACAGATCAAGGGGATGGATCTGTTAACGTCTTTATTGGTAACGGTCAAACACTGGTTATCGGCACAAAACCAACTTACTTGATGACGCAACCCAATGCATTAGATTCGATGAAGACAGATATTGTGGTAAGTGATGGTACTGCATTTCAAAATATAAGTAATAGCTTTGTGTCTGGTAAAACAGGCGGACTTTTAAATATTCGTGAAAATGTTTTACCACAAGCACTAAACTCTTTAGGTCGGATTGCTATCGCAATAGGATTAACATTCAATGCGCAGCACAATGAAGGGATCGACTTAAATGGAAATCTTGGTACAGATTTATTTAATGATCCAAACACATTTACAGCCAAATTGAACAGAGTGACTGCGAATGTTAACAATAAAGGAACCGGTGTATTTAGCGTTAGCATTGATCCCATCGCGACTAAAGCTGAAGATCCCGATGTGTTCTCTAGCGCAACCACACTCGTCAATGCAGGTACGCTGAATCCCTTAACTTTTGGTACTTTGATTATTAACAATGTCAGCATTCGACCCACCGTCGTGGGAGATGACACCGTTTCTACCACCGATGCACTTGGCAGTGCCATTGCTATAGCCAAAGCGATCAATTCTCAAAGCGCAGCGCATGGTGTACAAGCTTCGGCCCAGCCGAATGTGGTGTATCTCGGGAAATTTACAACAGGTGCGCTTGCTGCAGGCAATTTAACACTCAATGGGATAAATGTTATCTCCACAGGGGTAGATGAACAAACCTTATTACAAGACATTAATGCGCTATCTGCGCAAACTGGCGTTATAGCCACAGGGGATGGTAATTTAAATATTACTTTGGTAGCACAAGATGGCAGAAATATTGAATTAGCCAAAACAGTGAATAGTGCAGCAGCAAATTTTAGTTACTTCACCATGAATGCGGGGGCGGCCTCGAATATGGTGGCAAAAGCATCGGTGGAACTAACCACCACAACAAGTGAATTTATTAAAATTAGTGGTAACCCTGCCAGTGTAGGTTTTACTGCTGGCACAACACCAGTCCCTAATGGCAGTTTGAGCATTAAAGATTATATACTGAGTTATGATGGATCATTATATACATTACGCTATTATCCAGATTTAACCATTATTGGCCAATCGGCAACCCCTAATTTTGCGGTTGATGGTTTTAACCTGACAATAGAATCTGGTACTGTTGCCGCTAACGATTCATTTATTATTCGCCCAACGCGATTTGCGGCACGGGATTTTGACTTTTTGATCACAGATCCCATGATGTTGGCGGTGGCAATGCCTGTTAAAGCGGATGCCGACTTAGCTAATAAAGGAACAGGGAGCATAACCGTAACCGATATTACCGATACCAGTGGTACGCCTATTGGTAATCAATATAAACTCGGCAATGCTTTTAGTAAATCAGATTCACTTACACCCCCCATTAGCGTGGTATTTGTAACACCAACATTGTTTAGAGTGTTTGATATCTCTGCAGGATTGCCTGGAAAACAGCTTGGACCGGATCAAACGTATGATCCTACAAGCTTAAAAAATGCAATTTTCCCGATTTCAGGTGTCGTGGATACAACCCCGCCAGGGCCTAATGTACCCTATGTTTTTGATCCTGGCTATAGGATAACAATTGAAGGAATACCTCAAGCAGGAGATGTCTTCACCATTTCTTATAATAGCCAAAGTGAAGGGGATAATAGAAATGGTTTATTATTATCTGCTTTACAATTTGCCAAGACGCTTTTAAATAATACGTCAACCTTTCAAGATGTTTACACGCAATTTGTAGGTGGAATGGGGAGCCAGGCCTCCCAAGCAGAAATTAACCTCGATTCGCGCCAAAGTTTAATGGATTCAATCCAATCAAGAAGAAATGAAATTTCAGGTGTTAACTTAGATGAAGAAGCAGCAAATTTGCTTAAGTATGAACAAGCGTATCAAGCAACCGCACAGGTGATTGTTATCGCCAAAGGTGTGTTTGATTCTTTAATTCAAGCGATTGGTGGGTAAGATGAGAGTTTCAACACTTGATTTCTTTCAAAAAGTGATTAGTAATTTTACGAGTCAAAGAAATATTATTAATGATACACAAGCTCAAATATCTTCTGGAAAAAGGATCTTAACGCCGGCTGATGATCCCATTGGGGCCATGAATTCATTAAATTATCATTTTGAAAACAGTAAAATAGATCAGTTTTTAAAGAATGTAGATGTGGCACAAAGCACGCTTGAATATGAAGATTCGATTTTAGATTCTGTGACTAAAGTGTATCAACGTCTTAAAGAGTTAGCTATTGAAGCAGGAAATGCCAGTTTAAGCCCTTCAGATAGAAAAGCTATTGCGGCTGAAATGAATGAAAGATTGCTTGAGCTTAAAGCGTTAGCCAACACACGATCGGCTGGCGGTGATTACTTATTTTCTGGTTTTAATGTCTATCAAGAGCCAGTTGCTGTTAATGCACAAGGAAAATATTATTATCGTGGTGATGATGGGCAACGCTCTGTCATGATTGGTGAATCCAATTTAGTGAATATTTCAGATCCAGGGAAAGATCTGTTTTTTAATTTGCAAACGAATAAAGTGGCTGCAAAGAGCCTTAATGGTGCAGTGCAAATTAATACCTTGCAAGGTGGTCAAGTTGCTTCAGGCACGTTATCCTCATTAGCGGCAACCGATTTAATTCTCAATGGCTTTGCTATACCAGCTTCTGTTTCAGATGGTGTTTCAACAACTGATAGTGCCGCAAGCGCCATCGCCATAGCTAACGCGATAAACAAGCAATTTAGCCTCCATGGTATAGAAGTATCTGTTAATCCTAATGTGGTGAACTTAGGGGTGTTTACGGCAAATCCCTTAAGTGCTGGACAATTGACCTTAAATGGCATTGCAATTATTGATCCCGTCGGTACTGAAAGTTCACTGATGGCTTCAATTAATGCACAAACAAACCTAACAGGCATCAGTGCAACCCAACCAGGCGGGACAGGTACTGCAATTGTATTAACTGCCAATGATGGTAGGAACATTCAACTACAAACCAGTGGCGGAGCAACAGCGAGTTTTACCAATTTTAACTTAACCGCAGGTGCACTCAACAATGTGGTGAAATCCTCTATTACGCTTCGTGATCATCATGCTATTGCTGTAGCAGGCAGTAATCCTGCGCATGCCGGATTGGCAACGGGAACATATGCAGTGACCAATAATTCCGGAACTGGGGTGATAAGTAATCCGCAGCTAATTGATAATGTTGCTAACCCTAATGCAAAGTATTCAATCATATTTAATAATCCAGCTAGCACTTTTAGCATTTACGATGATGCTAATCCGTCTCAACCTTTAGCTGGTTTTTCAAACATTACTTATGTTGCTGGTGACAATATTGATTTTATGGGGCTTCGTGTACAAATTACAGGTACACCAAATCCAGGGGATGTGTTTGGTATTGAGTGTCAGCCACAGGTGCATCAAGATATTTTTGCATCGATTTCTGATCTCATTAATAGCGTTAGCACAGCCACGATTTCATCTACCCAGCTCAGTTATGAAATAGGGCTTGGCCTAGATAACCTGGATAGTGCAGAACTTACTTTATTACAAACCAGAGCCAAGATAGGGGCCAGATTAAACATTGTTGAGAGTCAAAAGAACTTTAATGGCGCCTTACAGTTAATTGCTATGCAGAATTTAAGTAAAACAGAAGATCTGGATTATAGTGAAGCGATTACACGCTTAACGCAGTATACTTTTACACTGGAAGCTGCACAGCAAAGCTTTGTGAAGATCCAATCCTTAAGTTTATTTTATTTTATAAGATAAACCTTAAGCGTGCCTATATAATAGAATAAATTTCCTATCAAAATTTATATACTGACCAAATAACCTCCTGAAATTGAATTATTTTTATCTAAACTAAAACTCGAGTTAGACGATATTACTCGAGGGAGCGGTAAATACATCATTTTGTTGTTGTATATCCGCTAAATATTAACGGTATTTAGAATTTATAAATATCCAATTGGGAGTAAGTCATGGCACAAGTCGTAAATACTAATATCTCATCCATTGATGCTCAGAAAAATTTAGATAAATCAAGTGCGGCACTTGCAACTTCATTACAAAGATTGTCTTCAGGTTTACGTATTAACAGCGCGAAGGACGATGCTGCCGGCTTGGCCATTAGCACGCGTTTCACTTCTCAAATTCAAGGTTTAACGCAGGCTTCACGTAACGCAAATGACGCAATCTCATTAGCGCAAGTAGCAGAAGGTGCGTTACAAGAAACAACAAACATCTTGCAACGTATTCGTGAGCTATCCATTCAGTCTGCTAACGGTACAAACTCAGCAACGGATCGCGCGGCAATTCAGGACGAAGTAAACCAACTCAAACAAGAATTAACACGTATTGCAACCACCACCACGTTTAACGGATTAAGCATTTTGGATGGTGAATTACAAGACGCCTTGTTCCAAGTAGGTTCAATGGCAAATCAAACCATTTCTGTTAGTATTCAAGACACACGTGCAACCGCTTTAGGTAGCAACATTGTTACTACTAACAACCCTAATGGTTTAGAAGGTGCAACACGTAACCAATTATATATTGGTGCAGTCGGCGGTGCAGGTGGTGCGGCTTTAGGTACCCAAATTGCCGTAGCTCAAGCTAACGCTGCAACCAACGGTTACACTGGCGCTACATTAACAGTAACCAATACAACCGCTGCTGGGGCAACCAATACCCAAACAGTCACTGTTGCGGCTAACGATCAAGCCAACACCATTGCAACCAACCTTTCTGCCTTATCCGGCGTTAAAGCTAGAGGTTATAATGCTGTTACTATTAGCAACTTAGCTTCAATGAACGGTGCTACCTCTATTACCTTAAATGGTCAAGCCATTTCAAGTGGTGCAAGCACAACAGCTGATACCATTGCAACAGCAATTAACGCTGATGCTACATTGCAAGGTCAAGGCATTTATGCAGTAAGCAACGGAACCAGCGTTTCTGTGACTGGTCTTGATGGCCGTGACATGGTATTTGCTAATGCTGGTGGTACCGGTGTGTTCGATATGGTTGGTTTACGTGGCGGTGCTGCGACCACCTTGGTTGCTTCACAATCAACCACCTTTGGTGGCCGTGTAGACATTAGCATGAGTGAAGGTTATAGCATTGTTGGTAGCAACGCGACCATTATTCCTAACGTTGCAGCTACCACCGTTGCGGTTGGTACTGGTAACATTCGCGATCACGTTAACAGCAACTCCTCCACCGCGGCTGTGTTAACCAATAACATCGGTGCACAAACTTTAACTGTGGTTGGTAGCGCTGGTGCTACAACTGTAGCAGTGGCTGCAAACCAAGCAGCAGACAGTATTGTGCAAGCTATTAATGCTGTTTCCGGCTCAACTGGGGTGAATGCAACTGCTTCTACTTCTGTAACATTGTCAAACTTGTCTGCCAATGGTACGGTTAATTTCACTTTATATGGTGATAACGTTGCTACAGGTGCAGCTGTTTCTGCAACTGTAACCTCCAGTGACTTAACGGCATTAGTTAATGCAATTAACAATGTTGCTGGTACAACAAGTATTACCGCTGCTGTGGGCACAACAAACTCAGAAATTATCTTAACCCACGCAACTGGTAAAGATATCAAAATCCAAGGATTTAGCCATAGTGCAGCAGTTGCTTATGCTGCTCCTGGTGTAACACCTGTTTCTGGCACCGGTAGTGCTGTGAGTGCGCCTGTTGAACAGTCAATCTTAGTGACTGGTAATGCTGCGCATAATACCAGTGGTACGGCTGTTACCTTGTTTGCTGGTGGTGAAAGAGGCAATTTCAACACAACTGTTGTTGGTGGTGAAATTGTATTTAACTCAGCTTCATCCTTCAACGTTACCTCAAACATTTCAGGTAGTGCTTCAACAGGTACTTCATTGTTCACAGGTGCTGCAAGCTCTGCAAATGCTTCAACCTTGAGCAACGTAAGCTCCATTGACGTGAGCACACAAGCTGGCGCTAATGCGGCTATATCGATTCTGGACGGCGCTTTAAACCAAGTGAACACAGTTCGCGCTCAGCTTGGTGCGGTTCAAAACCGATTCAGCTCTACCATTTCAAACATTGCAAATAACGTACAAAACCTACAAGCTGCAAGATCACGTATTCTTGATGCAGATTTCGCTGCTGAAACAGCAAATCTCACAAGAGCGCAAATATTGCAACAAGCAGGTATCGCAATTTTAGCGCAAGCTAATCAATTGCCACAAAACGTACTTTCTTTGTTGAAATAGAGTTAAGTTAGTCTTAAAGAAGCACCCCTTGTGGGTGCTTCTTTTTATATATAAAGGGTAAGGATATGGATAGAGTAGTCCCATCATCATTTCCAACGGAACACATTCATCCTGATGATAAAAATAGGAAATTTGTTGCCGAGAATTCACATGATTTGCCTCAAAAGAACAAAAATGCACCCCAGCATTCAAATGAAAATGAAAAGTATACCGAAGAACAAGTGTTTCATGTTGTAAAAGAAGTGAATGCTTATTTTTCCAGTTATGGGCAAAATCTTCTTGTTTTAATTAACAAAAATCAGAACGATATTGCATTGCAAATAATCAATACCAAAGATCATAGCTTAATCAGACATATCGGTATCGAAGAGTTATTCGAAGTGGCTCGAAATTTGCGTAATCATAAATTGACGTTAATACAAAGGGATGTTTAAAAGGACACTGAATGAAAATCACATCGACAGGAGTCGGTTCAGGGATAGATATCAGAGAATTGGTAGATAATCTCCTTGAGGCGGAAAGTAAAGATAAGATCAAAAAATTTGATCATGATGAAGCCACCACTCTTGCTAAAATAACAGGCTATGGCACGCTCAAAAGTGCGATGTCATCGTTTGTTGATAAAATAGATAATTTAAAAGATATTAACCAGTTTGAATTGCGTTCAGCTAATGCTACATTGGCAAACGATGAAATTATTATTACGCCTTATGCCAGTGCGCAAGCAAGTGCCGGAAACTATAGTATTGAAGTGACACAACTTGCTTTATCTCAAAAATCAGCCTCTATTCCATTCGCTGAAAATTATACAGTGATTGGTACAGGAACACTGACTTTTACCACGCAAAACGCGCAATATTCTTTTCAAATAGATAATACCAATAGTACCTTGCAAGGTATCAATGATACTATCAATTCACAAGCTGCTACCACTGGTATAAGCTCAAGCTTGATTGTTACAGACGCAGGGACAAAAATAGTTTTTACTTCTCCCACTGGCACCAACAATGCCTTTACGGTTTCAGTATCCAATGACGGTGATGGTAATAACACCAATGCTACCGGTTTGTCACAATTAGCATCGCCTAATTTAACGTTAGTTCAAGCACCCGTCAATGCAGCAGTTAAAATAGATGGTGTTACTGTCAATAGTGAATCAAATACACTTAAATATGCCATTAAGGGTGTGACATTTGATCTTGTCAACACAAACGTTGGTAAGCCTATAACATTAAGTGTTGATGTTGATGTGCAAAGTGCCCATCAAGCAATAACGGATTTTGTTAATAGTTATAATGAAGTTTTTGACTCAATCTCAAAACTTACCCAATATGACAATGATTCCTCTAAGGAAAACATGGGTGTTTTGATAGGGGATTCAACACTACGTAACATTGAATTTCAACTGCGCAGAATTTTAACAGATATCGTGCAATCACAACCGGCGGGTTTTGCCACCTTGTCACAAATCGGCATATCTTCAGATATTTACACGGGTAAGCTGATTATCAATGATTATCAGCTTACCGATGCACTTGAAAACAATTTTACAGCAGTTGGCAATTTGTTTATGCAGGAAAAGACAGGTGTTTTAGATCAAATGGAAGCTGTCTTGGATAATTATATTGAAGTAAATGGTATTTTACAAACTAAGCAAGAAGGTTTAAGAAAGAGCATCGATGTCATCAATGATCAACGTCTGAATTTAGAAAGGCATTTGATAAGTTTAGAAAAACGTTTATTAGTGCAGTTCACCGCCATGGATTCAATTGTATCTAGGTTAAAATCATTAAGTGATTTCCTTGAAACACAATTGGAAAAGTTACCTGAGCCGTTAATGTTCAGAAAATAAAACTAAGGAATAAACATGCATCCAAACAGAGCTGCAAAGCAATATCAATCTGTATCCTCCCAAACCAGTGTGGTAGATGCCGATCCGCATCGTTTGATCCAAGTGTTAATGGAAAATGCTTTGGAAAAGTTATCCATTGCTAAAGGGTGTATGGCACGAAATGATGTTCATGATAAAGGCATCAATATCAGTTTGGCACTCTCTATCATAGAAGCGTTACAAACGAGTTTAGATAAAGAAAAGGGCGGAGATATAGCTGATAATCTTCATGAATTATATGGTTATATGATGAATACGTTACTTGAGGCCAATTTAAATAATGATATTCCTAAAATAGATGAAGTCATTAAGCTTCTTGCCATTATTAAAGATGGTTGGGAAAAAGCGGGTATGGAACTGAAAAATAGTGAGAATCATGAATAATCAAAATACTTTAACAGCGCTCTCTTATGCCATTCATAATTCATATCAATTTTTATTAAATAATGATATCGATAATTTTGTGTTAAGTTTTAATCAAATAAACACTGAGATAAACAGCTCAAAGTCTGATAATTTATTATTGTTGAAATTAATTGATGATGTAAATAATTTATTAGCTTTGGTTGAATTAAAAAACGAAGAGATATCGAATCAAATTAAAAAAACGCGTAAACATCTATTAGCTCATCATACTTATCAAAGTAAATAATCCCCTCACCACAGGGTTATTTATTCAGTAGCTAGCGTTGACAAATATTTGACAGCCCTAGTGTCTAACGACTATTAGTTAACTAAGCATTTTTTCAAAGTTGTTTAAAAATAACCCAAAAAAACCTTAATTTACGGAAGAATACATAAAATACTGGGATATATTGACATGACTGAAGATACTGCCAGCTCATCTCAATCTGTAGAAATAAGTGGTCACAGCGCCAAAATCGAACAATTAAAGAAAATTGTCGAAAAAGTGAGTGCCACAGATGTAAATGTTTTAATTACAGGCGAATCAGGGACTGGTAAAGAAATTGTTGGCAGACTTATCCATTCTTTATCCAATCGTAAAAATAAACCATTTGTACCAGTTAATTGTGGTGCCATTCCAACAGATTTATTAGAAAGTGAACTCTTTGGTCATGAAAAGGGAGCATTTACCGGTGCTATCACCTCAAGGATGGGGCGATTTGAGCTAGCAAGTGGTGGGACGCTGTTTTTAGATGAAATAGGTGACATGCCGCTGGCTATGCAAGTGAAAATACTCAGAGCATTGCAAGAGAAGGTCATTGAGCGTGTAGGCAGTAATAAATCCATAAAAGTGGATGTTAGAATTATTGCTGCAACGCATCGAAATTTAGAAGATGAGATCGGTAAAGGTACTTTTCGCGAAGATTTATTCTATCGTCTTAATGTGTTTCCTATTGAAATGCCAAGTTTACGTGAAAGGTTGGATGATATTCCGTACCTAATAAATGATCTAGTCGATAAATTTAAAGAAAGCACACAAGTAGATATTAAATTAACAAATCAAGCTATTGAATCGCTCAAACAATGTAAATGGAATGGTAATATTCGAGAGTTGTCTAATCTTATTGAAAGATTAATTGTTATGTACCCTAATCAAACAGTAGATGTTGAACAATTGCCTGAGAAATACCAAAATCAAAGTCCACAGAGCGACAGCTTGGCGTTAAAAAATTTAGAGATGACACAGACAGTCATCGTAAATCAATCAAGTGAACACCAAGGCCTTAATTTAAGAGATATGTTGCACCATATTGAGCTTAAGTACATAAAGGAAGCGCTTGATAAAACCGGTGGCATTGTCTCACATGCTGCAGAACATCTTGGGATGCGCCGCACCACGCTGATTGAAAAAATGAAGAAGTTCAATATTGTGAAATAAAACTGACAATAAATTGACATTATTATTAATCCGTTTATAACTCATTGATAATATAAGTAAAATAATATTGGTATGGCTTTTGCACAGTCACTCTAAAACCACTAGATTTTAGAAAGGCCATGTATTCACACCTCACACAGCACAAAGCGATAAACCCACTTGCCTTTGCGCAAACCGAGCAATGGCTAGAAGCTATTCCAGTAGGTATCGTCATTATTGATACCAAAGGGATTATTATTCATGCTAATCCAATGGCCTTTGAATTGTTTACTTTTAAATTAGGCGATAGTTGGTGCGCGGTACTACAAAATAATATCAAAGCAACTATGGATAATGGCCATTATCTTTTTACGCATACCGGTAAATATATTGTGCTTAAAACACAATCACAACCAGAACAACGTGGGCAATTAGTTTTGTTGGTAGATGAATCCGAAATTAAAAAGAACAATGAATCCGCCATTAAAATTGAAAAAATTAACTCCATTGGTAAGTTGTCGGCGACATTAGCTCATCAACTACGTACACCACTATCTACTGCTTATCTTTATGCGAACAATCTTACCGTAGAAAATCTCAAAGGCTGTGATCTCAAAAATTATCAAGCAAAAATCATAGAGCAACTAGACAATATTAAACAACAAATTGAAAATGTTTTATTAGTGCATAAAGGGGTTGAAACACAATGTGAAAGGCTTGATATATGCCTAGAAGTTGAATTATTGGCTGAACAACTGAATACACTTTATCCCTTTATAACGATTAATGTGATTAGCGCCAAACCACTGTTAATTTTTGCTAATAGATCTGCCTTAATTGGGGCATTAAACAATATTATTGAAAATGCTATTCAAGCGAGCCATGACAGCAAAGTCATCAATATCAGTATTAACGAAAATGGTAACTTTGTTGAAATTGATGTCATGGATTTTGGGTTAGGTATTGCACAAGAAAATATCAATAAAGTATTAAGTGGCTTTTTTACTACCAAAAAAGAAGGTAATGGATTAGGGTTGTCGATTGCAAAATCAATTATTGAGGCACATGGTGGAAAATTGAGTATAGATTCTAAATTGAATCAATATACCAAAATGACCGTAACATTACCCAAGATAAAGGACTAGGAATGAATACTAAAGTGCTAATTGTCGAAGATGATTTAGCCTTACAGGAAGCTTTAAAAATTACTTTAAAGAATGCAAAGTTTCTAGTTGATTGTGCCCACAATGCTGAATTAGCTTTAAATAAAATTCATGAAAATGAATATGATTTAATTCTTTCAGATGTTAACCTTGGAAAAATGAGCGGACTTGATTTATTACATCAACTTAAATTTCAAGGATGTAACACACCGGTTATTCTGATGACAGCCTATGGAAAAATAGCTGATGCAGTTAACGCGATCCAACAGGGCGCTTGTGATTATGTAACTAAACCTTTTGATGCAAATGAATTAATTAATAAAATTCATAATCATGCAAGAAAAGAAATATTATTAGCAAATATTATCCATGAAGATAAAGAAACAAAAAGATTAGTCGAGCTTGCTTTGCAAGTAGCTTCAACCGAAGCATCTGTTTTAATTAGTGGGGAAAGTGGTACAGGTAAGGAAATTTTTGCAAAATTAATACATGATAACTCTGCGCGCAAAGATGCCCCATTTGTGGCGATAAATTGTGCTGCCATACCTGAGAATATGTTGGAATCTATCTTATTTGGTTATGAGAAAGGAGCCTTCACTGGCGCTTACCAATCTACAGCAGGTAAGTTGGAACAGGCTAATTTGGGCACCATTTTATTAGATGAAATTTCAGAGATGTCACTATCTTTACAAGCAAAATTATTAAGAGTTATTCAAGAAAGAGAAGTTGAAAAACTAGGTGGTAAAAAGACGATTAAGCTTGATATTAGAATTATTGCCACTACGAATCGGTTGCTTTCTAAAGAAGTTGAGAAGGGTAATTTTAGAAGCGATTTATATTTTAGGTTAAATGTTTTTCCCTTACAACTAAGCGCATTAAGAGAAAGAAAAGGGGACATTATACCATTATCATATTATTTCATTAAAAAATATGCGCCCCAAGGACAATCATATACTTTATCCGATAGTGCTAAGACAAAATTGCTTAGTTATGAATGGCCTGGAAATATTCGTGAATTACAAAATATCATTCAACGTGCGCTGATTTTATCTAAAAATAATGTTATTGAGCCTATCAGCGTGATATTTGAGCATGCGCCACTTTCAACAGCAGATGAGAGCTTATTTAAAAATGATTTAAGCAATCAATTAACTGAAACAGAAAACGAATTGATTATTAAAGTTTTGCAAAAACATCAAGGAAATAGAAATCTTACTGCCGATGAATTGGGTATAAGTCCAAGAACGTTACGTTATAAATTGTCACGGATGAAAAAGATGGGAATTGAGATCCCTTAAGAGGTTGATGATGAACGAGATTGATACAAATCAATTGTTACTCCAAATGAAGATATTGGCCGCCAAGGCGCGTGGCAATGAAGCATTACCGCCAGAAACGAGTGTCCAGGGTGAATTTGGTAATTTACTCAAGCAAACAATTGATAAAGTGAACCAATATCAAACCGAAGCTACAGATTTATCAAAACGCTTTGAAGCTGGGGACGATTCTGTAAATTTAACGCAAGTGATGATTGCTATGCAAAAATCAACGGTGTCGTTGCAAGCGATGACACAAGTTCGTAATAAGTTAGTCAATGCATATCAAGAAATAATGAACATGCCAATATGAGAGGCGTAAATGGCTGACAAAATACTTGAAGCTCATGGAAATCCTGCTGATGGATTTTTTGATTTACCTTTAGCAAAACAATTAATTCTGTTGGTAGGATTAGCTGCAAGTATTGCACTAGGTATTTATATTGTTTTGTGGTCTAAAACACCTGACTTTGCGCCATTGTTTAGTCAACTTAGCACCCGTGATTCAGGCGATGTGGTCGACGCGCTAGCTCGCTCTGGGATCCCTTATAAGCTTGATGAAGGCACCGGGTTAGTGATGGTCGATGCCAGTAAGATCCAAGAAGCACGCCTTAAATTAGCCAGTTTAGGTGTGCCCAGTCATTCTGGTAGTGGATTTGAAGTATTTGATAAAGATAGTGTATTTGGTGCCAGTCAGTTATTAGAAAGAGCCCGGTATATCAAAGCAATGCAAGGCGAATTAGAGAAAACTATCTCCTCGATTGAACATATCAAATCTGCCCGTGTGCACTTGGCCATACCAAAGCAATCAACTTTTATTAAAGACAAAAAAGAACCCAGCGCATCAGTATTTGTAGATATTTATGGCGGGTACAAACTCGATTCTGATCAAGTGGCTGCTATTACCCATCTTGTCGCTTCAAGCATTCAAGGATTATCTTCACAGCATGTTACGGTAATAGATCAAAATGGGAAATTGTTATCTTCAAGTGGCAATGACAGTATATCTGCTGCAGCTAAACAGCTTGATTACACACATAAGTTAGAAAACATTTATGCAAAAAGAATTCATGATTTACTTGCGCCCATGCTTGGGTATGACCGAGTTAAAGCGGAAGTAACGGCATCAATTGATTTTACTTCATTAGAAGAAACAACAGAGAATTTTGATCCACAAAAAACAGCTATACGCAGTGAGCGGCTTTCAGATATTCAAAAGTCTTCTGCAGAAGAAAGCACAGGAGGAATTCCAGGTGCCTTATCAAACCAACCACCTATTCCATCACAAGGTGCACCTGCAAAAGCAGCACAACCTGGTCAGCAAGGCAAAGAAAAAGCTGTTGAAACGCCCGTAAGCATGAGCGTTAATAAGCAAACAACGCGTAATTTTGAAATTGACAGACAAATTAAGCATCAAATGAATGTGCCGGGTAAGCTGCAAAAATTATCTGTGGCTGTACTGGTGGATGATAAAGTAACTTACGATGATAAAGGTACTGCGACTAAAACCCCTTTAACAGAACAAGAAATTACGAAAATTGATAACTTAGTAAAAGATGCCATTGGTTTTGATAAAGAAAGAGGCGATAGAGTAACAGTGATTAATTCCTCTTTTGCCCAAGCAGAGCCAATAGAGCCATTGCCTAAACCCAGTATTGTTGATAATCCCATGGTTTCGACGCTTGTCAAACAAGGGCTTGCTGCCATGATGCTTTTAACCATTATTTTGGTTGTACTCAGACCTATTATTAAAAATCTAACCAGCATTTCAAGCTTTAAACAAAAATTTATGAAGCAAATGGCGCAGCAGGAATCAACTGTTTTGCTTGATGGCAAAGGTAGAAAACTTAATGAAGGCGAATATCAAATCCGCATTAAAGAATTAATAAATGAAGATCCTAAAAAGGCAGCACAAGTGATTAAAGGTTGGGTGGGGATAGAAAATGAAAAAGGGTCCTGAATCAGAAACAGTAGATAAGGCTGCTATCTTTCTAATGAGTTTGCCCTCAGATGATGCAGCAAAATTGATTAAATATTTGGGACCAAAAGAGGTACAAAAGCTTGGCGAAGCGATGGTAAAATTAGAAAAGGTCGATAATAAAACGGTGCACCAAATATATAATGATTTTATTGTTGAAAATGAAAGTCAAACCAGTATCGGATTAAATAAAGACGAACAAATTCGTCGGGTGATGATTGGTGCCTTGGGAGAAGATAAAGCAAACAATATTATTGATAAAATTTTGATTAATACCAATACCAAAGGTGTTGAAACCTTACGCTGGATGGAGCCCAAACAAATTGCAGAGTTAATCCATGCAGAACATCCTCAAATTCAATCGATTATTTTAAGCTTTCTAGAGCCAGAACAAGCTGCCGAAGTGCTGATGTGCTTAGATGAAAAGGTCCGTCTTGATCTTATTTTGCGTATCTCTATGCAAGAAGCAATTCAACCTGCGGCACTAGAAGAATTAAACAAAATGATGGAAAGACAATCGGTTTCTAAAAAAGTTACTCCCACAAAGCCAGTAGGGGGCCTTAAATGTGCAGCCAATATTCTTAATTTTGTTGAGCCCAGTGCAGAAACAGACTTAATGGAAGCCTTAAAAGAAAAAGATGAACAATTAGCAACACAAATTCAAGATTTGATGTTTGTGTTTGAAAATTTATTAACTGTAGATGACAGAGGCATTCAAACGCTGTTAAGAGAAGTTAAAACAGATACCTTGGTGGTTGCTCTAAAAGGAGCCGATGTGGAATTAAAAGATAAAATATTTAAAAACATGTCAAAACGGGCTGCCGCTTTATTGCAAGATGATTTAGAAGCAAAAGGTCCAGTAAGACTTAGTGAAGTAGAAAAGGCACAAAAAGAAATCTTAGTAATTGCAAAAACTTTAGCTGATGCCGGAAAAATAACTATGGGTGCAAACAGCGAGGAGATGATCTAACGTGTCACAAGGTTCTTCTCAAGATAATAATAAAAAATCTTGGTTACTTCCCGAATTCGGTTTATTAACGCATGCACAACATTCTACTAAAAAAAAGCTAAAGGCCAAAAGTATCCATCTTGCAACAGCAGCAAAGGCTCAGTTTGATGCTGATTATAATAATGGTTTTAAAAAAGGGTATGAAGCAGGCATTGCACAAGCTGCAAACGAAATGAGTAAAAAGCTGACGCAATTGGGGGCCTTAATTCATGAAATTGGTGCTCACAAAAACACCTTGGATGAGAATTTCAAAATTAAGATGTACCAGTTTGTAAGTTTGATATGCGAAAAAATTATTATGGAGAAGTTGAATATATCTGATTCAGTGTTTAACAACATTATCAATCGTGCTTTAGAAGTGATGGATACACAAGCTGCTGCACTTAAAATATACGCTAATAGTAAACTCATTCAGGAATTAGGTAAAGAAAGCTTTATCAATGACGCAAAAAAATTTACCTTAGAATTAGATAATAATTTACCAGAATATAGTTTTAGAATAGAGTCTGATAAACAATTTTTAGAATTCAATTTATTTAAAGCCTTAAAAGAGTTACTGGCAGAATCTAAAGATTCCTTAATGGGAACCAATACATAATCATGAAAGATGGCCCACAACATTTTGCTTCTCTCACAAAGCAAACGGATTGGCAGCCTTTTTGTGTCTCTGGCAAGGTACATCGTGTTTCTGGATTTT
Source organism: Pseudomonadota bacterium (assembly GCA_018241965.1). GTDB lineage: Bacteria > Pseudomonadota > Gammaproteobacteria > Berkiellales > Berkiellaceae > Berkiella. The sequence goes on along the minus strand of JAFECS010000055.1, from coordinate 5,122 downwards.
TAATCGAAGCAACAGGATTAAAAGCCAAAATTGGCTCTTTGTGTAGTATTTATTGTTCTGATGATGTACAAATTACGGCCGAAGTGATTGGCTTTCAAGCGGATATTACCTATTTAATGACTTCTGAAGATGTTATTGGCTTATCCCCGGGGGCTGGTATTGTACAACTAAATGAATTTCCAAAAATCCCCTTGGGAGATGGCTTATTAGGCCGAGTAATTAATTCAGAAGGTAAGCCATTAGACACTAAAGGTGATTTAACGAATGTGACGTTGTCTTTGCTAAAGTTTGACACTATTAACCCCTTATCAAGGGCTTTAATAAACTCACCCATGGATGTGGGTGTTAAAACGATCAACAGTTTATTAACTTTAGGCAGAGGGCAGCGAGTAGGATTATTTGCCGGTACCGGTGTTGGTAAGAGTATTTTGCTAGGCATGATTACAAAATATGCCGAAGCGGATGTGGTGGTGATTTCCTTAGTGGGTGAACGTGGTAGGGAAGTAAAAGAGTTCATTGAAGAAAACGTAGGCCAACAAGCGCTATCAAAAACAGTGATAGTGGCTTCTCCGGCCGATAGCTCACCTTTATCGCGCATTAAGGCTGCTGAAACAGCTACTTTTATTGCGGAGCACTTTAAGAATAAAAACAAGCGTGTGCTGTTACTTATGGATTCTATTACGCGTTATGCGCATGCCTTAAGAGAGCTAGGTTTAGCTTTAGGAGAGCCGCCTACGGCGAAGGGGTATCCGCCTTCCGTGTTTGCTAAAATTCCTAAATTAATTGAAAGAGCAGGCAATGGCAATACCCAAGATAGCTCTATTACTGGTATTTATACCGTGTTAACAGAGGGCGATGATATTCATGATCCCGTTGCTGATTGTGCAAGAGGGATTTTAGACGGTCATATCGTATTATCAAGACAAATCGCCGAAGAAGGGCATTATCCTGCAATTGATCTAGAACAATCTATTAGTCGGGTGATGGATAGGGTGATAGATAAAGATCATTTGAAGCTAGCTAAGCTTTTTAAGCGCTGTTTTATTAAATATCGTCAAAATAAGGATTATATTACGCTGGGGGCCTATCAAAAAGGGGCTGATCCCGAATTAGACCTGATATTAGAAAAAAAACCACTGATGTATGCCTTTTTACAGCAAGATGCTAATGCTAAATTTGATTTTGAAACCTGTAAAAATCTTCTTAAAGAATTTGAGTGTTTTTCAAAATTCAGCGCCGCAGCGAAAGTAAATGAATAAGGGAAATCAACTTTCTAAACTTTTGTTTTTACTGGAAAAACATGAAAAAACATTAGTTGAAAAAGCCATTGCTTGCAAAAAACGCCTTGATGAAGAGTTCAGAAAATATCATTTATTATCAAGTTGCATGGCAGAGTATAGAGAAAAGCTTAACGCTACTAATCAAAGTATTCCTTCATTTACCTATCAACAATATCAGATATTTTTTAATCAACTTGAAAAAGCCATTGCTCAACAACAAGATGTTGTAAACCGTACTCGCGCTGTTCATCTTAAATGGTTAAAAGATATTGAATTGGTTAAAAAGAAAAGTGAAAATATATTAAAACTTATTCAAAAAGAAAAACAAGAAATTGCACTAAGGCAGGATAAAAAAGAAATGCAGGAAGCTAATGATTTGTTTAATCGCACAAAAAGTCAAAACAGCCAAAAGTAAGCTGAACAACATATTTCTGCTATATGTTTATGCCAAAATAATCGCTCCAGTCATTTACATTTCTTACTAATGTCGTTATAATCTGATTCTTTTTAAAAACCAATAGTGATCCCATGCTCGGACTTCAAAAACCAAGACAACCAAAAAGAACCACTGATCAAGAAGCATGCTTTTTTACCTTTTGGGACATGGATGACACCAGCGTTGAATTGCAGCAATTTAAAATTAAAAATCCTCATTTTTTATTGCCAATACTCCTTTTTCAAACACATGCAGCAAATCAACATTTTGGTATTATGACTAATCGTTCACCTGCTGAAGATGAAATTCCAGAATACACGGTAGCCATGTTTTTACATGAGCTAAGCACTTTTGGGATTGAGATCCCGCAAGAGCATGTCGTTTTTGGTGGTGGTGAAAATGGAAGGCCACAGGGTGAGTCTCACTATTCGCTCCAGCAAGCTATAGAACAACTGAATAAACAATTACAAGTACTTCAACTGGTAGATAATGATCTCTATCAAGAACAAAAAATTAAAATTTCTTCAATTGAAAGTGTTATTACGGAAAAACGGTTTGCAGGTAAAAATTTTCTACTGACGCAATTTTTTAATCAATGTTATCGTCAGGCTGAACGACGTTATATTTTTGAAACGGGTAGCTGTCATGTTGATACCCTGCATATGGGCATTGTGGATGATGCTGAAGTTATCGCTGAGTCGGCTGCGCAATTAGGTGCTAGGTTTTTTGGGATTAAAGCTTCACCTGGTGGCAGGTTGCCAAAAGGGGCAGATGATGCCTTGTTAAGAGAATATTATGATGTCTCTTATCTTAAGAGGGTTGCAGCAAAGATTGGCTTGCATGCTTATGCAGAACAAGTTTTAAGCGCTAAATTAGTTAACAGTGATATGCTCACAATATCCGCGCTACTTTATGCATGGCAAGCGTATCCTGGAAGCATAAGCGCAAAAGCAGTTAAAAAAGCCATCCTTCAATTAAACGATAAAGAATTTATGAGCATAGTTTATATGCTTGAATATATAAACCAGCATACAGATCCTAAATGTGCCTTTAGGCCAGTCCAAGAGATATTGGAAAGCTTAAAACCAAACATAGATCAAAAATTCTTGGATACAGTATTAGAACACTGTGCTTTGATTGATAGAAAAATAGCTGATTTAGAACAAACCGGCGTTAAAGTAGAAAATGCCCCAGCAGCGAATGATGGCTCAAAAACCAAAGGATTGCTGTTATTTAAAAAAGGCAGTCAACGTTCACAAAGTGCAGCTTCTTTTAGTATCAAATATAGCACTGAAGCAGAAAGACAATTGAAGTTTCTACGACTCTGTAAAGAGAAAGTAATCGTACGTATTAGTGGTTTAACAGGCTCTACAACTAAAGAGCTTGCCTCATTAGCACAAAGCAAATTTCTAGCGATCACATCAAATTCAAGTGAAATAAGTTTACATAATGCATCTGCATCTGCATCAACATCCTCCTCGCCTTCACAGTCAGGACAAACATCAGCAGCCATCACCCCACCGACATCTGATGTTACAACTACTTTAGAACTGAGAAGAAGCTTCACGCCTGCTGCCTCCTCAGGGCGAGATACCCTTAAAAGTTCAGCCTCAGATAATGATTTGGCCCGCGTTGAGCAAGAAGCAGAAAAGCAGAAAAAGAAAAAGACCAGCACAAGGAATGGTTCTTTTATAAAATAGTGCGTGTAGTTACAAGCTACCATCTAGCAACCTTACTTCATTTTGCTGAAACTATTTACGTTAATTCAATGTCTTATTATTGAATTGTGTTAGTGTTTGGGAGGTTAGAATGGGGATCCGGGGTGCTTATGGAAGTACTAACCCATTGCCTTGGCAAGAGAAAAAACAAGCACTATTGGGTAAAACTGAACCTGACAAAGGTGATTACCTTCAATTTAATGAAGCCTTGCTCCAAGCATCGATTCAACAATTAAAGGATGATTATTCTAAGAGATCAAAAAGCGAGCAAATAAATCTGCAACGTATGCTAAATAAAATGGTTGAAGATTTTTACAAAGCTCAAGTTGAAGTATTAAAGCACTATCATCAGCATATTACTAAACAAGCAAATGAAGCTAAAAAAGATAACGAGGTTTTAAAAGATCTCGTTTCTGAAGCTACAAAAAATAAAAGTGATTTAGAAAATACTATCAAACGAAATAGGGTACAAATACAAGAAAATGAAAAGGAAATCAAAGAAAATGATTTACAACTGAAAAATCCTCAAGATAAACCGCTGCCTCCTCAACCCATTGGAACGGGTGGTCCGCCGCCGCCGCCGCCGCCACCATTACCACAAAGTGGTAGTAGTGGTCCACCACCGCCACCACCATTACCACAAAGTGGTAGTAGTGGTCCACCACCACCGCCGCCGCCTTCACCACCACCTTTAACAAGTGGCCCGCCTATTCCTCTTGGTAAAATGGGGGGAATTCCCCAAAGAGGTCAAGAAGGGTTAAAGAAGGTTACTCCACCATTACCACAAGTCTCATCAACATCTATATCAGTTGCTGAACAAGCACTGACAGTAAAACTAAAAAAAATCCAGCCTAAACAAATAAAACAAGAGGGAGAATTGACGCAATTTGAAAAATTGCAAAAAGAGCTTGCGGGAAAAAGTAAAAAAGTAAAAGAAAGTAGTGATCGCATTAGGGGAACTGTGCAGATTAAGTCACCTACCGGGGAAACCTTAGATAAAGAAGGTATTGAGAAAATTGCTGCTCAATTTGATACATTAATGGGCGATCCTGAAGCAGTTAAGCGTCTCGTAGAAGGTAATGTTGAACCATGGCTTAAGAATACATTTGAGGCCATACCTGGGTTTGAACAAGAAACGCTGGATTTAGCTAAGGAACTCCATCAAGTAAACCAAAAAAAGAGCGAAGATGTATCACAACAGGAAGTGATCCCTGAAGAAAAAGTAAGTAAAACAGAAGTTTTACTGTCGATTCTACCATCAACAGCAATTGAACAACAAATTAAAAAATTAAATTCTGAAATTGATGGAAAGGAAAAAGAAATAGTACGTGAAAAGAAAATGTTGGAAGACAATATACAGCTTATTAAGACCTATAGTAGTCAAGCTTCAGATGAAGGCAAACAAAAGCAAAAAGAACAATCAGATTTAATTAAACAACAAAAAGCTGAAATTTCTGAGCAAGAAAAAAAGTTAATGGAACAACGCGAAAAGATTGATTTGCAGAAAAAAATTGAAGAGGAAGCAAAAAAACCAATTGAACCAATATCATCGTCAACATCGACAACATCAACATCATCTTCGCTTGATACTGTATCTGAAGAAAAGGTACCCTCTGAACCAATACCGCAGGAAATAAATCCAACGGTGCCTCAACAATCAAGTGGACCACCACCACCGCCGCCTCCAC
>JAFECS010000054.1 GCA_018241965.1 Pseudomonadota bacterium | reverse complement strand
ATTTCGAGGGGTTTGCCATTCATTGGGAATATTGGATTCATCTCTTGATTTTCTGAGTTGATAGTTCTGTTGACCTATATAGTAATTTAATTCAGGATGTTGCTGTTTAAAGCGATTTGCTTTTTCGCGCCAATTCTCTGCTCTGATCCTAAGAGAAGGATGTGTCATGGTATAGTCTTTGAGTATATCAAGTGTTCTTTCACTCTCTTGCGGATATTTCGAAAGCATTAAATCAAAAGCTTCACTTAAGGCACCGGGATCATATTGTAGCGCTATTAAAGATTCAAAGCCAAACCTGTCTGCCTCATTTTCTTGAAACTTACTAAAAGTATGGTTTAGCATAGTAGCAAGATACCAATCTAAAAAAGCGCCAAAACTAGATTGATAGGTTTTAGCTTGTATACGCATATGATCAATACAATGCCCCAAATCAATGTGACCTTTTTCATGCCCCAAAATACCCACAAGCTCTGCCTCTGAATTTAATAATTGTAACATGCCTGTTGTGACAACAATGATCCCCCCTGGCAAAGCAAAAGCATTTGGCTCGCCATGAAAAATAAACACACGATAATTTAATTCTTTTGGATTATACTGGGTTTGAAGTTCCTGAATAACACTATTGACGTACGCTTTTTCAGCCAACATGCCAACAACTTGATTTTTTTCCATATTTTGTGCAAGAACATCACCTAATTCTCTTTCATTTTTGGCATTGACACCTAAGACCCGGGTAATTGATCTATCTACTGTTTTAACGGGTTGGCCAAGATACCTAAATAAGGTTTCAAAAGATAACCCTTCTGGCGTTTGTGCATTATTATAATAGGCAAAAAAACAAATGTAGCCAAGAGCCACCAACATTACGCCTGCAAATATTATCCTTTTCATGATAACCTACTTGCATATTTTTTATAAACAATGTGAATAAATATCATCAACAAACCTACCACAATAAAGACAAAGGCTTTAATGATGAGTGTTGTTTGGGCAAGATCATAAATCATTAACCTGCACACACAGAAAACCAAGAAAAGTAAAGCTATATGTACTAACATTTTACTTCTAAGGTAAAAGCCTACAGCCACGACAATGGCCACTTCAACGACCCAAAGCATAGTGAGATACGCCTTATCAAAGCGCCACATTAAAAATAACCCTAAAGCCGTAAAGATCGGTAAAAAGCCTACTAACACAGGCTCTTTGTAAAAGAGCTTTAATATTTTATTTTCAACCTGTTCTGGTTTTCTTAATAACAAACTTGCCACCCCAAGGGCTAAAACCATACTGATGGGACCGGTGATATGGGTATTTTGATACCAATCTGATAAAGGTGATGCCCATTTACTGGATACAATGGCTACTTGAACGCACACAGCCATCAATAAACATACGGCATAAACCAATGCACGATTCGGTAAATATTTTCTTAAATTGGGCACACTTAAAGCTAACCCTAACATCCCATACCCAAGCGGATGAATGGGGGCACTAAAAGTTGAAATAAGCAAGCAGAGTATAAATATAAAAGCAATATCAAATGGTACTGCTTGTGAGACTGGCAGTGCTTTTACTGATATTCGCCATTGTATTTGCGGATAGGGCTCACTTACTATGGGCTTTGAAAAATACCAATATAAACTTAAAGCGCATGCCATTATTGTTAAGGCTTGAGGAAGGGAAAGATAACTAAACAAAGATGATTCACTTTGTATATAAAGTAACAGATATAACAATGTATATCCGATTAAATACAAGAAAGCCATATTCTTACACGCAATGGCAATAAAGCAGCATCGTTTGTTTAGTGCATACGAATAAAGCCACATTCCAAATTCAAAAAACAATAATCCGTAAATCAAAAACAGGGCCCCAGGAATAAACGGGCTATAGGAAAATGCTAAAATAGTGCTCACTATCCCAACGTGAAAGCCAACAAGATATACCCACATATCCTCTAAGCTTTGATCTTCAAGAGTGAATATTTTCTCTTTAAGTAACCACAACAATAAAATAATAGGGGGAATGCCATAATATATTACTGCCGTAATTTTATTATCAATCAGCGGCACTTTATACCATGTATATACCACGGCTAAAGTCGCAAACAAAAGATAGAACATTTTATGATATTCACGCGCCATTAATCTTTTGTTTACTGACATGGCAATAAAACCAACCACTAATGCACTATATCCCCATAAATAGGCACTTAGCCCTATGATTAACATCAATAACGCCATGATATAATAGAATGCATCAATGGCAAGCGGGAATACGCCTGCAAAAGTATCTAAAGCAACTTGTTCGCTTTGTTCACGATTGAGTATTAAATTTCTTACAATATAGAGTGGAAGAAGACTAGCCAGAGAGATAATGCAAACTTGAGCGGGGTTATCTTCAATACCAATAAGCATGAAGGATAATATTAAAAATGCTCCCAGCATAAATGCCAAACCTATTTTTGATAACAGGTTTTGCCTTAGCCAATAAGTAAGTGTTGTAAAACAGAGCGATTCTATAAAAGCAATCCAAGCAATCATTTCATGGTTAAGATTAACCCTGGTTAAGGAAAGAATAGTCATGATAGCTAATATTTGCCCTACAAGCGCATCGCATATATACAACCACTCAATATTATGTTTCTTGGCATAGGAACTTAAGATAAAACAAGCTATTGTTGCGCCACCTAAAGGTATAAACAAATAGGCAAACCCTAGGTTATACAATGCTAATTGAAAGCCTAGTAATAACCAAATTGCACTATGTGAGAATAAACTCTGATTTTGTGGCAACTCTTGATAGATTTTATGATAGTGAACTAAGAGTGCACATGCGCCGACCAGTGAAGTGCCTATAACGCCGTATAGCGCAACAGGCGCAATGGCATGTTGCCCTTTTAACCAAAGAATATGAAAAATTGAATACCCAATAAAGCTAACAAGCAAGTTGCTATTCCAGGGGTGCCTCGTGCTTAGCCCCACACCTGCAATAGCCACAGTAATTGCCGTAAACAATACAGTTAATTCTTTAGGTACCATCACTAAAGCAATTAAACTTATCAGCACATGAAATGAGGCAAATACTTCTTTTGAAGCAAAATAAGCAAGAACAATGTTGTATGCAAGCCCTGCAATTAACAGTTCTAATCCTATTTGAGGTGAATGATAAAAATGCAAGGCTTCAATAAAACTACTTGCTAAAACAGTAAACAAAACAATAGCGCCACTTGCACTTCTTAACCAAGCTGAGAGTTCTTTGCCAAAAGATTTGTTGCGGATATAATGCCCTGCCCCCAGCAAACCCAAACCAATACCTATCAAAATTAAAAATCTCACAAAGGGACTAGCAAAAAAGCTTAAATACACAGTACCGAAAGTGATCCCCAGAACTAAAATAGCTACCCCTAAAAATCCAGCCCAGTTTTCTTTAAGCCAGGAAAAAGCCACTTCAACTGAATCTGGCATAGCAGGATGAACTGTAATTTCTGACTTCATTCTTACGGTAAGCGGAACTTTACTAGTAACCGATGAGATGCTTGGCTTAATAGCAACTGGGGCAGGTTTAGGGATCAGAGACTCGCTTGGGGGTATTTGGCCTATAACAGTTCCGGTGGATAGTTCGCTGATTTCTCTTTGCTTGGCATTTTTAATCTGTGCGCTCAATTCATTTATTTTTCGTTCAAGCGCATCCATTCTTTGGTTGAGCCTAGTCAAGCGCATAAAAGCCAATGCCCCAAGAAAAGCACAAATGCCCAAAAATAATGACAAAATATCCACTATCAGGAATCCTTAGCGCTAATTTAAAGTAAACCTAGCAAAATTTTGGGTTTGATACCTACCCATAAACATATTAAAAAAACTTTTCATCTTAGCTTTAAGCCTTAGACAGAACAACCACTGGTTATATATATACTTGTTAAATGAAAATCTGTTAGTAAATAATGCACACTCGCTGTAAAAATCATAAAAAAGGAGATTGTAATGGCAGAGAATTATGCTTTATTTGTCGGGATCAATTATATTGGCACAGAAAATCAACTAGATGGTTGCATTGATGATATTGAAGCAATGCGCAAAGAATTCATCAAAGTTGGATTCCCTGCAACTAATATCCAAATGCTGTCAGATGGCTATGAAGGTGCACAATATGCTCCTACTAAAGACAATATTATGACCCAACTTAAGGCCCTCGTAGCAAAAGCAAAGCCAGGCGATACGATTTACTTCCATTACAGTGGGCATGGTACAAACTCTTTGAGAGTAGAAAATGACTATGAAGCCCTTTGCCCGATTAAAGATGGCGAAATTGAGTTGTTGGCCGATTACGAGATCTATGAGGTTCTCAAACAACTTCCCGTAGGCGCTAAGCTTGTTTCTGCTATAGATGCCTGCCATTCAGGTGATATGTTCAATTTGGAATATAATCTTGCTGGAGATAAACCTGGCCACGAAGGCACAGATAGCCACGGTTATATTGTAATGATGAGTGGTTGTCAGGTAGAACAAACATCCGCCGATGCAGTATTGGAAGAAGATGGCAAACCAACTCCTCAAGGTGCGTTTACAGGTTGCATGTTGGCCATGATTGAACAACTTGGCGTCAATTCAATTCTTGATACACTGCTCAGTGCTTCAAAAAATAAAATGCGACAATTAGATAGTCAGATGATAAGCTGGCTGCGAGGAAAAAATTTCTCGCAAAGACCCGACTTTTCTTTCGAAGGGCAACTCATTCCTACGCTAGCTTCTGGTCAAGTGTTACATGTTGCTCCACAACAAGCTGCACCCTCTGCACCAGCAATATCAACTGCTCATCACACAGCACCCCAGCATACAACTCTCTTAAATATCTGGGGCGGTTATTTTGCGGGGCTGTATAACCAATATTCGAGCAGACAAGCTAGCCCAAATGTTATTGACTTGCCTAAACGAAAAGCCTTCCTTCCTAGCAAGCCCTTGGAAGCAAAGAAATCACCTGCAAAAAGTAATCAAGAAAAACGCGTTAGCGCTAAAAATGATGAAACTTTGGTTACTCCAAAACGCAAAAGTGCGCGCACAGGAAAAAGGTAAAACACCTTTCACACAAAGGACAGCGACTTTTATCAGTTGCTGTCCTCTATGTTCTTTGCAACTATTCTTTATGAACTTCTGGTTCGCTAATACACACAACTACACGTGTATCCTTTGTACATTTCCCAGTCATGGTTTTGTTCAAATTGTCAGTGTAAGAGCACATATCACCTGGGCTTTTGTTTACACATGCATCAAATATTTCCTGAGGGGGTTCAATCTGTTCAGCAACTTTTTTATCAGCAAAACAATATTGGCTAAATAAAGTGGTGGTAAGAAATATAAATAAGGTTTTTTTAGTGATTATTTTGTGATGCATGTTATATTTCCTCTTTTTAACGACGTTCAACTTTCTTAATTAGTTATAGACCAAAGCAAAAATTTCTCAATAAAGTTGTTTACCTACACCTGTTATTTTTTCTTTCTACTTTTACTACCTGATGCACTCCCTCTTCTATCCTGAGGTACTTCAGATGAAATAAAATATCCATCTATCCTGTTTGTTGTATTTGGTGACAAAAAAACTAAGCTTTTGCTTTTGCCGAATAAAGGATTAACCACTGCAGTAACATCATCACTCAAAGACAGCGCTTTTAATTCCAATGCAAGCGCTTGGGCACTCATCACTCTTGCTTTTATCCCCTCTATAATAGGAGCAACCTTAACAGCATAAGAGCTTAAAGAAGCACATGTTATGTTGTTGAATCGCTCAGTATCAATAGGGGTTTGCATATTGAAGCGCGAATTGGCATAAAATTCCACATTAAACGGTTGCGAAAAAATAGGCTCTTGCAACACTAAAAAGGTCATGGCTTTCATGAAATGAATTTCATAAGATTTGTCTTCGCAAAACAATCCCTCTAGATTAAGTGCTTTGATCAAACAAGGTGCTACTGCTGTGGCAACCACATCAAACCCATGAATTCTATCGGTGACTTCTTTTGATACTTTTCCATTGTTCACAGTAATTGTGCATTCATCGTCGCTTCTATTTTCTGCCACCCTTTTTGCCATATGCAAAAAGTTGTGTATGGCCATGGCAAATTCAATATTATCATCCCGAATAAGTTGTCCAATGAATTGAATAAAAACGCGACTGATGTTTTTGTTAGCATATCTATAATTATATATAATTTTAAACAATTGATTCGGCTGTAATTCGCCTTTTTGTTCTTGAAAAAATCTGACCACATGTTCTTTTAAATGTTCTTGAAGAATAATAAGACGTCTAAAATGCCTTACAAAATTAATAGCTGTTGGGTTATCTTGAAAAAAAGAGGCTCGCTGAAAATAGTATTTTATTATTTCCCCCCAAAAAAGGTTTTGGTTTTCCGCGGGGTGCTCGGCAAGCAAGGTAGGTACTAATTGAATTAAATCTTTTAGATGATCTACTGCTTTGGGATCTATTGCTTCAATAACTTTTTTACTAAGGTAGTCGTACACTTCTGAATAGACACCAAAGCGCAATAAACCAGGTTCCTTGACATCCATAAAATGAAGAGCAAGATGTAAAAGAACATTTAATTTTGAAAGCTCAAGACCTAAAGCCGGGCCGTTATGCATATATCACCAATAAATTGGCTCTTTTAACATATCCACTTACAAAAGAGAATAATTATGACAAGTTAAGTAAATTAACTTTTAAAATGCTATTTGGCTAAGTGGTAAAGCTTTGTATCTTCACTTCTTAAACGCTCGACTCATTAAAAAGTGTTGTTTAAAATGATTATCAATAAAGTAATTACATGCTAATTTTTCAAGTTCTTTTCTAAATTGATTCAATTTTTCAGGGTTATCTTTAGCTTCTTGAAGTAGTTTAACCACCGGACCAATAGTGGATTCCACTGATTTTCGATAATGACCAAAGCTTAATGCAGTAAATAACATGGTCCCTTGATCAAAGGTTAAGTTTTCAACCAGATTACCTAATTGTTGACGGATAAAGTTCGGATCTCCCCACAGTGTTGGTGGGGATACCCATTCTGGGGCAGGAGAATATTTTGCAACAAGGCTAAATAAACGTCCTACATAAAGATCAGGCGGCCATGTTGAAAAAGCAATGGTGCCAGCTGGTTTTAACACCCGCAACATTTCCTTAATAGCAACTTCAGGTCTTGGGGCAAACATATGACCAAATTGACTTAAAACAACATCAAAAGATCCATCGGCATAGGGTAAAGACTCCACATCCCCTTCTTGAAAATTGACTTTTACTTCAGCAATGTCAGCATTTTCTTGAGCACGTTCAATTAATGCAGGGCTCAGATCTAACGCACTGACATGGGCGCCAAGCCTTGCAGCTGTGATAGCAACAACCCCTGTGCCACATCCCACATCAAGTAACTTTTGCCCTGATTTGGCACCGGAAAAATTAACTAATGATGCTGCCGGTATAGTGGTGAAAATTTCTATAGGAGCAAATAACCCCCAACTTTTCTTTTGATTTTCTTTAAAGATGGTTAAGGCATCGGTTGTCATAACAACGTCCTATTTATTATAAATCACCTAGGGAACTGACAAATGAACATAAACGATATATGCAATTATAATAGAGGAAGCTTATCGCGTCATCCCGAACTGAATGATCCCCATAAATCTATAGAATTTCTTCTCTTCGTAGGGGCGCAGCCTGTCTGCGCCCGTTCTAATTTAAATACAATCAATTTCTGTACTTACATTACCTACAAAAGACATTCTAGGGATGTTGAAGATGTGTTTTATATGGGCGCATACAGGATGCGCCCCTACATAAATTTAAAATATTTATTATTTTCATAAGGAAAAATTATTTTACTTGTTTAATAAGTTGTCAACCGCAATTTCTACCATGGGCCACATATGCGAACCTGGCGCAACAGATTCATAATGCGCTGAATCTTTGCCAAGCATAAAAGTCGCATCATCCCCTTTTTGTTTTGCACTGTTTACATATTGTTCACCAAGCGCTGGCGGCACGCCTTTATCATTATCTCCAGTGATAACAATTTGTTTAACACCTGTAGGTAAAAGTTCAAACGGAGAAACTTGAGAAATTCTTTGATTCACTAAATCTGGGGTTGCCCCAACGAGCATTTTAAAAATAGTATTATTTTTACACACTCTTTCACCAAGAGGAATATAAGTGCGTAAATCACCCGGACCAGCTAAACTAATAACGCCCTTTACTATTAAAGGATCCTGAGAGCCAACTTCACTATTTTTAGGCAATTTATGACGTGCTGCTGCCCACAGTGCTAAATGACCACCAGCTGAATGCCCAAGGATAATCACTTTAGTAAGATCAAGATTATATTTTGGTGCAAGCTTTCTTAAAAAATCAACTGCATTGCCAACATCTTGAAAAGTTCCGGGCCAACCACCGCCGTTACTATCTGCAGCGCGATATTCAATATTCCATGTCGCATAGCCTTTTTTGGTCAGTGCTTCAGATAGTGGTGACATAAAATTTACATTAGCCATTCTTGATAACCAGCAACCACCATGAATGATAACCACCACAGGATAAGGGCCTTTAGTATTAGGCAAACGCAAATCACCAAATTGACGTGGTTGTTCGCCATAAGGGATCCTATAGTCTGCTTCTTTATAAGGGATCTGTAAAATATTACTGGCTGTTAGAAAAGCATACACGCTTTCCGGCAGGATCAGAAATTGTAAGCAAATCAATAATATGAATAATGCTCTCAAGCGATTTTTCCTTATTTATATTAAATAAATATAGTTTTGCTTTACAAGCGAAAAAACTGGGTTTCTATTCAGAAACTAAAAAGTCCTTTGAAATTTCCAGCATATCTAGTAGAATAGCTCCTTTTTTTTGTGAGAAAACACTATGTTAGGTCCTGTAAAACCGGTAAATGAAATCATTGAATTGCTTAAATTACAATTGCTTAAAACTGCGCAAAAATGTGAAAAAAGAGCACTCAGCGTTGATAATCAAGAGCGTCATATATCCGTTGCTGAAGTGCCAACTGTCGTAGAATTCCGAAGCAAAGCGTCTGCGGCGTTAGAGCAGGAAACTCAATGTCTAAATAAGATACAGACTCATAGTGAATTATTTGGATATTTAGCATATGAGTTATCAACTAAAAAGGGGCTGTTTTACAGAATATATAGAGGTAAAATTAATAAACATGTGAACAGTGAATTTCCAGTAATTGAACGTGTGCATTGCTTGTTTATGTCATAATAATTTTTACAAATACGCCTACTCTATTTTGTTCAACAACGTTGTGACTCTATGTATCTAAATGTGGGGCATTTCATCTCAAAATCCTTAGAAATCATAATACAGCATTCAGGCGTTGCCTTGATAGCTTTAAAAGGTGGGCTTAAAAAGCTATCAGGTGAAAATTGTAACACCACTTTGGAGAACTTTTGTGAAATTGCTGACAAAACAATATTTAATTCTAATGATTTTTCACAAACAATATCTTTTACATATAAAACTTCATGCTTAATTTGATAAATGATTAACGCATTCAATGCTTCAATATAAAAAACCGGATCATGCATGGCATTAAGCGTTGCTACAGTAACTTCATTGATAATCCCAAAACAGTTTGAGATTGGCTGTCGCTTAAGATATAAACTTTGCATAATCTCAAGATCATTTGGGTTATCCAAATCAAGTTTTCGCAACGTTAAATTTTGATCTTTTTTAAATGAAAAATCATAGATAAAATCATATTCAGCCACCACTTTAAAACCAAAGGGCTCATATAAATAAGGTTGATCAGTAAATAAAAAAGAGAAATCATAGTGTTCGCTTGTATATTGCATCGCTTCATTCATCAACTGCCTAAAATAACCCTTTCTTCTAAATTCTACTTTGGTACAGATCCCATGCAGGGCCGCAGCTTTGTAGTGCTTTCCTTGGATAATAAAGTGAAAAGGAAGTATCCCCAAGTGAGCAATAAGTTGTTGGTTTTGCCTAACAATAAAAGGGATTGAGGCTTTATCCCAATAAGCATTATGGGTGCGTCCTTTATCGGCAATGGTTTTAATTCCTGGGAAGCAGGAATCCAACAGTGTTAAACATTCTTCGTATAAAGTTGGATCAGAAGCATAATCAGCAAACATAGCATCACCTTACTATTTTGATTTATAAATATATATAAAAAAATCATATATTTCAAGCAAGTGACTTTAAACTGGGAGTTTCAGGTAAAGAGCTTCACAATGGTTTCTTCAAAACATGTGCAGTAATTTCCGTGTCGGCTTCTATTGGCTTAGATGCTCTAATTACATTTTCTGTTCTCATTGAAATTGCTTCAATTTTATCCTTCATTTCTTTATGTTCACTTTGTGCCTCTTCACCTTTAATTAAGCCTTTAAGTTTTTTAATATCTCCTGTAGTCTCCTTTTCAGTTTCATTTATAAATATTTGTAATCTTGGATCATTATCAGCTTTTAACCTTTGTTTTATGGTTGCCTCAATACCACTTATATCAATTAATTTTTTTCCATTTATATGGTCAGGATTCTGAGCTTCATCCAGAATGAGCTTCATAGCTTGCTGTCGTGGATCTTTTTTGCTTTCTAGCTTGTCAAAGCGTTTTTGAAGTAATGCTATTATAGATTGGTTTGCGCTTATAACGAGCATTTCTTCTTGGCTTTTAACACTTTGTGGTTGTGATAGAGCTTGATGTGAAACAATTGGCGCTGGCCGAAACTCAGGGGCAGTTTCTTGGCCAGAGGCTTTAAATGTACCTGCGTTGCGCCATCCTCTTTTCTCACTCTCAGTAAGTACGACATCTCCTGTCTTTTTCATCAAATCTTCATCTATTAGTGCACGCGGTGCTATTGCCTGGTTTACTTTTTTCTTAGGAGCTTGGACTTGGGGCTCGGTTGGTTTTATTGTTTCAAGTATTTTCGGCACTATACTTAAATATAAATCACGCTGAATATCAGCGGCGGGATGCCCTTCTAAACTAGCACTATGTGTAACAATAAATTGCTGGAGTTCAAATAATGTTGTATTTACATTTTCAACGAAACCTTCAAAGCTATTTGAAACTTTACGACTCTTATCAAGATGCGTCTTAATTTTTTCCTTTTGTTGTTCACGCTTTTTTTCATCTTCTTCAAGCACAAAATCTACTAATGCTTCCACTAGCATTTTTCTGGGATCTTTATTATAAGCTTCGATATCACGTGAAGGAGGGTATAGCTTATGCATCGCTTGATTTCTGAGATCTTTTCTTTTCTCGTCTGTTAAAAGTTTTGGTCCTTTTGCTCCCATAACACGCCTCTTTTCTTTGTATATCTACAGTTAAGAGAGCTAATCATCTTAAATAGTTCCAAATATGAGAGGAAGTACACTTATAATAATCACCTTCTATTGACTTGAAACTAAAAAATAGGTAGTTTTAAACAACTATGCGTAATGAAATTCTCTTACACACCTTTTTACCTCCCCCGAGATAGTCTCATCTTCAGACTCTCATTTTTTAATTATTTTAGATTACATGGTTTTCGAGGAATAAAATGAAATTTCTTAGTGGTGAACAAAAAGGTTCACTATTAGCGATTGCTTCAGGCCTACTTTATGGCTTAGTTGGATATTTTGGCATCAAACTGATGGATGCTAACCACACCATTGCTAATATGCAGTTTTGGCGTTTCTTTATATCAGCATTGTTTATCAGCTTTTTTATTGGCAAACAATTTAAGCAAATGAACTATAACCTTAAAGCCCTATTTAACCTTTTTATATTTGGCGGAATATTCTATAGCACTGCGGCCGGTCTTTATTACATAGGAAGCCGATATATAGGAACCGGGCCTTCCATGGTTATATTTTTCATCTATCCTGTGTTTGTGATGTTACTGAACTGGGCGTTATTCAAAAACAAAATAGCCAAAAGCTACTATTTTGCCATTTCTATTATTATTTTAGGGTTGCTGCAATTGGTTGATATTGGGGATCTTAGAGTCGATTTACTCGGGATTAGTGCCACTATTTTGTCTAGCGTCTGTTATGCTGTGTATATTGTTTGCAGTAAAAACATCAAAATTTCACCATTAGCTTCTACTCTAATAGTTTCATTAGGCTGTGCTGGCGCATGTTTAGTATTTACCATTGCAGATAATAGCTTTATGGTTCCTGCGAATTTTGAGCAATGGTTAACCGTGCTTGCATTTGGCATAGTCACAACAGCCATTCCTATGATGTTGTTTCTAGAAGCCATGAAGCGAATCAGTGCCGAAAAAGCTTCTATATTATCGGTTACCGAGCCCATGTTTGTGGTAATTTTTGGTGTTTTACTGCTAGATGAAGTCCTGAGTTTTCAAAAAATCGTTGGCATCATCATTATTCTTTGCGGCGCATTAATTACCGTTTTTAAACCTAACCTAAAGGTTGCCAAGCACGACTTAAAGTTTCACCTCTCCAAGTTGCTTAGATAGTGAGTTCTCCGTGTCATCCAATGAGTCGAATTCAGCATAGGGATCACCTAGCTGTATATTAATTTTAGTACTATCGGCAAGTACCGGAGATATTTCTATCAAAGGATTGTCGGTAGCATCAATAGATTTTAATTGTGAACATTTTGCCAGAGAATCCGGTAATGATTCTAAACAATTATTCGAGACCACCAACTCGCATAAACTTCCAAGTTGACTCAATTCCTCAGGTAAACATTTCATACGTGTATTAGTAATGCTTATTTTCTTTAAGAGATAGCATTGCGCAATCTCAGGCAAAAGATCTAATTTAAATAATTTTCCCCCAATTATTTTCAATTCTTCTAAAAATTTAAATTTACCTATTTCCTTTGATAATCGACAAATATGATCGCTAACAATAGTCAATTTTTTTAGACAATCTGGGTATGCTTGTTGTACTACTTGGCAAAACTCATCCGTCAGTCGTGTGACAAAGCTTAAACATGCTTCATTAGTCATGTACATTTGAATTAATGCTATAAGTGTATTAATTTTATTAAGCGTTTCATCGCTCACAGTACCGGTATCATATTCTACTTGTAGTTTTTCAAAACAGAAGTTTAATTCGTGAATATTATAAATATCTGTATATTTTGAATCTATTCTTTTTCCATTAAACAAAAGATGAGATGTTTTCATTGCCAGCGAGACAATATCTACTCTATTTTTTAATAAACAACTCGCCTCTAGAAGTTCAAGGTGACGGGTGCCGGAACAATTTTGTTGCAAAGACAACATTGGATGATAGTATGATAATTTTGTTTTCACAGGAACATAGTATTCTTTTACAGACGCATAACCTGCCCAGCTAGAGCAAAATAATGCATAAGCTGTAGGCTCATCTAAATATTCCATTAAGAGGTACAATATCAGTTTGTATGGATCATTAGCATCGGGGCCAGATTGCATATACTGCCATTTAGAAATGGTTAAAATAACAATACTATCATGAACAGTTCATTAATTTAAAATACCTTAGGATAAAGGGGTTAAAGGGGATTATCAGTGAATTAGGCGTATATACTTCAATTTTAAAAGTAAGAGGTTATTTTTTCTTAAATTTCGAAGTATCATCATCCCTAGCCCTAGGGGTAAGCTGATGTTCACTGGTCGGTTTAACTGGCGGTAAATGCCCTCCTGAAAATGAAACTACTCTAGGCCTTGTATCAAGGGACACTCTTTTTTCAGTTTCAGACGATCCTCTTGTCTGTGGCGCCACACTTTGCGAACGTACTCTTTGTACTTGTCGAACATGTTCTGCCATTTCACCAGGCGTAACCTGAGGATATCTTGTAATGGAAAGAGATGGTTCTGTTTTACCCAATTTATCAAGCGGTAAATAATCGTGCTTTATCGGTGCTTGTTCAGCCTTTTGTTTAGTAATCTCAACTTGCTCTTTTAAAGAGGTGCTACTACTCACAATACGATCCAAGGTTCTACCAGACTTTAGTTCTTCAAGTTCGTGAAGCGTGTTGCCTTCTTGAGTGCCTTTTATTGATGTTTTCTTAGATAATACCTCTGTTTCAAAATTAACAAGTTCTCTTGCTCTTTTTTCAGGTGTTGGATGGTTATTTAATGTATATCCCAGAGTGTGTGCAGCCAATGCAATATTAGCATAATTGTTAATATACCTTTCATAAAGTTGCATTTGTCTTTGAAATGCTTCATTTAATTTAGCATCTGCGAGACATCGCTGTTTTATAAGTTCAATTTGTTTTTGAGGATCTTTTTCATATTTTAATTGTTGCAAAAACGTTGGATCATCTTGTGCTGCTTTTTCAACTATTTTACTCAATTCTGCAGCAATATTATTTTCAAACTTGTTTTTCATCTCATCGACTGTGGATAATAATTTTGCTGCAATTTGCTTCCAGCTGTTTGGTTTATCACTAGAATCCTTAACGAGCGACATAGCCTCTTCACCAAAGAAGACTTTCAAAAAAAGTTCAGGATTATCTTGTGGTTTAGGCAATTTTGCTTTTGGGTTTGTTTGCAACTCAACAAGAGGATCAACCACAGGGCCTTTTTCCATATACACCTCAAATGTATATACATCCAAAAGTAGATTGATTACGATTATTGCTTTTATATTATCACAAGTGGGTGTATAGCGCTGTACTTCGTAATAATAGTGAATATCATCATATTTTATCTAAGTGAGCTACAATCAATTCCAGTAGCTCTTGAAGCTTAAAATCAGGGCAAAATCGTGGGTAAGTTCGATTCAGCCCATAAGCCCTTTCATCCAATAGCTGATAATCGTATACTTTCATATCTTCTATTTTAAATCGTGCATCGTAGTAACTCTCGTCATGCACGCCTGTCCCCCCATCATAAAGTAATCCATTGGGCAATCGAATTAACACATGGTGACATTCACCATTGGTTGTGTCCATCACAAAACTAATCGTCACTTTTTCAGAAAATCGTTTATTCCATTCATGAAAAAACACATTAGCGAATGGACCACAAGGTCCAGAATTGATGACTGGCTCGCCAAAGTTTGAGCCTGCCAATTTCACATAGCCATAATGGGCATTAATTGCTTCTGATAGTTCATTTAAGCCCTGGATTATTTCATTTTTCACGTAAGATCCCTTTTAATGATGTTGTCCAACTACTTAGGGTCGCGTTAGTATACATTATGAT
>JAFECS010000053.1 GCA_018241965.1 Pseudomonadota bacterium | reverse complement strand
AACTATTGAGGGCACCTTACTTGGCATCAAAGGTCAGTATTTAATATTCGACATCGGCGTGCTAAATATACGCAAGCACAGCGGTTATGTTATTGCTATCGATACTTGAAAAGGAAAGTTATGAAAAAAATACTCATATTTGTAACGGCAATTTGGGTAGCTGTAGCAACTTTTACTTTAAAAGCTCAAGAGAGCGGGCAAGTGACATCACAAAGTGATATATCAAAAAATGTTACTCAATCAAATCAAAATACCCAAGATGTCATCATATGGGCAGATCAAATTATATTAGCAACATTTACTTTTAATTTTAATAATTTTTCTCAAGTAAAGGGTGTTGCTCAGTATTATTCCAAGCAAGCTTATCAATCCTTGCAGGAATATTTTAGAACTTCTCATGATTTAGAAGCGACCGTACAGCATAAATTTGTTGTAACGTCCACGCTACCTGTGCAAAGTACTTTGGTTTCAGAAGGTATGGTTAATGGTATTTATGCATGGAACATCAAAATTCCCTTAAAGGTGGTATTTCAAAGTGAAAAGGAATTAATTTATCAATACTTACTCATCAACGCTCAAGTTGTGAATAACGCAGCAAGTGGCGCAAATCCTAGCTTTTTGATTCAGGACATTTCTATTAAACAACAAATGGCACCTTTTAATTAGGTTTTATCGCCTTTTCATAAACGCCTGTCCTTTTTTTGGCAAAATTTTGTTGATTTTGATGCCGAACTCAAAGAATATCTCCCCTTTTCCTTGTGGGAGAAGAAAATATGATTACATCAACATTACAAAATCCTGAAAACCCGAACGATTTAACTATTCCAGTAGGTGATGGTTTATTTCGTGATTTAGGCTTGGCGCATGCTAAAATTGAAGAATTAAAACGTCAACAAGCGAATAATCCCGTAATCCAAAATGCCTTTAAACTCATTGAAGATGCCGATAAAGGCTTTCAAAGTGATATTCAGTATCTTACAGATTTTCTCTATCAACGACGAAATAATGGGGCACTCGCTAAAGAAAAAATCGTTAATATGATTTGTGAAGATATCAATTCTTTAAAAAAGCACCGCAATAAATTTACAACCGGACAAAACCCAGAGGCATGGTGCATCGACAGATTGCTTGGTGACAGTGTTTTAGAAAAAGCAAAAGCGATGATCAATGCACATCCCGAACTCATTCAGGGTCGATTACCTAAACCTTTAAAGCAATATAAAAGCCGCGAAGTCTCTGCGTTGAAGACGGCGTTAGCCTATTGTGCTTTAGCCAGAGATCCGCGCAATTTTGTTATGAAAAACATCAAAGGAGCGTATCGTTTAAAATTAAGTCCCACGCAAGAGCGCGCGATAGGTGATATGCACATTGTGCGAGGTCTTGATTCAAAATACTTATATGCGCCTTTAAACAGCTATGTTTTGCGAGCCTCCCAAATCGAAAATCTGAATAATGGTGCTAAAGTCATGATGGGAGATTGCAGTGGTTATGTGACTAATGTTTTAAAAAGACTATTCGGTGAAGAATACCCAAGATTGTTTACTTATGATCTAGCTTGTTTCCATGATTATAAAATGCGTCAACGGCAGGATATGAGCAAAGCAACACAAGGTCCCATTGTGACAAAGCAAGGAGTGCGTTCATCATTAACAGCACGCGAGTGTGATAATGCTGATGCATGGTACAAGGGGCATCATCAACAATATCATTACCTTGCCAATCGCTTACAAACCGTGAGTGAGCTCAATAATATCAAACCTGGCGATTTACTTGTATGGCGCAATAAATCCAGTACCGATGGGCGTGGTCAGCATGGCGTAAATGGTCATATCGGTATAGTCCTAGATGCAGATCCGGCGCATAACAGCGTGACGCTGATGGAAAATACTTCGGGTGGTGCTTATGGGATCGGCATCAAAAACGTCCCTATTGTTTTTGATAGTGCAACCACAAGGATATTGCGGCCTAAAATTGGCTGATAATACGTTGAATGCCCTATGAGTTCAGCATTCGCTATGCGTCAAAGGGCATTCACTGGATCAATTACTTTCTAAATAGACTCTCTTTCTTTCCGGATTAGCATAAAGCAGCGAAACATGCTTTATCAGACCAATCAAACCGATGACATTGATAATAAGCATCAGGTTCATAAAGATATCTGCTACCGTCCAAACTACTTTGACATGAAAAAGCGCCCCTAAGGGGATAATCGCTACAAATAAATATTGAAAGGGACGGATCATTTTTCTTGAAAATAAGAATTCAATGGCTTTATCGGCACAAAATGACCAAGTCAAAATAGTGGTAAAAGCAAAGAAAAATAAAGTGACGGTGATAATTTGACCGGCTAGGGGAAGAGAAAAGCCGCGTTTAAAAGCCTCAATACACATATTAGTACTTTCTAAGCCAGTGACTAGCCAAGAATCTGTCATGATTAAAACTAACCCGGTTAAGGTGCATACTAGCATCACAATTAATGGCGAAAGTGTGCTAATCAGCCCTTGGGTGAGGGCGGTTTCGGTCATGGAGCTTTTGCTATCTACAGAAGAATGAATAATAGAATCAATCCCCACGCCCACATCGGTGGCAAATAACCCTCTATCAAATCCAACACGCATGGCTTGCAACACAGCAAAACCCGCTACGCCACCTGTTACTGAGTACGGTGAGAATGCACTATGGAAAATTAATTCAATTGCTGGCACTAGCCTATCTAGATTAAACAGCACAATGAAAAGGCAAGAGCCGATATAACCCACTGCCATAAAGGGAACAACAATAGAGGCAACTTGAGAAAATCGATGTAAACCTCCCAGTACCACTAGAGCTACCAGTATGCTCATCCCAATGCCTGTCGCTATTGGCGGAACACCTGCTTGTGTGAACGGTAATGCCAAAGAATTCATCTGTACTAAATTACCCACAGTTAAAGCAGCAAAGATAGCTAATAAACAATAAACTTTAGCGGTGCGTTTTAAGCCAAGGCCTTTTGAAATGTAATACATGGGGCCGCCGACAAATTCGCCTTTTTCATCTTTCTGACGAAATAAAATACCCAAAGCACATCCCACAAATTTTAAAATTGCACCAAAGGTGGCCATCACCCACATCCAAAAAAGAGCACCCGGTCCGCCCATGGTAAGTGCAACAGCAATGCCTGAAATATTACCTGTACCTAAATTACCACCTAACACAGCTGAGACAGCACTAAATGAACTTGAGCGTTTACCAGACGGATCTCTGTCGCCTATAAAAAATTTCCATGCTTTTAACATATGTGTGCATTGCACAAAACGAAAGTGCAAAGAAAAAGCAAGCCCTACGACGGCTACCATGGGAATAAGTAAATATAATGACAGCAGGTTTTTCAGTTCGTCTAACATGCAACTTCTTAAAGTAAGGGGTGAAAGGGAAGTGAATTTTACGAACAGGTAAGGCTGTAGTCAATATAAATATATGTTAGTTAAATCAGGAAGATTTTGGTTCTTCAGTATTCTTAGGTGGACATTGATAAAGCAGATGTACTTGACCATCTTCAGAAAGCGTCTCGAGTTTCACAGGGAAACCCCATAATGTATAAAGATGTTTTAACACTTCTTGAGTCTCAGCGCCCAAGGGCCTGCGATGACGCTGTGTATATCGCAAGGTGAGAGAGCGATCTTTACGTCTATCCACATTATACACTTGAATGTCTGGCTCTTGGTTTCCAATGTTATAGTTTTCGCTTAATTGCTGTCGGATTTTTTTGTAACCATCTTCATTGTGAATGGCAATCACTTCCAAGTCTTCACGGTTATCATCATCGATGATACTAAATAGTTTTAAATCGCGCATGACTTTAGGAGAAAGATATTGTGCGATAAAACTTTCATCTTTAAAGTTACGCATGGCAAAATCAAGCGTTTGGACCCAATCACTGCCGGCAAAATCTGGGAACCATTTCTTATCTTCCTCGGTTGGGTTTTCACACATGCGACGTATATCGCAAAACATGGTAAAACCAAGAGTGTATGGATTAAGTCCTGAATAATAGGGGCTGTCAAAAGGAGGTTGATAGATCACATTGGTATGATTATGTAAAAACTCCATCATGAAGTCTTCATTGACAAGCCCTTCTTCAAATAGTTGGTTAATGATGGTGTAGTGCCAAAAGGTGGCCCATCCTTCATTCATGACTTTTGTTTGTCGTTGTGGATAAAAATATTGTGCCATTTTACGCACAATCCGTACTAATTCTCTTTGCCAGCTTTCTAAAAGCGGTGCATGTTTTTCAACAAAATATAAAAGGTTTTCTTGAGGTTCTTCGGGAAACCGTTTCTCATCTTCTTTGGCTTCTCTGGTTTTAGCACTGGGTAAAGTTCGCCATAATTCATTGACCAAAGTTTGCAGGTATTCTGCGCGTGAGGCTTGACGTTGTTTTTCTTCTTGTAAAGAGATTTTATTGGGGCGTTTATACCTATCAACACCATGATTCATTAATGCGTGGCAAGCATCTAATATTTCTTCAACGGCATCAATGCCGTAAAGTTCTTCACACTCTGCAACATAGTTTTTGGCAAATAAAAGATAATCAATAATTGAATCGGGGCTTGTCCATGTTTTAAATAAATAGTTTCCCTTAAAAAAGGAATTATGACCATAACAGGCATGAGCAATCACTAAAGCTTGCATGGTCAGCGTATTTTCTTCCATCAGATAAGAAATACAAGGATTAGAATTGATGACAAGTTCATAAGCAAGGCCCATAAACCCGCGTTTGTAACTCTTTTCTACATTTAAAAATTGTTTTCCAAACGACCAATGACTATATCCTAAAGGCATTCCTACTGAAGAGTAAGCGTCTAACATTTGCTCTGAATTAATAATTTCAACTTGATTAGGGTAGGTATCAAGTTTATAACTTTCTGCTATACGTTTGATTTCTTTATCGTATTTGGCTAAAAGACTTTCAGTCCATTCAGATGATTTTGAAATAATTGTTGATTTTTTAGCCATGAAACAATCCTTTAGTCTTTGCTGTGTTCTTGGCGTTTGAACAGTTCCCTGAAAACTGGATAGATGTCTTTAACATCTTCTATATTCTGCATAGCAAATTGAGGGCATTGTTCTTTTACTCCAAGATACGCTTCCCATAAACTTTGATGGTGTCTTGGCATTATTTCAACATAAGCAAAGTACTGTACATAGGGTAAAATATTATTAACGAGTAAATCACGGCAGCGTGGAGAATCATTATTCCAGTTGTCACCATCAGAGGCTTGTGCGGCATAAATATTCCAATCAGTAGTTGGATAACGTGAAAGCATGACATCGCTCATCAGCTCCAAAGCGCTTGAAACGACTGTACCTCCAGTTTCACGTGAATAGAAAAAATCTTCTTCACTCACTTCTTTAGCCGACGTATGATGACGAATAAAAACAACTTCGACATTTTCATAGGTGCGTGTTAAAAATAGATAAAGCAAAATAAAAAATCGCTTGGCAATATCCTTTTTGGCTTCATCCATGGAGCCAGACACGTCCATCAAGCAAAACATCACAGCTTGTGTGGTGGGGATGCTTCGTTTAACGCGATAATTATATTTTAAATCAAATGGGTCAATAAATGGGATATTTTCTATTTTCTTCTTTAAATGCTCAATTTCATCTTTAATTTCTTGGATGCGCGATGAAGTCGGATTTGTGTTTAATAATGATTGCAATTCTTCTTCAAGTAGTAGTATTTTATTCTTTTTTGCGCCACCTAAAGCAATACGTCTTGCATAAGCATTTTTTACAGAGCGCACAATATTAATGTTTGCAGGCGTTCCTTCAGAAGTAAAACCGGCCCTCACCATTTTGAAGGAGGGGATTTTAGCTACTTGCGTTTTAACTAAATTCGGCAAGGCTAAATCATCAAAAAATATATCTAAGAATTCTTCCTTAGATATTTCAAAGACAAAATCATCGAGTCCTTCTTCTTTTGAATTACTCGCTTTAGAACCTTGTCCGCCTTGGCCTTTTTGAGGTCGTCTTAATAAGTCACCTGGAATAAAGTCTTTATTGCCAGGAAGTATAATATCTCGTATTCCGCCTGTTCCATATGAAAAAGAGGGTTCATTGATATCTTTGGCAGGAATAGTGATTTTCTCGCCACTTTCATCTATTTCTTTGATTGAACGACCAGAAATGGCATGGCGTACAGCTTCTTGAATTTGCTTTTTAAAACGACGCATAAAGCGTTGCCGATTTACAGCGCTTTTATGTCTCCCATTTGGTCGTCGGTCAATAAAACGTGACAAAGTTTACTCCTAGGAGGACTTACGAACACGTAAGTACCATTCGCATAATAATCGTACTTGTTTTGGGGTATACCCTTTATCTACCATGCGATCGACAAATTCTTGATGTTTTTTCTTCTCATCAACAGAAGCTTTTGCGTTAAACGATATAACAGGTAAAAGATCTTCTGTATTCGAGAACATTTTCTTTTCAATGACCACACGTAGTTTTTCATAGCTTGTCCAGCTAGGATTTTTGCCACGATTATTGGCTCTTGCTCTTAACACAAAATTTACAATTTCATTACGAAAGTCTTTTGGATTCGAGATGCCGGCAGGTTTCTCAATTTTTTCAAGCTCATCATTTAATGAACGTCTATCTAGGATCTCGCCGGTATCGGGATCGCGATATTCTTGATCTTGTATCCAAAAATCAGCATAAGTCACATATCTGTCGAAAATGTTTTGTCCATATTCTGAATAGGATTCAAGGTAAGCCGTTTGAATTTCTTTGCCAATGAATTCAACATATCGTGGCGTGAGATATCCTTTGATGTAGGATAAATAGCGCTCTGCCACTTCCGGTTGAAATTGTTCGCGCTCAATTTGTTGCTCTAAAACATACAACAGATGAACAGGGTTAGCGGCAATTTCTGTTGAATCAAAGTTAAAAACTTTTGAAAGAATTTTAAAAGCAAAACGAGTGGATAGTCCCGTCATACCTTCATCGACGCCTGCATAATCTCGATATTCTTGGTAAGATTTTGCTTTGGGATCAGTATCTTTTAAATTTTCACCATCATAAACGCGCATTTTTGAAAAAATGCTAGAATTTTCTGGCTCTTTAAGTCGTGAAAGTACAGAAAATTGGGCTAACATTTTTAATGTGCTGGGCGCGCAATGTGCTTCTTTTAATGAGCTATTGAGTAATAATTTTTTGTAAATAAGTACTTCTTCGGTGACGCGTAAGCAGTATGGAACTTTAACAATATAAACACGATCTAAAAAGGCTTCATTGTGTTTATTATTTTTGAAAGTGAGCCATTCACTTTCATTGGAGTGCGCCATAATGATCCCATCAAAAGGGATAGACGCTGAGCCCTCAGTGGCATTGTAATTACCTTCTTGCGTAGCGGTAAGCAAAGGGTGCAATACTTTAATGGGGGCTTTGAACATTTCCACAAACTCTAGTAAACCACGGTTAGCTTTGCAAAGACCGCCTGAGTAGCTATAAGCATCAGGATCATCTTGCGCAAATTGTTCTAATTTACGAATATCCACCTTACCGACCAAAGATGAAATATCTTGGTTGTTTTCATCGCCAGGCTCTGTTTTGGCAACAGCAATTTGCTTTAAGCGTGAGGGCCAAATTTTAACGACACGAAATTGGTTAATGTCCCCATTAAACTCGTGTAAACGTTTTACTGCCCAAGGAGACATGATGCTTTCAACATAACGTCTTGGGATCCCATATTCTTCTTCCAAAATTGGGCCATCTTCATCGGGGTTGAACAACCCAAGTGGTGATTCATGTACAGGGGAGCCTTTAAGTGCATAAAAAGGCACTTTTTCCATCAAGGATTTTAGGCGCTCTGCCAATGAGGACTTCCCGCCACCGACAGGTCCAAGTAAATACAGTATTTGTTTCTTTTCTTCTAAGCCTTGTGCAGCATGTTTTAAAAAGGAAACTATTTGATCAATAGGTTCTTCCATGCCGTAAAAGGACTCAAAAGAATCGTAGAGTTTTATTACTTTGTTTGAGAAAATTCTGCTTAAGCGGCGATCTTTACTGGTATCAACGAGTTTGGGCTCACCAATGGCACTGAGTAATCTTTCAGCAGCGTTGGCATAGGCCATCTTATCTTGTTTACACAGTTGAAGGTATTCTTGCAGACTGTATTCTTCTTCTTTAAATCTCCCATCGTAGCGATCTTTAAAGCTGCTAAATACGTCCATGTTCACTCCTTTTTTAAGGCCCAGTTACCCTTTCTATATTAATAATACAAGGTAAAGGAATATTTTGCTTAGAAAACTACCTAATTTTATACACCTGGATCCCTTCACATAGTCGGGATAGACTTAACTTATGACAGACAAAGGGTTTATCTAATACTAAGCATAGGCGCTAGCTTCTATTATGAAAATGCAGAACGCGAAACTTAAAACGACTTACCTCAAAGATTATCAGCTTCCAGATTTTGCTATTCACAGTATAGATCTGCATGTGGAGCTTAATGAGGATAAAACGATAGTACATTCTCTTTTACATGTTGAGCGGCGTTTACCTCAACAGACCACGCCTTTAGTATTGCATGGGGAAGGGCTTAAGCTTTTGTCTTTAAGGTTAGATGAAAAGCCCTTAGCCCAAACCGAATATGAACAAACGCTGCAATCTTTGACCATCAAATCTGTGCCGCATTCTTTTCAATTAGAAATAGTGACTGAAATTTTACCGCAAAAAAATACAAGCCTTTCTGGACTGTATCGCTCAGGTAAACTTTTTTGCACCCAATGTGAAGCAGAGGGATTTAGAAGAATTACGTATTACCTTGATAGACCGGATGTAATGTCTTTATTCACCACAACAATTGTTGCCGATAAAGCTAAATATCCCATCTTACTTTCAAATGGCAATAAAATTGAAGCTGGAGAATTAAGCGAGAATCGTCACTATGTGAAGTGGCAAGATCCTTTCAAAAAGCCAAGCTATCTATTCGCTTTGGTTGCAGGGGATTTGGTTAAAATATCCGACAATTACCAAACCCAAAGTGGACGTAATGTTGCTTTAGAAATTTATGTAGAGGCGCAGAATAAAGATAAAACAGATTACGCTATGCAAGCCCTAAAACATGCCATGCTGTGGGATGAAAAAGCTTATGGCAGAGAATATGATTTAGATGTTTACATGATAGTAGCAGTAAATGACTTTAATATGGGTGCTATGGAAAATAAGGGCTTGAACATCTTTAATTCAAAATATGTGCTTGCCAGCGAAAAAACTGCCACTGATGTTGATTTTCAGAATGTTGAAGCAGTCATCGGGCATGAATATTTCCATAATTGGACAGGTAATCGGATCACTTGTCGTGATTGGTTCCAATTAAGCTTAAAAGAAGGACTCACGGTCTTCAGAGAGCAACAATTCTCTGCATCCATGGGTTCTCCGACGGTGAAGCGCATAACAGATGCCAGGATCATACGAACCCGACAGTTTGCTGAAGATGCCGGTCCCATGGCCCACCCGGTTCGTCCGGAATCTTACATTGAAATTAATAATTTTTATACTTCAACGGTTTATAATAAAGGCGCTGAAGTAATCAGGATGCTGCATACACTTTTTGGGCAAGCAGGTTTCAGAAAAGGTATGGATTTATATTTTGAACGCTTTGATGGACAAGCTGTCACCATAGAAGATTTTGTCAAAGCACTTGCCGATGCTAATGGAACGGATTTAAACCAATTTTTCAGATGGTATAATCAGGCAGGCACGCCACTTGTAAATGTAAAAGAAGCTTATGATGCAAAATTAAAGCAATTCAAATTAACGTTAACCCAGCAATGCCCGAAAACGCCTGATAACCTTTCTAAAGAGCCATTTATTATGCCGATTAAAGTGGCCCTGTATGATGAAAAGGGGACGAAGATCGCTTTAGAATGTAAATCGAATTTACATAAAACTTCAGAGGGAAGTTTTTTAATAGTTGATAAAGAAACCAATGAATTTATCTTTGAAAATGTCCCTATTAAGCCCGTGCCATCATTGTTGGGGAATTTCTCAGCCCCTGTTAAATTATCTTACCCTTACACTGAAGCGGAATTAGTTCTGTTGATGCTAAGTGATGAAGACTTATTTAATCGTTGGGATGCTTCACAACGTCTTGGGACCAAAGCGATTAAATCACTCATGAAAGATCATTTAGCAGATAAATCGTTGGTTGTACCAACAACATTGATTGAGGCTTATCGTGAATTATTACAACAAGATATTCCGGAGCCGGCCCTATTAGCCCAACTTATCACGATCCCTTCTTTCCATTATGTTGCAGAAAATTTGGAAATTATAGAAGTGGATGCTTTAATCACAGCTAGAAAGACGCTGGTTGAAGTGTTTGCACAAAGCTTAGAAGAAGAGCTTGCGAAAGTTTATCAAGCATGCCAAGAACAAGATGATGGCTCGCTCAAAAACACCAGCATGAGCCATCGGGCATTGAAAAATACTTGTCTTTATTATCTTGTTAAAGCAGGGGCTAAATGGTTAAAGCTAGCGCAAGCACAATATGAAAAAGCACGGAACATGACCGATAAAATGGGAGCATTGTCGGCAATTAATCACTCTACATCGACATTACGTCAAACTTTATTTGATGATTTTTATAAAACGTATCAAAAAGAAGATCTGGTGGTGAACAAATGGCTTGCCTTACAAGCTTGCGCTGATTTACCCAATGTATTAGAAAATATCAATAAGTTATTAAAGCATGAAGGGTTTGATATCGCCAATCCGAATAAAGTTTATTCACTGATCAATACCTTTGCCATGAGTAACCCTGAGCGTTTTCATGACGATGAAGGCAAAGGCTATGAATTTATAGCTTTGCGTGTTATTGAACTCAACGCACGTAACCCACAAGTTGCTGCACGCTTATTAGAAGGCTTAACCCAATGGAAGCGTCTTGATGCAACACATTCTGCTTTAATGAAAAATGCGCTTATCAAGATTGAATCATCAGGTGATTTATCAGAAGATGTTTTTGAAATTGTCACAAAATCCTTAAAATAAGTAACATGCCAGTACTAACAGTTGACATTACGTTATCTGCAAAGGATTTTTTAAAATACTACCAAGGGGTAGCGCAAGTCATTGTGGT
>JAFECS010000052.1:11045-21804 GCA_018241965.1 Pseudomonadota bacterium | reverse complement strand
ACTGGGCTCTTACAACCTTTGCGCCGCAGGCTTGAGCAATTGCTTGATGCCCCAAGCACACGCCTAAAATAGGTATATGCGCCATAAAGGTTTCAATCAAAGCCAAGGATATCCCCGCTTCATTGGGTGAACACGGGCCTGGGGATAGAATAATATGGCTAGGCGCCATTTCTTTGATATCAGACAAGGCTAAAGCATCATTACGATAAACCGTCGTTTCAAAGCCTAGCTCCACCACATAGCGTGCTAAGTTGAAAACAAAAGAATCATAATTGTCTATTATTAAAATCATCGAGAACCAGATTTGTTAGTTCGTATACTAATATTTTTTGAACATCGTAACAAAGATTGCCTGAATTATTCAATTCCCTTAGATTATAACTCTATGAAATAAAAGTAGTTTGAATCTTTGTAGGGGCGCAGCCTGTCTGCGCCCATAACGAACACATGTTCAACATCTATTGAATGTGGATGCTAGGTGTGTAAGCACCGAAATAATTGAAATTATAATAAGATTTGATGGGCGCAGACAGGCTGCGCCCCTACAAAGGCAAGGCAAAATGACTCAGTCTAAATGGATTTTACTTATTATATTGATGGGCAATGCACTTTTAGGAACCTATTCATTTGCCACCCCCCTACCACCAGATGATTTAGAAGCCCAGCGAGACATTTATGTTCGCGCTGAGCATGCCTTTAAAAAGCACGATTATGCAAATTATGAAAAATTGTCTCAAAAAATTACGACTTATCCACTTTATCCTTATCTTATTTATGATGATTTAAAAAGAAAGATAAGCCAAGGCAATGTCAGTGCAGAAAAAATTAAGCAATTTAAAAAAAATTATCCTGATTTCCCCTACCTTACAGCGCTGGATACTTTATATTTAAATAAATTAGCAAAGCAAAAACACTGGGAAACATTTGTTAAACATTATCAACCCTACCAAAATGAAGAGTTAGCCTGTTATTATCATTATGCACAATATGAACTTACTAACGACAAAGTGCATCTTGAAGATGCCAAACCTTTGTGGTTAGTCGGTTATTCACAAAGCCCCGCGTGCGATAAATTGTTCGCCGCCTGGGCAAAAAGTGGTGGATTGACCCAACATCTTATTTGGGAGCGCTTTAAATTATCCTTGGAAGCAAAAAATGAAGATTTAAGTAAACATTTAGTAAAGCAAATTAACAGCAAAGATCGCTCAGCAGCACAGCTCTGGATAAAATTAGCCAAAGACCCTAATTTAATCACCACAGAAAAATTTCACCAGTCTTTAGTTGCTCCTAATAAAATTAAAGCCCAAATGATCACTTTTGGCTTACAGCGCTTGGCTAAACAAAACCCCGAAAAAGCCTTAAAGTGGTGGCAGAAAAATTCTACACTTGCTAAATTTACCAACAAACAAAAAGCACAAATAGAGCGAGATATCGCTGTGTATCTTTGTCATCAAAGAAGCGTGCATGCCAAAGAATGGCTCGCCTCGTTACATGATGACACCTTAGACATTGTAGGGCGCGAATGGCGTATACGTTTGGCATTAGCTGAAAAAGATTGGCCGCATGTCCTAAAACTAATCAATGAACTCCCCAATGATTTAAAAAATGATATCAGTTGGCGCTACTGGCAAGCCCGCGCCTTAGATGCCACGGGAAACAAAGAGCAAGCACGAGCACTTTATCAGCAAGTTGCCACACAGAGAAACTATTATGGATTTTCAGCAAGTTTACGCTTAGAACAACCCATTTCGCTTCAACACAAAGAGACCCCTGTGGACGCTCATATGATGCTTCGTGTTGAAGAAATTCCAGCCATAGCACGATTTAAGGAATTAAATATTTTAGGCAAAGAAGCGGTTGGCCGGGTTGAGTGGTTTCGTGCACTAGATAAAATGAATGAACAAGAAATACTTTGTGCTGCAAAACTGGCAAAACAGTGGGATCACCCTGATATTGCTATTTTCACCATGGCAAGAGCAGATTTTAAAGATGATGTCCCTTTACGATTCCCCTTGGCGCATCGAGAAGATGTATTAAAAAACGCCGAAAAACATAATTTAGATCCCGCGTGGATCTATGGCATTGCGCGTCAGGAAAGTGCTTTTTTTAATGAAGCTGTATCACATGCAGGGGCAAGAGGATTATTACAATTATTACCTTCCACAGCCAAAGTCCTAGCAAAAAAACATGACGTCAAATATGAATCAGAGTATGCATTACATAACCCAAGCACCAATATTCAGCTAGGCGCTGCTTATTTGCAACAACTCAAACAAATGATGCAAAACCATTTGGTGTTAGCTACCGCTTCCTATAATGCAGGCCCAACCCGTACCATGCGTTGGCTACCCAAAGATTTACAAGAAGCAGATATTTGGATTGAAACTATTCCCTACAAAGAAACACGAGAATATGTTAAAAATGTCACGACATTTACCAGCATTTATCGCCAACGCTTAGGATACCCCCCTGCTTTTGCGCTTTTAATGAAACCTATCCCCAGCAAAAAATCGTAAAAATTGATGCTATAATTTAGCAGTATTGCACCCCTCTTTTAAGGATATTCGTGGCTAAGCAACCGTGGATCCGCTCCTTACAATCAGCATCCAAAGCGCCTTCAAAAGGCCTTAAAAGCCTCCCGGAGCTCTTTTTTCCACATTTGCTACAAACTTATTCCTTTTCCTTTAAAACGCTAGAAGAAGCTGCTGATTTGGCTGCATATCTTTCCAGCTTTTATCCGCAAAGTCGTCAACATCGGGTTGAATTGGGCCTTATTGAACTTTTTTTGAATGCCATTGAACATGGGAATTTGGGCATAGACTATGGCTTAAAATCTCAGCTCAAAAAAAACAATTGTTGGGAAAAAGAAATAAAACATCGTTTAACACTACCTGCCCATCAAGATAAAATGGTGAGTGTCTGCTTAGACATTAACCCCGCCTACATTTTGTTAACCATTAAAGACTGTGGCGTAGGATTCAATTGGCGAGAATTCAATGATCGCCATCCTTCATCGACAACTGAATTACACGGGCGTGGTATAACCATGGCAAAAGAACTTTGCTTTGATAAGCTTAGTTTTTCAGAAAAAGGCAATGAAGTAAGCTGTACTGTTTATACTTTAAGAGATCTTCCACGTTTTTCCGGAATGCAATAACCCCTCTAAAGAAGCGCCTTGCATCTCTTTTTGTGCTTTAGCAAGTTGGGTAGCCACTTCTTGTTCATAAATAGGGCGTTCGATCGCTCTAAAAATCCCAGTAGGAACGGGAAATTCCGGGTGAGATAATTCATTTATCTTCATGGCCATGGCGACAGATTCTTCATTTTTGTGAACATATACTTTGTTCTGCGCGAATTCATCTTCCATTGAAATGATTTCAAATTCACCATTTTTAAAACTTAGCCCCTTTTCGCTTTTATCACCAAACACTAACGGGCTGCCAGGCTCTAAAGTCACTGTGTTATTGGCTCTGACACTTCTATCGCTAATAGAAGTAAAGGCACCATCATTAAAGACATTACAATTTTGATAGATTTCTACAAAAGAAGTTCCTTTATGTAAAGCAGCTTCTTTTAACACCCATTGTAAATGCTTGCTGTCTACATCAATACTTCTGGCGACAAAACTACAGCCGGCTGCAAGGGCCAAATGTACCGGATCAAAAGGATGATCTATAGATCCTAATGGGGTGGTTTTGGTCTTTTTGCCTTTTTCTGAAGTGGGCGAATATTGGCCTTTGGTTAAACCATAAATACGATTATTAAATAAAAGAATGGTCACATCGACGTTTCTGCGCATCAAATGCAAAAGATGATTGGCCCCTATACTTAAACCATCTCCATCCCCGGTAATAACCCATACCGATAATTCAGGACGTGCTAATTTTAAACCGGTAGCAATGGTCGGAGCTCGACCATGAATGGTATGAAAACCATAGGTGCTCATATAATAAGGAAAACGACTTGAGCAACCGATGCCTGATATAAAGACGGTATTTTCTCTTTTCACGCCAAGTTCAGGCAACACTTTCTGAACGCTGGCTAAAATAGCATAATCCCCACAACCTGGGCACCAACGCACTTCTTGATCACTGACAAACGAACCACGGTTTAAAGGTTCATCATTCTCTTTTAATTCTACGGCAATGGTCATAAGGCTTAACTCTCTACATAGTGCGCAAGTCGTGCTGTTAATTCACCAACACCAAAGGGTTTACCGGCAACTTTACTGATAACTTGAGCATTGACTAAAAATTGTGCACGAATTAACTGACATAATTGTCCGGTATTTAACTCAACCACCACAACTTGCTTGAACGATTTCATCAGCGCTTCTA
Source organism: Pseudomonadota bacterium (assembly GCA_018241965.1). GTDB lineage: Bacteria > Pseudomonadota > Gammaproteobacteria > Berkiellales > Berkiellaceae > Berkiella. Next base: position 17,467 of record JAFECS010000052.1, on the reverse strand, counting down.
AACCTTCTTGAAAAGGATTTAAATAACGTAAATGGATGGCACTGATTGCATGCCCTTTAGCTTGCAATGCCTCAACAGCTGAGCGGATGGCACCATAAGTGCTGCCCCAACCAATGACTAAAACTTGGCCTTTTTTTTCACCAAATACCTCAAGCACCGGTAAATCTTTGGCTATCTGCGCTACTTTTGCTGCGCGCGTATTGACCATTTTCTGATGGTTGGCTGGATCATAACTAATGTTTCCAGTTTCATATTGTTTTTCAAGTCCACCAATACGATGTTCTAAACCTGGCGTTCCAGGAATGGCCCAAGGTCTTGCCAATGTTTGTGGATTTCTTGCATAAGGCGAGAAACCTTCTTTTTCTTCATGGTAATTGAGTGTCAATTTAGGTAATTGTTCAACGTTGGGAATTTTCCAAGGTTCAGCACTGTTGGCTAAATACGCGTCGCTTAATAAAATGACGGGGGTCATATAGGTAGTGGCAATACGAAATGCTTCTAACGCCATGTTAAAACAATCCGAAGGGGTGCTTGGCGCTAAAACGGGCACCGGGCATTCACCATGACGACCAAACATCGCCATTAAAAGATCTGACTGTTCCACCTTGGTTGGCATACCTGTTGATGGCCCTGCACGCTGCACATCCACCACCACTAAAGGAAGCTCCGTCATAACGGCTAATCCTAAGGCTTCGCTTTTTAAATCCATGCCAGGACCACTGGTTGTTGTGAGTGCTAGGGTCCCGCCAAACGAAGCGCCAATACTGGCACCAATGGCTGCAATTTCATCTTCCGCTTGAAATGTCGTAATTCCAAAATGGCTAAATTTGGCTAAAGTGTGCAAAATGTCAGATGCTGGCGTAATCGGATAACCGCAAACCATTAAAGGTTTTTTCGCTTGATATGCTGTTGCTATACAACCCCAGGCTAATGCTTGATTACCAGTAATTTGTCTATAGTCCCCTGGTGGTAATTTTGCTGCTTTTACGGTGTAGTGCTCAGCAAATAATTCTGCCGTAATAGCATAATGATAACCAGCACGTAGTGCAGTAATATTGGCATTAGCAATGTCTGCATTATCTTTAAAACGTTCCAATATCCAGGCTTTAGTGTCTTCTAAATCTCGATGATAAAGCCAATAAACAACCCCTAAAGCAAACATATTTTTGCATTTTCTGGCGCTCGTTCGTGAAATATCGAGATCTTCGAGTGCTTTGAGCGTTAATGAAGTCATGGGCAAACGAATAAGTCTATAGGCCGATATACTGTTATCGTTCAACGGATCGTCGCTAAAGCCACCTTTTTTAAATTCTTTATCATTAAATTTATCTTCATCAACGATTAATATACCACCTGGCTTTAAGGTATTTTGGGTTACCTTCAGTGCCGCTGGATTCATGGCAACCAGCACATCATAGTTATCCCCCGGCGTATGAATATGGCGCTCGGAAAAACTTAATTGAAATCCTGAAACACCAGGCAAAGTACCTTGCGGTGCCCTTATCTCAGCGGGAAAGTCAGGATAGGTACGCACATCATTACCCAGCGAGGCACAAGATTGCGTGAACTGCAGCCCCGCTAATTGCATGCCATCCCCGGAGTCACCGGCAAAGTGAATTACTACCGTTTCAAGCGGGATCCTTTTTACTGTAAGGGGGATAGTAGTGGTGAATTTGTCAATCTCTGTCATTTCATTGTGCCTACACTAATGTGCCCAAAAGTATACCATATTTAAGTAACTAAGTCTTAGCCCTAGTTCTCTCTTAGGATAAAATTTCTTTCCTAAATACCGAAACTTAAGCATGATGTGTATAGTTGCTCGCCATGGACTGTGGCATCATAAACTATTGGTAATGAATAGCAATAATATTATGTAAGTTATTTGACTATTGCAGGGAGGCGTAATGCGCAGGGTCATATTTAACCAAAAGGGTGGCGTAGGGAAATCAACTATTACCTGCAATCTTGCCGCCATTAGCGCAGATAAAGGCTTAAAGACTTTAGTCGTCGATCTTGATCCACAATCAAATTCAACCCAGTACCTCTTGGGCAGAAATGCTTCAAATTTTCTACCTACAGTTGCCAATTATTTTGAGGATGTCTTGAACTTTAAGTTCACGGCCAGTCAAGCGAATCAATATGTACATGCTACCTCATTTAAAAATCTTTATATTTTGCCAGCCTCACCCAGCTTAGAGCCTTTGCTGAACAGATTAGAAAATCGTCACAAGATTTATAAACTAAGAAGTTTATTTGATAAATTAGATCATTTTGATAATATTTTTATCGATACCCCACCGGCCATGAACTACTTCACACAGTCGGCCTTAATCGCGACAGATACATGCCTTATTCCTTTTGATTGTGATCTGTTTTCCCGTAATGCCATATATCATCTTTTCAGAGGGGTGACAGACATTCGTGAAAAATATAATGCACGTTTAAGAGTTGAAGGCGTCATCGTTAATCAATTTCAACCCAGCGCTGCCCTTCCCAAACGTTTAGTAGAAGAATTATCTAATGAAGGGTTGCCCATTATTTCTACTTTCTTAACTTCATCTATCAAAATTAAAGAATCTCATGATGCCACTTTGCCGATGATTCATTTTGCTAAAAATCATAAAGTGACTTTAGAATTCTTAAGAATATTTCAAGCTTTACAAACAAATGAAATTACGCAACCTGATGCCTTTAGAACGGTAGATTTTAGTTCTAAAATACAAGCTGAAGAAGAAATGGAAGCTTAAAAATCTTTGTTTGTCTTCTCAAAATAATATTTTGTGGTAGCATGTGTCCGTTTATATCAACTATTGTGTAAAATACCTAACATAAGGTTTTATTATGAAAAACGGACCTGTTATTAATCCTCAAGCAAATGCCCCTGTCTTCAGTGCGGCAGAAACAGATAAATTTCAATCATTAACCAGTTACCGTTTAAAATGTGATGAAAAAAAACCCTTAATACAGAAGCTAACCGCTGAAGAAATAAGAAGACTGCAACTTTATATTAATCATAAAGAAGCCCTCGAAGAAAAAAAATTGTTCAGTAATCAACCGCGACCTTTCTAGAAGAATACACAGGAGGAAAGTATGCCCTTTTTGTGTATACTTTCCCTCAACTTCACCCAACCATTTTTAATCATCAAATTGCAAGGAGCAACCTATGGCCCTCGTGGAATATCTTGCGCTTGAAGGCGGCGGTGCTAAAGGCATTATTTATATCGGCGTCGCAGAAGCTCTTCAAAAACTGGAACTTCTTGATGGGATTAAAGCAATCTCAGGCGCATCCGCGGGAGCGATTAGCGCTTTAGTTTTAGCAACTGGCTGGCCTGTGCAAAAAATGAAGGATACCTTAGAATCACTCGATTTTCAAAAAATGGCCAGTGGCGGGGTTTGGGGTAACCTTACTGCAGGCTATCACGAAGTAAAAGAATTTGGCTTGCACAATGGCCAAGCATTTTATGAATTATTTAAGAAAATTATTAAAGAAGTCACTGGAAATGAAAACTGCACATTCGAACAATGGCACAAGTTTAAAGAAGAACACCCTCAACTTAAATTAAAAGATATCTCTGTTCAAGCTTGTAATCTTAATACTAAACTCAATGAAACTTTTGCTTTTAACACAGAACATCGAGATGTTCCGATTGCTGATGCTGTTAGAGCCTCCATGGCTTTCCCAGGTTATTTTACGCCCTGGAAGATAAAAGGTTGTTTATATTCAGATGGTGGATTGCAGAAAAATTTACCTTCAGATGTCTTTGAGCAAGCACCTGGACAATATAATCCAAAAGTATTAAGCGTTAAATTAGAAGCTTTTGATCAAATTAAATTTTACGACAAAGGTATTATACCGCCAGCAAAACCCATTAGGAATGCTTTTGAATGCGCTGTTGCTCAATTTGAATGTGCATTAAATGCGCAAGATTATGTTTTCCAAGCAAGTCCTTATAAACAATCGACTGTTTTTTGCGATACTATCGATATTGGAACGCTACAATTTGATCTATCACCAGATCAAAAAGAAGCCCTTGCCGCTTCAGGTGAATATGGTGTTATTCGTTATTTCTATAAATTAGATCCCACTATTGTTGAAGGCAAGTACGACACTGAAACTTTAAATGCACTTAAAGCTGCCGATTTTCCTATTTGCTTCTCTGAGTTTATCAAAAAGTATCCTGTACCGCCTGAAATTGCTCAAGATGTTAAGGTCGCATCGCAAAAAGAAGGTGCACATGGTAATGTACTGGAATTTCATTTACCTAAAAGGCACGTCACACCTTTATTTCACCGTTGGTGCAAAAATAATGCACTCAAGGCTGAATGTGATCGCTTAGCAAGGCTTGAAGCTGAACATAAGCATAGCAAACGCACCTTAAAACAGGCAGTTACTTTATAACCTGAGCCATGTTTTACGCCCTAAGCGAGATGCTAAAAGTGGTGCTTCACACGCTTTAGTCGCATAGGGCGTTCGGATAATAACCATAGGGTTTTTATCCAAAGGTTGTTTTATCTTTACTTGAGGGGGTAAATACATAGCCTGTGGAATATCATAGTACGCAGTAGTTTCTAAAGAAATTATTTGCCTTAGTTTTCCTGTAAAAGCATCAAAAATGGCAATTTGATTATCGTCGATACTGGTCAACAAAAACCCCTGCCACAATAAAGGTTGCCCCAAAGAGCCATAGGTCTCAAGCGCATAATAGGGTTTTATCTCGTGAGAACAAACCTCAAACACTTGCAATATCGTTTCCCTATTTTTTTCAACCAAAGCATAAAGTAGCATGCCTTTAGCTTGAGGGTGGCGGCCGGCTAACATTGTACCCACGATTTTACCTTTAACAAGGCCCTGATAAGTATCTAAACGCCAGGCATTACTGTCATTGTCTCTCATATCAATTTTGATGATATCGCCACTTTTAGTCCCTAAAAAAATAAAATCCCCTCTCTCATTTCTTGCAAGATCCGTCACCAAAATTTCCGAGGACAATTCGCCAGAAATAGTAAATTCTTTTAAGCGTGATGTTTTGATAGGTACATTTTCCTCAATAACCCTTCTTGTGCAAAAGGTGGTTGTTAATTGTATAGCCTCACCCGTTTGGCCTTTTTGTTGTGCAAACAAACGATAAAAATTGACTCCTTGGCTTTCATGCAAAGCTAAAGTATCTGGCACAAATTGAATAAAGGTAACACTGGGTAACGATAGATCAACTGAATTTTCTAATTTTGATTCAGTTTGCCTCAGTTTTTCTTCAATATTGTTTATTAAACGCATGCTTTCTTGAAAATTTTGTACCATTTTAAATTGTAATAAGCTGGTGTCCATCATCGTTTTAGCAATTGAGCCCAGTAGTAAACAAAAAATCAATACAACGATTAAGACTGAGCCTTTGATCTTGAGCTTATGTTTTAATTGACCACTCAAAATGCCACCATATTTTTAACAAACGATTTTTGGGATTTATCAAATTCTGTACATCTTCAATTGAATTGAGCAACAATGAAATTCGTACTTTGGATACAGCAAACCAATCTGATACTTGTTCTTGAGGCACATAAGTGACAGTCTCATGCGCAATACCATAACTTATATTCATTTGCTCAACTCCTTCTACTAATTCTAAGGTTCTGCCATTAAGATCTGTTGTATACAAAGCTTCTATCTTTGCTCCATTGGCATTTAACCTTCCGGTATCGCCAATATAAAACAGCTGTGAAGAAAAAAGGCCGACCATGCCATGGTGCAACAAACCATCATGTTGTTGATTTACCGGCGCCTTAAATAAAATTTGGCTATTACCCTTTAGTTGTTCACTACTTAAAGCTCGGGCAAAAATAACTTGCGCACAATCTGACATAGCAAGTAGTTGGTTTGGCTTCACTTTCAAAGTGCCATTTAGCTTTATGCTTTTTAATGCATAATCAATACTGCTTATAGGAACGGGCTCTTTTACTCCCTTTATTAATAAAATATCTGTATTTGGCTTAATCCTATTTTTTGTTTTTTGGCTTAAAAAATGATGATTTTGTAGCTCGCTATATTTTACCCCCATTAGCTTTACCGGTGGCATCAGCATAATATTATCGCTCTGAACTTCTGATAAATTAACAATAGATAAATCTGGGGAAAAGGCATTGCAACCTAAATTACCGCTAGCAGCTATCGCCCGCCCTAAAATAAAATGAATAATTCTGGCATTTTCCTGAATGCGCGCAATGGCATTTTGCTTAATAAAAACCTGCTTAGTCACTAGAAAAGCTTGTAAACTTGCAGCAATTAATCCTACCCCTAATGCCATGCTGATAATCAATTCTATTAAAGATACCCCATTATTTTTTCTGAATAACATGTTGTGTTAACACTAAACTTTTATTGGTCAAATGAAGACTCTGAATTGCCCAAAAACCAGCACCTAACAGTG
>JAFECS010000052.1:9241-10979 GCA_018241965.1 Pseudomonadota bacterium | reverse complement strand
GGAAAGATTATGAAGAAAGGCATAGAGAAAATGCAAGAAGTATTGGATGCGTTATTGCATTATTTTTCTTCAGAATTCTAAGATATATCGAGCGGGCTCTGCCACGGTGTTAGCATCCTCTACTTTCATTGTAGGTCATCACTATGAAAAATATTTCTTGAAATGATTATAATTTGACGCTGTTTTTTTGTATTTACAATTTTCATAGTGAAAAACTTCAGTTAATATAATGATTAAATACCCCACTTTCTAATAGTATGGTGTATATATGGGTGATCCACAAAAAGGTAAGAAAGATATTCAGGCGTTACTTGATGAGTTTGCAGGCCATCAACAGAAGTTGATTGGTATGCAACATCAGGAACTTATATCACATGAAGATATGAATAGAATTGTTAGTGTAATGAGTACCTGGCATGTATCTTCATTTGGCAAAGGGAAACCTGTAACAAAAATGGAGGATCTCGCATCTCTAGTTGGCTGTGATTTTAGAGGAACTGCAACACAGTTTGATAGAGAAATCTTCCCTTTAGTGAAAGAATTTGTGGCACTAGCGTTAGAAGCTACCGGTAATGAATATTCTGCATACGAAGTAAGGCAGATGCAAGGGGGAGGGGGGCGAGAATCAAGCAGGTTGTATGAGATTATGAAATCAAGCGGATTATCAGAGAAACCAATTGCTGAGGTAGGAAGTGAGGTTGTTATACATTTAACTAAGCAGGCTCAAGCAGCCAATGAAATTCATGCTTTACAAAAAAAAATTGATCAATATTTGGATAAGAATGTTGATGAAAAAGATAGAGAAGAGATGAGACGTTTTTTAATGGGGCACTGGTATGATCCAAATAAAAACCAAGGTAAAGTGGGTCAATTAAGAGATGTACATGAAGCAAAAACCGGTCAAATGGCAGTTCAAGCTGAAGTGGACACTACCAATAGCGATCAGGAAAAAAGAAAATTTACAGCAAAACAGCTAGAAGCCATAAATAAGATATACAATGATGTCTTTAGGTATACGCCAGAGGGATCTTCTCCTACAGAGTTAAAGAAAGCGGCGAATACTGCAGCACAAGCCGATGCTGCAATGATTCTAGGAAACGCAGATCGTGTATTTAATACTTCACCTGAAGAGACAGATACTGAATCAAAGGTACGCGCAAAACAATCACAGTTATTTCAAGAACAACCCGACATTAGACAGAAATTAAAATCAAGTATTGAAGTTAAGCCTACAGTTGCGCCTGACGTAAAAACGCTAAGTGGATTTTGGAAAGGCGTAAAATCATTTTTAAATAAACTAGAGGGCCCATTCCAACGATGGAAGGAGAGACGTGAGGAAAAAACGAGAAATAGAGCAGGGCCAACAAATTAGCAACTACTTATAAAATCTTTTAAACAAAAGTGGGTGCCAGCCCGATGCTAATCAAAAAAATTTCATCGAAGCTCGCTGACAAGATTTTTTACTAAGCCCGGCCCTTGATAAATCAAGCCAGTGTAAATTTGCACTAGCTTCGCCCCCGCTGCCAATTTTGCTTTAGCTTGATTTACATTAGCAATGCCCCCTACTGCAATAATAGGAAGTTTTTCGCCTGCATGTTGGAATATTGTTTTAACAACTTGCGTAGACATATCAAATAAAGGAGCGCCACTTAAGCCCCCTTCCTCTTTTGCTGCTTTTCCTCGCAAGCTCTTTGGTCGAGCTACTGTTGTGTTAGTGGCTATTACCCCATCTATACCT
>JAFECS010000052.1:0-9075 GCA_018241965.1 Pseudomonadota bacterium | reverse complement strand
GCAAAACCATATATTTTTTGAAAACAGGTTAAATAGTCATTAACTGCCTTCTCTAGTGGTGTGTCTTTATTTTTACCAATGTTAATGCCAAGAGGACAATGTCGTGGATAAGATTTTATTCGCTCAAGTAAATAATCTACGCCTTTATTATTGAAACCCATACGATTGATAAGGGCTTTATCTTTGGTCAAGCGAAATAATCTGGGTCTTAAGTTACCTACTTGAGCAAGGGGTGTCACCGTGCCCACTTCTATAAATCCGAAACCTATTGCGCTCCACGCTGGAACACATTCGCCATTTTTATCTAATCCTGCTGCTAGCCCAATTGGGTTGGGGAAGGTAAGCCCTAAACAATTCACTGAATTACCAGCAACCACCTTTGATTTTGGCAAAGCGCCTAATTGATAGAGTTTTTTTAAAGCGCCTAGTGTGAGATTGTGAGAAAATTCAGCATCTAACGAAAAAAGTAACGGACGAATAAGTTTATACCACATATTTTTATTTTTTTGTTGGCGCTGTTTTGAAAACAGCGCCTATCCTGCTTGAACCTTAAGCAATTTTCTTTTGTTGTTGTTGCTGCTGCTGTTGTTTTTGGATTTCTACACCACTGACATTAGCTAATTCCATTAACTCTCTGAGTGCAACAGAATACATGGTAAACTCGCGTTTAGTAAGCGTTTTCAATTCAGCAATCATATTTTGCCAACGCTCAATCATCGGTTTATGTTGGGCCATCCAAGCATCAATTTGCGCTTCCACATCAACCACCTCAGGTTGCATGAGCATAATGGCAACAGTAAGGTTTCTTTGTTGCCTATCAAGATCATCTCGAATAGCTGCTCTGGCTAATGAATCCCAATGGTTTGCAACAGGATGCTGTTTAATTTGCTCTCTAAACCATCCCAGCTCTAAACGTGCACCAACCGCATAGTAGGTGATGGTGACATTTTCAACAGGTAGATTATGTGAAATCGCTGCATCAACAATATCTAAGGCGGAAAACATAGCCCCCATTTGGGCTGTTAATAAAGCTGTTTCTTCAGGTACATTTTCAGCCATCAACTCATTTGCAAATTCTAGTAAGTATTCTTCTGAACTACCTTGTAATGCATGGTGTAACCCTTCTTTAACCAATTGCATTTTGGGTGTAAAGTGTTTGATGACTTCCTCGACACTAAGAGATCCAATGCGATGACGTAAGAACCACCTGGTGCCACGGCGCACAAGCCGGTTAAGCTCATGCAACATCTTAGTTTGGATATCTGCCGTCACAATAAAATCTAAAGCATTCACCGCCTCTCTGAAACGACTTGCTCTAAAGATTTCACGCGCAGCAATATAGCCTCTGATAATATCAGGTATTGAAGCACCGGTTTCATCTTGCAGACGGTGAATAAATCCAAGCCCCATATCATTGATCACCGCGTTTGAGATCTGCATCGCAATTATTTCGCGCTTTAGACGATGCGTAAACATTTCCTTTTCATATTTTTCTCGTAACACGTCTGGAAATGCAGTTACCAAATCCATGGCGATATATTTATCTTCAGGTACATCTGAAGCAAGCAATTCGCCCTTCAATAGCGTCTTACAATAAGCTAAAAGTACGGCCAACTCTGGACGGGTTAACCCTTTGCCTGATTGCTGCCGGGTTAATAGATCCTCATTTGAAGGCAAAAATTCTAAATTTCTGTCTAAATTGGCATGCTGTTCAAGATGATCAATTAAACGGCAATGCATCTGCGCATTTTTGGCAGCGTTAAATTCAGCAACGCTGATGGCCTCGATTTGATTTCTATTGTTTTCTAATACCAATTCAGCCACTTCGTTGGTCATTTCACCAAGCAACACATTACGTTGTTTTTCAGTTAAATCGCCTGCCGCGACAACTCCATTTAACAAAATTTTAATGTTAACTTCAAAGTCAGAGCAATTTACGCCCCCTGAGTTATCAATAGCATCCGTATTAATTTTGCCACCATTGAGTGCATATTCTACCCGACCTAACTGGGTAAAACCTAAATTACCACCTTCTGCGACAACGCGAGCACGTAATTCTTCACCATTTACACGTAAAGAATCATTTGTTCTATCCCCTACATTCATGTTGTGCTCAAATGAAGCTTTTACATAAGTTCCTATACCACCATTAAATAGAAGATCGACTTTAGCCTTTAAAATGGCGCGAATTAGTTCATTGGCTACCATTTTAGGTTTATTAACACCAAGCATTTCTTGGACTTCTTTAGATAAGGAGATAAATTTACTAGAGCGAGAAAATACCCCGCCACCTTTTGAAATCAATTTAGGATCATAATCTTCCCAAGTTGATCGTGGTAAGTTAAACATACGAAGTCGTTCATTAAAGCTGACTTCAGGATCTGGATTAGGATCCAAGAATATATGCATATGGTTAAAAGCGGCAACAAGCTTAATATGTCTTGATTGGAGCATACCATTACCAAACACGTCACCTGCTAAATCACCAATTCCCACAACGGTGAAATCTGACTTTTGGGTATCTATACCTAACTCTCTAAAGTGTCTTTTTACAGATTCCCAAGCACCTCTGGCGGTAATGCCCATTTTTTTATGGTCATAACCAGACGAACCACCTGAAGCAAACGCATCGTCCAACCAAAAATGAAACTTCTTAGAAACACTATTAGCAATATCCGAGAAAGTTGCCGTTCCTTTATCCGCAGCGACCACAAGATAAGGATCATCGGCATCATATCGTACCACGTCTAACGGTGGCACTACTTTATTTTCAACCAAATTATCAGTGAGATCCAACAATCCATGAATAAAGATCTGATAACAAGCAATTCCTTCATTCATAATCTCTTCGCGCGTTGCATTATGAGGAATGTTTTTAGGAACAAACCCTCCTTTTGCGCCTAAAGGTACAATAACGGCATTTTTAACTTGCTGCGCTTTCATCAACCCTAATACTTCTGTTCTAAAGTCTTCTCGTCTGTCAGACCAACGTAAACCTCCGCGTGCTACTTTTGCCCCTCTTAAATGCACACCTTCAACTCGTGGCGAATAGACAAAAATTTCAAACAGCGGTTTTGGTAACGGAAGTTCAGAAATAGATGAGGGATCAAATTTAAATGAAATATAGGATTTATGCTTATTGTCTGAATTTTTTTGAAAATAATTCGTTCTGATAGTAGCTAAAATAACTTGCAAATATCTTCTGATAATTCTGTCTTCATCAATATTTTTAACTTCTTCAAGATTATTCTTTATTCTTGCTCTTAATTCATTAGAAACTGTATTTCTTTTTTCTTGAGAAACTGAAGGATCAAAGCGTACTTTGAATAATTCTACTAGATCCTTGGTGATAACAGGCACACCATATAAAACATCTTCAATATAGGCTTGCGAAAAAGTAAAACCAATTTGCCATAAATATTTAGCATAAGCACGAAGCATCGCTACTTCACGCCAATCTAATGAAGAGCTTAAGACTAAACGATTGAATCGATCTCGCTCTGCTTCTTTATACCAGATATGATAAAAAGCTTCTTGAAAAACTTCTTTAATTTCTTCTACATTTAGATCTTTAGAGATGTTGGATACCATCCCGAAGTCATTGATCCAGACGCTTTTACCATTTCTTAAGACCACCTCATGCGGTCGTTCACTAATGACTCGTAACCCCATACACTCAAGCATGGGGATAATGTCTGATAAGGGAATAGATTCGCCCGGACTATACAACTTAAAGCGCAGAATGCCTTCTGGTTCATCAAGTGGCCTATAAAAACTCATTCCCAACGGCTCTTGTTCACTTAAATTCTCAATGTGCTGCACATCATATACAGCCGTGCGTACATTAAATTCCGAACGATACCCAACTGGGAAAGCGCCATGATACAAATGAAATAAGCGGTTACCCGCTTCTTCGCCGAAATGTTCAAGCAAAGCATCTTTAAAATTATCTTCCCAAGTTCTGGAAATTTGAATGAGCTTTTCTTGCAAATTTGCAACATCATATTCTTTAGCTAAATCATCTTTGAATCGAACGATAAAATGTAATCGCGCTAAAACGGATTCAGAAAAACGGGTGCTAAAATCAACTTGATATCCGCCTAGTTCTTGCATCAGGATATTTTGCATTTTTTCCCTGAGCTTTGAGTTATATCTTTCTCTCGGTACAAAAACCAAGCATGAAAAAATACGAGTAAATGAATCCTTACGAACAAACAAGCGAATACGCTGTCTTTCTTGCAAATGCAAAATGCCCATGGCTAAATCGTATATCTCATCTACCGTGGCATGTAAGAAATCATCTCGAGGTAAAGTTTCCAGAATGTTTGCCAAGGCTTTACCATCGTGACTATCATAAGAAACATCTGCGCGTTCAAGAATTTGTTTAACACGCAGGCGTAATAAAGGGATCCCTTGAGGGGAACGATTGTAGGCAGCGGAAGTATACAAACCGATGAACTGATGCTGCCCAATCACTTTTCCATTATCATCAAAAATTTTAATAACGATAAAGTCAGTATAAGTAGGACGATGAACCGTCGATAGTTTATCCGTTTTACCTAATATCAGCGGAAAAGAGGAAATAGCCAGTTCTTGTGCAACTTCTGGCATTTCCTGAAAGGTTTCAAAGTAGGATTCAGCATTTTTTCTTAAAATCCCCAAACAGGTAGATTTATCTAATGAAAATTGATAATTGCCATTTGTGGTAATTAGTTTTCGCTGACAATATCCTAAATAAGTAAAGTGATTGGTATTGATCCATTCTAAAAATTCAATAATTTCCTGATCAACTTCCTTTTTATTTGATTTAGCAATGCGAGCTTTCATTTCCTCAATCACTGACTCCATTTTATGGGTCAGGGTATGCCAATCATTTACCGTGAGAGTGACATCTTCAATGACATTCTCGATGGCTAAGCGGATCTCTTCTAAAACAGCAGGATCACTTTGTCTATCAATTTCGATAAACATGTGGGTTTCAGTAACCAGATTTTTTTCTTTCTCATGGTTTGTATGAATATGTGTTATCACCCCAGCATTGTTGCGTTCAACTTTCATGCCGTTGAGATGCAAGATGAGATGAACATTTAATCCGCGCTGGTTTAATACCATGCGCACGGATTCCATTAAAAATGGTTTATTTTCATAAATAACTTCAATTACTGAATGGGTTGATTGCCATCCATTTTGCTCATATTGAGGATTATAAACGCGAACCTTGGCTTCCTGAGGTTTACGTTGATGGATAAAATGCCAATGAGAAACCAATGCCCCATACAGATCGATAACATTACGATCGAGTAAATCTTCTGGGGCTGCACTTAAGTAATATTGCTTTACAAAAGTTGCGACTAATTTTGCTTCGTCTTTAGGAAGCTTTTCATTTACAAGATTAATAACGCGTTGAATTAACTCTTCACGTGCTTCTTCTTGTCGGCGCATAGCCTCACCTCTTCGCTCAATTTCTCGTTTTATGAAGTCGTCTAATTTTACCGTTTAGATCTAAGATTAGATACCCTCTTTTTTCTCACGGCATGGTGAGGAATCACTTACAATTGTCTGTTAAAATTAGACTATTTTTATTCACAGAGAAAGTTGTTCAACTTATAACCCATTACATTAAATCGGCTATCACCACCAAAATAGTAGCTATTTGATAATGGTATAAACAGGAAAGGCCTCTTTTTATGCGTAAAATTTCAATATTTTATCTCTTGCTCATTCTGGGCTTTGTTACAGGATGTGCTAAAAACCCAGTCACTGGAGCCACAGAACTGCACTTTGTCAGTGAATCCCAAGAAATTAAATTGGGAGAAAAAAACTATCTCTATGGACAACAAGCAGGGGGTGGCCAGTATGCCATTGATCCTGAGTTGACAGCTTATGTTAACGAAGTCGGTAGTAAATTGGTAAAAGTCAGCGATAGAAAAGATCTCCCCTTTGAGTTTGTCGTGCTTAATAGCTCAGTGCCAAATGCCTGGGCACTTCCTGGTGGCAAAATTGCCGTAAATCGAGGCCTATTAGTACATCTGGATAATGAAGCCGAGCTTGCCGCTGTTTTAGGTCATGAAATTACCCATGCCGCAGCTCGTCATGGCGCTAAATCCATGGAAAGGCAAATTCTTATCTCTACAGGCTTAGCCGCGACCAATGTTGCCCTGGCTACTAAGGCAAAAGAAAGTACTGCAGCTAAAGTTACAACCGGAGCAATCGGCGCCGGTGCCGGCGTTGCGGCCAACTTAGTTTCAACAAAATATGGTCGAGAAGCAGAGCTCGAAGCTGACAGTTATGGCATGAATTACATGGTCAAAGCTGGATATGATCCTAACGCTGCGGTTAGTTTGCAGAAAACTTTTGTTAGATTATTTGATAATAAGTCCCCAAACTGGTTAGAAGGACTTTTTGCATCACATCCCCCTTCTCAAGAAAGAGCAGATGCTAATTTGCAACGCGCACTTACCATGCCTAAAGGTCTCACCTTAGGCAAAGAACGCTACCAACAAAAAATTGCCAAATTAAAGAACCGTGAAAGCGCTTATAGCGCTTATGATGATGGCGTTAAAGCCCTTGCAAAGGGAGACTTAAACAATGCACTTAGCTTAACTGAAAAAGCCATTTTACAAGAACCTAATGAAGCTCTTTTTTATGGGTTAAAAGGAGATATTTTAAGCAAGCAAGATCAAAAGGAAAAAGCCTTAGCGGCATATCAGCAAGCCATTACCTATGATAAAAATTACTTCTATTACTATCACCAACGTGGATTGCTATTAGAAGGCATGGGGCGAAAAATGGATGCAAAAGCCGATTTAGAGCGCAGCCAACAATTAATGCCAACAGAAGAAATTGCCAACCATCTTAAAGCGCTTGGTTAATGATCTTTGCCACTGCCTTAACCCATAAAGGATGTGCGTTAAGGCAGGGAATTAAGCTAAAGCCATTGCCGCCTAATGCTTGCCATTGTTCTTTTGCTCTTATATTTAATTCTTCTAACGTTTCTAAACAATCAGCAACAAAAGAAGGGCTTATTACCACAATGTCTTTCACGTTTTTTTCTTTTAAGCTCGCCAATGTCGCAATAAGATCAGGACCTATCCACACTGTTCTACCTAATCTTGATTGAAACACCACTGAATATTGTGAAGGCTGTAAGCCACAGATCCTCGCAAGCTGCCTTGAGGTTTCAAAACATTGTGCACGATAACACTTTGCATTATCGTTTTTGATGGCAGGACAAGGCGCATTTTCAAAACAAGCACTTTCGCATGATTGCTTACTTTTCATAATCTGACGCACTGGCAAACTATGATAACTAAACAGTATGTGTGTAGATTCATTAACATCGAGGTGTTTTTTTAGAAATTCACCATAAGCGCTAAGATAATGATCATTATCAAAAAATTTTTCGACAACCACTAAGGGCAGTTTCTCTTGCTGTTTTGCATAGTGCTGGTGCAAAGCTTCAATAGCAGAGCCACTTGCAGCATCGGAATACTGCGCAAATAAAGGCAATGCGACAATTTTGTCGCAATTTGCTTCAATGAGTGTAGAGAAACCTTGAGCAATGCTGGGTTTTCCATAGCGCATGCCCAATGCCACTTTATAATTTTCACCCAAATAACTTTGCAAGCTTTGTGTTAAAGCCATGGAGTTGTGTAACAGTGGGGAACCCGTCGTTTTATCCCAAATGGACTGATAAGCTTTTGCTGACTGTTTGGCTCTAAAAGGTAAAATCCAAAACCACAAGAGGGCTTTACGTAACAACCAGGGTATATCTAAAACATGCTTATCGTTTAAAAATGAATATAAATAACGCCGCACACTGCCAACATCGGCATTATCTGGCGTGCCTAGATTAATAAGCAAAACACCTATTTTTGAGTTACGCATCTTTGCTGGTTCCAGTATACTTTTACACTCTAACTCTTAATTTAAGTTATACAGATAAGTCTGCGTGAGTAAAGATGCTATTGTAACCGGTGGCCACAACCTGCCTCAAGCGCCCCGTGTGCTAAAGATGATATTTTTAATGATCCCCTTAGTATTACCTTTGGGATTTGCGCTTGATTTGTATCTACCCTCTATTCCTTCCATGGTAAAGGCGCTTGATAGCACTCCGCTTGAGATCCAATTAACCTTAACGCTATTTATGTATTGCTTTGGCTTTGGGCAACTGATAGTGGGCCCCATCACTGATAAATTTGGTAGGATTTGTGTATTAAAAGCAAGCTGGGTATGTTTTATCGCGGGGAGTGCTCTGTGTACTTTTAGTCAATCACTGATTGCTCTACTCATCGGACGCGCTTTACAAGCCTTTGGGGCTTGTGGCACGCAAGTGGTCGCTTTTGCTTTGGTGCGAGATCAATATGACGGCAAAAGTGCCACTTTAATTTACACGACCTTAAAAGGCGCCATGGCCATCGCTCCGATTGGCGCACCGATTTTAGGTGCATTTTTACAAGTCAATTTTGGTTGGCAAGCTAATTTTGCAGTACTGAGTTTATATGGGATAAGTGCCTTGGTGCTTTGCACTTTTGCCTTAAAAGAATCACCAGGTTTCTTAAGGCAAACCGCTTCGCTTAACTGGTCTACTTATCTTAATCCCTATTTAACTATACTTTCTTGCCGTGAATTTTTGTATTTTGCAATATGTGGTCTGGCCACTCAAGCTGCGATGTTTGGGTACTTTTCACTTTCTCCACAGTATTTCGTTAAACTACATGGACTAACCGAACTTGAGTTTGCTAACCTTTTTAGCATTAATGCTTTTATTTTTTTACTTACCAGCCTGATAGGAGGCAAATTCGTTTATAAACTTGGGTTTAAAAAGTGTACCCTCTTGGGGGCAGCATTACTCTTTTTCAGTGGCAGTTTAATGCTTATGGGAGATCATCATTTTAATCACCCTTATGTGTTATTTTTACCAAATTTAATTGCTTCAAGCGCAGCTTCGATGATGCTTGGCGCTGCAGCTAGTGGTGCCATGATGCCCTTTAAACAGAATGCTGGCTCTGCTGCTGCACTTTTTGGCTGCTTTGAATTTATTGGTGGAGCCTCAATTGGTCAATGTGCCATTTG
>JAFECS010000051.1 GCA_018241965.1 Pseudomonadota bacterium | reverse complement strand
TTAATTTAATTGGGCGCATACGGGATGCGCCCCTACAATGATTAATTTAATTGGGCGCTTTTGGATACGCCCCAATCATTTATTTACTTTTTGGAGATTTAGGTGAACCTCTGGCATCTTCTGTTGGATTGAGTTGGACGGCACCGTCTGCAGATCTTCTCGCCGGGATGTCCACCGGCGCTGAAGAAACATAATAGGCAGCGCTAGATGGTGCTCTGGGTACAGTGACTTGAGCATCCACTGGCATTAAAGCAACCAATTGATAAACAGGTAAAAATGGGGTGCCAGGCATCTCGAGTGTTTCTGAGGGATCCCTGGGTGAGGTGGCAGATGTAGGTGTAGCTGTTCTTTGAAATGTCACTTGCCGGTGTTCATCCATCCTCCCTTGTGAGGATTGTCGATTAAGGAATGCACCTCTATCTTTAGGTGGCGTTCGCCCAATCAGCATGCGTGCTGATGGAGACATTTCTAATTCTTTTGGGGAAGCCTTTTTTTGATCGCTTGGCGAATCCAACCGTTGGCCTCTGCGCGGAGAAGAGTCTCTTTTTCTTGCAGAGCTATTTTCAGCATTTGCTGGTTTATCAGAGGATAGCAAAGACAAAATTCCCCGTAACAAAGGGACTTTGGATTTTTCACTTTTCTGATCCGATTGTTCAAAGCCAAAAGCTATCTCACTTAAAGAGAAGTCTTGCATGGTTAATTTATCAAGAATATTATTTAAAGCCGCTATTTCTTTTTCAAAATCATTTTGCTTGCTTGTTGCAACATCGCGATAAGCTCTAGAATGAAACTCCTCGAGGAAAATGGGCGGTGGATTTTTGAGAAACGTTTCTAATATCTTCGCCATTAACACACTTTCTTCTTTTAATGCCGTCTCTGGCATGCCATTGCCAAGAATTTTTCCGTTAATATCCAACCCATCAAGCAAGGCAGGAGACATGATGATAGCTACCGCTTTGGGATCCATCCCATTACTTTTAATTGCTTCAATAAGTGGTTGCTTTTCTTTTTGATCGGATGAAGATGCGGCGGCGGCTGGTGGCGTTAACGCCAGAGGTACTTCTTGTGGCTGATTTTTAAAACCTTGAACAGCACGAACTGCGAAAAACAAATAATTATGAATCACTTCTGCTGTTGTATGAAAGCCTTGCGCATAGAGTTGACCTATAAATTCAGGCAGCATGTGAACAGAATCTTGAAAAGCGGGGTTTCGTAATTGTCGCAAAAGAATATTACGCGCGTTATAAGAAACAAGGGAATCATTGTCAATGATACTGCCATTTTGAAAATAGCGTTTAACGAAATCACTCCACACGTGATCATCAATAGGGTGAAGATTAGCGGCATTGTAGGTTGCAATAAAAGTTTTTATCTCACCAATTAATGCCTCATCTTCTTTATGCCAATCCAGTGTTTTTAACATATCTTCTAAGGCTTTTTTTGCAGTTTCATTTGGGGTGAGGCGAAGAATCAAATATGAATTAAAATTGATAAACTTACCTTTGATAACAAGTTTGTATAAATTTCGCACTTGTCTTACTGTAAAAATATGCGTATTCATGCTGAGCTTCCCTATCCACCATCCATTATGGAGCATAGGGTATAAGCTTTTTGCTTGAAAAAATCAAGAAAACACAGAATTTGAAAGTTTTCACAAATGTAGTTTTTTATTATGACGCTTGAAGCGTAATGTAATTTTAAATGTCATTTCATCATAAAAAAATGACTGAGAAAAAACCGTGATGAAATTGAAAAACAACGCCAATTATTTTAGGATGAAAATTAACTAATAAAACCATCCACTTTCAACCTTGTGCTTGCCGATGTAATATGATTGGATGAAAAAATTTCTTACTATTGTTTTAATTCTAACTAATTTCAGCCTTGCGAGCGCTCAGGCACGTCCCAAAGTGGGTTTGGTGTTAAGTGGTGGTGGCGCAAGAGGTGCTGCGCATATTGGGGTGATTGAAACACTTGAAGAAATGCACGTCCCTATCGATTTTATCGTAGGCACCAGCATGGGCGCCGTGATTGGTGGGCTTTATGCCGCTGGGATCCCCATTCAAACTATCAAAGAAGATTTTTCTTCCCTGAACTGGGATGAAACGTTTAGTTATAACATCAAAAGAACAGATCTGTATTTTAGACGTAAATTAGATTCAGATATTTTTATTATTAAAAATTTTATCAGTTATGATAACGGCCAGCTTCATATTCCTTCGGGGATCATTACTGGGCAAAATTTATATGAACTCTTTAATGCTTATTTGCTACAAGAAGAGCCCATAAAAGATTTTAATCACTTAAGCATTCCCTTCAAGGCTGTTTCTACCGATTTGGTTACGGGAAAACCCATTGTTTTAGAAAAGGGCGATCTGGCTTTATCTTTATTAGCCAGTATGGCAGTACCTGGGATTATTTCTCCCATTGATATCAATGGTTATTTATTAGTCGATGGTGGCGTTAGCTGTAACTTACCCATTGAAATTGCTAAAAGCATGGGCGCCGATATTTTGATTGTTGTTAATGTCGGGACACCTTTATCCACCAAAGATGAAATTAATGATTTAACAACTGTGCTCGGTCAACTCACGAATATTCTGACCGATAAAAACGTTAAATACAGCGAATCTTTATTAACCTCCAAAGATATCCTGCTGACCCCTACTTTAAATGATGTTGGCACAGCAGATTTTTCAAAATTTGCACAAGGGATTAACCCAGGAAAAGTTGCAGCTTTACAGCAAAAAGAGCGCCTCAGTAAATTGGCAAGCGCAGACTACTATGGGGTACCCCTCGCGCCTGACAATGAAGATATTTTGATCAATGAAGTGCGCATTAAAGGGCAAGCGAGCCTTTACCCCGAGACTTATTTTCATTATCTCAGTTTTGATACCCAATATGTCACACCAGAAGAAATCACTAAAAAGATTGATAGGCTGTATGGCCTGAGTATTTTTGATAGGATCTATTATGGCATTGAGTCTACCCCTGAAGGCTATAGTTTAACGGTTCAACCTCAACAAAGCGCCAAAGATCCGCTTTATTTTCAGGGCAGTTTATTTCTTGATACCGATTTTATGGCCACCAATGAATTTGGCTTGGTATTGGGTGTTACTAATGAGCGATTTAATTCATTATTAGGTGAGTGGCGTATTCTTGCTAATATCGGCAAAGGTGAAAAACTTTTTGCTGAAATTTATCAGCCACTCACCCGTGATTTAAACTGGTTTATCAATCCCACAGCCGCGATATCACGCACACCGGGCACACTTTACTATGATTATGATCCCTTGGCTGTTTACTTAGATACCGAGATCGCATTCTCGCTTTCTTTTGGCCGCAATTTTTCGAATTGGAGTAGAATCCGCGCCTTTTGGGAATATCAAAACAATGATTTAAAGCGCAGAACGGGCCCAGAATTTTTGCCAGATGCACATATTGAAGATGGACAACTGGGGCTAAGCCTAGAATGGGATACGGTGGACAACCTCTATTTCCCTCATCATGGTATTAAAGGCCATGTCACATTGACTTCTTTTGATGAAGCATTTGGTGGCGATAGCGATTTTAAACAACTTAAAATTTCAAATTTGGCGGCAGTGTCTAGTGGCAAACATGCGCTTGCCTTGGGCGCCCTCTATAATCGCACGTTGGAAGATATTCCCAGTTTCCCACAAAAGTTCTATTTAGGCGGACTTTTTGAGTTAACGGGCCTGAATAGCCTGGAACTGATTGGTAACAATTCTGCGCTGATTAGCGCAATTTATTTTTATCAATTGAAAAAATTGCAAATCATTCCGAATCGCCCCTCTCCTGTTTATGTTGGTGCGACAATAGAAGAAGGCAAAGTGTGGGGGCAACCTAATTTATCGCAAAATAGCGCTGTTGGCTCTGCAAGCTTATTTATTGGCGTAGATTCCATATTAGGCCCAATCTATTTGGCTTTTGGCGCTACCGATAACGGCCATAAAGCGCTGCATTTAACCTTAAGACCCGTGTTTAAATAAATACGTGCCCTTACACCGCCTTTTGTCTTAAACATCTCACGCTTAATCTGCCATAGCTTTTGATGACATAAAGCGCAATGTTACTCTGTTTTCATTGATTTTCTGGGGGTTAATGAGATGAAAGCAGGCACACAAGAATATTATGCCAATATCCAAGAATTTAAAAAATGTTTTAAAAGCCAAGAAGCCCTCCTCACCTTAAACGGCAAAACTATTCCCCTGAAAGATTGTGAACAACTAGGCGATGGTCATTCTAAAATTGTCTACGGCATCAAAGGTGAAAAAAGCTGTTTTTTAATTCCAAACAAATCAAGAGACTGGGACGCTCTCATTAAAGCTGAAAAAGATTTATGCGATCAAATTACGGCTGTTGGCTTAAGGGCGCAAAAATATGAAATCGTCCCTTGCCAAATTCAAGCCACGCCTGATAGTCCAAAATACACCTTAAACGTTATGGTTACCCAAAGATTTGATAGTATCGCCCAAGATGAATCTGTAGTTATATATAACCCCAAAGACGCACTTAAGACCCTCACCGGCGGCCCATTTTCCCTGTATGACGGGGATATCGAAAATATTAAAAACCCGGATTGGAACAAAAAAATACTTTCCAAAGTCCTCAAAGAATATGCTGTTGCCTTAGCTTTCAAATTGCCAATCCATCAAATCGAATCGACCGACGATAGTGTACATTTTTATTTTAAACTTTCGCCCCAAAATGCGCCTTGCGCACACTTTATGTTTTGGGATGTATTAGGCGATTTTCGAGGTGTTTCTGAAGAACCCAAAGTGCCTACTTTAGAAACATTGAAAGAGGGTTTGAGACAGTGGTATGACGATGAAGAAAATTCAGCCTTAAAATTATTATGCAATGAAATTGCCTGTGCTACCACTTATGAAGAAAGGGAGCAAATAGCAGCACAATTGGGATTAGGTAGTGAAATGTTTGCTGTAAAACAAATTGAAGAAGCCCTATTTGCTTGTATTACCGATGAAATGTTACAAGAAGCCATTGCGTATTGCCAAGCGCAAGTTGAAGCCAAACTCGGTAAAAATCCCACCTATTTACCTGCATTTGAAAGCAAAGTTAAAGCAATAGATATTTCACCAGAAATAAAAGCTTTGTTTGTTTCACAAGGGGCTCAAAAAGTAATCAGCCTTATTGCAGTAAATCCTGAAGCCACACGAGTGCTTAATAGCTTTTCTATACAAATAGCAAAAGAACTTGCTGCACGACTACATAACCCCGTTATCTTGGAGCAATTTAAAAGCTTAAATGCACAAGGACAAATCGATTGTTTAATTAAGCTTAAAAGTAGCTTAGAAGCACTGGCTGCTAGTCAACAAAAAGCAGGCAAAATGAAGTTTGCTTAATGGCGATAATATTTCCAAAAGCCGGGCAATAAAATTGCGCTCAGAAATACCCCTACTACACAGAGGCTACCGCCAGTGGTAATAGCCACTTGGGTAGAAGTCATCGAAGCAATAAAACCGGCATAGGTATTACCTAACAGTGGCCCGCTCATATAACTTATCATTTCCAAGCTTGCCATTCTGCCGCGAATATTATCCGGAATAGTTTCATTCCAAATGGTTAATCTAAAAATACCGCTGATCCCATCTGCGGCACCTGCCAGGGCTAAAAACAGCAACATCAGCCATATATTGGGCGCCAATCCAAAGGCTATCATCGATAGCCCCCAAAAGGTTGCCGCAATAATCACCGCACGACCATGACGTTTTACATTTTTGGTCCAGGCACTGATAACGGTAACCACTAAAGCCCCTACTGCCGGTGCAGAATATAACCAACCCAAATATTTGGTTCCCCCTAATGAGTCAGCTATTGCTGGAAAGAGTGCATTAGGCATGGCAAAAACCATGGCGGCAAAATCCACTACATAGGTGCCAAGTAATTCGTGCCTTTTAACGGCATAGCGAATAGCTTCGCCGACGCTTTTAATGCTAGGCCTATCCTGCTTTTCTGTTGGTACCATGCTTTTAATTAAGGCAATAGCGATGATAGAAATAATGAAAGTGGATAAATCGATGGCAAATGTCCATGGCAACCCAAAATAAGAAATGCATAACCCTGCGGCTGCTGGCCCACCAATCATGCTGACCGTGCCCCGCAAAGATGCCAAAACACTGGCAGCTTGAATTTCGTCGTGTGCCACTAAACGTGGAAACATTGCATCTAATGAAGGCCGGTGTAAACCGCTTAAGGCCGATAACAATCCCGAAACAATATAAATAAGCCACAAATTCGGCTCCGGCATCAAGGAATTTGCCAACAATACGCCACACCCCAGTGTCATGCCAAGCTCAGACCATAACAGTAGCTTTTTTCTATCCATCACATCGGCAAGCGCACCGCCGATAAAAGCTGTGCACAATAGTGGCACTAACTCCACCACCCCTAATAAACCAACGGCAAAGGTGGATTCTGTTAGCTCATAAATTTGAAATGGCAGCGCAACCAAGCTCAACATGGTGCCAAACATGGAGACAAATTGGCCAATATATAAATAGCGAAAGTCGCGGTTCTTGAATAAGGGGCTAAGATCTATCCACATGGCGTGGGTGACTCAATTTTAGATTGTGTGACACTTGAAAATTAACATAAAAATTACTTTAGAACAATCGGGGGCATGTCGCTACCCTTTGGCCCTACCATACTTTTGGAGTATGGTAGAACGTAAAAGAGGTAAAAAGAGCAGAATGCTTTAGCAGATAGTGCAACCACCGCGTTTTTTATCGCTGTTATGGGTGGTAGATGATGGAGCAGATGAACTGTCTTTTGGTTGGGTTCTAAAGCTACCTGCAGCTGCACCTAATCTATCTTCGTATTGGGTTGTAATTGCCCCACGTTTTTGTTTAGCTGTTGATATGTCAGAATCAGTTTTTTCAATAAGCTTTTTGTTTAGTTGCAATAACAATTGAACTTGGGAAACATTAGAACTTTCAAGAGCTGCTATATCAGCAATGAAGAGTCCACAATTATTTTCTTCATCATCAACGAAAGAGTCCATTAAAGCACTTACAGTTGCTTCATCTTTATTTATTTCAGCAGACGCCAATTGAATAAATTTTGTAAGTTGTTTATGAGGGTACTTTCTAATTATAAGATCTAATTGTTGATCGATATGTTGTGGGCCACCAAATGACATAGAATTGACTCCTTTGATTCGAAATATTTAGAAAGCTAATTATAAAGAAGTTTCGAGTGTAGTCAACTTATAGCGGTAGAAAAGGAAATATTAAGCAGTGAAAAAAGATATTGTAGCATATACACTGTCTGCAGTTATTTCATTGCAGCAGCTTTTCTCTGTTTAAGTCTCTCAGCTAATTTGTTTAAAGGTGGGGTTGCAACTTCACATTGTCTTTGAATATCTTCATTATTTTTTTGATTTGATTTCTCAAGTATAGCCTGGCTTTTTAATTCAATTTCCTTAACACCCTTCAAATCAAATACTTCCTTATTTACTTTCCCAATTTCCATTTTATAGTTCATATAATCAGCGTTTGATTCCATATGTTTTTTAAATTCGTTCTCTAAATTCGGATTTTCCTTGAACATTGCATCAACTTGTTGCGGTGAGTAATGCTTCCCTAAATACGTTCTAAGTAAATTGTTAAGTTCTTTTTCATATTCAGGAATTTTTTCTTTCTTGGTTTGAATATCAGCTTGCAGTTCAGATTTTTCTTTTCTCAGCGCCTGAATTATTTCACTTGCATCAATTTTTGATTTTAATTGATTCTCTAAACTTCGTTGAGGAACCAATATTCCATCTTTTTTATTTCGCTCCTGCATCGCAACTATTTTCGGACCTTCTTGTGCTCGCATTTGCTCTATAAGTGATTTTTCTTCTTTATCTATTTCATTGATTCTATGTTCTCGCTTCACTACGCCATGCTTTAACTGTGCAATTTTTTGTTCTAATTTTTCACCTTCTATTGCGTAGTCTCTACCTAATTGTTTTTGCTGTTCTTGACTTAAATCAGCAAACGGTTGACTTCCAGTGCTTGATTTAAAATTTGCAACCGCTTGCGTAATTTGCCCTTCATATTTATCCCAAACCTGTTGTCTTTGTTGTCTTAAATCATGTATTTTGTTATCCAGATGTTCAATATGCCTTTGATGTTCATCCCACTGCCATTGGGCTTCTCTATTCATTCTATCCAATTCTGCCAATATCATTTGATCTAATAATTCTCTTTGTTGCTCGGCAAGCAATTGAGCTTCAGATTCTGCTATCATTTTTTGATAATTCGCTTCTGAAATTCTCGAAATATAGGCACGTAGTGCAGCGTGTAGTTCTTTATTATGTTGAATTTTTTGAAAATGTTCCATCGCTTCTTTTGCTAAATTTTTAAACAAAGCCGCACGAATTAAAAAATTGACTTTTGCTTGTTCAACATTTTTTTGCATAATAGGCTGAGAACTATCCAGCTTTGCAAAGTCTAAACTTCTTTCGGCGGTAGTAATAACGTTTTTAACTTGAGCCAGCACGGCTTCTTTGGTTAAATTTTGGTCTTGGAGGTATTTATCATCTATCAATAAATTAATTTTGCTCACAATCCCTTTAAGTTCTTCAGAAGCCCAGATTGCTGCAAGACCTTGAACATCAAATCTAGGACCTAGCATAAAACACCCGCCTAAAAATTTATTTCTTTAATGTTATGACTAAAATTGCTTTTTTTAGTTCCACACGAATTGCGCTACGATTTTGTTCACATCCGTGCAGGTAAACTGGTGCTACTCCCCTGATGTAATTACTCTCATCGAAACTTTGTTTTAACTACCAAGGTCTAAAATATTATTTAAACTGAATATGCTATGCGCAAGGTAAAGGAAATTCGTTTAAGAGGAATTAGCTTATGAGCAAATCAAAATTGAGTCCAAATCAAATAAAAATCTTGGAGCTGAGAGCTAAAATTGCCAAGCACGATGCAAAGATAAAAA
Source organism: Pseudomonadota bacterium (assembly GCA_018241965.1). Lineage (GTDB taxonomy): Bacteria > Pseudomonadota > Gammaproteobacteria > Berkiellales > Berkiellaceae > Berkiella. The sequence goes on along the minus strand of JAFECS010000051.1, from coordinate 5,029 downwards.
AAGCAAAAGAAATTCATGATAGAAAGCTTAAAATCTATGAGTCTGAAAAAGCATATATTGACTCATTAGAAGGTGATGCCCGAATAGATGCCACCCTGAAAAGCATCGCCAGGTTAATCGAAGATATCGATATCAAAGATATAGATGAATATATTAGAAAAGGCTCCACCCACTAAAAAAAACGGTTGGAACCCCATGTAATGTAATGACTTCTACGTCTCTTCATCCAATTCCAATTGAATGTCAGGATGATTTACTAAAATTCGCACGACTTCACTTTCCCCTTCCACGGCAGCTAATTGTAGGGCTGTCATGTTTTCTTGGTTTTTTGTGTTGATATCAATGCCGTTTGCGCGGCTTAACACATCCACAACCCCCACAAAGCCAGCACCACTGGCTAAATGTAATGGTGTGTTTGCGTAAGCATTTTTTGCATTAATTTCCACATTGGGTGCATGAATTAACATTTCTACCACTTCGGTATGGCCTTGCATGGCAGCCAAATGTAAGGGCGTCATGTGATCATGCTTTTCTGGCACATTTAGATCGATAGGCAGTTGGGTTAGCAAATCCACGACTTCAGCATGGCCATTAAAAGCGGCCCAATGTAATGGCGTATAACCATCGGCTTTATCCGGGATAGTTGCGTCGGCGCCTTTGGCTAAAAGCAGTGTCACCATTTCTAAATTGCCATTTTGGCAAGCAAGATGAAGCGGCGTGTCGCCTTGATTATTTTGCACATTCACTTTAACGCCTTGATTTAGCAATACTTTAACTAAATCAACATTATTTTCACTCACTGCGCTGTGCAAAACTGTCTGTACGTTTTCTTGCTCGTTCATTTTTACTCGCTATCTTGTTCATCAACAAAGCATTCAAGCATAAAATCGTATTTCTCGACATCGATTTGTTGCCCTTGCACGAAAGGTTCAAGTGCTTTTGCTTGTTTAGCATTGATTTCTAAAGGTCGGATCATAAAACGTACAGCAGGATCAGGATCTTCCGGGTCGACATCAAACAGTTCCTGTAAAAAACTAAGCTCCATGGGCTTTAGTTCATAGTCCACTTCTAATACATGATGGCCGTCTTCTTTGGCATATTTTTTATAACCAGCAACGGCGCGTTTGACACCTTCTAAATCGTCTGACATGTTAAACATCTCTCTTATATTTTTATATCGTTAAAAGATAAGCATACAGGATGGGAATGCGCTGCAAAAACTTGATTATCGCGATTCAAAAGCCGGGTTTGAATGCCATTTACGCTTGCCGCATTTAATTCATCGACCACATCGGATAAAAACAAAGTTTCATTGGGTAAAAATTGTATTTCTTCTAGGATGTTATGGTAGGAACTTGGCTCTTTCTTTGCCCCTACACTGGTATCAAAAAATCCACTAAATAAATATCGAATGTCACCAAAATCACTGTGTTTAAATAATAACTGCTGCGCCTTCACTGATCCTGAAGAGTAAACATATAATTTGATGCCAGCGTTATGCCAACGGCATAGGTTGTCGTAGGCGTCTTGGTATAAGTGGCCTTTAAATTCGCCTTTTTCAAAACCTTGTAGCCAAATAAACCCTTGGATATTTTTTAAAGGGGCAATTTTCTCGTCTTTATCTATCCAGGCAATCAGTTGATCAATCACTTCATCTAATGACGCATCCATCTTACCCATTTCATGGCGAACATGACCAAGCTCGGTAATCACATGCGGCTTATTTTGTTCATGGTTTAGAAACGCAGCCATTTTTTGGCGCGAATAAGGAAAGAGTACCTTATGAACAAAATTAATATCCGTGGTGGTGCCTTCAATATCAGTGATGATTGCTTTAATCATGGGAAATTAACCCTCTTTTGGCAAATTCGCAAGAAACCAGAAATTCAAGCCCTTCCATATGACGTTTGGCATCGAAAACTGTGGGGCCAAAACTATATAAACCATGACCACGCACAATAAAGCCTTGGGCTTTTTTAACAGCATCCCACCTTGCTTTCACTTCTAAGGCAAGTTTAGGAATATCCTGGCTGTTATCAAATATAGGTAAATCAAGCTCGGCTTCATGCGTTGGGTTACCAGCAATGGTTTTTTGCATTTCATAGCCATAAAAAGTAATTTTTTGCGCTTGCTTTTCTAACATGGAAAGCACAGTTACCGGCACCGAATGGGTATGTAAAACACAATTGGTGGCTAGATTTAATTGATAAATCATGCCATGTAATGCTGCTTCTGCGCTGGGCTTGCCGTCGCCAGAAAGAAGATTTGCTTGAAAATCACACACCACAAAATCATATTTACTTAAGGCGCTTTTATCTTTGCCTGAGGCGCTCATGACCATTGAGGTGTCGTTCAACCTGGCCGAAAAATTCCCGGCAGTGGCAGGTGCCAACCCCTTTTTAGAGATGAAATCGCAGGTTTTTACCAGTTCTTCTAGCATGGCATCGTTGTGCATGAAATGGCCTTTTGAAGATTTATTTTAAGGCACACATTTTAACTTAAAGGGCCGGTAGGTCAATTTTTTCAATAAGTTATACCGTTTTTATTGTAATTACCCCTAAAGGGTGAACAAAAGATCTTATTCACTTCGCCGGTTAGTTACCTTAATATAAAGAGAGATACAGTAAAATTAGGTGAAAGTATGCCTAAACCGGAGAAACCTATTATTTTAAGAACTATTGAAGAACAGGGTATTGATCTATCTACCATTCCCTCTCTGACAGATCTTGGTTTTACTAAAACGCCCTCATTAAAAAATCAAAAAGAAAAGGATATTTATGCTGCCCAAGTAGCAACCAAAATCGCAAACCGAATAAATGAATGTGAAGAGAAATTTGAAAAAGAAATCAAAAATATATTGATAGAAGAATTAAGAAAAAATCCAGATTTTCAATTAAACGATGATAATATGAAGGCTTTATTTAAAAAGCATGAGCAAAAATTGACCACTTTATATCAGCAGAGTCAACTGAATTTCGTACCTATTCATTTTGCTTATCTAAGACAAGAAATGGCACAAAAGTATGATCTTAAATTTAGAATTGGCCAAAAATCTCAAATAGTTAAAAAAATAAAAGAAGCAGGTATAGAAAGTGGTAAAGAATTACAAGACTCAGCACTACGTAGATTTAAAGGGGATTGTACTTCTCTTTTCGATAAAGCTAAAGAAGCTGCGCAAAAACCTGAAGAAGAAAAAAAGGATTCAGATAAAGAGCCTGAACCACATCGCCTGCAAATTAAGCCCCCAAAACGTTCCTCTTTAAGCTATTTTGCACATGATCTTGAAGCTGGTGTTAGTCAAACACTGTCTTCGTTAAACAAAACATCACAAAAATTAAATAATAAGCTGCGATCTTTAACCGAGCCCCCTTTGGTAAAACCAAGAGCAAATACTATTCATACTTCCAAACCAACAGAATTGGAGCGAACCGTCGGTACGCTCTATGCACAATCACAATCTAGGCCATCCACTAAAACAACAACCGTAACTTCAACGAGCAGCTCTGCGCTTCCTTCACCAGTAGTAAGCGGGTTTGATCTTCAAAGGCAAAAAGCACGCTCTGTCTCTGCGCCAACAACTGCCTCTCCAAATACTGATCCCAAAAAACCCAAAAAACCAACTTAGATTAAATAGTAAAATCGTTAGCTGTGTAAACCATTTGCCCCAAAGGATTAGGATGGGTGATATTGAAAACCTGCTCCCCAATCTGATGCCCCAAATTCACATAAATAGCCGTACTTTGAACCAACGAAGATTGAGAGGCATCGAAAATAAACGCGGTTCCTTCATAAACCTGAACCGCCATCCCCACCGCTTCAATAATATTTTTAACACTGCCTGCGCTCACATTCTCTATTTGTTGTTGATTTAATTCCATGGATGGTTTTCCTTAGTGTACAACTTCTAAACCTGGACGAACCTTTTGTTGCACGTTTTCAAATAACGCGACAATGCCTAGCGCTATGGAAGCTCTGGGATCTTTAATGCGCCCTGAGAGTATTCTGCTCACTGTGGATTGATGAGCGTTTATCTGTTTAGCAATCGCATCTTCTGTTAATCCTTTTTTAACTAAAAATTCCACCATGTTTCTAATGTCCATGTTCTTTACTCCCTACTGCTAAGAAAAGGTGGCATAACGCCACCTTACATATTAATCACTGGTACTGAAACACATGAGTAACGAGAAACCCATTTGAAAAAAGAAGTTTTTGCTGGGTTTAAGGTTAAAGCACAACCCGATTGGTTTCCGCCAGAGATAATTTTTGCAGCTGCTTTAGTTAGCAATGTAGGCGGCACAGCATCTTTGTAAGTAATTCTGTTTTGTGTAAATTCTTCTATAAAAAATGTCACGATAAATTTCCTTATTATTACGTCAATCCTATTATTTTATCGCAGCATCCTGCGATTCGCAGGATATTATTTTAATGTTTGGCAAAATGCAACAAGTTTTAATTTAATTTCTTTTTCCCCCTCACCCTAGCCCTCTCCCACAAGGGGAGAGGGAACAAGATCAAAAATTTTGGTTTCTTCCCTTCTCCCCTTGAGGGAGAAGNNGTGGCCAAAGGCCGGATGAGGGGTGATTTCTTAATCTAGGATCAGGGTGAATGGAAGGTTAATGCTTCTAAAATTTCGTTAAGAACTAAATCTATCTTTGTTAAAACTTCATCATTCCAAAATCTTATTACTCTAAATCCAATACTATTTAACTCTTTACTTCTTTCTTGATCATATGCAACCTGCACAAGATGCTGACTGCCATCTAATTCAATTATTAATTTCTTTTCAAAACATACAAAATCGACTATATAAAATCCTATTATATATTGTCGAAAAAACTTGTGACCATTTAAGTTTCTGTTTCTAATTTTAAGCCATAATATTTTCTCAGCTTCAGTCTGGGATTTTCTTAACAAGCGCGCTCTCATTTTCAATTCTTTGCGAATATTAGCCCCCTCACCCTAGCCCTCTCCAATTTTGCTCAAAAAATTACCCCTCATCCGGCCTTACGGCCACCTTCTCCCTCAAGGG
>JAFECS010000050.1 GCA_018241965.1 Pseudomonadota bacterium | reverse complement strand
CAGGCTGCGCCCCTACAAAGATTGTGGATAGCTAGGGGGCCGACCTCTAAGTTAGCCCTAAAGGGTTTAGTAAACGTTGCGGATCGTCAGAAAACAGACCATAAACACCCGAATTAATAAGATTTCTGGCAATTTCTGGGTGATTAACAGTGTAGGCCAGCAAAGGAATTGCATGCTCTTGGCATAAAGCAATCATATCATCGCTCAAGCTTTCATGGTCACAATGTAGGGCACTGTTCTGGGTATTTGCCACCATTTCTATCATTTTTGCTGAGCAATTCTCATGTAAAAAACCGATGGGAACTTGAGGTAGCCTTTCGCGAATACTTGCTAAAATTACCCAATCAAAGCTGGAAACAAGAGGCTGTGGCGCATCACTTGGCCAATTATTTAGTAAGTCATCAATCAATGCTGATGATAAGGCATCGCAATGTTGCTGGGTGGCTTTGGGGGGTACTTTTAGTTCTATATTAAGAAAAAGTCCTAATTTGTGAAATTCAGGGATCATCTCTGAAAAGTGCGGGATGGTTTCCTGGCTAAAACGAGGGGAAAACCAGGAACCTGCATCAAGCTTCTTTAGCTCTTTTAAAGAATGTTCATGGACCCAACCAGATCCATTAGTTGTTCTTTCTAATGTATCGTCGTGAAAAATGACTAATTTATTATCCTTTGTTAGTCTAATGTCAAACTCAACCCACGCTATTCCTTGTTTTGCCGCTAAACGGAAACTCGCTTGGGTATTTTCCGGTGCGCTAGCTGCGATACCACGATGGCCAATAAGATTGGCTTTAGGGGGAGGGGGGGTAAATTTAACTTGTTTCATTCTGGTTTCTTTAATGGGTAGGTTAAAATAACTGTCTGTTCAGAGTGTAGCAAAAATATCCTCAAAGCACATGGAATTAAGTATTTTAAATAACCTTAAAAACAAGACCACCTTGATAACGCCTTCAAGACGTCTTGCTGCAAGCGCGCGTTCCCTGGCTAACCAGCAATTTAAGGAATGCGCTATTACCTTTACGACCCCCGCTATTTTTGCCTTAGCCGATTGGCAAAAAGCCCTGTGGGATCAATTTGAAATTGAAGGCTTAGTGAATCATTTACTGCTAACGCCCACTCAATCGTTAGTGCTCTTTGAAGAGATCCTTTCAAATAACGAAAGTGGAAAGAGTTTACTCAGAAAACATCAAGCAGCAAAAACAGCCCTCCAAGCTTGGGATATACTGAACCATTGGCTGTGTGAGGATATTATCTATAATAGTACCGATAATATTGATCATCGGGCTTTTAATGCGTGGAGTTTGGATTATGTAGATTGGTTAAAACAGCATGAGGCGATTGATCACAGCTTATTAACTAAACAATTGCTTATTTTATTAGAAAGTGAACATGAAAATATCATTAAGCGCGTTTGTGAAACTAAATCAGTGATCCTCTATGGTTTTGAAGAACTTTCTCCTTTAACCAGCTATTTTTTTCAAAGACTATCTGCTAGCGGTTGGAAAATTGAAACGTTAAATCCACAAGCTATGGCTCGCCAATCGATAATGCGTAAAGAATTTAATGATAAAGAACAAGAATATGCAGCAGCTGCGCACTTTGCCAATGAGTGCCTTTCTCAAAATCAAACACTGACAATCGTTGTGCCAAATTTGGCTGATGAAAAAAATGCACTGGATAAAATTTTTAGAGATCAATTGACGCCAATGCATGTGCTTAATCCTGAGCATGAAGTTTGTTCTTTTTTCAACATTTCTGCAGCAACTCCCTTAAACCAATATCCCCTGATCGCAAACATGCTAAGCCTATTAAAACTGGCCTTTATGCCATGTTCGATAAAAGAGGTGGGTAAAGTAGTGACCAGCGCATTTATAAGAGAGGCCAATAGTGCATCGTTTGGTAGGGCAATTTTTGTTGAATGCCTTAAAAAACGAGCGCAGGATTTTTTGCAATTAGAGGAAGTACTGGGGCTACTAACAGAAGATGAAAAAGCAGATGACTCTATTTTAAAATCGCTTTTAACGTCGATACATTATAAAGCTAAAGCACAGCCACAAAAGCAATCTTTGTATGCATGGGTTAGTGTATACAGAGAAATTTTGAGCATAGTTGGATGGCCAGGGGAGCGCAACTTAAACAGCGTAGAGTATCAATTAGTGAATAGGATAGATTCATTATTTAATGAATTTGTTACGCTGGATATGGTTCTTAAGCCACAAGATGCAGCGAGCGCTTTATCGCAATTACAGAAAGTCATTGCAAACATTCCCTTCCAAGCAGAGAACAAAGGGGCCCCCATTCAAGTGTTGGGTTTATTAGAAGCCGCGGGTCAGACATTTGAAAACTTATGGGTCATGGGCATGGATTCTGATGCTTGGCCACCAGTGTGTACCCCCAATCCTTTCATACCAATTGAATTGCAACGTCAACATAAAATGCCCCATGCCAGTGCCGAGCGAGAAATGGAATATGCACTTAAAGTCACTTCTCGATTTAAGCAAAGCGCCAAGCATATTGTCTTTAGTTACACCGTAAAAGACGGTAAAGCACACAGTGAGCTAATTGAAGAGATCCCTTGTCAACAAGCACAAGAGCTTATTCAAATTAATCGCTGTGAATTATTGTTTAGTGCAAAAGAGAATTTAGAATCCTTTGTGGATGAAAAAGGACCTTCGCTTGAAAATGAAGATGCCTTCAAGGGTACGGTTAGTACCTTATACCAGCAAGCGATATGTCCTTTTAGAGCTTTTGCAGAACAACGTTTAGCTTTAAAGCCAGTGCAAGCAAAATCATTATGGATACAAAGCGATAAGTTAGGCTCTTTATTACATAGCGTATTAGAAGAATTTTGGCGGACATTTGAAAGCCAGGAGAAGCTATTGAGTTTTTCACCGGCTGAAGTTACCACTAAAATAAAAGCATGGATAGATAAGCATCTGGCTAAGGTTATCTCTAAACAGACACCGTTAACCTATCTACAAGCAGAAAAGAATCGTTTACTGACAATTTTGTTAGCTTATGTTGAGCTTGAAAAACAGCGTGTTCCCTTTAAAGTAATCGCCATAGAGGAAAAACGCCATTTTAATTTGTCTAAAATTAATTTTTCGATACGCCTAGATAGAGTAGATCAAAATAATCTGGGCGAACATGTTATTGTTGATTATAAATCTGGGCAATTTAGCATCAACGCACTGTTTGGCGAACGCATTGAAGCAGTACAGCTCCCGCTTTATTTTTGTGCAAGTTACACTGATTACCACCCCAAAGCACTGATGGCCATAAAGCTGAATGCTAAAGCCTGCGAGTTTGAAGGAGTGAGTGAAAATGAAAGCGATATACCTGGTGTTGAGGCATTAACGAACATCAATACTGCCATGGAGGCTATAACATGGCGCGCATTAAATCAATATTGGACTGATAAATTAACCTTGCTTGCGCAGGAATTTAGTGAGGGAATAGCAAAAGTAGCGCCAATGTATGCAAAAACGACATGCCAGTATTGCCATTTAAGTGCCCTTTGCCGCGTTAATGAACTGGGGGTGGAAAATGCATGACCAACACAGCCGCACCCAAGCGCTTGATCCTACACAATCATTTATTGTACAAGCACCTGCGGGTTCAGGTAAAACAGAGCTCTTAACGCAACGTTTTTTAATGCTGCTGAGCACGGTTAACAAACCCGAAGAAATCATGGCAGTCACGTTTACGCGCAAAGCTGCTTTTGAAATGCGTCAAAGAATTATTGGAGCACTAAAAAAGGCTGCTTTGCCTGAACCTTCTTCGATGCATGAAAAAACCACCTATTACTTAGCAAAAAAAGCACTAGCAAGGGATAAAGCTCAGGGCTGGCAGTTGCAGCAATATCCTAACCGTTTACGGATCCTCACTATTGATGCGGTATGTGCTTTTATAGCAAATACAATGCCTGTGCTCTCTCATTTAGGGTCAAGTCCTGAGATAGTGGAATATCCAGATGAATATTATCATGAAGCTGTTGAAAGATTATTAAAAGAAACCGTCCCCAACCAAGTGTGGTCTGGTGCTTTAAATAAATTATTTTTGCATCTGGATAATCGTATCTCATTTATTTTTGATTTATTAAAAGATATGCTCTCTAAGCGAGATCAATGGCTGCCTTATTTAGGCAAGCTTAAAGAAGAGCAAGGTTCCCTTCAATATTATATTAACCAAGGCATTAACACTTTAATCTCATTGCATCTTAAACGTTTAGCACCTCATTTTGATGATGAAGTTAAAATGGAGATGATGTCGCTAATAAACTATGCCGGTTTAGTTTGTAAATCACAAAACAGTGACAGCTTGCTTAGTGATTATGAGCAGTTGACGCAGTTTCCTCATACACATCCACAAGATTTATTAAATTGGTTAATCATTGCTGAGTTGTTGCTCACTAAAGAAGACACTTGGCGAAAATCAGTCACCATTAAATGCGGTTTTCCAAGCCCAAGTGAAGCTAAAGATAAAAATGAAAAATTGTTACGCAAAGAGAAAAAAGAAGCCATGCTGGCCTTGCTTGAGCACTTAAGTCAAAATGCGTATCTACGTGAGCTTTTATCAGAGCTAAGAATACTCCCTTTGGAAGCAATGAAAGAGGAGCAAAGTGAGATCCTCAATGCTTTGGGAATATTATTACCTGTCCTGGTTGCGCATTTACAGGTAATTTTTCAAGAAAAAGGCAAAATTGATTTCACGGAAGTTAATTTACGTGCCTTGCAAGCTTTAGGCGATGAATTGACCCCATCCGAGATCATCTTAAGTTTAGATTATCAAATTCGTCATATCATGATTGATGAATATCAGGACACATCGAGCATTCAATATCGCTTATTTGAAAAGCTTGTTATGGGTTGGCAAAAAGGGGATGGCAGAACCTTGTTTTTGGTAGGCGATCCTATGCAGTCTATCTATAAATTCAGAGGAGCCGAAGTAAGTTTATTTATTAAAACCCAAGAAGATGGTTTAGGTGGGGTAAAACTTGAGCCGCTTTCTTTATTACAGAATTTTAGATCTTCTGCCTTACTCGTAGAATGGGTAAACAAAGCTTTTGAGAACATCTTTCCTGCATTCGATGAAAAATCCTTAGGCGGGGTAAAATATGCAAAAGCACTGGCGCATAAAGAAAGTGAAAACAGTGAGGTCACTTTTCATACGGCAGTTAATGATGAGCATCAAGTGGCCATCATTATCGATATTATTAATCAGCAACTTAAAAGCAATTCAAATGAACATATAGCGGTTCTAGTGAAAGCCAAAAATCATTTGGTAAAACTTGTTTCACAACTTAAACAATTACGTATTAATTTTGTTGCTGTTGAAATTGAACACTTAGCACTGCGCCCACACGTGATGGATTTAATAACATTATTGCGTGCACAATTAGATTGGACAGATAAAGTGGCATGGTTTGCGCTCTTGCGTGCACCGTGGCTTGGTTTAGCGCTTGCTGATTTACTAGTTATTGCCAAGGCATCAAAAGATGTTTTAGTTTGGCAAACACTCTGCGATAGAGCGATGCTAACGGATTTGTCACAAGAGGCATTAACGCGTTTAAATAAGTTTATCCCAATCATGCAATTTTTTATGGCGCAAAGAGATCGCCATAGTTTGAGTGATTATTTGCGTGGATTGTGGGTAAGCTTAGGTGGACCCTATTGCTATGATAACCCACATCTATTAAATGACATTGATAAAATATTAAATTTAGTTTCAACACTTTCGCTGACTCACCCGGTGTTTGATTGTGATGAATTAGAACAGCGGCTATCAACATTATATGCAGATATTGCCCAAGGTGAGGAGAGGGCGCGTTTAGAGTTGATGACCATTCATAAAGCTAAGGGTTTAGAGTTTGATACGGTGATCATGCCTCATTTGCATGCTAAAACAAAATCACATGACACCTCTTTAATGGTTTGGTTTGAGCATGCTCATGAGGAAGGCATTGATCTTATCCTTGCGCCACGTAAATCATATACAGAAGATGATTCACCATTGTATCGTTATGTCGATGCGCAAATTCGTAAAAAAACTGCCTATGAATTGTCTCGTTTGCTTTATGTGGGGGTGACACGGGCCAAAAAGCAATTACATTTAGTTGGGATCTTAGATAAAGATGAATCATCAAACTTTAAGAAGCCAGCAAAAGGGACTTTTTTACACGCACTTTGGCCTTATCTAGATATCAAAGAGCCGCAAAGCTATACGCCCCAAGATAATACGCGTTTGAATGAAGCATCTTTAACAAGATTAGCGCTTCAAACTTCATTACCGCCTGCTATTGAGCTAGCATTAGCGAAAAATAGACAAAAAGAAAGTAGCGAAGAAAATTTTCCTCCCATGAGCGATTGGTTAAGCAAGGCGCAAGGAACTGTTTTTCATCGTTTAATGCAAAGAGAAAATAAAACACAACGCCCCACATTGTCTACAATAGAAATAGCTTTGAAAAGACAGGGTTTATTTGGGCAACAATTAAGTCAAGCAGCGGCAATCATATTGCAAGCTTTTGATAATATGATGCAATGTGAAACTGGGCAGTGGATTTTGTCAAAAGAACATAGTGAACAAAGAAGTGAATGGCCATTATCCTATTATAACAAGCATGGCGTTGAGAATATTGTTATTGATTATTCATTTGTGGATAAAAATAACATCCGTTGGATTGTAGACTTTAAGTTAACGCATCATCGGCAATTTACTCAAGAAGAATTGCAGGTAGAATGTGACCAATATCGCTCGCAGTTAGAAAAATATCGAAAGGTAGTGTTGCAATTAGAAAATCGACACATACGTTATGGTTTATATTTTCCATTAGCCAAAAAATGGCATGAATATATATAAGGAAAAAAGGATGAGTCAAAAGCCACCAAATAAGCTCGTCGTTGCCATTTCTTCTCGCGCTTTATTTAATTTAGATGAAAGTAATCATATTTATGAAACGCAAGGGTTAGAAGCCTATCGAGAGTATCAACTTAAAAACGAAAGAGAAGTCCTTTTACCCGGGGCAGCTTTTCCTTTAGTGAAGAAGTTTCTTAAACTCAACGAAGGTCAAAAAGAATCTGAGCCTTTAGTTGAAGTATTGCTTATTTCTCGTAATACGGCCGATACAGGTTTGCGTATATTTCACTCACTACGTCATCATGGGCTTGAAGTCATTCGCGCAGCATTTGCCGGTGGCAGAAATCCTTATGGATATGCAAAAGCATTTAAAGCTGATCTGTTTTTATCGCTTAATCCAGAGGATGTCAAAGCGGCCTTAGCGGCGAACTTAGCGGCAGCCACTATTTGGCCAGGGGATAATGCCTGCCAAGATAATTTATCGCTTAACATTGCTTTTGATGGCGATGCGGTCCTATTTTCTGATGAAGCAGAAATAATTTATAAAACTCAAGGTTTAAAAGCTTTTAATGAATCGGAAAAAAATGCCGCTTTACACCCTTTAGCGCCTGGCCCTTTTAAAGGATTTTTGTCAGCTTTACATGCTTTGCAACAGCATCAAACGTTAGCCATTCCTGTACGTACGGCACTGGTAACAGCACGCTCAGCCCCTGCGCATGAACGCGTTATTCATACTTTGCGCTCTTGGGGCATTAGAATTGATGAATCTCTATTTTTAGGCGGGTTACCCAAAGCTGAATTTTTAGCTGCCTTTAAAGCAGATATCTTTTTTGATGATCAAAAAATGCATTGTGATAATGCAAGCAAACTAGTAACCTCCGGTCATGTTCCTTATGGAGTTACTAATCATTAAAAAATTACGGTGTTGTTTTTGGTATGCTCCTTTTTTCTGATAATCTTTCTTTAGCTTGAGTTAATCTTTTTTCTTGTATTGATTTGGTGGTTTCAAGTAAATTTCTAACAGATTGTTTGAGGCCGTGCGTCCTATTATAAGGTGTTTCTACTACATATTTTTTGATATGGCTTTTCATTTCATCAGCCTTTTGCGCTATCGGTTTTTGTTGGTCAGTTTGTATTGCTTTTAAAGCGTCTCTCAATGAAACAATATCAGGATTGGGAGTTTTCCATTTAAAGGAGGCTATGTAGTCCTCTAATGTTTTAATATATGCGGCTAAATCTTCATTGAGATATTTTTCCTTCTCTAAATCTTCCATTCTTTTCACTTCTTTTTTTAATTTGTTTTTTTCAATTTGTTCTTCTACAGAGTTGAGGCAGACAATAGAGCCAGGTTCAGATTTAACCCATTTTGATAAAATGCCCTGAAAGCTCTTGGCTCCTTTATATTGCGCCAATAAATTTTGCATCCATTCCTGATTTTCTCTCACATTTTTATCTATATTTTTAAGAATATTTTTGAGATGTTGGCGAAGTTCTTCAACTTGCGTCGTATCTTGTCCGGTTAATTTCTTTTTGTCTTCAATATATCCATCTAAAGCTGTTATATATTGATATAATTCTGCTTGTAGCGTTAAACGCATAGTTAATTCATTTAGTTCTGGGTTTTTGTTAGGTAATCTGTCTTGCAAATATTCAATATGCTCAATTAATGCTTCGGTTTCTTCTAAGGAGAGTTCTTTTATGCCTGTTGCAATAAATTGCTTTAATGATTTTATTTGAATTTCCATGCATAAATCTGGAAATTGTGCCAAATCAATTCCTGCTTTTACTTCTTTGAATCTCTCTAATACATCTTTAGAATCAAGCAAGTGATAGCGGCCATCTAGATCAATCATGAGCTCACTTATCATAGCTTGTACTATTTTTGAATTCTTCTCGTCTGAACCTACTTCTTTTAAAAGATCAATAAATTGATTGAATTCATTATCATATATTTCTTTTTGCTTTTCTTGATGAGATAAATTAGGAGAATTGGCAGCAAAATCAATTTTATTTTTAATCTTATAAAAATGCGAATAAAGCGCTACTAACATAGGGTTTAGCGATTTTGTGTCAGTGATCCGCACATGAGCATCATAATATATTTTTTCAGGTAAGCGAGTCGGCGCTAAATCTTCTAGATTAAATTCTTCCCAACTAATATCGCCCCCAACCTTTCGGCCACGAACATATAACCTTCTTTGTTTATTCCAAGCATCTCTATCAACGGCTGCAGCCACGTTAGTGTCATGGCGCCACTCCTTTTCAAGCTCTAATAGTTTGGTTTTTTGATTTAAAATGGCATTTTCTGCATCATGTTGTAATGAATCATAAAAAAATATATTTAATGTTGGATGTTGTAACATCATTACTTCAATATTTTTTATTAGGATTTCTTCTTCTATCTTATCAAATTCTAAAAGTTCAGCTGTTTGCGATATTAAGGCATCTAATAATAATGATTTCGTATTAGTATACTCGGGTTGTTTAAAGATGCGTCGAAGCGTATTCCTTGGGAAAGGGGGTAATTCATCACTTTTAGTTAAAAAGTGATTCATGGCTACTAAGGTTTCGTCGAAGATCCCAACCATGGCATCCTGAAATTTTTCATCTGACTCAAATGCTTTGAAATGAAATTGTCCCTGGGCGGCATCATTGCCGAAGTTGCCAGTTAGTGTGCCATGCTTTCCGTGAGTTTTCTTGTATGTGACATGTGTTGCATCTTCAAAAGTAGGAATAGTTGGCCTAAAACCACTTCTTCTTTCATCATTCGCTAAAAAGATACATGCTTCACTTACACGACTAGGCATTTGACTATAAGAGCAAGTAATGTTCTTTTTTAAACCCATGACAGGCACGACTATTTGAGGAATATATTTACCTTCACGCCAGGTAATAAAATGATCCCATTGGGCCATTGAGCGTGCGCCCTCTACGGGATCTAATGCACAGATTTTAATTTTAATTTTGTCTTGATTATGTTGAAGATCGCTAATGGCTTTCCTGATTTGTTCTTCAGTTAACTCACAACTTTTTGCTATAAGTCCGATATCGTAATCAACACCCTCCTTTCCCGTTGCTATCATTTTAATAAACTTATCAATACAATCTGCTGCTAAAAAAGTTGTGATGCCACCACGGCTATGACCTGCTAGGTTCACAGTGAGGATGTCGCGCTCGGCCAAGGGTTTATTTAAAAGCATTTTAAATAAATTTGGGACAAAAAATTGCTCCATGCTTATCTCGAGCCGTGTTTCTGCTCCTGTGCCCACAACGGTTGTATAACTTTTCTTTAATCCTTCCATTGCCGTTGTGCTAATACCTTGTATGGATGGGTTTTCTAATGCGGCTAAGGGAAATTTAGCATCCATATCAGCAGTAGCAATTCCTTTGACCAATAGTGTTGGTTTACCTCTTTGGGCTTTTTGTAAAGCCGCTTGACAAATGATATGACCAGTTTCACATACATCAATATTATGAATTCCAAATAAAGGAGGGGTTGAGGTTCCTAAAAAGAACAAGTTAATTTCATCACCATCATTTTCATTTTGCAGGATGGTGCGTTGGCCACTCTTGAATTTCCAAGCGTATCTTGAGCTTGCATTGCCTATGTCTTGGCCCTCAAATTCTTCTCCAAGTATGCGTTGTAATTCTGCATTATCTTTTGCCAGATAGGGCTTTTTGGATGCTTGTCTTTGTTCAAGTATTTGGGCTTGTTTTAATTCTTCTTGGGGGGCTTCTTGGATATCAGCTTGTATTGCAGGTGCATAACCAGACAAAATGAGCTTACCGTCTTGTACCCAAATATTGAATTGGGGCAAAAGAAGCTGTCCATTTGGAGTTTGGACGACAAGTTGTGCTAAATCAGCGAGAGTGTAGTTGTTATTTTGATGTGTGATTTCAAAATCGCTCAAATCAAGTGGTTTAATCAACTCTAATAAAGCATTAGCTTGTGTAAGTAAATTTTTGAGCTCTTCTTTTGTTTGAGTATTATCCAAAATGCCAATAAAAATTTCAGTCAATTTTTCTTTGAATATGGTCGGATTATCTGTGGATTTACCGAAAAGTAATTTACCAATTCCACCTAGCATCGCTTTATCCCCATTACGCTATTTCTTAAAGGTTTTGACTCTGGCTCAAGGTCAAAAAGTTCATATATAGGGGTAATTCTACCTTGGAGTGAGTGAGCGCTCACATATTTTGTGACTAACGGTTCAATCTGCGAAATCAGTGGCGTGTATATCAAAGCAAATTAATTTTGAAAGGTAACTTTACAATTATTCCAGAACTCGATATGCTACCGATCCTTTGAAATGCACCGTTTATCGGAGTTGCTATGCCAAGCCCTGCACAAACAGCCTTTTATGAAGCTATCGTGAATAAAAACGAGGAAGCCGCATTAAGTGCTTTAGAGAGGTTTGAGGGTGAGGATATTAATTTTTTAGTGAAGCTTCCGTCCGGGTTCTTGCTCAATTGTATTCATGTCGTTGCTCAATATGGTTTACTGCAAGTATTAAACAAAATGATAGAAAAAGGTGCGGATTTATCTTTAAAAGACGGGCATGGTCAAACTGCTATGCATCTTGCTCAAGGAAATGGCCATCGGGCACTTATTTCCTGTTTATTTAAATGCCAACCTGCTTTATGTATTTTAGGCAATACTGGCGGCATTACGCCTTTTCATTTGGCAGTTAAGCAAGGCGATCTTGAAAGTGTTTGCTTGTTTTTAAAGCACAAATCTGATCTTAACCAAGTTAAAGATCATCAGGACGATACACTGCTGCATTGGGCTGCCAGACATAATCAAAGACTAGCTGCTCAAAAACTGCTCGCCTATGGCGCACGCGCTACCGTCTTGAATAAAAATAATTTTAAACCCAGTGATTTGTGCCCAATGATTGGTGGTGATCCTGAATTAGAAGCCCTATTAAAAGCAAGAGAAGATTCCCTCTTTGAGCGTTGTGCAGTAGTTGTAGATACTTTGCCTGAACAACAAATTGATTTGCCAGAGCTATTATTAGCGCAGCAACAAAAAGTGGTTGATGTTTTGAGACGCACACAAGAAAAACAAGCAAAGAATCAAACACAACTTGATGAACAATTTACACAAATGCAAATAGCACTTGAAAGACTTAAAATTACACACTAAATTCTTGTGTTGTTACACCTATATTTATTTTGATAACATTCATTGTTGAGCTACTATTGTCATTTTTGGGTCGGTACGAGCAGTATAATGTTAGATATCAAACAAAATTATGGCAAGCATTCCAAATCAGCTCCCTATGTTTCTAATCAACAAGTGATAGACGCAGTCTTAAGCCAAGATACTTTTAAGCTTGGTCTTTATGCAAATTGGGGCGTAAATTTCAATAAGATTAGAGACGAGTATGGGGATACCTTACTGCATATTGCTATTTTAAATAATAAATATATAAGCTTTAATAAATTGCTTGACCTGGGTGTCTATGTCGATAATGTTTCATTTTATGATGGTTCAACGCCGCTGAATTTAGCTGCTATGGCAGACACTCCCAAATATATTCAGCCTTTATTAAATCATGGCGCAAATATCAATAGCCGTGATGAATTTGGGTTTACGCCCTTAAATAATTCAATATTCTTTGAAAACTATAATATTACACAAACTTTACTCAAAGTGCCTGGTATTGATGTGAATATTCCAGCAGTTGATGGTGCTGATCCTATCTTTTTTGCGTTTATGGATAATCGCATGGATATCGTCAACAGTATTGTCCAACATGAAAGTTTTGATCTAGAGTTTGCGATGATCATGGAAAATGATACCGAATTCTATGAACTCAAAGATTATCTATTTTCTCTAGCCGACAATCAGGATTTTCCTTTACTTGAAGCCTATCAAGAGGCAAAAGAATTTGCCTTAAAATACGATTTCGATGAATGCCTTACCTTTAAGAACATGGAAAATCATGATTTTGTTTGTTTCAGCACCGCAGGTTACGCTAACCGCTTAGCTTCGACAGCGATGGCAGATTCTTTTGAACAGTTTTATGGAAATATCGTTCAACCAAGTTTCATCCCTTCCTGGGCGCAAGATGTATTTGTGAGCGTCAATGAAGCCTTGCATTTTAATGCCAGTATTTTTGAAGCTGGGGCTTACTTAAATAAAATTCACATGGGTGAGTGTGTGATAATTCATTCTGGTTGGGATGGCCATGCGATCACTTTTGTTATTCAAGATAACATGTTGTATCGTTGTAACCGAGGACATTTAAGCGATGGTATCCATGGTATTGAAGAGTTTGTTATCACTAAACCAATGAATTTAACAGAGCAAATTATTCAAAAAATGATAGCAGGTGATGGTGAGCCAGATTATTTACAATACGATATCATCGATATTTTAGGATTAAATAAGATAGGTGAAATTGAGAATCCAACCCAAGTCGTGGGGAATTGCCCAT
Organism: Pseudomonadota bacterium; assembly: GCA_018241965.1. Lineage (GTDB taxonomy): Bacteria > Pseudomonadota > Gammaproteobacteria > Berkiellales > Berkiellaceae > Berkiella. Next base: position 53,521 of record JAFECS010000050.1, on the reverse strand, counting down.
GGACATCTTTAGAAGCAGGTGTTGAGGCTTCCTTCGTTTCTCAATTTTTAAATTATGGGCTAGATAATGCAACAGCACATTCTCTAGCTAAAGATACTTTCCATATATGGGAAGATTTTGATCTCACCTTTACGTTAAAAGAGGTCATTACCCATCCAGCTTTGTTCAATGACAATGAAATTTTTGATGATTTGCTGATCTACGCTTTATCAGAGCATCATGATGCTACTAACATCGCTGATGTCCAAAAAGGTGTTGTGATCCTGAATGAACTGAGCAATCCTTTGGTATTTGAAACTTTTGATAAATTCATTGGTAGTGATCTGATTAAGTATGATCCTTATAGCTATCAATCGATAAGTTATATGAAACCTTATGCGCCTGCGACTGAGCCAGGGTATATAGATTCGGCAATGAACTGGATGTTCCCACCTAAAAAGCCATTTTCTGAAACTCAAATGCTTGAGCTAAAGGAATACCATGATTTCTTAAAAGCATGTGATAGCTATCGCGATACAGTGGCTGATACGGTGGTCAATATGGTTGATATTTTAGATGTCACTAATAGCAAACCCTTGGAAGCCTTGTTTAATGCAGCAATGGGACCATCCCTTGGCGCATCACAGCCCAAGATGGATATCTTAGCACCTTTAGTTTCTATGATTTCAATAGAAGAAACAGTCACTCAAGCCAGTGTTTTTGCATAAGTAGCTAAAAGCAAAAGCAAGCTTGCCGTAAACCCCCAAACCCTTTTATTTTGATAATGAACTTCAAAATAATGATGGGCAATGGGGGTTTTTTTATTTACCCTTTGGTATTGTGTTGTATCAAAAGCAATACTTAGAGGCAGTTCAAAAACTTCTTCCACTTCATGTGGATTGGGCGCTAGTTTGAAGGGGGGATGAATAAGGCCCACAATAGGCTCAATTAAATAGCCACTATAGGAAGGCCATTGTCCGAGATTGGTAATAACTTGCACTTGATTTAATCCAACTTCTTCTTTGGTTTCTCGTAAAGCGCAAGTGATTGCCTCTTCATTGATACCGTGTTTACCCCCTGGAAAACTAATTTGTCCTGCATGATGATTTAAATGTGAGGTACGCACCGTTAGGAGTACACTGGGGTTTTGTTCATGCAGTATAAAAGGAACAAGTACTGCCGCAGGCGTAAGATTGTTCTGCGCTGGGGGTAAATGTAATGGAATTTCAGTTGCCAGAAGCTTGAGAGCTTGATAAGTTTGCAATGACGTTTGCTTTTGCAAATGAGAAATGAACTTTTCAAGTTGGTGTTTGGTTTGCATAATGCAGGATATCAAAGTTTGTTATTAGAAATCAAAAACTTAAGAAAATATTTCGGCGAACTTAAAGCGGTAGATGGGGTGAGTTTTGCTGTCCCCAAAGGCGTTTGTTTAGGGTTGCTTGGGCCTAATGGGGCCGGTAAAACTACCACCATTGAAATGATTGAAGGGTTAATTGCCCCCACCTCTGGGGAAATTTTCTTTAAAGGAAAACCTATTACCAATGCATTTAAGCGCTCTGCGGGGATCCAACTTCAGCATACTGCATTGCAAGATTTTATTAGCGTAAAAGAAAACCTTATATTATTTAAAGCACTCTATGATAGTTCAATCAATATTGAAGAACTGGTTGCTTTATGTGGTTTACAAGAATTTATTAACCGCGACACCCGCAAAATTTCTGGCGGGCAGCGTCAGCGTTTACTTTTAGCACTCGCTTTAATCAATCAACCAGAATTATTAATCCTCGATGAACCCACCGTCGGGCTCGATCCTCAAGCACGCCATAATTTTTGGAAGCTAATTGACAAAATAAAAAAACAAGCCACTACTATCATTCTGACCACGCACTATATGGAAGAGGCCTCTACTTTGTGTGATGAATTGGTGATTATTGATCATGGGAAAGTGATAGCCAAAGGTACGCCCAGTGGTTTAATTGCACAGCGTTTCTCAAACTATCAAATCAGATTACCTAAAAATGGGACCTTAAAGCTCCCCGACACTATTGCTCATCAAGAGTCGGGTGACTATTTTGTGATTGATACTCAAAAAGTAGATACTTGTATACGTGAATTATTACAAGCGGGCGTTTCTTTAGAAGGGATCACCATCTTTGAGCATAATTTAGAAGATTTATTTTTGCATTTAACTGGGCACCAACTGAGGGAATAATGAAAAAAATCTTAGCCCTAGTGCATACACGCAATTTAGAATTTGTGCGTGACAAAGAGGGTATGACTTGGAACTTATTTGTTCCTTTATTTTTGTTGTTTGCTTTGAACTTGATTTTTTCAGGTGCTAATAAAGCCCTATTTAATATTGGGATCTTGGGTGAAAGTCAAAGCAAGGTGGTCAATGAACAAGCGCTGCTTTCATTACCAAATGTCAAATATCATTATTTTACCGATGAAGCCAAAGCCAAAAAGCAACTTGAACAACATCAAATTGAATTGTTGCTAAACAATCAAGAGGGTCAAGAAAGTTATTGGGTTAATAAAAATTCCGATAAAAGTCAGTTTTTAGGGCATATTATAGAGCAACACTATCCTAAGCTTAAGCAACAAGAAAGTACCGGCGTTGCTTTGCGTTATGTAGACTGGGTACTGCCTGGCGTATTAGCCATCAATATGATGTATAGCTGCTTGTATGGCATTGGTTATGGCATCATTCGTTACAGAAGAATGGGGTATTTAAAACGATTACATACAACGCCACTCAAAGCCATTGAATTTTTGTCAGCACAAGTGATATCTCGGTTACTGATTACTCAGATTGTGGTGACGGTGATATTTGTAGGTTGTTGGTTGTTATTTTCCCCCCGCATAGAAGGGAGCATCCTGCAATTATTGTGTTTATCAGTGCTGGGGGCATTATCTTTAATTAGTGTCGCTTTGTTGATTAGCGCCAGAGGACAAAGCGAAGAACTTTCACGTGGTTTACTAGAAATGGCTGCCTGGCCCATGCTGATGTTATCAGGGGCTTTTTTTACGTTAGATGAAGCGCATCCGATGTTGAAAATGCTGGCCAACTTTTTGCCATTAACGCATATTGTCTCCAGTGCCCGCGATATTTTGCTCTATGGTGCTACTTGGGCTGAGCTTGCATCACGGTATTTGATCTTAGGGCTGATGACTGTGGTGTTGTTAGTAAGTGCTTCAATGCTTTTTTGTTGGCAAAGTAACTCATAAAATAAACATCGCTGTTTACCCCCTGGTTAAAGCTTATCAATTGTTTTGTTAATTTTTTCCATTTTAGGCATGACGGTAGATCTCAAGGTGTTGACAGGGCGTTTTAAGTATGCGAGTATTCACTCACATCAACAATAATGACCTAAGGGGTTAAAAATGAGAGCTTTAAATCAAGCAGAAGTATTAGCAGTGAGTGGTGGCAACACAGTGGGCGCTATAGGCGCTGTTTTTGGGGGAGTTGTAGGTGCGGCAGCTGGTTTATATGTTGTTTCGCCAATCCTTTATGTTGGTGGGATCTTTGCCCTAGCCGCAGGCTCAGGGGTGGTGACAGAAGCATTTCCTATTTTAGCCGGTTATTTGTTGGCAGGCGTGGGTATTGGGGCTACAAGTGGCGCATGCATCGGCGGTGTTACGGGTCAAGCTATCGGTTATATTGCAGAGAATATCGCTGCGGCCTGATGAATAAATATGCAAATGGATTGCATATAATCTCACAATGTGCTTTACTTTAGCCATTATTATCCATAATGGCTAAGTTGGGCAAAAAATGACCACTTCAAAAAAATTCTTAGGCGTTCTTTCATTAGCACTAATCAATGTGGCTGCGATTGTGAGCTTAAGAAATCTATCCTTTATGGTGGAATATGGTTTTGCTGCCATTTTGTTTTATCTGGTTGCTGCTTTGTTATTTTTTATCCCTACAGCCTTAGTCTGTGCTGAATTAGCGACAGCCTGGCCAGAAGCCATTGGAATATACGGTTGGGTTGCCAGAGCCTTTGGGCCACGGATTGGGTTTTTTGCCCAATGGATGAATTGGATGTTTTCTATTGCTTCCTTCCCCACAGTACTGACATTTTTGGCCTCCACCATTGCTTATTTGATAGACCCAAGCCTTGCGCAAAATAAACACTTTATGTTTTACACCATTGTAGGGATATTTTGGATTTTAACTTTCATTAATTTTTTGGGAATGAAGACATCTGCTGCCGTCTCTACCATTGGGGCATTTTTGGGTACTGTGATCCCAGGGCTGTTAATTATTGTTTTAGCAATCATTTGGTTATTGGTGGGCAAACCGTTCGAACTTGAGATCTCAAAAGCAGCAATCATGCCTGATCTCTCTTTAAGTAATGTAGTTTTTTTTGGTGCGGTGGTTTTAGGGTTAGCAGGCATGGAAATGTCAGCATTTTATGCCAATGAAACTGAAGATCCCAAAAAGGTATATCCTAAAGCCATTTTATTATCCACCGTGCTTATTTTGGGGATCTCCATTTTAGGCTCTTTAGCTATGGCAGTGGTTGTGCCCAAAATCAGTATTGTCTCTGGGGTGATGCAAGTCTTTAATGTGTTCTTCAACGATTTTAATATGGGATGGGCAGTAAAGATCATTGCCTTTATGGCCATGGTAGGATCATTTGCTGGCAACAATACGTGGATTATTGGTCCTGCTAAAGGTATGCATCATGCTTTAGAAACGGGCACTATGCCGCATTGGCTTTCTAAGAAAAATAGCCGCAATCAGCCAGTGGCGATATTAATTGCACAAGCTACTTTAGGAACATTATTAGCATTAGCGTTTTTTATCATGCCTTCTGTGGATGTGGCTTTTTGGTTGGTAACCGCAATTACCACGCAATTTGCCATGGCGATGTATATTTTAGTTTTTGCTAGCGCCATTAAATTAAGATTTAATCATGCACAAAGTGTCAGACCTTACAAAATTCCCGGCGGAAACTTAGGATTAGTATTTATTGCTGGAAGTGGCATTTTGGTTTGTGCGCTTTGCTTTTTCTTAGGATTTATTCCACCAGAACAATTTAAACACACGCTCTCCATGCAACATTTATTTGTGTTTGAAGGCTATTTGGTAGGTGGCTTGGTGCTCTTTAGTTTACCGGCATTACTTTGCCATCGCCAAAGAATTAATTAGTTAAACAACATAAGAAACTGTTCTCGTGGTCCAGAGTTTCTGACCGGGTTACAATGCATCAAATAGGCTAAGGATAGGAGTCTTGATGTGAGGGAACACCCAGGCCAGAAATTGCGCCAAGCAATTAAAGCAGAAAAACCACTACAACTGCCCGGTGTTATTAATGCTTATGCGGCAAAGTTGGCACAAAGCGTTGGCTTTAAAGCATTGTATTTATCAGGCGCAGGGGTTGCCAATGCTAACTTTGCATTGCCTGATCTGGCAATGACCTCCTTAAATGATGTGCTCGGCACGGTTCAACAAATCGTCAATGCAACCGATTTACCGCTAGTTGTGGATGCAGACACAGGGTGGGGCAGCCCTTTAAATGTAAAGCGCACTTTTCAAATGCTTTCTCAAGCAGGTGCTGCTGGTGCGCATATTGAAGATCAAACCGAAGCCAAAAGATGCGGGCATCGTCAAGGAAAACAGCTTGTTAGTGCCATAGAGATGGTGACCAAGATTAAAGCTGCCTTAGATGGTCGTGAGCATGATTCATTTTTAGTAATGGCAAGAACAGATGCGTTTGCTGTTGAAGGTGAAAAAGGGGCTCTAGAGCGTGCTTTAATGTACCAAGCAGCAGGGGCTGATGCCCTTTTTATAGAAGCCCTGACGTCTTTAGAACAATATGCCGTTTTTACTAAAGCGCTTTCTATACCGGTGCTTGCGAATATCACTGAGTTTGGCAAAACCCCACTTTACACTAAAGCAGAATTAGCAAAACAGGGTGTAGCTATAGTTTTATATCCTCTTAGCGCTTTTAGAGCGATGAATGCGGCAGCCTTAAAAGTGTATAAGGCTATTTATGAGCAAGGAACACAGCAATCGGTCGTCGATTTAATGCAAAATCGTAATGAGTTATATCAATTCTTAAATTACGAGCAATTTGAAAAAGAACTCGATAATTATAATCAATTAATGGAGCACGAACATGGCAGTAAGTAAAGGCGGCGGCCTCGCTGGTGTGGTTGCAGGACAAACTGCTATTTGCACAGTAGGACATACCGGTAGTAGTTTACATTACCGTGGGTACTCGGTAGTGGATTTAACCAACCAAGCCACATTTGAAGAAGTGGCTTATTTGCTAATCTATGGCACTTTGCCCACCTTGCAGCAACTTAATCAATACAAGCAAAAGCTCAATAGTTTAAGGGGCTTACCGCCAGAAATAGTCCGTTTACTAGAAAGCATGCCGGCCACTACGCATCCGATGGATGTGTTAAGAACCACTTGTTCCATGTTAGGCACCCTTGAGCCTGAAACCAAAGAACACGGGGCAAAAGATATTGCCGACAGATTATTAATGTTATTTCCAGCGGCTTTATTATATTGGTATCAGTTTCATACCAAGGGTGAACGCCTTGATGTCATGATAAATGCGAATTCACTTGCCGAGTATTTTTTAAAGATGTTGCATCAGGATGCTTATAAAAATAATCCTGCCCTGTGGCAATTGATGATTAAAACCATGGATGTGTCACTAATTTTATACGCTGAACATGAATTCAATGCTTCTACCTTTGCAGCACGGGTATGTACAGCCACTTTGTCAGATATTTATTCAGCCATCACGGCCGCCATTGGTACCTTACGTGGTCCCTTACATGGGGGTGCCAATGAAGCGGCCATGGAATTAATTGAGCAATATCAAACCCCTGAGTTAGCTGAAAAAGGGATCTTAAAAAAATTAGAAGAAAAAGCGCTAATCATGGGTTTTGGTCATCGGGTATATACGGTTTCTGATCCCCGTTCACAGATCATTCAGGCGCAATCGCAAGCATTAAGTGAAATGTTAGGTGATAAACAGCTTTATGCTGTTTCAGAGCGGATTGAAAAAGTGATGTGGGATCAAAAAAAGCTTTTTCCTAATTTAGATTTTTACAGCGCATCGGCGTATCATTTTTGTGGTGTACCTACCGCAATGTTTACGCCTATATTTGTGATTTCTCGCACCACAGGTTGGGTTGCTCATTGCATTGAGCAACGCGGTAACAATAAGTTGATTAGGCCAGCTGCAGACTATATTGGCCCAGAGCCACTTGCCTTTGTCCCAATTGAAAAGCGATAAGGTTAACAATGAACAAGCAAGCGTCTGAATATGATTCAGCTTTAGTGTCCATCGCCAACTATATTAACGATTATAAAATAAATAGCGATTTAGCATGGCAAACTGCCAAATTGGCTTTAGTCGACAGTATAGGCTGCGCGATGTTAGCGCTTTCCTATCCTGCTTGCACCAAACTGCTTGGGCCTTGGGTCAGTGGCATTTCTATCGAACAAGGTGCCAGAGTTATAGGCACAAACTATGAATTAGATCCCATCAAGTGTGCTTTTGATACCGGGACCCTGATCCGTTGGTTGGATTATAACGATACCTGGTTGGCAGCAGAATGGGGCCACCCCTCAGACAACTTAGGGGCAATCATAAGTGTTATGGATTTTGTGAGTAGACGTAAAGAACAGTATCAAAAATCTTTTAAAGTAAAAGATATTTTAGATGCCATGATACGCGCTTATGAAATTCAAGGGGTTCTAGCCCTTGAAAATAGTTTTAATCAAGTAGGGCTTGATCATGTTCTTTTAGTGAAAGTGGCAAGCTGCGGTATTACGACCAAACTACTGGGTGGCGGCAATGAAGATATTTTAGCAGCACTTTCTCAAGCATGGGTTGATGGCCAAAGTTTACGTACCTACAGGCACGCGCCCAACACTGGCAGCCGTAAATCTTGGGCAGCCGGGGATGCCACGAGCCGTGGTGTTCGCCTGGCGATGATGAGCTTGCAAGGAGAAAAGGGCTATAAAAGCGCGCTTAGCGCAAAGCAATGGGGCTTTCAAGATGTTTTATTTAAGGGTAAACCTCTTGCTTTTGCCAGAGATCTTGGCACTTATGTCATGGAAAATATTTTATTTAAAATAGCTTATCCAGCAGAGTTTCATGCTCAAACAGCAGTAGAGTGTGCCTTAAATTTGCATTACCAATGTAAAGATAAATTTAACCAAATTGAAAAAATTCATCTTACGACACACAGCGCGGCCATGCGTATCATTAACAAAACCGGCCCTTTATATAATCCCGCCGACAGAGATCATTGTTTGCAGTATATGGTGGCTTGTGCACTCATTGATGGCAAGTTAACAGCAGATTCCTATGAAGAGCAACGTGCACATCAACCCGATATTGATAATTTGCGTGCCAAAATGACTGTCAGTGAAAATCCACAATTTAGTAAAGACTATTTAGATCCAGATAAACGCTCTATTGCTAATAAAGTGGAAATCACATTTACCGATGGCAAAGTTATTGCTGATGTGTGTGAATATCCTTTAGGGCACAAAAGGCGGCGTGAAGAGGGTATTCCTTTGTTGTGGGAAAAGTTTGAGAAAAACTTGCATAGCCGTTTTTCTGCTTTGCGCGTAAAACAACTTGTTCATTTAATGCAAGAGGATAGTTTATTAGAAATGCCTGTGCCGGAATTTATAGCACAGTGGATAGATTAATAAACCCTCACCCGGCTCTTCGAGCCACCCTCTCCCGAAATGGGAGAGGGTAAAGAACAAAAATTTGGGATCTTGTTCCCTCTCCCCTTGTGGGAGAGGGCTAGGGTGAGGGGGAAAAATATTATCTTAATTTTCTTTGCAATCCAGTAATAACCATTAATTTGGTTGCAATTTCTTCAATAGATAAATTGGTTGAGCTTAAAAAGGGTATATTCTCGTGCATAAATAAATTTTCAACTGCTTTCACTTCATGTTCACATTGTGAAAGCGTGGCATAGCGGCTATCCGGGCTGCGGCCTTGGCGAATAGCGTGCAGCCTTTTGGGATCAATTGTTAAACCAAATAATTTTTTGTGATGTGATTTTAGGATTTTAGGGAGGGCTTTGCTATCTAAGTCTTCTTCGGTAATAGGGTAATTGGCAGCACGAATGCCAAATTGCATTGCTAAATATAAACTGGTGGGGGTTTTGCCACAGCGAGACACCCCGATGAGAATAATATCTGCCGAATCATAACCCGAGGTTCTGGCACCATCATCGTAATTTAAAGCAAAATTAACTGCTTCAATGCGCGTGTTATATGCATGGGTATTGCTTACCCCATGACTACGCCCCATGACATTAACAGAATGGAGTGATAATTCTTCTTCTAAAGTGGGAATAAACGTTTGAAAGAAATCGATGTAACAAGAATTGCTGCCCTGCAATATGTCGCGTATTTCGGATGAGACTATAGTGGCAAAAACGATTGGTTTGTGTCCATCAGCTGAGATACTTTGATTAATTCGATTTGTGGCCGCTACTGCTTTTTCGATAGAATCTACAAACGGTAAGGTGACTTGGGTAAAGTGGATACCTTCAAATTGTGAAAGCAGGCTAAGACCTAAGTTTTCAGCAGTGATCCCTGTTCTGTCAGAGATAAAGAAAACAACGCGTCGTTTCATGAGGTATTCCTTAGCGCAAGCATCATTCAAGCGCATTAAGCATGCCATCTTGGAGGCAACATGTCAGCAGCAGACGGATATGTCATTCCTTTTAGTAAGTTAAGAATCAAAGATATTGAGAAAGTTGGGGGTAAAAACGCCTCTCTTGGTGAAATGATTGGTAATTTAACTTCTCTGGGGGTAAAGGTGCCAGATGGTTTTGCGACCACTAGCCATGCCTATCGTGAGTTTTTAAGCCAAGGCGCATTGGCGCAAGAAATTTATGCCATGCTCAAAGATTTAGATGTTGATAATGTCACGCTTTTGAAAAAAACCGGGCAACGCATCAGAGAGCGTATTCTGGATTCTCATTTTCAACCAGAATTAATTGATGCAGTGCATGTGGCTTATGAACAATTATGTCAGGGAGATACATTTTGTGCCGTTGCGGTGCGATCATCAGCTACCGCAGAAGATTTACCAGATGCATCTTTTGCAGGACAACAAGAAACTTTTTTGAATATTCGTGGTTTAGATAACATTTTAAATGCTATGAAGCATGTTTTTGCTTCGCTTTTTAATGACAGAGCCATCGCCTATCGCGTACATCATGGGTTTGATCACAGTCATATCGCGCTTTCTGTGGGAATACAAAAAATGATCCGCAGTGATCTAAGTTCAAGCGGTGTGATGTTTAGCATCGATACTGAATCCGGTTTTAACGATGTAGTTTTTATTACTTCAAGTTATGGTTTAGGTGAAATGGTGGTGCAAGGCGCGGTAAATCCGGATGAATTTTATGTTCATAAGCCCACCTTAATAGCGAAAAAACCCGCGATCGTGCGTCGAAACTTGGGCAGCAAACAAGTAAAGCTTGTTTATGTGGAAGAGAGCGTAGCGCCAGGTAACCATGCTGCGGTAACCAAAGAAGATGTCTCGCAAAAAGATAGACAGCAGTTTTCTATTACCGATAATGAAGCGCAAGTTTTAGCCGAACAAGCCTTAATTATTGAAAAGCATTATGGGCGCCCCATGGATATAGAATGGGCCAAAGATGGTGTCGATAATCAAATATATATCGTTCAAGCGCGCCCTGAAACCGTTAAAAGTCGCGCCAAAACAAAAGTGATAGAACGTTATCATCTACAAAAAACCAGTCATATTATCGTAGAGGGCAGAAGCATAGGGCAAAAAATAGGTCAAGGAACAGCCCGCGTTGTTAAAAGCCCAGATGATATGGATTGTATCAAACCAGGCGATGTTTTAGTGGCGGATATGACCGATCCCGACTGGGAGCCCATTATGAAACGGGCGGCGGCCATAGTCACTAATCGTGGCGGGCGAACCTGTCATGCGGCCATTATTGCTAGGGAGCTAGGCATTCCAGCTGTTGTGGGGGCACATCATGCCACCAAAGAAATTCAAGATGGTCAGCAAGTCACTGTCAGTTGCGCCCAAGGGGATGTAGGTTATGTTTATGAAGGCAAATTACCCTTTGAAATTAAAACCATTGAATTAGGCAATATGCCACCTATTCCCTTTAAGATTATGATGAATGTAGCAAACCCGGATAGAGCATTTGATTTTCAGGCCCTACCCAATGCAGGGATAGGCTTGGCGCGTTTAGAATTTATTATTAGTCAAATGATTGGCATACATCCCAATGCTTGTTTGCAATTTGACAACATGCCGGAAAATATCAAAGAACAAATTTTAAATCGCACCCATGGTTATGCGAACCCTCGAGAGTTTTATGTTAAAAAATTAAGCGAAGGGATCTCTTCTTTAGCTTGTGCCTTTTCCCCCAATAAAGTCATTGTGCGGTTTTCCGATTTTAAATCCAATGAATATGCGAACTTACTAGGCGGCGCGCAATTTGAGCCCACAGAAGAAAACCCAATGATAGGATTTAGGGGTGCTTCACGCTACGCAGCTTCATCTTTTAAAGCAGCTTTTGCTTTAGAGTGTGAAGCCGTGCGCTATGTGCGTGAAACCATGGGCTTAACCAACCTTGAAGTGATGATCCCCTTTGTGCGCACATTGGAAGAGGCCAAAGGTGTGCTTGAAGTCATGGCTGAAAATGGGTTAAAACGAGGCGAAGCGGGATTACGCGTTATTATGATGTGTGAATTGCCCTCAAATGCTATTTTAGCGGAAGAATTTTTAACGCTGTTCGATGGTTTTTCTATTGGATCTAATGACTTAACCCAATTAACTTTGGGGCTAGATAGAGATTCGGGTATTGTGGCCGGCTCTTTTGATGAACGCGATAAGGCCGTGAAGTTCTTAATGCAAAGAGCGATTGCTGAGTGTAAAAAACAAGGGAAATATATTGGGATCTGCGGGCAAGGGCCTTCTGATCATCCTGATTTGGCTTTTTGGTTGGTTGAGCAAGGCATTGATTCTGTCTCGCTCAATCCAGATTCGGTGCTGGAAACATGGTTATTTTTAGCGAAGGAATTAGAAGTTAAGAGGCAATAGTTGTAGGCACCCTGCACAATGAGTGCAGGGTTTTTGGACTAACGTTTATTAACAACCACAGGATATTGGAAATCATAATGATTCAAAAATTGTAGACCAAGACCATCAGCTACCAAATAGGTTGTTATTTTAACTTTTCCTGCTAAGTAAACATTATCATTAAACCCAACTACAACCGAAGCATCTTGCGTTCTAGCAGGTAATCCAGTATTTATTTTTGTAACATCCATGCTTTTTAGCGTGTCTTGTATGAAGATGGATTCATCTGTACCATCGCTGGCAATAAAGCGAAAATTAATATTTGAATTTCCAAAAGGTTTATTACCAAGACCTGGTCCAACCTGAGGGATATCATTTGTAATTAAACCATTGCAAAACCATGTTCCGATTATTTTATTTGGGTAAAGCTGTGAATGATCGGTAGGATTAACAAACGGGCCAGTTGTAGGAAAAGTATTACCTGGGTAAATAATGGCACCTGCTAGAAATCGTGAACCAAGGCCGCCAAATGGTTGAGCGCTAGCGTTTGAAGGTGTGACTAAAGGGTTGGGTATAAGCACCGAGTAAGGTACTTGAGAACCGTCATTATTCAACGCACCTACCACATCAAAACTATTGAGAAACACTAAACTGGTTCCAGTTGCGAAGGTGGGTAAAGAAAAAGAAAGTGCTAGCATGATTAACAATGTTTGAGTCATTTTTTTGAGCATTTTTGTAAACATATATACCCCTAAAAATTCTCGATCAATTATATATATGCTAACACAGCCTCCCAATGACCTATTACGAATTCAAATTAACTTTTTTCAAAAGTTTTCAAACCGTTAAAATACACGAATTGTCTTAAAGTTTTATATTGTTTCTTGAATAATTGTTATTGGCGTCAATAATGGTTCTATCACTATACTGTTTATGGAGAGGTTGGGGTTAGAAACTTCCTGTGCAGAAGTAACTACATTTTTGCATGATAACTCTTCATTCATAATACATTGAATATCCATTTCATGCTCGACCTTTAAAATATTAAGCATTAGCTTATCGGCTAATTCTATATCTTCTTTTTCTTGCAGCCAAGATTGAAATTCTTCCAGATAATGAGGAGAAAAAAGTGCTTGCGCAATTTTCTGCGCATATTGATGATCAATATCAGAATAGTTCTCTTTGAAATGAATTTGATTGAAGATATCAATTAATGCCTCTACAGGCAAAACAGGGCTGCTTTCAAGGTACCTATCAATAACAAAGTGTCCGTGGAAATTATCCCATTCTTGATAATATTCTGAAGCAAGTAATTTAGCTTGTTCTGGAGCTATATTTCTATTTAGCAATTCAATGTAAATAAGCCCTTCTACGGCATTGCGGTGACTTTCCCAACCACAGTTACCAAACTGTTGATCATCTCTAGAGATCTCTTCAATTCTCTCAAAAACACCATATTCATAAGCATTCTCAAATTCCAAAGTCGTTTTATCGGTATTATTGAGAATGTTATACATGAACTGGGTAGAAATTTTTTCAGGCTCATAAATTTGATAAAAATTAATGCCTGCTGGATCGGGTTCATAATCGGGGGCTTCACCGTGGTATCTATCACCACTATTGGCAACCACATACATTAGTTGTGGTTTAGAAAGAATAACATCTATAAAATGCCCATCCCAGCCCGATGGAAGAAGTACAGTTTTACCTTCATTGTAAAGCATCGTCGCAGTATTAGCGGTTTCTTGCGTTGAAGAGAACAACGTAAAGTCTTTAGCATGGTTATAGATTTCTTGTAATGAAGCAAACACATCTGCTTTAACAGGATCAGCATGGTCAAAATCAGCGCTGTGAATAAACTCTTTCAATGATAATGAAGCTAAAGCAGTAGTTAAAATGCCGGAATGTCCCTCAGAAACAAACCACACTTTTTTATCATCAGTTAAATTAATTTTGTAGATGCCCCCGGTAGGGAATTGGTGTAGTAAGTCTTTAGCAACAATATACCCTTGGCCACTTGGGTCAATCGTTTTCGCTTGCTCTATCAATTGCAATAGTTTATTGGCATATTCTACGCTGGGTGAGTAAGATGCGATAAATTGCAGAATTGTTTCTAATGGATAAGGGGTTAAGTATATTTCATTTTGATGTTCAGAAATATCGTTAAATAATAATGGCCCGTTGCTGTGATGGATCATGACATCTATCAAGTTCATAGCACTATCAAGCTTTGCCTTCGCTTTAGAATCATCTCCCGCATTTTGTAATAAATTGGGAATATCATCGAGCAGTAATGTAAAGCCATTAATGCCCATATCATCTTCTTGTAATGGACAAGCGCCGCCTTCCAAAATTAAAGTGGTGGCAATGTCATAATGGTTTTTTAACAAAGCAAAATGTAAGGGGGTATGTTGTTCATATCCTTTTATATCAACGGTAGCCCCTAATGTTATTAATGTTTTAACTGCATCTATCTGTCCAAATAAAGCAGCTACATGTAGCGGGGTGATGCTGCGCGCATCAGTTTGGTTAATATCATACCCAAAGCCATCGTTAACAAGTCGAATAATTTCATCGCAATTGCCATCTCTTGCCGCTATATGCAAGGGATAATGAATTTGTAAGTTTGAGTTTTTAACAAGTTTAAAATCTTGATGATAGTAATCTTCAATTTCTTGAATACTTTTAGGGATAAGCTGCCTTACTTTTCCTAATTCAGGTAGCGCTTCGTCTTTATAAATGACATCTTCTAGGGCAATGGGGCTAAAATATTGAGAGGTTAACGTTAAAGCATGTTGTTTTTGGTTAATCAGGGTATCCAAACCATTAAGATTAATTTCTTGTTGTGCTTCCATAGTGCTTTATCAAATGTCATGAAAAAGAATGACTTCATTTTACGGCTTTTTTGGAGTGCAGCAAATATAAAAGGAAATATAAATATAGTTAACAAACCAACGCTGGTTCAGGGCTTGCTATTACAGGCTCTAGAGGACTTATAAAGGGGGAGTGGTAAGCAACATTCGGTGTGCTGGAAGATGCTTCAGCAGAAATTTCCGTTTGAGGAGAAAATTCAAAACTGCCATCTAATGAGTAATCAAAATAACTTTCTCCTGTTAACATATTGGTTAATTTTTCAATGTGTTTAGCATGCAAGGGATTATTTTCGGCTTTAAGCTCATTAATAATATCTAGCATGGCAGCGGCCGGCAAACTTGGATGGTTTTTGAAATAAGTATCTATCACGTAATCTCCATGGAAACGGTCCCAGTTGTTGAAATATGTATTTGCTAAAGCCTTGGCTTCTTGGGGGAGATGGTTCTGGCTTAGCAATTTCATATAGATAAGACCTTCCACTGCATCACGATGGCTTTCCCAAGTACAATTTCCAAAACGTTGTTCTGGCTTATCAATAAAATCTGTCGGTTCGCTGACGGCATATTTATTAACTAGATTTTTTTCAAAACCTTGCTCTGTATTGGTTAATAACTCATAGAAAAAGGCGCTATCAATCATACCCGATTGATTAAGATGCCTAAAAGTATCACCACTATGATTTTCTGTTAATTCAAGTTGTTGACCACTATTGGCAGTTAAATACAGTTCTTGTGTTTTATTTAGCGCAACGTCAAAAGAGTGTCCTTGCCAACCTGTTGCAAGTAAAACAGTTTCACCCTGAGAATAGTGTTCTGCTACTTCTTCCGAAGTTTCTGGAATTACTCTTTTTTCACAAGCGTTTGTTGCTTGCCAGAAGATTGAAGCTAAATCTTCAAAAATTTCGCTTTCATGGCTGTTCGCATTTTCTGTTTTGAGTTTGCATAAATATTGACTCAGTGACGCGTGCGCAAGCTTTGTGGTAAAAAGTGCATAGCCATTTTCAGAATTAATATCAACATGCTCATAATCTGACAGGGCTAATGGATAACTTGCTCCGGTGGGGAAAGCAAGCAAGAGATTTTTGGCATGAAGATACTGTGTTTCGCTTGTGTCAACTGTTGATAAATAATCGGCAGTGGTAAGTAATTTGTTCATTAATTTGTCATCAGGCGAAAGAGAAGCATACACTCTTAACATCATCCCTAATGGCGTATAAGTTGTATTATAGGAAGATTGTGTTAAATCTGGCACATAACATGTTTTTGCACCATGTTGTGCAAACAGCTCAATGGTTTCTAGCAAATTGCTAATCTTGAGCAAGGTAGCATTATTAGGGTTTTTCACATAGGCATGAATAACTTCAGTGAGATCTGAAAAGATCATGCTATATATTTCTTTAGAATGGTGTTTAAGCTCTTGATGGGTGTCCACATAACCCTCTTTTAAGAGGTGCGCAGCAATTTGATAATGATGTTTTAGTAACATAGGTGGCAATACTTTATGCACTATTTTGGCATGGGTTACTTGCGCATCATTCTGTTCGTGTTGTCTGAAA
Source organism: Pseudomonadota bacterium (assembly GCA_018241965.1). GTDB lineage: Bacteria > Pseudomonadota > Gammaproteobacteria > Berkiellales > Berkiellaceae > Berkiella. The sequence goes on along the minus strand of JAFECS010000050.1, from coordinate 37,036 downwards.
ATGTCAGGAGCAGCCCTATGTTCATTTTCACTAATGCCAAAGAAATCTACATGGTTTACGATATCATCAAAAAAATTGGCTGCTTTGCGAGAAGATAAACCGTTCAGTTCAATTTTTTTTGGCAATACAGTTTTGGTTAAGACACTGGTATCAATATGAACTATATTGACTGGTTTGGTATAGCCATGTCTGCTAATTTGTTCATTCGCTTGAGGCGGCTCTTCATTTTTGCTAAGAACATCTTCAAAAAGAAGAACAACTTCTTGAGGTAATTTTGGAACAATAAGCGCCAGCTCAGATTCTGTTAAGTTTTCATGCTCAATATTTAAATAAAATGCTGGAAAAATATCATGGATAATAGACATGATAAGTTCATCACAATACTATCGTTGGTGCGTGCTGTTCAAGATGCACAAGTGGCTCATGGGTAACTTGCACAGGTTGATGTGGTGCATCTGTTCCCTGGCTATGAGTAGCCGCATGATCTTCACCGTGTGAAGCTTCTTGCTGAAATGTTTTGGTTGCTTTTGAGCTTTGCGTATCGACAGCGCCCAAAGCTTTTTTGAACAGCCCAAAAAAGCCGCCACCAGATTCTGATTTATGTGATGGCAAATCTGCAAATTTTTCAGTGACATGATAAGGAGCAAACAATTTTTTATTGGCATAACTGGCACTGTCATACCAGGTTTTAAATTCGCTTTTGTAGTGATCTGATGTGAGCGCCTGGCAAATTTTAGTAGCAAGCTCTTTTTGATGCGCGGCATTTTCTTTAGTTGTTTTACCTACAACATCAATAAAAATATCAACAAGCGCTTTTGCTGGCAAGCACTGAGGCCCTTTCATATAGGTATCGATTTGGAACTTGGCATGAAACTGTTCCCACTCGGTGTAATATTTACTAGCTAACGGACCAGCCACTTCTTTTTTAACGCCTTGGTTTAATAATTCAACATAAAGACATGCTTCAATACCATGTTGATGACCGACCCAGGTGCAATTTGGGTATAGCTGCAAGGGGGTTACTTTTTCGCCGACTTTTTCGATTAATTCATAATCATACATGATGTCACGTTCAAATTTACTTTTATCAGGGTTGACAGTCATATCATGCATAAAAGCAGGCTTAATAGTGTCAGTATTGTTCATATGATAAAAATTTAAACCAGGGGAGATCTGATGACAACGATTTCCTGAGTTGCCGGTAATAAAGAGTTCTTGCGTTTTGGATAAGACCACATCGATAAAATGGGAACTCCAACCAGATCCTAATAATACCGTTTCTCCACTTTCATAGCGTTGGTGTGCTTTTTGCGAATAAGCTTCAATTTCACCGTTGGATTTTAATTCAGTAGCGGCTTCAAAAGTGGTGGCTAATTTAGCAAAAGCTTTTAGTTTTTGTTGATCAGTACAACTTTGTTTTAAGACATCATTAAAAGCTTGTATAGATTTGCAAGCAAACTTTGTGGTAATACAACCAACATGACCTTTACCATCAAAAACTGATTTGTGATCATCTCCAAAACTGATGGTATAGACATTTTTATTGGGGAAAGTGTTGAGTAAATTTTTTGCATTTTCAAACATTTCTTCTGATGGGTCAAAAGATGCAATTTCATCGGCCAGCTTTAAAATTTTGTTTTGTAATTCATTTGTGGGGGCACGGGACGCAAAACTTCTTAAGAAAAAGTTCACTGGCACATCATAACTTAAATCATTACCAACTTGAACTGTATACACAAAATGATCGCCACTATATTTAAAGAACACAGCTAAGGTGTCGATAATTTCAGACATTATTTTGATATTTTCAGGTTTTCTTAACTCATTACTACCTTTTTGTATAATGGCATCGTATTGCGTAATCAGCATGTTTGTTGGGGTGTCTTGTTCTAAATTAATTAAATCTATGTTGGCACCACCTTCTTCCACCAATAATCTTGCTACTTGATATTGTTGTTTTTGAATGGCAGCATGTAAAGCTGTATCTAACTCATAGCTAAAATCATGAACATCGGCGCCTTTTTCTAAGAAATATTTCACAGCTTCTTTATGGCCATAAAGGGAAGCAACATACAGGGGACGACTGCTTAAAGTATCTTCACCATTGACATCATAGCCTTGCTGTTCTACTAGTTTGCGAATTTCTTTTAAATCGCCTTTTTTGGCTGCATAATGCAGCGCTAATGGGTTTTGAACAACAGTTTTAGCCTGTGTAAAGCCTTGCCTTTGCGCGCCATTATCCGCGCCCGGGGGAGCAATGTTAATTAAATCTTCTGCTGTGATGTCACCTAAAATGATTTCTTGGGTTTGAAGCATATCATCATCAGTTGCTTTATCAGAAATGATAAGATCTTTGAGCGCAAGTACTTCTTGTTGTAGCTCTTCGAAAGAAATAAGTGTTATTTCTTCGGCTAATTCTTTAGAAACAACTACTATTTCATCGTTAAATGTTAATGCTGAAGACATGGGAATACGCACTCTTTAATAAGTAAGATCAGTAACCTATGCGTATTCTCAATGATCTATTTAAGAGAGCAACAAAAAGCAGATAAATGGCATAAAATACACGATAATGCTAATCACACTTCAATGTGACCATTAGGTGAGCTAGCGCGTATCCTTCTTGGTGTCTTGTGACTCAATCTTAAAAGGAGTAGCATCTTTAATATGTAGATCAGTTTGTGGATAGGCAATGACAATGCCATGTTCTTTAAATATTTTGTCAATGCTAGAGTTTAAATCATCGGTAATAAAAAATTTATTGTTCACATTTTGAATAACGACCCACAGCTCAAATAGCAAAGCATGATCACCAAAAGACATAAAATAGACGTGAGGCTCATCATGGCCTTCTTTAACTACTTCATCATGATTGTGAGCAACTTCAAGCAATAATTTTTTAACTAGGTCGATATCTGATTTATAGCCAACGCCAACATGTATTTTGATTTTCCACAACTTATTATTGTACATATAATTCGTGACTTTAGAATTGATTAGCTTTGAATTAGGCACGATGATGTCTGATTTTTCCAGAGTATTGATCCGAGTTGAACGCATCCCGATGTGCGACACCCAACCCTCTTTTTTGTCTATAATAACGAAATCACCTTTTTTGATGGGGCGTTCTAGTAGAAGGAGTAAACCAGAAACAAAATTGTCCACGACGTACTTTAAACCAAAGCCGATACCTACTGAAAGCGCTCCGGCTATAAAGGCAAGGCCTTGTAAGTTTACCCCTGCGATAATGCATGATGAAATTATTAATGCGACATAGGCCATATATCCCATAATCATGATATGGGCTTCCTGTGCCCCCTTTGAAGTTGATGCTACCTTAATGTGAAGAAAACGTTTAAGACCTCTTATAAAGAGCGAACCTGCTGATATAAAAAAAATGCTCATAATAATTCTAAAAGGCATTATTTTAGCATCAGCTGCTGTAAAACCCTCAAAGAAACCGATATTGACTTGATAAGTCCATTCTTCTGAAATACTCCATATTTCATTAATACTTAACAGTATACTGGACCAAAATAATAAAAATGCAAACAAACGAAATAAATATATCTCAATTAATGATTCATCCTCACGGATGTTCAAAAAATGTTGCAAATCGCGTTGCCACTGATATTTATGAGCATAAAAACTATCGACTAATGATAAAAACAAATTATAAATAAACCAAAATATAAATATAAAAAACAAAGATAAACTAGTGCTCGTGACTAAATATCTTGCAAACGATTGGTAGCCAATCCATTCATTAAAAATAATTGTAATTAGTTCAATGATTAATAATGTTGAAATAACTTTTCTGAGAATGAGATGTGTGTTTAAAAACTTTGGCGCACGTGCGACTAATAATAATATGAAAAATAAATTCAATGCTAACACAGTATAGATAATACCATTAATTAATTCAAATAAAAGAGGATTCATCGTATCATTAAAAAATAATGCATGACTAAGTGCCGCAACTAAACATAATGTGAAAAAAACTTTTAATCTAAACATCAACGGTTTTGCTATCTGAAAAGAAATATGGCAGTAAGGGATAGCAAAAAATGGCGGCAAAAAACAAAACGAGGCAATAGCTAAAGCAAGATAATATAGGAAACCAATAGCAAATAATGATGATGCTATTGTTTCTAAATTTAAATAAAAATCATATATAATCGCTGTTAGGTATAATAATCCTAGGGTTACTAAAGGAACACAATAATGTTTAAATACGACGACAATAGTGTGCGCCATTTCATCAAAATATGAATTAATATGAATTTTTCCAACAATGCGATTTGATGCATTCCATACTGAAAAACTGAAGGCAAGAAAAATAAAAAAAAGTATAAAAAATATATTCATATTTTTTACTTTATAATGATCAGGTCCAAAATTCGCATTTTTCAACCAATCATCAAAATAGGTGGGTAGATTTTGCAGTTCAAATATTAGAGGTTTTTTTTTGCTGAAGATAATAGCTTTCTTCATTTTTTGAGCTGTATTATTAAAAGCTACTATGGCCTCCTGTGCTTGTAACGAAAACAACCTGCATTCTGATAGTTTTTTTTCAGCTTCGGTTTTCTTTTTAATTAAAAATTGCTGATCAGGTGACAAGGTGATTTCTTTATTGGGATCTAATTTGGGGAGCAGATTGTTTAGTTTATCTATTTCATTTTTTTGTTCATCAATACAAGTATCAGCTTCGGATTTTAGTTTCGTTAAGGAGTCCGCTGCGTCTTCTAAGTTGGATGCCACAACATCTTTAATAGATAAGTCGATTGATAATTTATTGAGAGTTTTATTTGCTTCGACAGGATCAAAAGAATAACAAATAGGTGTATACACCAACAAAGACCATAAAAATAGGATAGAAATACAAATGTATTTAAATATGCTTTTATCCATATAGGCGTCTTAAGATCCTTCAGGAACAATATCCACCCTTAGCCATAAAGATTTTTGACTTTGCGAACGTGATCGGGTGCTGTATGTTGTTTTGGCGTTTTGTCTGTCTTGAACTTCATTGCCACCAAGATAGGTCCATTTGCTTAACGGAACGGTAATCGTTGTTTGAGCTTTAAAGGTTGTGTAGGCCGCTTGTGTGGTATCGCCGATGGTGCCGGAAGGTTGATCATTCATGGTCGATAGTTCTAATTTAACCTCTTTGCCAATAACATTAGGTCTTGCATAAAAACCATTGCTCAGATTTTTATATTCATAGGATTGATCCACCGCTTGTGCATTTCCTCGCGCATGGCCTTCAGCGTCCAATTGACCCAACGCCCCTTGGCCATTAGCTCGCCAGTCATTGCGATAATCAGCATTTCCAGCATATTGCTCTTGAATAAGCGGGATCGTAACCCCTGTTTTGATAAAAGCCACATTGCCATTATCAACTGGAATAGAGCTTACTTGTGTATCACTTTCTCTGGTGGTGCTGATTTCAAGAGAATGGGGGCCATTGGGCTCATCTCCAAAAGTAACATCGCCAGTAGGGCTTATGGATGTAATTTCACTTGGCTTATCGTGCCCATTGGAAACGGTTATCATTAACTTTTTAGTGGCAACGTCAATTTTGCTAATGATTGCTTTTAAAGTTTCAATATTGCTACCTGTTGATTGAATGATCAGCTGATTTTCAAAGCCCTTAATTTGGCCACCTTTTTCTAAGAAAGGGGTCAAAGTAGGGATTACATCTTGAGGGGTTCTATAGTTCAACGTAATCACGGCTGTTTGCATACCATTAGCTTGTGCACCCTCATCAGCATAAAGATGAGATGATAAAAAGAGGGCTGCAAACATCATAAATAAAAGCACAGCTGGATGAAAAGACGCTGATTTTTTCATAAGATAACCACATAATTGGCTTAGTGATATGAAAAATATAGCAAGTGTCGTTTATAAGTTCACTTTAATTTTCTATCTGGCACTGGTGCTTTATCTTTCTTATCTTTATGATCTTCGCTAACTGCAGTTGCTCCCTGAGTTGCTGCACGATCTAATTCAAATGCATGTAATGGAGCTTTAGCCTTCCTGCGTTCTTGGTTTTGATCTTCAACAGGAAGCTGCGGGGCACTTCTAGGTTGTTCTCTGGCCCTTTGTAAGCGTTCTGTGCCATTGTCTAGTTTCAATGCCAAAAACTCAGCAAATTCAGAGTTCACAAAAGCTGCATATTCTAATAAAGTCAAGTTATTACAATAGGGTTTGGCGGGAGTAGCATAGGTATCTTGTTTTGCTGCAAAATCAAATGCTTCATCAAGGGTCATCGGACGTTCAAAACCAATACCAGTATAACCTCGTCGCGCTATATTGGTTTCAATAATGTGTTCTATGATATCTTCACGACCATTATCAATAAGATAATGGAAAGGCGTTTTACCATATTGATCTACCACACACAGCTCTTTAAAGCTGTATACCCAATTCTCAGGCCTACCTACCATGATCCTATGAAAGAGTTCGGGGCGAGTTTCAGGATTCATTGCTAAGTAATGCAGCAGCGTTCTGCCATCACTATCAGGTGTTTTTCTGGTAATTACTTTGTCACACAGAACTTCAACAACAGCATTGTGACCTAATTTGGCTGCACAGGTAATCGCGCAAGAAGCATTAGCTTGACCAGCTTGATGGATGTGTTCACCGATAACCCCTTTATCTCTTAATAAAGTAACAATTTTAAGGGCGTTTTCAGGATGTTTCTCACAGGCTGAAATAGCCCACATAAGGGGAGCATATTCATTACATTTAGTAGTTAATAGAGGCAATATACCCTCTTTTAACTTAGCAGCTTCTAGTTTTTCTATTATCTTAGCCACAGCCTCAAATTGTCCCATCTTGCAAGCGTAACATAGCAGATTAAGACCATTGGCTTCGCTGTGTTCTTGTAAGCTTAAACTCATCATTTCACATAAATCTTGAGGGCTAGTTTGCTCTAGATTAGCCATATTAATGTTTTGGTGTACAACCTCACCACCCGTACTATGGGCTAGGTCTACACCGAAGAGTTTGTTAAAATTAACGTATAATGCTTCTTTTCTTTCCCTTTCTCTGGTAATTGCTTCGTGTTTTGAAGCTAATACTTTGGCTTTTCCTTCAAATCCTCTTAAGCAAGTGCCATGGTGATCTTTAGCATCTGGATATCCCCAGTAAGCTTGAAAATGTGCTTTCCATAAATCAGGTTTCTCTTTACAATAGTTGGCAAAGAGTTCTTCCATGGTAAATTGATTATTAACAACATTGGGATAATAAAATAACTTTTGTTCTTTTATCGAAGGGTGTTGCATAATTTTGGCAACAAGTTCAAGGGGGGCCTCCCGCAGAATATATTCAAAAAGCGTTTCTTTTTCTTTAAGATGATGGTCTGCAATGGCTAAGGTTTGAAAGTTTTTTTGATAAAAATATTTATCAGAGATTAATGCCATGAGTTCTATAAATAGTTCAGGTTGGTTTTGCTTGGCTGCTATATGTAAGGGCGTTAATCCAGCAGCGTTTACTGCAACAGGATTAAGTTCAGGATGTTTCTTGAGAATTGCTAAGCATAGTAACTTTTTGTTAGGGTCTATGTTAGCGGTGATCAGAGAAGCTAATACGCCGCCATTAACTTCATTAAGAATATCTGCAAATCCTTCTCCTGGTTTTGTAGCTTTCTTTTGCACTTGTCGGTGCTTATAAGCGCTTTTAAGTTTGCTTAACATATAATCAAGCGCATCGAAATTGCCAGCTTTAGCGGCAAGTTGGAGTAAATTTAAGTTGTCATGATAGTTACTTGGCATTCTGCAAAGTTCTATAACCCTAGTTAATTGACCATCGATTAAGGTTTTAAACGCAGGTGTTATTCCTGACTTCTTTATTTCTATGGTTACAGTATTAAGATACCGTTGATCATCCATTACAGTTTGCAGTCTTTGATCTGCTCGTGCTATAAGTGCTTGTTTATGTTGTATCATCTCACGGCACATAGCAATTTTATCTGCTAAATAGGTTTCTTCGGGAACACTTTTATCTGGTCGGGTTGCTAAACAATCTTGAATTTTTTTAGAGATAAATTGCAAGGTAACATTATTCAGCAATTCTTCAGGCTTATACATTGTTCTAAGTTCGTTTGCCTCATACTTGCTCATTTCTTGAAAAAATAGAATAAGATATTCTTCCAAAGAAAGCACTTCAACAATACAGCCACCAGTATGCTGGTTTGAAAGTGATTTTTGCTGGAATGTTAACAGCGTTGATTCTTTAGCGGTTTGTGCTGCTCGGTCAATTTTCTCTTTGGGAGCATTAAAATCCAGTAAGCTAATTCCTTCAGGGAACATTTGCACTACATTTCCTTGATGATGCTCACATTTTTCAACTAAATTTTCTTGATTTGTTTGTCCTTTATAGGCAGTATAAATTTGGTTAATTATCGCCATAACGCCTACATCTTCATGTTTAATGGGAGCTACCTGTGTATCATCGACAAGCGTTACACCTAGACTTCGAACATTTTCTGCTAAATGAGGGGTTAATGGTGTTACTTTTGGCTTAAGTTCAGCTAAGGTGTCTACGAAAGTAAAGCCAAAGCTACAAGGATTAACCTGTATCAGACCATGTTTGGTGGTTTTTTGTTCTAATTTATATTCTATGCCAAGATGAGTTTTGGTTAATTCGGCTCGGTCTAACAAATTTATAGGAAAATTATTTAATACGCCACCGTCTACAAACGTACCCCAGTCTTTTCCATCTTTTCCTACAATTTCCCAAGGTTTGTAAACACCAGGAATAGACATTGAACTGCGAACAGCATCAGCAATTTTTACTTGATGCGTAGCAGGATCTAAGCTGCTAAAGGTGATGGTTTGTGAAGTTCCATCTTTAAGTAATTGTGTACCAGTAATAATTAAGTGCTTCAATGAAGGAGTATAATAGGGATGTTTGGGATTACTAATCGCTTTATTTAGATCTTCAAAGGTAGCATCAGGATCGCCCAGCACGGCTAAACAAAGCATTCTTGCCCAATCATGGAAATTTTGTCCCGAATAAATATAGGCGTACCATATAGCACCAAAATAACTTCCCCCATTATCAAGTAAGTCCTGAAAATCAAGTTGTCCTGAAAGGGTTGCAAATTGTTCGGCATTTAGCCCAAAAGCAAAACCTAAAGCAGTGATGGCACCTGCCGAACTACCCGCAACACATTTAACCTGCGGGTTAACTCTTAATTGTTCTAAGGCTTGACTCACGCCGTTGTAACAAGCGCCTCTGGGTCCACCTCCTTGAAAGGCTAAACTGGTCACAGGTGGGGTAGGTATAGGCGTCACCTCGGGAGTTTGTTCGGCCAAGGTTTGGCAAAGATCCATTACTGTTTTGGCTTGGTTTTTATTTTCTGATAACGCATCTGTAATCACATACTCCATTTTTCTTCTATGATTTTCTTCAATAAGCGCATTGATCATGAGGCTGATTTCGGTAGTTATTTCGTGATGTTTTTTATTACCAGCATCGGTTAGTTTGAAAATGGTGGGTAAGCGTACCCCCAACATCATAAGCCCTCTGGCTGTAAAGTTGTCTTCCTCTTTTTCACTGTTTAGTGCAGCTACTAAAATGTATTGGAGTTTCTTGTCTTGAATTGACAAATCGAATAGATTTTTTACATCGTATTGGTGTTTAGTTAATAAACCTATAATTTCTTTTTGATTAGCATCAATCGCCCAATATTTAAGTTGTAACTCAAGAAATTCATCTGATTCCAGCAAGGGGCGTCTAACTTCTTTTGGCCAATTTTCATCGAGCCACTTGGCAACGTTGAAATCTTTTTCTGCAATGGCTTTAAAATAAATGGATTGACCATCTTTTTGAGCGTGTTTCCTATAGTCAAAGACTTCTCCTGGCCGTACAAATCCATGCTTTTGGGCAAAAGCATTTACTTCTTCCGGGATAGCTTGCTCAATTTCCATCGGGGTTGTTTGGAGCTGTTCATATTGTCCACCTTCGTGTAAAACTGTCGTTTTATTTTGAGCCAGTTTTAACTGCACATCTTTATCATTAGCAAAATGTGTACTTAAATAGGCAAAAAAATTGTTCCAGTTATTGGTCTGTGCGTGAGCAATGAGCTTTGTGTTTAGCAAAACATACTTTTGATCACCAATCGAATGTTCTTGGAGGATCCCCAGGATATCATTTTCAGCAGAAGCTTTTTTTGCTTTTAATGCCTGTTTCACTTGACGCTGAGCGATTGGCCCTAGCTCCATAGTTTTTCTCCTAAAGGAATATATTTATTGAATAAATTACATATCTATTCACATATCCTTTTTTACATTTCTTAAATTATCTTCATTTTCTTTTCCTGGCGCTTTTTCTTTCTTCTCATCTTCTTTTCTTTCGGTCTTGTGATGAGGGACATAAGCTTGGCTTTTTCTAAGTGATGGTGTTGAAGGTTCATAATCTTCAACGATGGCAAAATCACAGTGTTTGGTTAATTTTGGTGCACTTTCATGTGCTTGTTGAGCCACTATGAGCGAAATTGATCGGGATAGTTCTTCTTCAGTTGCTATTTCACCATTTATCCTCGCCTCGGCATTTTTACCAATGCTTTTGTCGTAAAGGTTTTCAGCAATAAATTCAGCGAGTTCAGGGTTGGTTTTGTAAGCCCATTCTAAATCAGTGTAACCATTTTTACGTTGTGTTTTAAGATCAAAATAGGTATCTAAATACCAATTGTAGGTTTTACCTTTTCCTTGTAGGATTAAATATTCTAGGATTTCTTTAGCTTTGGGATTTTGCACCAAGTAATAAAATGGCGTATTGCCCCTTTTATCAGATGTACTTGAAAGATTATGAAGATAACCAGCACCAGAGCTCAATACAGCAAAAATAGCTTCCTTTGCTTTTGCATCTTGTGCTGAAGCTAAATAGTGCATTACCATTTTACCATCTTCATCTGGCACTCTGCGTTCAACCTTTACACTTGAAATATATGGTTTACTTTGCATTAAAGCAATCACAGCTTCGCAAGCATACGCTTGGCCTGCAGCCGTTAACGCATTTGGGCTTTCCACAGGGCCGGCCTCACTAACGGGAACATCGTAATATCTTAGTGCAGTTACCATTTGCGCATTATTATTAACAGCTGCATGGTATAAGGGAGATTGTCCATCGTATTTTTGAGTAATTAATTTCAAAAATTCTGCATATTCTGCCGTTGTAGTAAATTTAGAATAACTTGTTTGATAGATTCTATTGAACAAGGCTTTTGCTAATTCTGCCAAAGCAGGACTCTGTGCACAGTTACAAAGAAAATTTAAACCAGGTTGTGCTGAGGGGCTCTTGAGAATGGATAAGCATTCTTGGGCCGATAAACTTGAAACTATCCTCTTCATATTGTCAGACGATGCTTGCTGTATATCCTGTATTAGCTTTTTAAGTTTATCTGATTTTAGCATTTGTTCTGATGCTTTTTGATTGTAAATGGCTGACAGTGCTTTGACGGTTTGACGAATATCTCTATCGATACCTAAGGCGCCACAATGAAGTCTTAAAGTCGCTAATGAATCGGCATCATCAAGTTCTTTATCTTCATGAGTAACACTGTCTTTGAAAAATAAACGCGCGGCAAGCTCAGCGCAATTTACACCTTCGCCATTGTTCGCTCTCAAAGAGATGATGTCTTTAAGCAAAGTAGGATTTTCACGTAGCTTACTCAAAGTTTCATGTGAACCATGGCGAATTAAAAAATGGCCGATGGTATCGTTATTGTCTCCAAAAAGTATTTCTTGATAATTAATTTTATTTGTTTTGCAATGCTGGACAAGAATATTTAAAGCTTCGATATCGCCTGCTAAAATGGCGTAGTGAAAAGCATTTTTATTTTGTGCATCAAGGCGTATGGGATCAATATTATGTTCAAGCAATATTGGTAATATAGCTTTGCTATTTTTACTATCAACAGCATATTTGTACATAGAAATAGCAGAAGCTTCATTCAGCAACATATTAAGAGAATATCTCAGCTCTCTTTGGGTTTGAGCGAGCATTTTTTCTGTTATGCTCAGCATTTCTAGCATACCAGTTAATAACTTTGGATTGCCAGATTGTGCTGCAAGCCCTAAAACAACGCCTTTGCTTTCTTCCATATACTTAAACACGCTTGAGAGTTTGCCTTTAAATAACCGCAGTGCTTTTTCATGATCATGAATATTATCACTCTGCATGAGTCTCTTTAGTGTTTCTAAGGCATTATCTTCATCAACAATTTCTAGGATATGTTGATTATGAACATATCGCATTCTTTGTAAATTATCGTGCTGTGAAACTGCTTGATTAAATGCCTGCCTTAAAACATCTTGTGCACTAACACTCTTTGGAAGCTTTTTGCTTTCTAAAACTTTTACTGCTTCATCAATCATATATGCATAGAATTTTAATCGTTGATTTTGCGTAGGGTCTTGCAATTCTTCAGGATACCCTAAACTAGCTTGTGCTTCATTTAATATTTCAACGTAATAATTTGTTAACAATCGAAGAAAATGTTCAACATTTTCTTCTGGTGTAGGATTAGGATTAAGCTTGCCATTTTTTCTTGGGAAGAAATCGTCTGAAAAATCAGCTTCGTATGAAGCTCCAGGATGGTGCTTAACCTTATACCATTGCATCCAGGCATGATAACCACTTTCTTCAATACGTTTTTGTTTTTCAGGACTTAGGGCAAATTCAAGAGTTCCCACTTCTTCAGTGTATATTTGTATGGTTTGATCTTTATGCGCTTTGTATTTTGCAGTCGGATCTTCTGGGTTTAGACCTAATTTGTGTTTTACTAAAGCTTTGCCGAGTTGATAGTAGGTCCAACCATCTTCTTGTAATTCTTCTTCAATGGACTCCGCCCCCTCTGGTTGACCTGCAATATTTCCTTTTAATCGCAATGCTTTGAGGCGTGGTGTGAATGGTGTTATTTGTGGGTTAAGTTTCTTAAGTTTGCTACACAATGCTAAACCTACTGAACAAGGGTTTCTTGGAATACTATCTGCTTGTGTACCAACTTTAGTATCAACTCTCTTATAATGAGGATCTTCATAAGAGGCTTCATTAAATACGGTGATAGGAAAATTATTTAAAACGCCACCATCTGTAAAGATCCCATATATTTTTAAACTACCATCAGGCATTTTTTTCATTACATTCCAAGGTTCAAAAGCACCTGGAAATGACATCGAGGCACGTACCGCGTCGACAATACGAACATCCGCAGTTTCTTCATTATCTGCTGAGAAAGTAATTTCCTGTGCTTTATCCCCATCGATACGCGTTCCCTTAAAAATCATTTCCTTTAAGTTGGGATTTTTTTTGCAAAGTTCACGATATTCTCTAAACGTGATATTAGGGTCGCCAGTAACATGTTCCATTAAGGCACATGCCCAATTATAGAAGTTTTTACCGCTATGAGATAAAGCACTATGAATTTTTGTGGTTTTTGCTTCACTATAATCATTTAGATCTAAAAAATTAAGGTTTGAAATCAGCAATTTGGCATGCTCGGAATTGAGCCCTAATCCCAACATAAACGCATTAATTGCTCCTGCAGAGGCACCCCCCACTGCTTTGATATGTTGAAGTGTCCCCGTCTCGTCCATTGCTTTGACCGTACCATTGTAAGCTGCGCCTTTTGCACCACCACCTTGTGCCACAAGATATTTTATAGGTGGTAACGGGGGAAGAGAGCTCCCTTTTTGTTTTGCAAGGGTATTAATGATTTCCATTACTTGCTCAAAATTAGCTCTCTTTGGTGTCATCCCTGAAATGAGATCAGCTGTTAGCGGAAACTCGGATCTTTCTTCTGTTTGATATTCACCAAATTCTTCTTCTTGGTATCTCGATCTTGTTGTTGCTTGTTTCAATTTATTTTGTATTAGTCTATTTTCACTAAATCTCTCTGAAAAATAGGAAATCAAATGATTCCATTTATTGTGCACTGCCATTTCAATTAAATTGAGGTGTTCATCAAGTATTGCTCGTATTTCCACTTCGCTATAATTAGCTTTAAGGATCCGAATAATTTCTGCTTCAGGGGCGCGTTCCCGCTGTGTTGCTTCACGAATATTTTGAATGGCTTTGCGTGTAAGCTCACGGATTTGTTCTGGGCCTATTTCCATCATTTCACCTCAGTTTTTAGGTTTGAGTATTTATAAGAATTAAAAGTTGCAACCATTTTAGGTGAGCAAACACTCACTAACAATGTTATTTGACTGTCAATCAATGCTTTTGGTCAGTGAAAACTAGTAATAATTTGGTTTGCTACCTTTACATTTTGGTTTTATCCGATAAAATGACCCACATGCCCGATAAACGGAAAACAACCTATGTCAGAAATTCTCACCAGAGCATTATTTGAAGCTCTCTCTAAAAGGGACTCAGCCAAGGCGCTTGAATGTATTGAAAAGGGTGCCTATATGGATAGAACGGTTAAATCTCAAAATATTACTGGGATCAGTGCATTACACTTGGCCTGTGCATTTGGTTTAAAAGAAGTAGTGGTAGCATTATTGGCTAAAGATCATAATGTTCATAGATGTAATAGCCTTGGATGGACGCCAATGCATGAGGCTGCCAAAGCAGGGCATTTAGATATCGTTCAACTACTGCACCACAAAGGCGCTAATATCAGTGTTAAAACTGATAAAGGTGCTAATGTGCTTCATTTGGCTGTGGTTCATGATAGATTTGATGTAGGTGTTTATGCGCTACAAGCAACTGAAGGTAGATTACTATATGAGGCCGATGAAGCTGGTGATACACCTTTGCATTTAGCGATTATTTTAGAGCGTTCTGAATTTTCGTCTTATTTTTTAAATAATTGTTATGTAAAAGAGCTTTTAAATACCAAAGGATCAGATGGCGAATTACCGTTGCATTTACAAGTGACAGCAGATCCTGCATCGCCATTGATTGAACAACTTATAGATAGTGGCGCTAATCCACGCTTATTGAATAAAGAACTGGAAAGGCCATCACAGTTAGCTCAAAGATATA
The DNA here is from genome assembly GCA_018241965.1 of Pseudomonadota bacterium. GTDB lineage: Bacteria > Pseudomonadota > Gammaproteobacteria > Berkiellales > Berkiellaceae > Berkiella. The sequence continues at coordinate 22,033 of JAFECS010000050.1, read as the reverse complement.
AAGTTACTAGTAAATATTTAAGAGAAAAAGAATTTCCCTTATTTTATTTATGTTGTAAAAAGATAGTTCAAGAACCGGAATTATTTGGCAAAGCTAAAGAGCAATTGCCTGAGATTGTTAAATCAAGCTTAGACAATGTAAAACAAGAGCTTGATTCTCTTGTGCAAAGTATGAGCAAATTGAAAATTAACGCTTAATTTAATGGTGGGCATGCTTACTTGCCCACCTTTCTTAAATCGACTGCGCTAAAACATTCGCCAAACCAATATAGTTACTCGGCGTCAGTGCTTTAAGCTCTTTTTTAACCACTGGTGGTAAATCAAGCGTTTCAATAAATTGATGAAGCAGCGCTTGGTTTATCTTTTTACCCCGTGTTAAGGCTTTGAGTTTTTCATAGGGCTCTGGAATATGAAAACGGCGCATCACAGTTTGAATGGCTTCGCTTAGCACTTCCCAATTATCATTCAAATCCGAACTTAGTTGTACTTCGTTAATAGCCAGTTTTTGAATGCCTTTATGTAAGGATTTAATGGCAATCAACATATAGCCACAAGCCACGCCAATATTGCGCAAGACAGTGGAATCTGACAGGTCCCGCTGTAAGCGTGAAATAGGCAGTTTTTCAGCAAAATGTGCCAATAAGGCATTAGCAACGCCAAAATTACCTTCGGCATTTTCAAATTGAATAGGGTTAACTTTGTGCGGCATGGTGGATGAACCCACTTCAGTGGCAATCACTTTTTGAGTAAAGTAGCCCAAAGAAATATAGCTCCAAAAATCTCTGCACATATCAATCAAAATAGTATTGATACGCATGAGGCAGTGAAAGTACTCTGCCATGGCATCATGCGGTTCAATTTGAATGGTATAAGGGTTAAAGGTTAAGCCCAAAGTGCCTACAAATTCTTCTGCAAGTTGTGGCCAGTTTACTTGAGGGAAAGCTACCACATGGGCATTATAATTACCCACTGCGCCATTGATTTTCCCTAAAATCTGTACCTCTTTAAGTTGTTTTATTTGACGAGAAATTCTAGCGACTAGGTTAGCAATTTCTTTACCCACCGTCGTTGGCGTAGCTGCTTGTCCATGGGTGCGCGATAACATTGGTATATCTGCCAATTCATGCGCCATTTGCCTCAAATGCTTTGTCATATGCTCAAGCTGAGGAATGAGCACATGGTTGCGAATATCTTGCATCATCAAGCCATAGGACAGGTTATTAATATCTTCAGAAGTGCAAGCAAAATGCACATATTCTAATAATTTATCAAGATGCTGTGCACTGAGCTTTTCTTTAAGATAATACTCTACGGCTTTGACATCATGATTGGTATTTAATTCAATGGCTTTTATGGCATTGGCATCGGCGGCATTAAAATTGACAATCAGTTTTTCAAGATACTCTTTATTTTCTGTTGAAAGTGCCGGAATGCCATCAATGTTGGCTTGTGCTAAGGTTTGTAACCATTTTACTTCCACAATAAAACGATATCGCATTAAGCCATACTCACTGGCAATACTCTGTAATTCTTGACAATGATGATGATAACGGCCATCTAATGGAGATAGCGCCTGGATTGGGTAGATTTGGTTCATGTGAACTCCCTTTGCGAAATATCTATTTTGCTTTGTAAAATTCCCCCCAATGAATCCGTGCCTTGGATAATGCCGCCACCTAAACATCGTGGTCCATCATAAAATACAATGGATTGGCCAGGGGTAACAGCACGTTGGGGGGTATCAAAATGAACGAGTGCTTTTTCATCTTGCACAGTGACAGTGCAGGATTGATCTTGTTGGCGATAGCGTACTTTCGCTGTGCAAGCAAAAGTGCCTTGCATTTTTTGAGTGCTCACCCAATGTAAATCAGTGGCAAAGGTACAAAGGCTGTATTGCCAAGGATGATTTTCATCTTGTGTCACATATAAGATATTTTCTTTAATATCTTTGCCTACTACATACCAAGGTTTTTCTGCAAAGCCTTTGACGCCGCCAATTTTGAGCCCTTGACGTTGGCCCAAAGTGTAATACATTAAACCATCATGTTGGGCGATAGTTTTACCTTCGGGGGTTTTCATCAGCCCAGGCGCATCTCTTAAAAAATCTTGTAAAAATGTTTTAAATTTGCGTTCGCCGATAAAACAAATACCGGTGCTATCTTTTTTGTCATGTGTACGCAGATGAGCGCTTTTGGCAAGTTCACGTACCAAGGGTTTTTCAAGATCCCCTACGGGAAACAAACTTTTACTGAGTGCTTCCTGATTAAGGGTATATAAAAAATAACTTTGATCTTTGTTTGTATCAGTGCCTCTTAATAACTGGAAACCACCATCTATTTGCTTTATTTGAGCATAATGGCCGGTGGCAATATAATCGGCGCCTAGCTTGAGAGCATGTGCTAAGAAAACTTTAAATTTAATTTCTTTGTTGCATAAAATATCTGGGTTGGGGGTACGCCCAGCTTTATATTCATCTAAAAAATAACTAAACACATTTTCCCAGTATTCTTGGGCAAAATTTATAGTATGTAAGGGAATGTCTAACGTTTTACAGATAGCTTTAACATCGGCCAAATCTTCTTGGGCAGAGCAAAATCCACTTGTATCGTCCTCATCCCAGTTTTTCATAAAAAGGCCGTGTACCTCATAGCCTTGTTGTTTAAGCAACAGGGCGCTGACTGAGGAATCTACACCGCCGGATAAACCGACAAATACTTTGGTTTGGCGTTTCACGTTAAAAAGTTTTAGTATGATAATCAACTAGCACAATGACTACGTATTCTAACATAATAGCCTTTGTTTATCTCTTTTCTTGATGTATTGGGGGTCCCTTTAAGCTACACTAAAGCCCTGATCGGTAAAATAAAATCAAAATAAGGGGCGGTTATGGCGTACCAAAAATTAGTGATCCCAAAAGAAGGACATAAAATTCAAGTAAACAAGGATGCATCCTTGAGTGTGCCAGATAATCCCATTATCCCTTTTATTGAAGGAGATGGGATTGGTGTAGATATCACACCCGTTATGCGTAAAGTAGTGGATGCTGCGGTTACTAAAGCTTATCAGCGCGATAGAAACATTGCATGGATGGAAATCTACGCCGGTGAGAAAGCCACCCAAGTGTATGGTCCCAATCAATGGTTGCCTGATGAAACCCTCAAAGCGATGACAGAATATGCAGTTGCTATTAAAGGCCCGCTAACCACGCCAGTCGGGGGCGGTATTCGCTCACTGAATGTGGCTATTCGGCAAAAGTTGGACCTTTATGTTTGCTTACGTCCCATCCACTATTTCCCTGGCACTCCCAGCCCTTTGAAAAATCCTGAAGAAACTGAAATGGTTATTTTTAGGGAAAATTCTGAAGATATTTATGCCGGCATTGAATGGAAAGCGGACTCGCCTGAAGCAAAAAAAATAATCACTTTCCTGCAAGAACAAATGGATGTAAATCAGATCCGCTTCCCTGAACATTGCGGTATCGGTATTAAACCTGTTTCTAAAGAAGGCACAGAGCGTCTTGTACGCCGAGCAATACAATATGCCATCGATAACAATAAGCCTACAGTTACCTTTGTACATAAAGGTAATATTATGAAATTTACTGAGGGGGCTTTTAAAGACTGGGGATATCAGTTAGCAGTCAATGAATTTGGTGCTAAACCTTATGAAGGCGGTCCCTGGCAGGTGATTAAAAACCCTAAAACCAATAAAGACATCATCATCAATGATGTGATTGCCGACGCCTTTTTGCAGCAAATATTGTTAAGACCCAAAGACTATAGCGTTATAGCTACGCTCAATCTAAATGGCGACTATATTTCCGATGCATTGGCTGCACAGGTAGGGGGTATTGGTATCGCTCCTGGTGCTAATTTAAGCGACAGTGTGGCTGTTTTTGAAGCTACACACGGCACAGCACCTAAATACGCCAAACAAGATAAAGTAAACCCTGGCTCTCTTATTCTTTCAGCAGAAATGATGTTAAGACATTTAGGTTGGATAGAAGCGGCTGATCTCATTATTAAGGGCACTGAAGGCGCTATTGCTAGCAAGAAAGTGACCTATGATTTTGCTCGCATGATGGATGGGGCAAAAACAGTTAGCTGCTCCGCTTTTGGCGAAGAAATAATACGCCAGATGTAAACAGTGGGGTGCCGCTGTTTGGATCACATGCGGCACCTTTAACTATCTTAGGCTTCTATTTCGGCGTCTTCTCTTACGGTTCGATGTTGGCTAGCTCCTTGCGTTGGAGCAGCAGCACCATCAGCGCGAATGTTGGATGCATGTAAGCCTTTAGGTCCTTCGTTTACTTCAAAGGATACCGCTTGACCAGCTTTGAGGCATTTATATCCATCCATGATTATCGCTGAGAAATGTGCAAATACATCTTGTCCTCCATCTTCTGGACAAATAAAACCGTAACCTTTTGCACTATTGAACCACTTTACGATCCCGCTTGGCATATAAAATCCCTTTATTTAATACTAAGCCTTAAAAAAATAACTTTAGAGGCTAAACTAACAATTTAAACGCACCTATCCCTCTCAAGGAGGATTGAGGAACTCCATAACTGTTGTACATAAACGGTATTTCAGTCAAGACTTTAGTAAAAAAATGACAAAAGTTACTCTTCTATCTAAATTAAATTATCTATGCGACAATAAAATTGAAAGAAAATTTCCTATTTAACGAAGCGAGGATGCCAATCGTTGGCTAATATCAGATTATGGGCACGTTATCTGGTCGGGGGGCAGTGTCCCCAGCAGTCAAGGCTGAAAAGAAAAAAGCTAAACTCAGCCGCCCTACGAAGTACCTGGTGTATCTTCTTAATGACGATTATACACCGATGGATTTTGTGGTCGTTGTGCTGCAACAGTTTTTTGCGATGAGTTATCCTCGCGCCGTGAAAGTGATGCTAGATGTACATACTAACGGCAAAGGAGTCTGCGGCGTTTATACGCGTGACATCGCTGAAACAAAGGTAGCACAAGTAAACGAATTTGCAAGGCTAAACGAACATCCGTTGCTGTGCAAAATGGAAAAAGTATAAATTTAAGCTATAGCCGCTGGGAGGTTTTGTGCCATGTTGAGCAAAGAACTTGAGATGACGCTCAACCTAGCATTTAAAGAGGCCAGAGAGAAGCGTCATGAATTTATGACCGTTGAGCATTTATTGTTAGCATTGCTCGATAATTCTGCGGCTTCTAATGTGCTACGTTCCTGTGGGGCAGATGTAGAACGTCTACGCCAAGATTTACAAACATTTGTAGATGAAACAACCCCTTTAATTCCATCAACTGAATCACACCGTGAAACACAGCCTACGCTAGGTTTTCAACGGGTTTTACAAAGAGCTGTATTTCATGTTCAATCGGCAGGCCGCGAAGAAGTCACCGGCGCTAATGTGTTAGCTGCTATTTTCAGTGAACAAGAAAGCCAAGCTGTGTATTTCTTGAAACAAGAAAATATTACGCGTCTTGATGTAGTTAATTTCATCTCGCATGGCATTTCTAAAGTGGAAGAGCCTCGTGAGATGGATGAACCAGAAATTGAACAACCCATGGATCATGAAGGGCCGCATGAAGCACCTGCGAAAAGCCCACTTGAAGCTTATGCTATTAATTTAAATAATTTGGCAAAGCAAGGTAAAATAGATCCTCTCATTGGGCGTACCCAAGAGCTTGAACGTACCGTACAAATTTTATGTCGTCGTCGTAAAAATAATCCGCTATTCGTGGGTGAAGCAGGGGTAGGTAAAACTGCCATTGCAGAAGGTCTAGCTAAAGCGATTGTGGAAGGTAAAGTGCCACGTGCTTTAGGGCATTGCACAGTATATGCCTTAGATTTAGGCTCACTTCTTGCTGGTACCAAATATCGCGGTGACTTTGAAAAACGTTTTAAATCATTGTTACAACATTTACGTCGCGATTCAGGTGCCGTATTATTTATCGACGAAATCCATACTATCATTGGGGCAGGAGCTGCATCTGGCGGTGTGATGGATGCCTCTAATTTAATAAAACCCATGTTAGCAACAGGGGATTTACGTTGCATAGGCTCAACAACTTACCAAGAATATCGAGGTATTTTTGAAAAAGACAGAGCCTTGGCAAGACGTTTTCAAAAAATTGATATACGCGAGCCTTCAGTAGAAGAAACCATCCGTATATTAAAAGGCATCAAATCACACTTTGAACAACATCATCAAATTCGCTATACCGGCGCTGCTTTAAAAGCGGCTGCCGAATTAGCAGGCAGATATATTCGGGATAGATTTTTACCCGATAAAGCCATTGACGTTGTCGATGAAGCCGGTGCTTATCAACGCTTACTTCCAGAACGTCGTCGCAAGAAAGTGATTGGCGTGAAAGAGGTTGAGCATATTGTTGCCAGAATGGCGAGGATCCCTTCAAAATCAGTATCCTCTTCAGATAAATCACTACTTTCTAATTTGGAAGATGATTTAAGAGAAAAAGTATTTGGCCAGGATAAAGCAATTCATTACTTGGTAACCTCTGTTAAGATGGGGCGTTCAGGGTTAAGCGATCCAGATAAACCCATTGGTTGCTTCTTATTTGCAGGTCCTACAGGTGTGGGTAAAACAGAAGTATCAAAACAATTAGCAAAAACATTAGGTGTAGAATTAATTCGTTTTGATATGTCTGAATATATGGAAAGTCATACGGTTTCAAGATTAATTGGCGCACCTCCTGGTTATGTCGGTTATGATCATGGTGGGTTGTTAACTGAAGCTGTGACCAAAAATCCACATTCTGTTGTGTTGCTGGATGAAATTGAGAAAGCACATCCAGATGTATTTAACCTCTTGTTACAAGTGATGGATCATGGTTCTTTAACGGATACCAATGGCCGCAAAGCTGATTTTCGTCATGTTACCTTGATTTTAACCACCAATGCGGGAGCCGCGTTGATGGATAGAAATTCGATTGGCTTTAAAGAACAAGAACATTCAGCAGATGGTTTAGGGGCCATTCAAAAAACCTTTACCCCTGAATTCAGAAATCGTCTGGATGCCATCATTCAATTTGAACCTTTAAATGAATCGGTTATTTCACGTGTTGTGGACAAATTTATCGATGAATTATCCATGCGTTTAATTGAAAAAGAAGTGATCTTGGAAGTAGATAGCAAAGCGCGCAAATGGTTTGCTGAAAAAGGTTATGACAAGAAAATGGGAGCAAGACCCATGGCACGATTGATTCAAGAGCAGCTCAAAAAACCGCTTGCCGATGAGTTACTTTTTGGCAAACTAGCCTTGGGTGGCTCAGTGGAAGTCACGGCCAATGAAAGTGGCATTGATATTAAGGTGTTTGAGCCTACGGAATAGTTGTTTTTAGTTCCCCTCATCCGGCCTTCGGCCACCTTCTCCCGCAAGGGGAGAAGGAGATCTGATCCCCTCTCCCCTTGTGGGAGAGGGCTAGGGTGAGGGGAAAATCTTAATCTTCTTCCGTAGTAGTATCTTTCTCGCCGCCTTTACCATCCCGGTTACGGAAAATGATGCGACCTTTGGTAAGATCATAGGGGGTCAGTTGAACGGTAACGCGATCGCCCGTTAAGATGCGAATGTAATTCTTTCTCATTCTGCCTGAAATATGTGCTGTAACGATGTGTTTATTATCGAGTTCAACTCTAAACATGGTATTGGGTAATGTTTCGGTAACAGTACCTTCCATCTCAATATGATCTTCTTTTGGCATAGCCCTTCCTAACTATTAAAAACTTGCCGCGTCATCCTACCAAATATTAGCGACTCAATAAACTCCCCTCGAAAGTCCATTTACCAACTTTGCTGGCAATAGTATTGTTTTGGGCTAATTTTTGCAAAAAGGCTTGGCGTGGCACGGTCGTTGCGCCTAGCGTCCCTAAATGTTCAGACCACATTTGGCAATCAATAAACTCAAAATCCCATGCTTTAAGCTGCTTAACCAGATAAATAATGGCTATTTTGGAGGCATTGGGCTGCAAACTAAACATCGACTCCCCAAAAAATAATTTGCCTAAGGATACCCCGTAAATCCCTCCCACAAGGCTCCCATTGACACAGATCTCAAGCGAATGGGCATATCCCAACTCATGGAGCTCGATATAAGCTGCCTGCATTTGTGGGGTTATCCAGGTGCCAGGGTCAGCTGCCCTGACGGTGGCACAATTTTGTATTACTTGGGTAAATTGCTCGTCCATCGTGATAGTGAAATCATGGCGGTGAAGTACTTTTTTCATGCTGGTGGAGATATGCAAATTATTTAATAGCAGAATGGTTCTAGGATCTGGGCTCCACCACAAAATAGGCTCTTTATCATACCAAGGGAAGATCCCTTGACGATAAGCCGCCAGTAATCTTTCAGGTTTAAGATCACCGCCAATGGCCAACAGGCCATTGGGCTCTTTCAAAGCAAGATTTGCGTCAGGGAAATAATTTAAATCATCTGTTAGGAAATAGGGGATCCCTTGTTCAGTCATGTTAAATTATCGAGATATTTTTCAGCATCTAAGGCTGCCATACACCCTGTTCCAGCGGAGGTTACAGCTTGGCGGTAAACATGATCAGCCACATCACCAGCTGCAAACACACCAGGCACGCTGGTTGCGGTGGCATTACCTGAAATACCACTGTTAACAATGATGTAACCATCACGCATTGCTAATTGATTTTCAAATATTTGTGTATTGGGAGAATGGCCAATGGCAATAAATACGCCATCGACTTTAAGTTCTTCAATTGCGGCTGTTTTAACATGTTTCACTTTAATGCCAGTCACGCCCATATCATCTCCAAGCACTTCTTCCAGGGTATGATTCCACATGAGAGTAACGTTCCCTTTTTGGGCTTTTTCTAAAAGCTTATCTTGCAGTATTTTCTCGCCGCGTAAAGAATCTCGTCGATGAATGAGGGTAACACTGGCTGCAATGTTGGACAGATATAAAGCTTCTTCTACGGCGGTATTGCCGCCGCCAACCACTACCACTTTTTTACCACGATAAAAAAATCCGTCGCAGGTAGCACAAGCAGAAACACCTTTACCCATGTGGGCTTTTTCAGACTCCAGCCCCAAGTACTTAGCTGAAGCGCCAGTAGTGATGATTAAACAATCGCAAGTATAAGTTGTGCCTGAATCCCCTTGGAGGGTAAAAGGGCGCTGTTTTAAGTCAACTGCCAGGATATGATCAAAAATCACTTGAGTATTAAAGCGTAAGGCATGTTGTTCCATGCGCTCCATTAAAGCAGGTCCTTGTAAGCCTTCCACATCGCCTGGCCAATTATCAACTTCAGTAGTGGTCGTAAGTTGGCCCCCTTTTTGTAAACCAGTGATTAGGACTGGCTTAAGGTTAGCTCGTGCCGCATAAACAGCAGCGGTATACCCTGCTGGGCCAGACCCCAGAATAATTAAACGATGATGGATTTGCTCAGCCATATCCCTTATGCCTTAAATCATTTATTTTAGTGGTTCATCATATTACGCAATGTCTAGAGCCTATGATAGTAGTAAAGACATGCTAGAATAAAATCAATTTCAAATAAGAACGATGGGATCATATGAAGCAAGCCACTAGACGAAGGAATGCGGCCGCAAATACCTTGCAAGTAAACCGCCGCTTGCGCGAGGGAGCGCTGATTTTATTATGTTCTTTTGCAATTTACCTGTTTATTGCCTTAGTTACTTACCATGATGCCGATCCGGCTTGGTCGCATACCGGGCTTACAACAGAGGTACATAATGCCGCTGGATTAAGTGGCGCATGGTTCTCCGATGTATTCTTCTCACTTTTTGGTTATATGGCTTACATTTTTCCTGTAGCGCTGATCTGTTGGGGTATTTTTGTTTATAAGGAAAACGAACAGCAAAGCACGCCGATGGTTTGGGGGTTAAGAGTCTTTGGATTAGTTTTAGCACTTACTGCCAGTTGCGGTCTAACCAGCTTGCATTTAGTGAGATCCTTTCAAGATTTGCCAATGAGTACTGGTGGCTTATTGGGTAGTGTTGTAAAAACTGGCACGGTGGCCTATATGAACCCCATAGGGGCCAGTATTATGTTGTTGGCGATGTTTTTAATAGGCATTACCTTATTCACAGGATTGTCGTGGTTTGATCTCATGCAGGGCGCAGGCAAGCAGTCCCTTAAAGCAATGCAGAACCAAGGCGCATTGCGTCCGATGCTAGAAAAAGCATTTCAAAAAGCAAAAAAGATGAAATTGCCAATCACTTGGGAAGACTTTCCAAGCTTAACTGCGCATGATGAGCCTCAAAAGCAAGTAAAACAAAAACAAGAACAAGAAAAGCAAAACAGCTTGAGTGAGATCCTGTTTGAAGGGCCGGATGTTTTTGATGAACCTTTACCTCCAATAAGAGCGGAAAAGAAAAGTAAGGTTATCAAGGAACAAAAGCCCGAAAAAACAACACTTGCCTCAATTTTGCCTAAACGTCTCACGCCTAAAAAAACCGCTGAGGATCCCCTTTTGGATATTCCTACGGCGCGTGGGTTTGATGCACATGAATTACCTTCTTTAGCTTTGCTTGAAATGGCAGCCAAACAAACGCGTCAAGGTTATACCTCTACGCAGTTACAGGAATTATCGCGCTTAGTCGAAACTCGCTTATTGGAATTTGGGGTTGATGCCAAAGTAGTTGGTGTGCATCCTGGTCCTGTGATTACACGTTTTGAATTAGATTTAGCGGCTGGTATTAAAGTTAATAAAATCACTACGCTTGCTAAAGATTTGGCCCGCTCTTTATCGGTTGTCAGTGTTCGAGTTGTAGAAGTTATTCCTGGTAAATCGGTGGTTGGGTTAGAGATCCCAAATGCTCACCGTGAACTCGTAAGGCTTAAAGAAGTTTTAGAAGATACGACGTATCAGCAATCTATATCGCCTATTACTCTAGCGCTGGGTAAAGATATTGCAGGGCGCCCTGTGGCAGTGGATTTAGCCAAAATGCCGCATTTATTGGTGGCTGGGACAACCGGTTCTGGTAAATCGGTGGGTATTAATGCGATGTTGCTGAGTATTTTATACAAATCAACACCAGAAGATGTCCGGCTTATCTTAATCGATCCTAAAATGTTGGAGTTGGCCGTTTACGATAATATTCCACACCTATTAACACCGGTGGTCACAGATATGAAAGATGCGGCCAATGCACTCAGATGGTGCGTGGCGGAAATGGAGCGTCGTTATCAAGTGATGGCTGCGATTGGGGTAAGAAATTTGGCAGGCTACAACCAGAAGGTAGAGCTTGCCGCCAAAGAGAAAAATCCTATCTTAGATCCTTTATGGCACCCTAATAGTATTGAGAAGCCAGAACCATTAGAAAAACTACCATTGATTGTCGTTGTGGTAGATGAATTTGCCGATATGATCATGGTTGTGGGTAAAAAAGTAGAAGAGCTCATTGCTCGAATTGCCCAAAAAGCCAGAGCAGCAGGCATACATCTAATTTTGGCCACCCAACGGCCTTCAGTGGATGTTATCACTGGTTTAATTAAAGCCAATGTGCCAACGCGTATTGCCTTTCAGGTCTCATCACGTATCGATTCACGTACCATTTTGGATCAATCTGGCGCAGAGCAGTTATTAGGGCATGGGGATATGCTTTATCTTCCCCCCGGAGTAGGGGTGCCACACCGCATTCATGGGGCATTTGTCAGTGATGATGAAGTGCATAAAGTGACCAATCAATTACGTAAATTAGGGAAGCCAACTTATATTGAAAGCGTGGTACAATCTACTGCTAGCGCCTTCTCAGCAGAAGACGGCGATACAGATGAGTTATACGACCAAGCCATTGCTGTAGTCACTGAAGCACGCAAAGCGTCTATTTCTTTGGTGCAGCGGCGATTAAAAATTGGCTATAACCGCGCCGCAAGACTGATTGAGCAAATGGAAGCGCAAGGGGTTGTTAGCCAGGTGCAATCCAATGGAACCAGAGAAGTATTAGCACCGCCACCAGTGGAAAATTGAGGTTAAAATGAAAGCTAAAGTTTCTTATATCGCAGGGTTTATTTTGATTTGTTTTTCAGCCATGTTAAAAGCAGAGCCCGCAGCTGAATCGCTGTTAAATGCCTTACAAAAAATCGAAACATTTAAAGCAAATTTTGTGCAAAAGATCCATGATGCCAATGGAGAACATGTGGCTAAAACGCAAGGCGAAATTATGGTGCGCCGTCCAGGTAAATTCTATTGGAAAAGCCAATCTCCAGATCCTATCTTGGTGGTGGCCGATGGTAAATTTTTATGGACATATGATATTGATTTATCACAAGTAACCAAACAAAAACTCCAAGAAGCACTGGGCAATTCTCCGGCAGCGTTGTTAGCAGGATCTTTAAGTTCCATTAAGTCGAATTTTGAAATCTCTCAAGGTAACAAAAATCAATGTCCTAAAAGTAATGAATGTTATCTTTTAAAGCCTAAACAAAAAGATGCCGCCTTTGCCGATATTTTAATAGGGTTTGCTAAAGGAAAATTGACCGAAGTCCGCATGCATGATCCCTTGGGGCAGGATGTTTACACTTTGTTTACCGAAGTGCTGATAAACCAAGGTGTTCAAGATAAGGTTTTTGCTTTTATCCCACCTAAAGGCGTGGATATCATTCATTCAGGCAGTTAATCGTTCATGAATCAACCGCTTGCAGCTAAAATGCGGCCAAGAAGTTTGGATGAGTATATTGGCCAGAGCCATCTTGTGGGCAAAGGGGCGCCGCTTGGATTTTGCATTGAACAAGGTAAAGTACATTCAATGCTATTTTGGGGACCGCCAGGCACCGGCAAAACCACCTTAGCGCAAATTATCGCCCACTATGCCAAAGCAGAATTTATTGCCTTATCGGCAGTTTTGGCCGGCGTGAAAGATATTCGCGATGCTATTGTCAAAGCCAAAGAGACTCGCCAAGCGACAGGTAAAGATACCATTTTGTTTATCGATGAAATCCATCGTTTTAACAAAGCTCAGCAAGATGCGCTATTACCTTTTGTAGAGGATGGTACCGTCTATTTTATTGGTGCAACGACGGAAAATCCTTCTTTTGAAGTCAATAATGCGTTGTTATCTCGCTGTAGAATATATGTTTTAAAGTCTTTAACTGAAGATGATTTAAAACAAGTAATAACACAGGCACTTAATGATAAAGAAAGAGGTTTAGGTCATTTAAGTTTAACCATCAGTGATGCTTCTATAAATAGAATTGTTAAATCAGCCGATGGTGATGCCAGAAGAGTGTTAACCATTTTAGATGTGATTGCAGATAGAGCGGCGAACATGCACTCTCAAGAAATCACTGATGCGTTTATCGAAACCATTTTGCAGCAAGACTACAGGCGTTTCGATAAAGGTGGCGATTTATTTTACGATCAAATTTCGGCATTACATAAATCGGTACGCGGTTCAAATCCGGATGCGGCTTTATATTGGTTTTGTCGGATGTTAGATGGCGGCTGTGATCCGGCTTACATTGCCAGACGTGTAGTTCGTATGGCCAGTGAAGATATTGGTAATGCCGAGCCAAGAGCCTTAGGGATGGCAATAGATGCCTGGCAAGCTCTCGATCGTTTAGGAAGCCCAGAAGGGGAGCTTTGTTTGGCACAAGTGATAATTTATTTAGCGTGTGCGCCAAAAAGTAATGCTGCTTATGTGGCTTTTAACCAGGCGAAAGAGGACGTGCAAAAATTACCCTCTTATGGCGTGCCTGTGCATATTCGTAATGCCCCTACCACTTTAATGAAGAAAATGGGATATGGTAAAGCATATCGTTATGATCCTGATGAACCAGAAGGTTTTGCCAAAGGGCAAACCTATTTTCCAGAAGAGATGGGGGAGAAAAGATACTATTACCCTGTAAACCGAGGTTTAGAAATTAAAATTGCGGAAAAATTAAACAAAATCAAACAAAGAGAACCACAATCATGATTGACCCAAACTTAATACGAAATAACCTTGAACTGGTGGTTGCTAATTTAGCAAAACGTGGTGTACATGTTGACATTGAAAAACTACGTAAGTTGGAAGACAATAGAAAAGAGCTACAAGTAAAAACTCAGGAATTACAAAGCAAACGTAATACATTATCAAAAGAAATAGGCCAGGCTAAAGCCAAAAAAAATGAACAAGAAGCTAATCTTTTATTAGAGCAAGTGGAAAAAGTTGCCGTTGATTTAGAAGTTATTGAAAGACAATTCAACGAAGTTCATGAAACACTTAGTGCTTATCTTGCCACTTTACCTAATTTAATTCATGACAGTGTTCCTGAAGGCAAAGATGAAACTGCTAATAAGGAGATCAGACGTTGGGGAACACCAAAATCATTTGATTTTACCCCTTTAGATCATGTTGATTTAACCCTGAAATCAGCCAAAATTGACTTTGAAACTTCTACAAAAATATCCGGATCACGTTTTGTGGTTTTAAAAGGCGAAGTTGCCAAATTACACCGGGCGCTTGCTCAGTTTATGTTACATGTTCATACAACAGAGCATGGATATGAAGAAATGTATGTTCCCTATCTTGTAGAAGAGAAAGCCTTATATGGTACGGGTCAATTACCCAATATGGCGGATGATTTGTTTCATCTTAAAGGCGATAAAAAACTTAGTTTAATTCCCACTGCGGAAGTCTCCTTAACCAATACGGTGCGTGAATCGATTATCCCACCAGAAAAATTACCCATGAAATTAGTGAGCCATTCTCCATGTTTTAGAAGTGAAGCAGGCTCCTATGGTAAAGATACTAAAGGGATGATCCGTCAACATCAGTTTGATAAAGTGGAAATGGTGCAAATAGTTTCGCCAGAAACCTCTTATCAAGCTTTAGAAGAAATGGTAGGACATGCGGAAAAGATTTTGCAAAAGCTTAATTTACCCTACCGTGTGGTAGCGCTTTGTTCAGGGGATATTGGTTTTGCTGCTGCGAAAACCTACGACTTAGAAGTTTGGTTGCCAAGTCAACAAAAATACCGCGAAATTTCTTCGTGCTCTAACACCGAAAGTTTCCAAGCAAGACGCATGCAAGCGCGTTTTCGTGGTCAAAGCGGCAAACCTGAATTAGTGCACACTTTAAATGGTTCGGGTCTTGCTGTGGGCAGAACCTTAATTGCCGTCTTAGAAAATTATCAGGATAAAGAGGGTAATGTTCATGTGCCAGAGGTGCTTTACCCATTTATGGGTGATACAAGAATAATAAAATTAGCATAAAGGGCCAATAGATTTCTTTTCGTGTAGGGGCGCATCCTGTATGCGCCCATCAACTCTTCATTCCATTTCTTATATTGAAGATTTGTTTAAAATGGGCGCAGACAGGCTGCGCCCCTACGAAGAATTAAAATATCCATTGCTTTTATAAACATAAATCATCAATTGTTAAGTGTGTAGACTCAATATCAGTTGTAGCATAGTATTAGTCCATACAAGGTGATGGATCATCATAATGAAAAAACTACTATCCGCATCATTAGCTTACCTAACTTTTGGTAGTGCAGCAGCGGCCGCTCCTCTTGAAGGTATTGAAATTAACGGATTTTTATCCATAGGTATGGCATCGCACAACGCTGAAAATATTACAAGCGGTTATGAGCCAATTTATAATTCTTACATAAGAAGAAGACCAAGTTATGAAGAAGATTCAGACGTTGGTATTCAAATAACAAAACAACTTCGAGAAGATACCAGCGTTACCACTCAACTTTTGGCCCAAGCT
Source organism: Pseudomonadota bacterium (assembly GCA_018241965.1). GTDB lineage: Bacteria > Pseudomonadota > Gammaproteobacteria > Berkiellales > Berkiellaceae > Berkiella. The sequence goes on along the minus strand of JAFECS010000050.1, from coordinate 6,330 downwards.
GCCAATGAATGGGAAGTGGAAGCTGTATGGGCATTTTTAAAATGGGAGCCCACAGAACACTGGCAATTTCGCGTTGGTAGGGTACGCACTAACCCATATATGCTTTCAGAAGTGGTGGATGTGGGTTATGCCTATCCTTGGGTACGCCCACCAGAAGAAGTGTATTCTCAAGTACCTTCTAGCTTCAGTAATCTTACGGGCGCAGATGCCAAGTTTAAAACGATACTTTTCAAAAACGATTTCTCCTTAAGTGTTTTTTACGGGGCAACCAGTACCTCCATTCATTTCCCTGCAAATTTACCGATGTTTTCAGAATTGAATAAATCGATATTTGATACGGTTCGCTTACGATTACGCGATATGTATTCCTTTAACTTAAAGTACGGCAACGAAAATTTTAGCGTTCGCGCAGGTTTTGAGACCACACATTTAACGATAGATCCGCCAGGGACTGCGATGCAAGGCATCAATACGGTGCTCAATATTATGGCAAGCGGTGTGCCACCGTTGGGGATTGCGCCCATTGGTTTAGACTATGTTAATTATTTTACCGCCAATAATGTCTCTGCAAGCTTTGGTGGTTTAGGTTATCAATTTGATTGGAAAAATGTCGTCAGTATGGGAGAAATTGTTAAGCGTAAAATGGGAACCCCTATCGTAGGTGATGCCATTGGGTGGTATGTGATGGGCGGCTATCATGTGAAACAATTCTTGCCTCACATTACTTTTGCTAGGGAGCGTATGGAAAATAATAAAATACGACGCTTCAATGGTGCTATTAATGCTGGCTACATGACGCTTACAGGTTCACAACAAACTTTAGATGAAATAGCAGCCATTATGGTAAATACAGGCCCCAATTTTGAAGGGGGATCTGGATCACAATCTTCGGTCACTCTTGGTTTACGTTGGGATGTTTATACGGGAATTGCGTTAAAAGGGGAAGTCAAGCATGTACATCCTGATAACCTTACTCCCGGCCTGTTTGATTACGCTCCTTGGGGATCAGCTAATATCTATTCTCTTGCCCTCGATGCGGTAATTTAAGGGACCCTAATGGCTAAGCATAAGAACAAAATTAAACATATTTCAGCCATTGTGCTTTCAATCGCAAGTGTATGTTTGAACGATTGTTTTGCAGAAGTGGTCGTTATCGCTAATAAAGATATGCCACTATCTTCAATATCTTCAGATGAGTTGTATAGGATCTATTTAGGGAAAACAAAGTTCTTATCTAGTGGTGTGAAGGTGATCCCAGTTGATCAACAACTCGGTAGTGCTGCTAGAGACAAGTTTTATAGCAGCGTTATCAAAAAGAGCGACCCTGAAGTGAAAGCCTATTGGTCTCGCGTTATATTTAGTGGTCAAGGGTATCCGCCTATTCAGGAAAGCGATGATAGAGCCGTAAAAGAGCTTGTTGCTAAAAATCCTAATTGCTTAGGCTATGTCGATAAATCTGTTGTCGATGGTTCTGTAAAAGTCTTATATACCGTTCAATAAGGTGCAAAAAAAAAAGCCTCCGAAGAGGCTTTTTTTTCATAAGCTTAATTTTAGTCTCTTTGACCGCTAAAGAATGAAAGTAATTGCAACAAAGAGATAAACATATTATAGAGCGCAACATAGATAGAAACCGTTGCCATAATATAGTTGCGTTCACCGCCATGAATGATTTGGCTGGTTTCAAAGAGAATGATAGCAGCACTAAAGAGCATAAACCCAGCGGAAAGACCTAATTGCAACATAGGCATGGGGTAAAACAAGCCAATCAATACCGCCAAGAATAATACGATACCGCCAGCCATGAGAAAGCCTGCCAGGAAGCTGAAATCTTTGCGTGTGGTTAAAGCATAACCAGACAAACCAAAGAAGATGATGCCCGTACCACCCAGTGCGGTAAAAATAAGCTCTTTACCATTCACAAAAGTGTATAGATACATGTTAAGCAGGGGCCCTAAGGTGTATCCCATAAAGCCAGTAAACGCAAAAACAGCAACAATGCCTAAAGCGCTGTTGCGTGTTGCATTAATGACAAATATTAATGCGAAGTAAATAAGTAAGGCTATCGGCCCCATTGGCTTTGCGTTGGTAATCATAGCTACATAGGCCATGGCCGCGCTAAAACAAATTGAGGTGGCCAACAAAATATAAGTGTTTCTAATGACTGAATTTGTCTCGAGGATAGACTCTGCACGTGTACGCGTTACAGTTTGAAATTGGTCAGCCATGGAGGATCTCCTTTACCTAGCTTATTCAACTAATTCTTATTATATCACAGAGAGTTGATTATCAATATCAACAGCCTATTTTGAGCATGCTGTAGATATTGTAGTAGTTATAATTAAATCTAATAATATCATATAGTTAATATCTGACAAGCGAATATGCAATGGAGTATTTGCAATAGTGAATAAGCTTAGGTAGACTGCCCAATCACTCGGAGAGGTGGCAGAGCGGTCGAATGCGGCGGTCTTGAAAACCGTTAAGGGGTTTCCCCTTCCAGGGTTCGAATCCCTGCCTCTCCGCCACATCTTAAATAACCCCATTTAACTCTAGCAATGAACCTCGCCCTGGGTTATCCTGAATGCGTTTATCAAATGCCATCTAAGGATGAAAACTTGATCACCGTACTGATTGTCGATGACCATGAGCTGGTAAGAGCGGGTATCCGCAGCCTTCTCTCAGGGGTTAATGGACTCAAAGTGATTGGAGAAGCCTCAACAGGGGAAGAAGCGGTTAAGATCGCTCGCGAGAAGCACCCTAATGTTGTGTTGATGGACGTTAGAATGCCTGGCATAGGCGGCCTTGAAGCAACTCGAAAATTGCTTCGTGCTGATCCAGACATTAAAGTGATCGCTCTAACTGTTTGCGGTGAAGAGCCTTTTCCTTCAAAGTTATTGCAAGCCGGTGCGGCAGGATATCTCACCAAAGGTTCTGCTTTAGATGAAATGGTACAAGCCATTCATTCAGTGTTTCATGGTAAACGTTATATTAGCCCAGAAGTGGCTCAGCAATTGGCGTTGAAACATCTTTCTGATGAAAAAGTATCTCCATTTGAAACTCTCTCCGAACGAGAACTGCAAGTAATGCTCATGATAACCAGTGGGCAAAAAGTGCAAGAAATTTCTGATAAACTATGTTTAAGCCCAAAGACAGTGAATAGCTACCGTTATCGCCTATTTGATAAGCTTAATGTACATAGTGATGTAGAATTAACGCATCTTGCTATACGTCACGGTATTTTAGACACTGAAACCTCCAGTTCCTAATAGCTGTTGTGTCAATGTTTGATGCACAATCCTTTTTAGCATCAGTAACATCTCGACCTGGTGTTTATTGTATGCGTGATGCTGACAATAAAGTGTTATATGTTGGCAAAGCAAAAAATTTACATGCACGTCTTTCAAGTTATTTTCGCGCCCTAGAAGATATCCGTATTCAGCATATGGTGAGCAAGATAGCCCATATTGATGTCACCATCACGCATAGCGAAAATGAAGCGCTCATCCTTGAAAGTTCATTAATTAAGTCTTTAAAGCCAAAATATAATGTTATCTTTCGTGATGATAAATCTTACCCTTATTTGTTTTTATCCAAACACAAATATCCGCAGTTAGTGTATTTAAGAGGCAAAAGTAAACACGCAGGCACATATTTTGGGCCTTATCCTAGCGCCTTTGCAGTTAAAAAATCCCTACAGTTATTACAAAAAATATTTAAAATTCGTCAATGTGATGACACTTTTTTTAGTAATCGCTCAAGGCCTTGCTTGCAATATCAAATTAAGCGATGTTCGGCACCATGCGTGGGGTACATTGCAGAAGAAATCTATGCAAAAGATGTTGAAAACGTTTCCTTATTTTTAGCCGGCAAACAAGCGCAAATTATTGAAAACTTAGTGCACAATATGGAAAACGCTGCCAAAGCGCAAGATTTTGAATTGGCGGCGAATTTGCGCGATCAAGTAGCTAATTTGCGCCATTTGACAGAACAACAAGTTGTTCACAAGCAAAAGGGTAATGCCGATGTTATTGCGTGTGCGAACATCAAAGGGCAATTTTGTGTACAATTGTTGTATATTCGTGATGGGCAAATATTAGACAGCCGTTCTTTTTTTCCCAAACAAACCGAAGACAGTGATATTAAAGAAGTGCTGCGTAGTTTTATCATCCAATTTTATTTAGATCAGGAAGATAAGCTAGATTATCCGCAAGAAATTATTCTTAATGAAGCCATTGATGATCAAGATCTGATTGCCTCTTCACTTAGTGTATTAATGAAACGTCAAATTAAAATACTTGAGCCCAATCGGGGAGAAAAAACCAAATGGGTGATGCTTGCCACAGCCAATGCGCTGCAAGCTTTGGAGCGAAAAACCTCAGCGCGCTCTGCTGTGCAAAAGCGCTGGCTGGAATTGAAAAAAATACTGGGTATTGCCAATGGTTTAAACCGTATTGAATGTTTTGATATCAGCCATACTTTTGGTGAAGCAACCATGGCTTCTTGTGTGGTGTTTGATCAAAATGGGCCACAAAAAGCAGAATATAGGCGTTATAATATCGAAGTGAAAGCCAATGATGATTATGCTGCCATGGAGCAAGTGTTAACCAAACGTTACATCAAGCGAAAGCAAGAAGATAAAGTGCTGCCGGATGTGATCATGGTAGATGGTGGCAAAGGGCAGCTACATCGTGCGCAAAAAGCGTTGCTTGAATGCCAAATTCTGGATGTACTGATCATTGCCATTGCCAAAGGAGAAGGGCGAAAACCTGGCCTTGAAACCTTATATGTGGCCAAACCGCAAAGTACTGAGGAACATATTATCAGCTTGGCGCCAACCACGGGGGCATTTCATTTATTGCAACATATACGTGATGAGGCGCATCGATTTGCCATCACTGGGCACCGACGAAAGCGCAACAAAGCGCGTACAACTTCAACCTTAGAGTCTATCGAAGGCATTGGTGCCAAAAGGCGTCAGAAGCTCTTAAATTACTTTGGTGGGCTACAGGGCTTAATGTCTGCCAGCCAAGAGGCCATCGCCAAAGTGCCAGGCATTGGTGCAGCCCTGGCAGCCACAATTTATGAAAGCTTACATGGTAAATGAATTTAAGGTTGCGAGCGTGACACTGCCATGCTAGTCTGCCTACACAGTGCAATTAGCATGAAAGCGATAACAAGAAAAGATGTCAGGTAAGATCTTTAGTATCCCCAACGCATTTACCGCTGCAAGGATTTGCCTTATTCCTTGCTTTGTTGTTTCTTTCTATTTACCCATCCCACAGGCCGGCGTGATTACCGCGGGTATTTTTTGTTTAGCTGGATTTACAGATTGGTTAGATGGGTTTCTTGCTAGGTTATTAAATCAAACATCTCGGTTTGGTGCTTTTCTTGATCCTGTAGCAGATAAGCTGATTGTGGCGGTAGCCCTAGTATTGTTAGTGGGTGAGTATGGTAAGTTTTGGTTAACCATCCCTGCGGCCATTATTGTAAGTCGTGAAATAGCGATTTCAGCCCTAAGAGAATGGATGGCTGAAATTGGTAAACGTACCAAGGTTTCTGTTAGTTACATAGGTAAAGTAAAAACATTTATTCAAATTATCTCTATTATCATTCTGCTGGCCCATCCGGCGGATTGGGACCTACCCTGGGTCAAGGTAGGGGTAATTTTAATGTATATTGCGGCCTATTTAACGCTGTGGTCGATGGTTTCTTATATGCGTGCAGCGTGGGACACCATCCTCGAACAGGGCGCGTAACATATTCTGAAATAAAGGATTAGGTGCTTGACAGAGCTCACGAAATCTTTAACAATGGCCACCTCTTAAGTGTGCGGGAATAGCTCAGTGGTAGAGCACAACCTTGCCAAGGTTGGGGTCGCGAGTTCGAGCCTCGTTTCCCGCTCCAAATTTCAATGCAACATGTAACTCATTATCACTTTTAGAGTGATTGGGCGTCGGCTGGGTGTCAGAGTGGTTATGTAGCGGCCTGCAAAGCCGTGTACGCCGGTTCGATTCCGGCCCCAGCCTCCAGATGTTGTAAGTTAGTTAATAGTTCGAGCTATTTTGTTTTTAGGCATAAAGCAAAATACAATGAATATGATTCGAACTAGTTTGTTTTTAGACGAGGCGCCGAGTCTCGAGCAATCCGCCTTCGCTCAGAAGCTTCGGTGGACAAGCCGGAGTGTGAAAGACATGAGTGCTGCTAAAACAAAGTAGAAAGAATATATGCCCGGGTGGCGAAATCGGTAGACGCAAGGGACTTAAAATCCCTCGGGTTCTCCCGTGCGGGTTCGATCCCCGCCGTCCGCACCAGCGCTTCAGTTTCATCCGT
>JAFECS010000004.1 GCA_018241965.1 Pseudomonadota bacterium | reverse complement strand
AGTTTAACTACTTGACCGTTATTTATTTAACTGAAATTAAAACTAGTTGTTGAGAATGTATTTTTTTTTAGGAGGAGGCACGTTTTTTACAATAGGCAGTTTTTTATTTTTATCAACAATTACGGAATACACTGGATTATGGGTATTTAGATGTGGGTCTCTTTGCTATATTACAGGATCGAGTATAATTGTTTATAAATTGTATGGCAAAAACAAGAGATTAAATGTTTTGGCATCAATATTGTATATAAATGGAAGCTCTCTTTTTTTACTTGGAGGTGTATTAAATGAATTAAAGATTATGCGCGAAGTGTTTGCTACGATTTGGGTTGTCGCATCAATCAGTTTTGTTAGTGCTGGTATTATACACGTAATAACTTTTAAATTATATAGTCCACTAAATCAAAATGAAATATTATCACCGTGTAGTTGCAGTAACAATAATGAAGAAATTGATGATCAATCTTTGAATGAAATTTTATGAATTTCAGCAACCTTGGATACGTCTGGTGTAATATCTGGGTAACGACGTATTGTCAAAACATCGTTAGGACAACGTTTATTGAGATAATAATCTATGTTTGTGTTTTGGTTAGTGCTTGTCAATGTGAATTAAAAAATGTTATTTTAAACAATTTGGTAAGATTGAAAGCTTACCTAGCATATCAATATTCGCGGTTCCTTTGATGTTTAGAGTTGAATAAGCAAGTGCTACACTAAATGCACTAATTGTCAAATGGGGATTTCCATATGGAATTTCAGGAAGAACTGCTCCAGATCCGATTCGTAAGTTTTCTATCCCTCTTAGCATGAACTTTTCATCTACTGCTGTATCATTATTTTTCCCGGCTTTACAAGTTGACATCCAGTGATAGGCTGTTCCAACATGCGACCTTATCCATTTTTCAAGACTAGTATCCGATAGTAAATCTTCTGATGAAGGTTGAACTCTATTTCCAATTACATTCTCTTCTTTTAAAACATCTAGTTTTAATTTCAGTTAAAACAAATATCGGTCAAAATCAAAACTTTTTACCTAGTATTTTGATTGTTTCTTTCACTCCTTTTGCTAAAGTTTTGATATCATCGTGAGGGTTTTCGTGAATAACATGGATTGGAGTATGTGGATCGGTGGTTTGTATGTGAGCACGGAACCCATCTTTATGATTAGGTTTCACACAATTTGGCGTAGCAGTTATTTCATTACCTCCATAAGGAGGAGGTGATATTCCAAAATGAGCCATTATATCATCTCCGATAAACATAACGATAGGCCAAGCCATAGGACCCCCCCTATTATTTGTTAATTTTACTACTCAATTATTCAATAAAAAATATTTAATTACCTTGAATGATTTCCATTTTCGTCGGTCCATTTATCTAGTTTAAATGTTAGTTAAACAAAATTGGTAAGATCGAAAGCTTACCTAGGGAATTGTATGTGACTGCAATTTCAGTGTGATCAACTCCATGTCCAATTTCATCATGACAAACAATGGGTTTGATTCCAAGTTTCTCTAAAACCGAACGAGGTCCTATTCCAGATCTTTGTAAAATAGCTGGTGTTCCTAATGATCCTGCAGTAAGTAATATTTCATCTGCATGAATCACCTTTCCATCATCTGATTTCACTCCAATCGCTTTGATTTTAGAGTTTGATTCTGAGAATAAAATTTTATCAGTATGCCAATTAGTTTTAACGTCTAAATTTGAGGGCTTGATTGAATCATCCAATAAATATGCACTAGACCATCTTGTTTCGTCAGGAAACATTGCTATAGAAACATATGACGCAGAATTTGGTGTTATTTTAGCATTGAATTCATCAAATGTACGTAACACATTACGCTTATCTAATGTAGAAAGAATAGTGTCATATAGTGTTTCACCACAGCCAGCAGACTGTAAAGGCATCATATCCAATGCGGTTTGCATGTAACATATGTATTGATTGTCTGTCCAATCCATTAATCTCATGTATTCTTTGGCTTGTGTGTTGGGTGGCATAAATGTAATTCTAATAGCTGAGTTAGATGAAATTTTACATTTAGTGTTAAAAATTACCTTGTGTCATGAGCTCCGCCTCCACCTACACCAATATGGCTTGACGCAGGTACAGGAAGATATCCGATACCAATTGTTTCGTGAGCATGAGACAATTTGCTCCAGTTTGTAAACCAATGCCACATTTTTGGATGTGGATATAATGTAGATTTAGATGGAGAATGGTATGCTTTAATAATTTTTTTTAACTTTGAGAAAAACGTGGTTTTTGATGGATAATAAGCATCACCACTATCTAATAATAGAACTTTTCCTGGTATATTATATTCTTGCATTTTTGATGCCAACACGTATGCGGTAATACATCCTCCTGTTCCTGCACCGACAACAACGTATTTGTATTTTTCTTTTTTTAAAAAATAATTGGTTATTGAGTCCCAATAATTCATTACACTCTACTTGTACATTCTAGATATAGAATCATAAATATGTATTGTTTTTGATATTTTTTATGGAATATAATCAACTCTTATTTAAACACAAAAACACTTTACAATTAAACATGTCAGAAAAAGAAAAAGATAAAATAAAAGAACAGCAGTTAGAGCACGAACAACATAAAGAAAATAACGAACCAATAATCGATTATGATACTGTAAAAATGTGGTTAGAAGAACGTGTTCATCAAACAATAACTAGCAAACATAAGGATTTTGATATGATGAATAAAATACTACAAAAACATCCCAATTTTAACGAATGGAAAAACAAAAATTGTGAAGCGTTTAAGATTACGAGATCTGCAAAAAATAAGGCTTTACAAGTTCATATAAAAATGACAAATAGTTTTAACACACAAGAAGAGAAGCCGAAAATTAACACATTAAAAACTTTGAAAAAAAAAGAACAAAACGAATGGAGAATTGTCTCATGGGTTGCATGTGCCAAAGGAAAGATAGGACAAAGTTCTTCTGACAAAAATCGGTTAACACAAGCCATGAGATTCTCGATTCGAAAACAAATTAAAAACTTTCGTGACACAAACTGTTATAATCCTAAATGTGCTTTATGTGAAAAAACAAATCAATTGGAAGTAGATCATTATCCACTGACTTTTGCAACCATGAGAGACGATTTCTTGTCTAATATGAACGATGTAGATAAAATAAAAATACGATGGGATAAAAATAAAATATCATATCGTTTTGGTAAAGGAGAAGATATTAACACAAAATGGCAAAGGTATCATTCAAAAAGAGCAACGTATAGATGGTTGTGTTCTGACTGTAATAAAAGAATGAATAAAAAAAAATAAATTACTTTTTGTGATTTTTTCTTGAAGGTTTTCTAGTTATGGTTTTTTTTGATTTTCTTTTAGGTGATTTTTTTCTCTTATTCTTTGGAGGAGAACTAGATCGAGAACGGGATCTAGAGCGAGAACGAGAGCGAGAACGAGATCTAGAGCGAGAGCGAGATTTGGAGCGTCTTGTTTTTTTTCTATAACCACCTGTGTATTTATTTCCTCCAGAAACTGCAGATAACGAGTTAACATCACCAGATGAGTAAATTTGCTTTTCGTCAAATTTACGGTTTATTTTGCATTCTGATTGTGCATTTTGGAAACCTTGCAACAGGACATCTGCGTTGATTGATGCCAATTCAATAAATCGATTAAATTTGTCAGGTTCACTAATATTATGATTACCTTCCATTATTCGAATTAAATTTTTTAAGAAAGTTTTCAAATGTATGTCAATTTTTTCACATTTTTGATAAAATGCTTTTAAATCTTTCAATGCATTCTTGTCATTATTTTTTATTGACACAAGTATTTTTTGTAGATTTTGTATAAGTTCTTGTCTTTCATTGTTTGTTGGTAATTTCTCAAACATATCTAAAAAGTAAAGATAGAAAGATCTATTCAAACGTTTTTCGTATTTTTTATCGAGCCATGGTAGGGCACGTTGAACATAGATAATTTCTTCTAAATCTTCTATTAAAAGTCCTACTGAATATGCATAAAACTTGAGTATATCGCCTTTTGTGTTATATTTCAACTCGTATTTTTTAAACCCTGCTTTCCACAATTGATCTATACAAGAATTTAGTTTGTGAGCAACACTGACATCGATTAATTCACCACCAAAATGGTCCTCCCTTTGATTTCCATCTTTATCAACAAACATTGCATTAAAATTTATTTTTGTTCTAGTGAGATTAAATTTACGTCTGTCACCATTAATTTCTTGACAAAAATCAAGAGCGGTGTTGTGATTTAAAGTGATATAATGATCAGTAGAATCGGGCCAATCAAATGTTTCTGTCACTTTATTTTTTAAATTTGGTGGGCAAATGGGTTTAACAGCGTCTGTTGTGCTACAAGTAGCCGTTTGATTTTCCTCGTTCTTAGCATTTTGAATTTCTTCGGGCGTTTTGGGGTTTGAAAATTGAATAAATTTATCAGGAGGATTGGCAGTATTATCCAGGTCTTCTCCGACCATAATTCCATTATGAAAAACGTTTATAAAATGTCCACCAAAATAATCTGGATTGGGACCTTCTTTATAGGCTTTAGGGTCACTCAGTGCTTTTGCTTTATTTAAATCCTCCAATAATTGTGTTAATATTTGTTTTTGAGTTTCTTCATTAAACCTAGCATAAGTAAAATAATATGTGGGATATTTTAAGAATTGTTCTCTTATCATGTATTGTAAAATAAATGCTAAAAATGTTAATTCGCTTTGAATCTCTTGAAAATTATTTATTTTAGGATTAATGTATATACCAAAATCTGCATCTGATCTAGTGAAAAATTCTTGATAATATGACCATATTGTTTTTTTTGCGGAACCCGGTAAGGAAATCAAAAATTCATTTGCGACAATTTTCAATACATTTCCTCCTTTGCATATAAACACAATATCTGTCTCATCAATACCTTTTTTCTTTGAATACAGTTTTAATGCTTTATCAAATGTGTTGAGAACCAAAGTCATAAATTTATATATATCATCTTTTGTTTGAAGATACTGTTGTACAACAACATTTGTTGCTAAACCTTTAAGTTCAGCTGCAGAGTCGACATATTCGTCATCTTCTGCTTTTTTATTTTCAATGACTTCTGCGTTGTAGTCATCTGATTGTGGTATTTCTAAATTACGACCACCAATATTTTTATCATACACAATATTGTTGATAACATTTTGTAAATCTTGTTCTAATATAATTCCTTCTGCCTGTACCTCACCAATGATATTTTTTAATTGATTATCTGATCCAAATATTATTTCAAATAAACCCATATATCTTCTAATTTATCTATATCCAAGATAATTTATTTTTGTATAAATGATTATGTGATATTGATAAACGAAAAAAATGCGACTTATAGAACAAAAAATAAAATTATAGCTTAATAAAATATGAGTATAAGGAAAAAGAAAAACGATAATGAAATTAACAATGTTAAACCCAAAATTGTAGAATTAATAGGACACGTTAGTTTACAAAAAGGATACGAAAGGAAACAAACTACACATACACCAATAGAAGAAATTGATGTAGAGACACAAAATAAACCCAAAAATGTGGAATTGAGAGGATATATTAGTCTAAAAAAAGGATATGAACGAAAACACGCTACACAAAAAATACAAACACTTGAAACTAACGAAGAAATTGTGAGACCCAAACTTGTAGAATTAAGAGGACATGTAAGTTTAAACAAGGGTTACGAAAGGAAACACACTTTACTAGACAATGAGGAAATAAAAGATAATGTTAGACCCAAACATGTTGAATTGAGAGGTCATGCAACCTTACAAAAAAGATATGAACGAAAAAACAGAAAACTTTATTATTTGGAATCACAAAAACATTTAGAAGAACAATTAAATTATTTGGAGAGAAATGATATATCTAATAACGTTGATAACACTATTGAAAAACAAGAAAAACAAGAAGAACGAAAAGAGAGAGAAGAGAAAAACAAAGAAAGCAAACCAAAAGAGATTATTCAAAAGTTTTTCCCTACAAAACATGTTAAAGACAGCTCAATGTCTCATCAACCACCAACACAACCAATACAACAGCTAACACAACAACCAATACAACAACCAATACAACCGCCAATACAACCAATACAAATAGAACCAATACAACAACCAATACAACCAATACAACCAATACAACCAACACAATTAATACAACCACCAACACAGCCTAAACATGTGTTCACACAAGCACAAGCACAAGCACAAGCACAACAACCACTGCAAATTCAACAGACAACACCCCAAAAAACACAATCAAACAATAAATTTAAATCGAAACAAAATGTAAAAAATATAATCGCTGATATTGTGAAACAAATAAAAACAAAAGATAACAAAGATAATGAGGAGGGTAATGATGTAAACTTTTCTCTTCCTGTTTATATCGATGTAAACTGCCCACTACTTAACACACACACTTTATTAATTACAGAAAACACACTTGAAGCCCCTAATATACCTAATACAACATCCAATACAACACCTAATACAACAACTAATACAACAACTGATATACCTACTAAAATTGTTAGTGAAAGCGAGTCAAAAATAGGAGAAGACCAAGTGTCAAATAAATATAACATGATTTTACATGAAGAAAAACTCACTCCCATAACACCTGATAGTAGCAAATCAATCTACTGTAATAACACAACAACAAACACATACAACAATGAGAAAATTAAAAAAGGTATGAAAAAAAAATTTTCAAGATGTGCTACATCTAAAAGCAAATCAACTGATAATCATGTGTCTAACTACAACTGGTATAATAATGGCTATAAAATTGATTTGTACATCTGGAAAGGAAGACTTGGAAATAATATAGTTCAGCTTTGTCATGCTATCTTTGTTGCTTTAAGGAGCAAATCAACAATTCAAAATATTCCATCGCACAATATAATCAACTCTCGAAATTTGCATAAGCTTAATTTTGCAAGCCCAAAAAACGCTAATCAACCCAAATTTAATGAGCAAATTATAAAGCATGATTTTTTTAGATTAGAAAAGATATGTACAAGATGGAGATTAGATCCTATTACAGAAGTAAATATATGTCAGAAATATATTTTACCACGGTTGGAATTAACAAAACAAAATATACCTACAGTAAATTGCGATATTCAATTATGGGAAAACACGTTGGTTATTCATATGAGAGAAGGAGATATATTTAAAAAATATCCAGATTTTGCACATCCAAAATACACTCAACCTCCATTTGCATTTTATAAAAAAATACTTGACAAACATGTGTTCTCTCAAATTTTAATTTTAACTGAAAGTGGAATGGAAGATATAAACCCTTGTAAATACAAAATAATAGATTACTGTAAAAACAAAAATATTCCTTGTTTTTGTCAATCAACTACTTTGGAAAATGATGCAGCTACATTATTAAGTGCAAAACATATTGCATTATCAAGAAGTACATTGTCTGAATGGATATTAAGATGTAATAAATATTGTGACACAGTGTATTGTCCAGTATTCCCCAATGCGATTACTGATAAAAAATACATTCAATATGCATTCTTCGTGCCACAATACAAATTATTTGAAGAGTATATCCTAGAAAATTATATACCTATTGGTGGATGGACGTCGCATGATGACCAAAAGGAGTTGATGATTAATTATAGTGAAGAACACATAAAATGTGTATCTTACACTAATGATAATATAAACACATCAGCAAATGAATCATCCGAAGTTGAGGAAATCAAAATACAAAAAAAACACGGTAAATTAATAACTCGCAGTTTAAGAAAAAATAAAAAGAGAGATGAAAAAATACAATTATCGGTTTCAAATGGAGTCATCGAATTAGAAGAACCGAAAAAAATGAAAGAAGGTGAAGTTGAAGAACCGAAACAAGTAGTAAAGGTAATTGAATTAGAATGGGCTGATGTTGAAATAGAAGAAACCAGAGAAGGTGAATTGAGAAAAGAAGTTGAGCAACCGAAAGAAGATTCGAAAGAAGATTCGAAAGAAGAACAGAAAGAAGCTGAAGTGGGAAAAGAAATTGAAGAACATAAAGATGTTGAAGTGGGAAAAGAAATTGAAGAACCTAAAGATGTTGAAGTGGGAAAAGAAATTGAAGAACAGAAAGAAGTTGAACCAGAGAAAATTGAATCTGAAGTGGAAAAAGAAGTTGAAGTGGAAGAGATTAAAATAGAAGAGGTGGAAGTAGAAGCGGAAGAGATTAAAGTAGAAGAGGTGGAAGAAGTTGAAGAGATAAAAGTAGAAGAGGTGGAAGTTGAAGTTGAAGAGATTAAAGTAGAAGAGGTGGAAGTAGAAGTTAAAGAGATAAAAGTAGAAGAGGTGGAAGTTGAAGTTGAACCGGAAGAAATTGAAGTTGAAGAGGAAAAAGAAGTTGAATCGGAAAAAGCAAAACAAATTGAAGTTGAAGCTGAAGTAGTGAAAGATAGTGAACTTGAACTAAAGCAAACAGAAGATGAAAACAATGAATGCAATGAAAAAATAGAAGAGATTGAGAATGTAGAAATAAAACAAGACAAAGAAAATGAATTTATTGAGAATTAACAGATTGAACAGTTTGACCAGGTTGTTTAAGATGTTTTTTCACCAAAGCACAAAATTTGTCAAATTTTTCGTCTTGTGTGTGATTGGCTAAACACAAACACTCCAGTGCATATTGTATAATTTCAGCAGATGAATTTTCTGTTTGTTCCGGAATGTAAAAAGGGGGTTTTGTTTTAAAATAATAATTGAACATATCATAGATTGTTTTCCTGTCACAATATCCAAAATGAACAGGGGTCATGCCTATTTAAATTTGTAATGAGAAAATATGAAAAACAACAGATAAAATAACTTACGCGAATGTCGAAACAAAGCTGGACACATTTGTTTGATCTCATCAAAATCATTGGTTGTTGCAAAAATCAATGAACCTATTTTAGGAACCTAGTTAACTTTTGTAAGTACAAAAATACTGTCTTCAAAAAAGAATTATTACAGGTCCTTGAAATATGCTTAATAAATCTTTCAAGCATATGTCTGTTTTTTCCTTTGCCATTTTTTTAGCTTTTTCAGTTGCAAAATTCAACATAAAGTTCAATCCTTCAACTGAAACCTGATTTGATCTATTATAGTGGTGTCGACGATAACCTCTTCCACCTATTCCACCTACACTACCCCCATATTCGCCATATTCGCAGTCTGATCCATATGTATTATATTCATCTTCACATTCCGTATCAATTTCGACAAATTTAGTAATGTTGGTATTTTGATTAGGTGTATCCTTTTTTGTTTTCTCATCTTTTTTGTCGTCTTTTTTCTCATCTTTTTTCTCATCTTTTTTCTCATCTTTTTTCTCTTCTTTTTTTTCATCTTTTTTCTCTTCTTTTTTGTCGTCTTTTTTCTCATCTTTTTTCTCATCTTTTTTCTCATCATCGTTTTTCTCATCTTTTTTGTTCTCTACTAGAGTTTTTTTAAACTGATCATCAATGTATGAGTTGTAGTCTACTTTACTATTTTGTAGTCTCGTGTATGTGTGTTCAATTTGTTTTTCAACATGTTCAGTTTCTCTTTTACATGCTTGATCGATTTTATAAAGATAGCGTACCTAGTTAAGAAATTAGAAGTGAGAGACAGCAAAATGATAATATATTAACGTACACCAATATCAAACTCATCGAGCATATGTACAACTCCATTCATTTCTTTTTCATGAATCAGTCTCGCGAAAGGATTTCCATTGAATGCGGCATCTAAATCTCCTTTAGTTTCATAATTTCTTATGTCTACACTGTAGAAATGATATTTCAATACAACAGCAACCCTATAAGGAAAACTTGATTTTCCTGTTCCTGGAGGCCCATATAACAAAAAATTGGCTCTAATTAACGTTAGCTAAGACAAGAAATTGACTTTTAAAATGTTTACCTAGGTACTTGTCCTAATGAAGTAATTTTGTCCGGATGCAAATGTATCATTTTAATAAGACCCCATAATCTATCCTTTTCAGGATGAAAAAACGGCTCAATATAAAGTTTTTCCAATTCTTCAAAGCTTTTTGATACATTTTTATAATACACATCAAGTTTATGAGATAAATATTCCCCGTCTGTTTCGTTTTTGTCTTTGACCAATTTCTTATGATATAAGATGGTCATATTTACTGCTCGTGTGCTAGTTTTAAAAACAATTAAAAACTTAACCCAAAGGAAAATCAAAGACTTTACCTAGCATCTCTTTCAATCATTTTGTCATAAAATGACTGAATATTAAGTTTGTTGATGTTGTCCTCAATATTAAATTTAATCGACAAGAGAAAAATGGATTTTGTTTCTTCTTTTGGTTTATCTGAAGACCCAATGACAACAGTATAATCTTGAATATTATTTGTAATTAGTATGCTTCCCTTAACACCTATAGAACTGTCCTCATATCTAATAATTTTTCCAGCAAGAGGCAAAAACATTTCTCTATGCTGATTTAAATATGTAACAGAATTATTATGATCCAATCCCCTGGTGACTTCAGAATAATTTTTGCGATACAAAAACTCCAATTTGTCACTTCCTGCAGATGCATCATATTTGTAACCTAATACATCTGGACATGATTGTAAATATTGTAAAATCAAATCAACTTTATGACTATTATTATAATTAGATTTTGCAATTATAAAACACACGTTGTTAATTACCTGGAACAAAACTCAAATGTGTATTGAGCTTTGCGTGTGGACATGTAATTGATATATGCTTGCTTAATGTAGTTGTACAATATTTTAGAAACAACTATGATAACTATTAATGACCAATATTCGAAATAATCAGTTATCAACCACGAATAATTAACCAGCCATCCAAAATATTGTTTAAAATAATAAAAGACATGGATATTTTCAAATGAAAAGGTTGATAAATATTGTAAAAAAGCAACCATTATTCCATATACAATTCCATATTGCATCATATCCAGTTGTAAATATTTGCAAAAAAATGTTGTTAACAATGTGGAGAAACCAATGACAAGTCCCCTATGAATTTATTAACACAATATACAACATGTAACACGCGAATAATTACCCAGATCCGGACATAGACATAGATCCAATTTGCGAATTAAGAGGAGTGTTCATCATGGTGTGATAAATCTTCAAATGTGTTAAGAAACATAATCTCAATACTCATTATAAAATAATATTACTATAATAGATTATTGACTGTTTATTTTGAATGTGTCAAGATTGTTATTTAATAACCATCTTACAGTTTCTTCATCGTCTTCTTCGTCGGTTTGAGTTGAACTTTTAAAAATGTTGTCGAAACTACAACACCCACAACAAGATTTAGAATTTGAAGTAGTGGAAGAATCTGCACAACACGAGTTAATTTGAATCGCAATATATATTGCTATAAATCCAAATACAAAGATTATTTCTATAAGAGTCATTATCCATAATGAATCGTGGCTACAGTTGTTTAGATCACTTTCAATCATCAAATATATACCGATTCCTCCCCAAAGACATAGAATACAAATAAACACCAATGGAATAACACGAATACATCTATGTTTCCATACACAGCATACAACTGGAAGGAATGATATAATTACAATCAAATGGCAAATGGCAGCAATAAGTAGCCAATCATCTAATTCGATATTAATAGTAGATTTCGTAACACATGCGTCAGTAGAGTATTGCAACGAAATGATAATTCCTGGAATACCTAATGAATAATTAGACTTGAAACTGAAAAACTAATATTACATACATATTGCCACAGTAATTAGTAGCACCTGGTTAACTTTAGTTTACAAAAACAGTCTAGGGTTTATCACATTGAATATTAACCCGTATAAAAACAAAGTTATTACTTGTGTCCAAACAAGCATGTTTTTTAGAGAATCAACCTTGTCAAGGGGATTCTTATTCATTTTAAACAATTAAATGACAGTTTAATAGCTTAGAATGAAAATAATTAAAGAAAATTAATTGAATAGATAACAAATTTAATAATCAAAGTAACATAATTTTATTTTTTTAGTAGGTAAAATTTTCTTTTACCACGTTTACTCGTCAGAAGCCTTGGTCTTCTTTTCCTTCTTTCCGCCCTTGGCCTTCTTGGCTTTAGGGGCTTCAGCTCCTTCTGGGGCAGCTTCAGCGGGAGCCTTTGCGGCTTTCTTTTCCTTGTTGGCAGCCTTCAATTCCTTTTGGTGGGCCAAAGCTTCTTTGCGGGCAAGACCGGCTTCTTTGCGCACTTCTTGAAGAACCTTGCGCAATTCAGTTGCAGCGGTATTTTTGTTTTCGACAAAAAGTCTGTTTCCGTGACCTTCGAGAGATTCAGAGAGTTTAGTGATGTTAGCAAGACGTTCCATGATTATTTGGTTGGTTTATTATGTTTGTTAATTCATTGTTTAAATGATTTTATTATTCGTTTTTTTTAAGAAAAATAGATGCGTTTTAAATTAAAATAAGATGATTTAAAATACAATAAACACAACAAATACATAAGAAAGCGGAAGACATAAATAAAAATATATGTACACAATAAATGTTAGGAACCCACAGAAAACAATCAAATAAACCTCCAACAAAAAAAGTACCAATTAGGATACGTATGATTACATGGAACATGGGAGATAATAAAAACACGGCTTCCGGTTGGATGGAAAATCTTCGACAAATGTTCGAGATAACTTCACAGGAAAAATGTGAAGAAAAACCATTTAATAGAGGATGTTTTGATGTGTTAGCAGTTGCTCTCCAAGAAGACTATTCGTCTAACGATCAGAATGGAAAAATAGGTTACATGATATTGGATTTGTTAAATGAAGATATACCTAGAGGCAATCCTAGAGTGTGGTCAATGCATACTCACGAAAATGTTGGATCACCAACTGAACCATTTACTGTGAAATTATTGTTGTTCACAAAAACATCCCACACTACACTTAAAATTGAAAAAGAAAAGGTGTGTTTAAAAGGTCAAGAGGCATCAATTTTAGGAAAGAATGTAGGCATATGTTCTAAAGGAACAGTTGGTATTTCTTTGAGTCATAATAAAAATAAAATTATTTTTTTGAATTCGCATTTACCTATGAATAGAAAATCAAAAAGTTTTGGTTTTAACGATCGTATAAAAGCCATGGAAATATCGATCAACAACGTTTTATCAAAATTAGATAGAAATAGAGATAATCTAATTGTATTGTGGGCAGGAGATATGAACTTTAGACAAAAAATGTCGATTTATGACGAAAATGATTCTCAGCAGGTTGATGAACAATTGGACTATGCTTTAAACAAATATAATTCTATCAAATACAAAAGCATACAATTTCAAGAGCAAGATCATAAATTTCCTCCTACGTGTAAATTAAAATATTGTGAAAAAGAAAAAGGATGTCCTTCGTGCAGAAGTAACACAGACACATTCAAAGATGAAAATTGTTATGTAAATGATGAAGAGGATAAAAGTAAAAATAGAGAACCAAGCTATTGTGACAGGATTCTTTATTTAGTAGATGGAAAAATGGAATTGAAACCAATGTTATATAAGAGTTTTTCCAAAGGAAAAGCCATATCTTACAGTGATCATAATTTAGTGTGGGCTGATTTTGTATTATCAGGGTTTTTCGATTAATCAAAAATATTTTGCTGTTATAGTAGTTCAATCAACAATTGATCAATATCTTTTGTGTTACGTATTTGTTTAATAATTTTTTCAGGATTTGTTTTCAACTTTTCGAGTATATGTTGACATAAATAGTTTGATTTTAATACACTGGGCGTATTATTTAGCATCTCAGCAGTATGTTCAATAATATTTTTTATTGTTTTGTTGATTTCTTTTGGAGTAAGATTATCTTTTTTCAGATCAATTTTACTGATTTCTTCAAGGAAAATGATATTAGCCCCCCAAGTTCTAAAATCTTTTGCTGTAAATTCTTCACCATAAAAATCCTTAATATAATCGTTTATTTCAAGAGATGATATTCTTTTACCTTCAAAAGCTATAAAATAAGGGTCGGCGTTTTTAAGCAAATACTTGAACCATTTGGCCATTTTTGTGTTTGGTATTTTGACTTTGACATAATTTTGAACACTTTTTTTACCAACAAAATCCAGTTCAATGTGTTTATCTGAAATCTTTACATGTTTTTTATTTAGTGTAGTAAGCCCGTACGTTCCATTTTCTTTTAAGTACTTCTTATTACCTACACGTATAGATGATTTCAACAACAACCATAATCCAGTTGCAATAACTTTAGTTCTGCTTGGTTTTTCTATATCAAGTTCCTTCAGAATATTTTTTTTGATGCGGCCAAGCTCCTTTCCAAATTCAACCATTCTATCACATTTTTTATCGTTTTGCTTCTGTCTGAACTCCTTTTTGTATAAATAACGTTTTACACCTAAAAGCATCCCTGTTGCAATGATTCTATCATCATTTAGATGAATTTCAACATCGTCCCAAGAATAAGGAATGTATCCTAATTTTGCTATTTCGTTGTGCACAGCTTTTGAAATAGGACGTTTGTTTAGTGTGTATAAAAATTTTGGTTTAGCAGGTTTTTTCCCACCTTTTTGTGTGTTTTTTTTATTGTTTTGTTTAGTTTTTGGACGGCACAATGTTTTTCTGTGCACAACACGTTTTTTCTCACTTTTACTCATCTTAATAATGTAAAAGATTTTTTTAATTGGATAATTTCTTTGGTGGCAAAAATTATTTGGGTAAAGTTTAATCGTTTGTTAAATCAGAACTTTCAAACACAGTGTTATTAAGAGTTTTGTCAAACACAGAGTAATTTTTATTAAATTCTGAATCTAGAATAGCAAATATAACATATTTAAATGCACCTGGAAATTCTTTTAAAACTTGTTTGAACATTTCTGCTGTGTGTTCAGGGGGACTTCCCCATGCTCCGCATCCTGCTGCAGACAAAACCATTACATCGTGGCCGTATATGTATCCAACTTTTAGCATCATTCTGATTTTTTCAATCATTAAATCTACTTCTTTTTGATTTGAGTAACGAGTCAAATCGTTTGAGCTAATATCAGGATATCTTATAGCAGGACATGCAATCATATCAATGTAGGTAGGTTTGTCCATCAGTCGATACATTTTTTCCTCATTTTCTTTGATAACTAAGACTTTAGGAGAGTAAACTGCTGGATGTCCCGGAGATTGACCAGGTTTTAAAGGATAGATATCATTCATAGGGTAAAAGTCAATTGTTAAATGCTGAAAGTAATTGCTTCTTCTAAAAAGATTTTCTTCTTGTGCACCAGAACCAGACGTTACACATCCACCTGGAATAGCATAATCAGACATATTTAATAAAAGTGGTTTATATTTTTTCTCTTGCATAATAATAGCTGCGTCTATTGTATCACAGTTAAATACAAATACTTTTGTTTTATCAAATCTTGGAATAAATTTAATATCAATATGATTTATTCTAGTTGATGGTAAAATAGGAACTTTAAATCTTGTTTTACACAGTTCCATGGTGTCATTGTAAACTTGAACTCTATCTGTTTTTTCTGAATACGCTCCTGATCTGTTAATGACATTCATTTTGTTTACGTTTGTATTTGTGTTTGTATGTGTGTAAACAAAAGAATACAAAAATGTGCGTTCAAATCGTTAATGCGTTTTGTTACTTAAACATATTGGCATAATTGAATGAGCCATGTTTTGGCTTTTTGAGAGTTAATTCAATTCCTTGATCAACACGAGTTTGCGCTTCAAGCTCATTCTGATAATCTTTGCGTATCGGCTCATATTTTATCCAGAAATCCTTGAAAAAGGTTGTTTTAGATGTATTTCTTGTGAAATTTACAGTTTCTCTTTCAATAATGCCTTTAATTATAATATTTTGAACAGTGCACAATAAATCAGTGTCAATATTATATTTTTGCTCAAAAATGTAATCTTTGAATTTATCTATGAATTCTTTCTTGATGATTTCCATAGAAGGGGATGCAAACTTTACTACAAAATGTTCAAGAATTTTTATATTGTCACCAAACCCTTTAAAAATGTTTGCGTATTCATCTATTGATGACGTCAAACTTTTTCTTATTATACCTTTTCCACATTGTATTTCTTCTGACACAAGATCACCACTTCTGCAAGCCAAAATCCAATAAGGTTCTTGTTTACCAGAATCTACAATTTTTTTCAGGATTGTGCTTAACGAATATGTTCTGTTCCATTCTAGCTTGATGGATGGATCAGACAAACCCCATATTTCGTTTTTGATATTTTCTATATTTTGTTTTCTGTTATTTAACTTTGCAATTTTAACATTAATCTCTGGGATAGACCTTTCTGTAATTACTCCTGCTGCAGGAAAATAAACGATTTGTCCACGATCGATATCGTGTTTTGATTCTCCACCTTCTTCTTCGGGCCACAACAATTGCATGCTAATATTCATTTCAGGAATAATATCTCCAGCTTTGTATACTTGCCCAACATTAAAATCATGGTCCTCGTAGTTAAATATATTTGAGCGTCCATTTTTATCTTTAAACTCATCTTTGAATTCGTTCCAGGTTCCTTTTGCTTTTATGAGATGTTTAAGATTAAACTGTTCCCCTAGTCTCGAAAATGGTCTTAGTTGAATTCCATCTGGAATAATAATAAATTTATCGGCTTCAATATTTCCGTGTCCAACAATTATTCCTGCATCTTTTTTAGGGTCCCATCCACCACCTTTTTGTTTGCGTCTTTTAATTGATTTACAACTTGTATTACAATATTTACACTTCATTTATTAATGTGTACCAATATAAACTTTTTTAGAAGAATTGAATTAGAAAGTATAATAAAATTAAATTATATATATTAATTGACTAGTATTCTTTTGCGATTGTGAATAATATTAAAAAATGATAATTACAATTCAAAAGTTAATAACATGAATTCGACAACAGAAACCAATCACACATCAAACGAAACAAATATGATAAAAGTCATGTTAGAAACAAATTGGAGTGAAGGAGGACCGTATGAATGGTTTTTAGGAGCAATGTTGGGAACTCCGGATTACTTCAACGAGAAAGAAAGAGAAGAGTTAACAGATAAATGCAATGAAATAATATTGCAACATCTTGCTACATTGAGTAAAACAAGAGTCAATCACATGTTGAATAAAGCGCGCAATGCTAATCCAACATTTATGGAAAAATTTGGAAGAAGATCATACAATTATGATGATGAAATTGTTAAAGGAGAAAAAAGTGAAAAAATATGAAAATATATCTTATTGACAGAGTAGAGTTAGTTAAAAACCATTTAGTCAAATACTATACAATCGTAATTGAAAGAATAATAAACACATTGTCCTTTCAAGATTTTAGTCAAACATTTTGTACTGCCAATATTACAAAGTGTCTCAAAATATAATCATAGGTCAAATGTTATTTTGTCTAAAAAAGACAAAATAACCTCAAGGAATCAACAACTTTCATAAATAACTTGGTTCCACTATTAACCCTTATTCCTTGTGTTGTCATAACCTAACCTACTTCAAATTTTTTTTGTATTATCTATGACATCACCTAAAAAAACCGGAAAGGAAAAGGCAGGTTCCATCCATTTTGATTGATTGCGGAATCATCATCACGACGCTTCTCATCAGATTGCTTCGCAGTGTCTTGTTTTTCATCATCACAACGGTTCTCACCAAATTGTTTAGCATTTCCCTTTTTTGATTGTTCTGTTGCATCGTACTTTTCCTTCAGCTTCTTCAAGGATCGCTCCTGTGCGATCATTTCATAAGACTGATTCCAAGAATGGAAAACTTTACGGCAGCCTTCAAAGTCATCCAGAGTAGGAAAATATTGAGAATAATCATACTGATCATGCCCCGATTTACGGATTTGGTTGTTCAAGCCTTCTTTTGCAAACTTTTCAGCATCATCTATAGGATTACCATTAACATTGACAACATTTTCCAACAAGAATTTAACAACATGTGTTTGTCCATGCGCAGCAGCCAGTTCCAGTGAAGTTGGGTCACAATAAACACGCCTATACATAGGCTTCGCTCCACATTTCACAAGAAGTTTGACAGCTTCAAGATCGCCAAAAGCAGAGCACACGTCCACCAAACGATCGGAACCGCATTGGGCCGTCGCATAAAAATCTGCCCGCATATTAACTGCTTCGAGAAGCAAAGACACCTTCCCTTCTGATGCAGCTTGGAAAACTTCTAGACGATCCTCGAAAATAGCAACACGTGGATTGTAAAATTCAGGATAAGTAACCGTAAATTGCTTGTAGTTTTTCATGGTGCACACTTAAAGTTGTGGATGTTAAACAGGATTTGTTCCAATTTATATTTATTTTCATTAGATAAACTTTTTATATTTTTTAAATTTTATTTAAGGAAATTATAAATGTCAAATAGTGTTTTACATTTAAAATGTCTTATTTGGAAGTTGCAAAGCGAAATTTGCCTGCACAAAGAACGCGCAACCGAATTATAATGTATCGTCAAGAACAACAACGACGAAAAAAGAAAAGTTATGAAGTCGAAACATCATTCTTTTTTGTGAATCCGTAAGTAAATCAAAAAATGCTTTTGTTTATTAAAAAAAATCAGGTATGCACATCTCGGACTCAAAGTTGAATTACTTGATGAGGGCGACATTGAAGGTGGATGTGTTTGCATGGGATATGAATCGGGGGGCTTTCATGATGTGATTGGATGTGAATACGATAAATAAAATTAAAGTTAACAAAGGGAAATTGAACCCTCTACATTTTAAGCAAATGCCTAAAACTTCAACACCAAATGTTTGTTAACGCGTGCTGCCATTACACTACGGGGGCGATCAATATTAACCCCCGGCCCGACTCGAACGAGCACCTCCTTATTCGTAGTAAGATTTGTTGTAAATTTTCTTTCGCAGTACAAATATTTTTCAACATTTTTTGACTCCGCTGAGACTCGTGCCTCGCTCAGCTACGCTAAACTACGCTAATTTTATTCTTTAAGGAATCGAACCTTAATTAAACCAATAAGAATAATATGCTGCCACTACACCACGATGAGTAATCATCTCATCGGCGGGAATCGAACCACGCGCCTTCTCAACTTCAGTGAGGATTTTATAGGTTATTTTTGCAGGACAAACATTTTTCAACATTTGTTATAAGAGCTTCGCACAGACTCCTAATGTTGGTTGCAGATACTCTTTAGTAGTTTTGCAAAGGCATCCCTTTGCAAAACCCAAATAGTCGCTCTCCAACACATTAAAAAGCTTTAACCGAGTATCGATCTCGGGACCTTACTGATCGGAGGTCAGTACGCTCTGCCATTGGAGCTATTAAAGCTATGTTTGCGAAGCAAAGCGACACTGTAGCTTATAAAAACCTCTTAAGGGAATCGAACCCTTATCAGGAGTTTAGGAAACCCATGTTCTACCATTAAACTAAAGAGGCTTAGACGCAGCAGAGCGAGGCACGAGTCTCTGCAGAGTTAGAATATCACAAGGAGGATTCGAACCTCCGAACCTAAAAGGACCCGGGTCTGAACCGAGCGTATTTGACCACTTTACTATTGTGATTTATAAAAGTTAACAATTTATAGGTAAGCTGCTGGCCGGAATCGAACCGACGTTGATCAAAGTGATAGTTTGAGTGATAACAGTTAGAAATTAGCAGGGACTACCCATTTCGGGATAGTTTTTTTTGTCGCCAACATTTCAACAGCAGCTATTTTACAATAAAAAATGACAAAGGCAGGATTCGAACCTGCGAACCCAGAGGGAACAGCTCCTAAGGCTGTCGTATTTGACCGCTTTACTACTTTGCCTTTTGCAGTGTGTTAGACAGGGATTATAACTCGATAATTTAGAAAAACACGCTACAGTCTCCAATTATTTGGAGGAAATAAATATGATCAATCTGTTATGCAACAAATTGGTTTACCAGAGTTAACCTCTGAACTCACATGAAACAACACAATTCGTGCAATTTCATGTCATGCGAAAACTACAGAAGTTTTATAAACTATCGCGCCACTTCTTTCGTTTTCATCATAAACTAAACACATTCATTTCATGACAACCCAGAATCGAACCGGTCCTCCAATGTTGTTCACTTTCAATTATCAGAAGAAAATCTGTTACATTTTCTTCTTAGAATGAACGAACCACAATGGCGTGCTTCCATTACACCATGTCACTAATAACTTCGCACAGACTCCTTCGTCGCTGTGCTACGTAACAAACACAACATCTTTTGTTGTTGAAGTTAAATTCCCGCGGGGAATCGAACCCCGGATTACAGATTCGAAGTCTGTCATGTTACCTCTACATCACGAGAACAAAATATAGGAGATTAATCGTTTCGATCGATTTACCTCTTTCAAATTAATTTTCAAATTCAATTGTTATCACATTTTAACTTATCTATAAAATTATGACAATATGACATTAAGGTGGATGTTTTTTCTCTCATATATTTTTTAAAATCAGATTCCCAAATATATAAAACTTCGTACCCTATATTTTTTAACCTTAACATTTTTTTTTCTGTTTCCATATATAATTCAGTGTATAGTTTCCCCAAATAATTTTTTGCTAAGCTGTCATTTTCCCAATATTTTTTATGACCATGATAAATATCACCCAAAAATTCAATTGCTATTTTTGTGGAATTTTTCTCATAGAAACCATCAACTGCCTTCTTTCTCCATTGTATCGGACGATGCTCATCTCCATCTATGGTTTTTGATATTGTGTTATAATGAATATGTTGTATTTTTACACCCAATTCTAATTCCAGAAGATCAATAAAATTGCAGGATAATTTTGACGATCCTATAGTGTTAGGAATGTAATTAGGATGACATCTGGTGCAATATACATCTTTTTTAATTTGTCTTTCCTCACAAGTCCAGCATATTCCATCTCCATTACATTCAATACAAAAATATCTCATTTTGTTATGAGAACAAATAGCATTCCCCTCACCTTTTTTATATTTATCTCTACATTCTGGGGAACACGTTTGATTACGATTTTTTTTTGGTGATGAAAAATCCATTTTGCACTGTAAACAATTTCTAGTTTCATATGTGATTTTTCTTGTAGGAATTCGTTTACCATTAAGATAAAGTTTAGTGGAACATTTTTTGTGAAAGAATCCTCTTTTGTATAAATCGAAAGATTGTTCATATTTTTCATTACAAGATTTACAAAGGATCAGTAATTGATCTTTGTTATTTATATATTTATCACTTAACAAAATTTCTCCATTATCTTCGATAAATTTTTTTACTTTATGTATATTCCAACTAATTTTACCTGAACATACACATGATCTTCTACCGCGTTTGTATTCATTAAATTCTTTATCATACACGTCTAAACATTTACCACACTGGATAACCAGAGGAGTGTGTGTGTTACAGTATGAAGAACTGACTAAAATATCCCCATTGTTTTGAATATAAGATTTAACAGAATCCAAGTTCCATTTCATTTAAATTAAATGATAAAATTTTCATTTTTTGAATAACTTAAAAAGCTAAACAATAGGAGATTAAAGGTTTCGATCCTCTTTTTCTTTCAAGCACAGAAAGTGTCTTTCCATTAGACGAAATCCCCGTGGACAAGCCCCGAATCGAACGGGGATCAGAATAGTGCGAATATTCCGTAATACCATTATACTACATGCCCTAAATGGAGAAGAAAGGAATCGAACCTTTACTCTTTTCTATGCCATAGAAATGTGTTACCATTACACTACATCCCCGATATGGAGCGTGGGAGCATCGATCCCCCGACCTTTTCATTGCAAATGAAATATTCTACCATCTGAACTAACGCCCCGATGTTTAAATATTTTTGAAATATTTAAAATCATATTAAGCTCACGATGCGAATCGAACGCATGTCCCAAATTTACGAGATTTGTATTCTGCCACTGAACTACGCGAGCGAAGCTCTATGTCTGAATCGAACAGACGCCAAAGGTTTACAAAACCGCCATTCTACCACTAAAATAATAGAGCATCACATGTTAATTAAATAAAATTAAAAAAAGTCCCAAGGAACGATATCCTTTTCAATTGAATTGAATGATACTACATATCATTTTTAGATGTTTTAGTTCAAATAAAATAAACATATTCAATAAATTTTTGAAATTATTTAAATTAATGTTTACAGAACAATTATATTTAAATAAAAAGCCTTCTGACAGAATCGAACTGTCATCTCTTTCTTACTAGGAAAGAATACTAACCATTGTACTAAAAAGGCTATGTTAATTATTATTTCTGATATTTGACGGAATGTTTGTGACCTAAACCGTCATTCTACCATTAAAATAATGGGACAAAGCCTCTTGGCAGAATCGAACTGCCATCACTTCCTTACTAGGGAAGCATACTAACCATTGTACTAAAGAGGCGAGCTCCAACTTGGAATCGAACCAAGATTTCCGCTGTATCAAAACGGTAGTCTACCATTGACTTATAGGAGCATATTAGTAGTCTTTTTGCGCGGATTCGAACCGCAGATTCTCTCAACTTGTATGAGAGCGTTTTGCCATTAAACTACTAAAAGGGTTATTTTTTTTCGCTGCGTGTTGTCGTTACTGACAACAAATAGATAAATGCAGGACTCGAACCTGCGCATCCCGGAGGATAGTAGATTTCTAATCTACCGCAATAGCCACTATGCGAATTTATCAAAAAAAGGTAAATATAGGATTCGAACCTATGCGTCACAAGGACACGAACTTTCGAAGAACGCGCGATAACCACTCTGCCAATTTACCTTAATACGCCGAAGGGTAATCGAAACCCTGCCATCTGAATGGAAATCAGATATTCTGCCACTGAACTATCGGCGCTACTAAAGATGCTAGCAGGAGTCGAACCTGCACGCCACAAGGGCAGCCGCTTTCAAGGCGACCATGTATACCATTTCATCATAGCATCAAATTGGAATTCTGAATGTTATATTTTTCTGGTTAAAATATTTTAACCGGTAGGAATCGAACCTACATCTTAGGTAATAAATACCTAAATGTTCTGCCTTTGAACTACTAAACCAAAAAGGTTTTTTCAAATAAATTTGATTTTGCTGTAAACATTCTATCCAAAGATGTTGAGAGGAATCGAACCTCCAAGCCTGTTAAGGCCACGGTTTTCTAAACCGACGCGTTTACCATTTCGCCACAACACCGTTTAAAAGCTCAAGAAGGGAATCGAACCCTCGTACCAACTGAGTAAGAGTTGTATTCTGCCATTAAATTACTTGAGCAAATGCCTTTGGGTGGAATCGAACCACCATCTGTAGATCTTCAGTCTATTATTCTCCCATTGAACCACAAAGGCTATAATCTGTGAAGGAATCGAACCTTCGTTTTTCGATTCAGAGTCGAACGTAATAAGCCATTATACTAACAGATTTACAACAAACATCGGATATTCGTGTTTACCCTTATAATTTACCTTTGACAGTAAAAGTTTTGTGGACACTAACTGATAGCTGTATGTTTGTTTATAAGCCTGAGACCGGATTCGAACCGGTAACCAACAGATTAACAGTCTGCTGCTCTACCTATTGGAGCTACTCAGGCTTTATTAGACATATACAGGACTCGAACCTGTGCATCCCGGAGGATAGCAGATTTCTAATCTACCGCAATAGCCACTATGCGAATATGTCAAAAATAAGGTGTCAACTGGATTTGAACCAATGACCGATCGGACTGCAGCCGATTGCTCTACCGCTGAGCTATAACACCAAAACTTGCTTCCTGATGGACTTGAACCACCGACCCCTCGCTTAACAGGCGTAAAAAAGGTAGCTGTATGAATCCTTTGCAGGATTGCTTTTAAGTGCTCTACCACTGAGCTAAGGAAGCTAACAAGATGCCTTTTGTTTGTCAAAACCCAAATTTGATTAAGAATTCGTTGCAAGCATCCTAAAGAGTTACATTAGAATCGAACCAATATCAAGAGAGTTGGAATCCCATATCATACCACTTCGACTAGTAACCCAATATAGCGCGGGTTGGATTTGAACCAACGATCCCGAAGGAGGGGATTCGCCGTTGATACCATTGACATGGTAGTGAGTTCGCCATGAACTCGACTTACCGCGCTTTTATTAGCGTAGCGTGGCGACAACAGAGTCCACGCAAAGCCAAATGAAACTCCCTCACTGGGAATCGAACCCAGGTCACATCGGTGACAGCGATGCATACTCGACCAACTGTACTATGAGGGATGCCTTTGGGTGGAATCGAACCACCATCTGCAGATCTTCAGTCTGTTATTCTCCCATTGAACCACAAAGGCTAAAGGAAATATTTATGTGAAATAAATATAATCCAAAAATTTTTTAAATTCTGATTCTACAAATTTTTTGTTATAACTTCCCATATCCTTAATATTATATGGTGTGTAACCTGATCTAATTATAGCTTCATTTTTTTGCGAATCTCTGTTTTTAACTTTCTCTATATTCATTCCTTTTCTTATTGGCTTATAATGAAATATTCCGTTCCAATTGATAGCAATTTTGAACAAAGGGAGTATTACATCTGCATCCCATCCTTCAAACATTTTTTCGTTTGTTAACACATTTTCAAACTTCGATTTGCAAAGTTCTGCAAAATATATTTCGTTTTTACTTCTACTACAAGAAGATTTAACGGATTTCAATCCTGCTTCTCTTAGTTTTGCAATATGAATGTCGCTCTTGATATATTTTTCCTTACATTCATCACTACAAGTAATTCTTCTTTTTAAAGATTTACAGATTACAAATTCTTTTTCACAATTTATACAAATTTTTGTTAAATATGTTACAGGTCTTGTTGCCAGTTTTAAACCTGAAGACGATTCAAACAAGCGGTCAGAGCATTTTTTATGCTGGTAACCTTTTCTATACATATTCAGAGTTTGCTCATAATCTTCTCCACATTTTTTGCACTTTATCAGTAGTTTGCTGTTATAGCCATTAAACGAATTACTTAATAGTGTGTCTCCTTGTTTTGATATTGCAAACTTTACCATATTATATGTCCATCGTATTTTAGAAGAACAGAAACAAGGTAATCCCCTTTCCAAATAATATTTAAACACCATATCTAGTTCATAATGACAAATATTACATTTAATGTAAATCGTAGAAGAGGTTTTTATATCGAAAACAGGACTCGTCAATGAGTGATTTTGCTCATGTATATATTTCTGAGCAGACGAATAACTCCATTTTGTTCTCATTTTTTTTTAAATGAAAAATTGTGTTTAAGTATACTTAATTTCGGTTTTGATTAATATCGAAACGATTAAGCTTTGAAGATGATTGAACCAAAAACGGTTACAAAGGAAAAAAACATTCTTTCTCACAACATTTAAGCCTCCTACGGGGCTCGAACCCGTGACCCTGAGATGACTACATTTCAATTATTGAACTTATAAGAGTCTCATACTCTACCAAACTGAGTTAAGGAGGCTAAACTGTTCACCGAAAGATGAACCATAATTTCTCGTCTGGTGGAATTGAACCACCGACCCTTTGATGACGACATAAGTATGCTGTCATGCAAAACTTCTACAGTCAAATGCTATACCTCTTAGCTAAGACGAGGAGTCACAAAAGGGAATCGAACCCTTCTCCACAGACTCACAATCTGCTGTACTACCACTGTACTATTGCGACAAATAAAGCACATTAGCAGAATCGAACTGCTGACCTCTTCATATCTAGCGCAGCGAAGTGACGAAGGAGTCTTCGCTGAGCCAATACAAGTGAAGCGCTCTGCCAACTGAGCTAAATGAGCTAAGACGTGCACCGGATTTGAACTGGTGACCGATCGGACTGGAGCCGATTGCTCTGCCGCTGAGCTAGCACGCCAACTAGGTACATTGCGATTTTACGGTCACCAGACCGGCTCGCTACACCTCCCGGGAATTGAACCCTGACGTCGACATAAACATTTGTATTGAGAGTTTATATTTGCTGTATGTACCTTTTTATAGCTCCACACAGACTCGTTCCTCGCTGTGCTACGCATTTAATATAAATTGCGCAGCGCATCGACTCAGGAGTCTACGGTAGCCATATAAAGCTTCGGATGGGGATCGAACCCATGACCTACAGATTAACAGTCTGTCGCACTTCCAACTGTGCTACCAAAGCTAAAATGTTGCGCAGCGCAGCGACGCAAGGAGTCTATTTTAGGTTTTGAGTGGTCTTAACGACACTCAAACCGACGGGAGCCACATAACGATGCTACGGAGAATCGAACTCCGATCGCGAGATGGACAGTCCCGCATATTGCCATTATACTATAGCATCAAAAAAGCGTAGGCAGGATTCGAACCTGCGAACCCGAAGGAAAGGATCTTAAGTCCCCCGCATTTGACCGCTTTGCTACCACGCCTATTGGCTTCGCACAGACTCGTTAGGTTATTTAGTCTGTGACTAAATAACCGGAGTGCCTCGCTGTGCTGCGCAGCGTGGCGACGAAGGAGTCCATGCGTACCAAAAACAATCCGATATCGGGGATCGAACCCGAGGCAACTGGATGAAAACCAATTATGTTACCACTACACCATATCGGATAAGCCATCACCAGGGATCGAACCTGGGTTACCGGATTAAAAGTCCGGCATTCTACCATTGAATTATGAAGGCATTAAAGCAAGAAAAAAGCTCTGTGCGAGGATTGAACTCGCGACCCCCGCGTTACTAATTAAGTATAAGCACGGTGCTCTACCAACTGAGACTAACAGAGCTAATTGTTGTTATTTACAACAAATTTTGATTTGCTTAAAAGAAAAAATTTTCAGATTTTTCTAAAAATATTTTTAGATTATTCTGATATATTTTTTTCACTTGTTAAACGAGAATGCCATCTGCCAGAATCGAACGCGGCTAAAAATTTAATTTGTAGTGGTCATCTGGATAATTTGTTTTAATCCATCCGTCGCGTGTTTTTGCAGCTTCGTCTTCTGATGAAAAGAGACCTAAATTATATTTTTTACCATCACGTTGAATGGAGCTTAACCACTTGTTGCTTCTTTTATCAAAAGAAACACCTATAAATTTTGAAGAACAATTTGCTTTTTTCAACTTGTTTTTTGCGTTTTCTTTGCAATTCGAAATCCTTAAATTTGATCTACAATTATTCAATCTGTTACCATCTATATGATCTATAAAAACATTAGGATCACTTATATCTAAAATGAACCTGCTTAATCTAATATGTTTCTTATCAATATAAATACATGCATATCCGTCTGATGATATATAACATTTGCCATGTTTAACTTTTTCTTCGTCAATTGAAGATATCAATAGTATGGAATCGGGACGACTAGTAACCAAAATTCTGCTTGTTGTATTATCTACAACTTGTGTAAATGTTTTTTCCTTTTTGCTTGGAATAAAATTCGTATATTTGCCAGGGAAATTTAGCTTATTCGTTAATTTGTTGACAACTATAAATTCATCTCTTAATTCAGCAGCTTCAATTTCAGAAGCTGACGTTGCTACTGTGATTTGCTTACCACCAAATCTTAGTTTGGCTATATATTTTGAACCTTTTTTATAAACTCCCGAATATGTCGCAGTGTTTTTACTCTTTAAACTAATTTCTTTTTCTAAGTATTGATGTTTTTTTTCAGGAAAATTTAATTTATGGTACAAATTATTTTGACAAACATAAATATCATATGCTTCTGCAGCCTCTATTTCATCAGAAAATGTTCCTAACACTATAGTTTTTTTTCCTACTTGAATTCTAGATCTATATTTGGAATTCCTTTTACAAATTGAAACTCCTACATAAGTATTTTTTGAATTCTTGTGTCTTAATTGATTTTGAGAATTTTCAGATGGATTTAAAATTCTTAGATTTTCCCTTCTATTGTCCAATTTATCACCATTTATATGGTCAACAAATTTTCCTTCTGGAAATCCCATTATTAATCTGTGCATTGTTATATTTTTTCCTTTTTCTTTAGAATTTGCATACCCTGACTTATTTTTACACCAAATGTAATTTAACACTAAATTTGAATCTTCTTGTGATATCAAGGCAAAATCACCGTTTTTTCCCACATTAACTTGCATAAGTTTTAACTAATTACCGTGTTGTTATCAATTTTTATACTTTCCATGCCTCCTGCTAGACTCGAACTAGCGTTTTCGGCTTATGAAACCGACATTCTAACCATCTGAATTAAAGAGGCGTATAAAACCAGAATTCTACTACCAAATGTGAAATAATTATGCAAATCACTTGGACCGGAATTGAACCGTGTTACTCCAGCGCTGCAGGCTGGCGTGATCACCATTTCACTACCAAGCGTGGTCTCCTCGGGTGAATTTGAATCACCTATTATTGATTGGAAGTCAACTTTTTACCGTTAGGAATTTGCGGAGACAACATTTTACAATGTTGGGTTTATATTTAACGAGGAGTTCAGCCAGACCAGAATCGAACTGTGTAATAACGGTGATAAGCCGTCGTGATAACCATTTCACTACTGACTGTGGTTGTCGTCGGCTGGGCTTGAACCAGCATATAATTGATTATGAAGCAATTTTTTACCGTTAGGAATTTGCTGAGACAACATTTTACAATGTTATGTTTGATTTACGACGACTACTATTAGAGCCCATGCCGGAATCGAACCGGAATTTTGCGGATCCGAACCGCATGTACTACCATTATACTAATAGGCCGTTTAAGGTCAATGAAGGAATCGAACCTTCCTTAGGGTGGAGTTAACACCCTGTTCTGCCACTAAACTAATCGACCAGAAATCTCTGCCAGGAATCGAACCTGGTTCGCCTGCACCCAAAGCAAGAATAATGCCACTATACCACAGAGACTGCATAAATATTCAAGATACATTTAGGGGCCGATCTCAAAAGGTCAAAAATTTTCCATATCCATCAGATAAGTTTTTACACACTTCTTAGCAGATGCCAACATCTATGGCCACTGTTCTGATCCCTTACTCCAATTTTTGAACATAATTGTTTTATGGTTTCCTTTAAGAAACTAAAATAAACAACTTTGTTTTTGGAACCCATTTCTTCCTAAATTCCATTGTTTACCAATTAATTATCAATTTGAGACATACTCTAGATTACGAATAATTGCTGTATGTATCCATTTACCAATAATAAATATCGGAAGGTTAATGAAGGAATCGAACCTTCGTTATGGTGGAGTGAACACCATGTTCTACCATTGAACTAATCAACCAAGATGTCAGTAGGATTCGAACCTACGCGTCCGAAGGACAGAAGTTTAGTAAACTTTCGCAATAGACCACTATGCGATGACACCTTAAATAAGTCATAGATGGGAATCGAACCCATAATTCCAGGATCACAACCCGACGTTTTACCATTGAACTACTACGACAATAAGGTCCCGGCTTGAATCGAACAAGCGACATTTTGATTTGCAGTCAAACATTCTACCACTGAATTACAGGACCAAAGCGCATTCAAGGAATCGAACCTTGGTCGCAAGATTAAGAGTCATGCACTCTGCCACTGAGATAAATGCGCATCTCATCAGCTGGAATCGAACCAACATTAACTTGGCTACTACAAGTTGTAATACCATTATACCATGATGAGTTTAAAAAGTCACAAAAGGGAATCGAACCCTTGTCCACAGACTCACAATCTGCTGTACTACCACTGTACTATTGCGACAATTCCAATATCTGAGATCGAAACCGCGATCACATGATTAAAGTCTTGTGCTCTACCTAACTGATGTAAAGAGGCTATTGTTGTTATTGTTATAATTGCGTTAATCCTTTAAGTCCTTTTTTTCAAGAAAATTAAGTAAATATTAATATAATTTTAAGATACTAGCAGGAATCGAACCTGCACGCCAAATGGCACAGAGTTAGCAACTCTGCATGTCTACCTTTCCATCACAGTATCGTCTGTGTGTTTGTTTTCAAAACTAATATCAAATTCCCGAGAAGGGTATTTGTCATTCTATATTGAATATATTCGCTGTGAATACACAATTTATAAGAGCCATGTGACCTTTCGAAGGGTCATATCCGATTAATACTAGTCGGTGTTTTACATGTAAACTAACACGGCTAAAATATCTTGAGCAGGATTCGAACCTGCGAACCTAAAAGGAACGGATTTTGAATCCGCCGCATTTGACCTCTTTGCTATCAAGATTTATGAAATCTGTGGCAGGGATCGAACCTGCGACCTCTTGCTCCGTAGGCAAGCATTCTTCCGCTGAATTACACAGACGTAAAAGAGCTCCAACTTGGAATCGAACCAAGATTTCCGCTGTATCAAAACGGTAGTCTACCATTGACTTATAGGAGCTGATCAGTGAACTATTTTTGTTGTAATCAGTAACTTGAGATTGCTGTTAATTCACTATGCATTTGTGTTCAAAATATGAACAGAAGAGTGGACCATGATGGAATCGAACCACCATTTTCTGACTGCAAATCAGATATACTACCATTGTAAGAATGGCCCAAAGCTCAAACAGGGATTCGAACCCCGGCCTCCAGGTTCAAAGCCTGGCGTCATAACCAACTAGACGATCTGAGCTGTTTTTGTATTTTTTGTTATAAAAAATACATGAGCTAACTTGGAATCGAACCAAGATCCCGTCTACCCTAAAGACGGATACTCCCATTATACTATTAGCCCAATTTTGAATTGATTTGCACGGGCTTGAAGCACAGGCCACAATTCAAATGCCCAGGAGCGGAATCGAACCACTGTTACACGATCTCTTGAAACTTCAGTCGTGCGTTCTACCATTGAACTACCTAGGCTAAAAACTGGAATCTAACCAGTTTTGGGGAAACTTTTTTTTAAAAAGTTAAATCCGCTAGAGGGAATCGAACCCCCAGCTCGACCGTGAAAGGGTCGTGTAGTTACCATTACACCATAGCGGAAACAGTGTGCTTTAAAATTAAAAATAATTTTGCTGTTGACACACAAAGGACCACCGAGAATCGAACTCGGATAAACAGATTCGTAATCTGCTATTCTACCATTAAATCATGGTCCCTTATGAAGCTCCTACGCGGAATCGAACCGCGATCTTTGCTGTATAAAAACAATATTCTAGTCCATTGAATTATAGGAGCTAAATTCACCAAGGGGAAATCGAATCCCCGCCATCTGAATGGAAATCAAACATTCTGCCACTAAACTATTGGTGATTGTTTTCATCACTTAACGATGAAATGCCTTTGGGTGGAATCGAACCACCATCTGTAGATCTTCAGTCTATTATTCTCCCATTGAACCACAAAGGCGTGCGCTAGGAGGGAATCGAACCCCCGCCTTATGCTTGGCAAGCACACGTAATACCATTATACGACTAACGCTGCTATGTTCATTGTTTATGGCTCAAAATTGTCATATTTTACATTCGCTGTATGAACATATTGTCTACAGTTATTAGATAACTAGTAGAAGATCCCTGTGACCATTGCGAGTGATCATTTCCGATTAATATTAGTCGGCGTTTTACATTAAACTAACAAGGATGATTTCCCATTTAGACGGACTATCTTGAGCAGGATTCGAACCTGCGAACCTAAACAGGAACGGATTTTAAATCCGTCGCATTTGACCTCTTTGCTATCAAGATTTAACAGTTAAATCCAAAAAGGATTTTATAGAAGCTTGGGCAGGGATCGAACCTGCGAACCCGGAGGGAGTCAATCTTGAGTCGACCGCGTTTGACCACTTCGCTACCAAGCCAAATTGTCTTGTGATTATTATGAGTAATCGCTTCCGTCGGAAAAGGTGCCGGTGTTCTACAGTAAACTAACAAGACTTAATTGTGTGGGAAGGATTCGAACCTACGCACCCGAGGGAATGTGAACCAAAATAAATGCCGTATCATATTTATCAATATGAATTTAAATAATCACACGCATTTGACCACTTTGCTACCACACAAAAACGATGCTACGGAGAATCGAACTCCGATCACGAGATGGACAGTCACGTATATTGCCATTATACTATAGCATCAAAGTGAAAGTGTGGGCAGGGTTTGAACCTGCGAACCCGAAGGAGAAGATCTTAAGTCCCCCGCATTTGACCGCTTTGCTACCACACCATATAGGAGAGGTCAATGAAGGAATCGAACCTTCATTTGGGTGGAGTTAACACCCTGTTCTGCCACTAAACTAATCGACCAAAAAAGCATTAAAAGGAATCGAACCTTTATCTACGGGTCATGGGCCCATTGTACTTCCATTGTACTATAATGCTTCAAAGCTTCCAGTGGGGCTCGAACCCACGACCCCAAGATTACTCTGGCTTCGCAGAGGCTCGTGCCTCGCTCTGCTGCGCAGCAAAGCGACAAAGGAGTCTTTGCGGAGCCAATAAAAGTCTTGTGCTGCTACCGACTGAGCTATGAAAGCTACAGGATGCCAGTTTGGTTAAAGTCATCACAACATTTTTTTTGCTGTTAGCATCCATTTTAATCTCTTTTTAGAGATTATCTCATCGAGTGGAATTGAACCACTATTCCAAGGGTTACAGCCTCGTGTATTTCCATTATACGACGATGAGTATTTCAGCTCTCGACAGGATTCGAACCTGTGTTGCTCGGAATTTTTAATTTATCAAAACCGCGCGTGCTAACCACTACACTACAAGAGCTAATTTATAAAGCTTCCAGTGGGGCTCGAACCCACGACCCCAAGATTAAAAGTCTTGTGCTGCTACCGACTGAGCTATGAAAGCTACAGGATGCTATGTTTGTTATTCATCAAAATTGAAATATAAAATTAGCTGTTTGCATCCATTTAATCTCCATTTTGGAGACCATCTCATCGAGTGGAATCGAACCACTATTCCGCAGGTTACAACCGCGTGCACTACCATTATACTACGATGAGTTTTAAAGCTTGAGCAGGATTCGAACCTGCGAACCTAATAGGATCTGATACTTAGTCAGACGCATTTGACCTCTTTGCTATCAAGCCTTGATCGGTTTAATTAAATAAACCAATGCCTTGTGACCATTGCGAGTGATCAATTCCGCTTCATATAATTCGGCGTTTTACATTAAACTAACAAGGCTAAACTGGGCTCCGCCGAAACTCGTAGGTTTTGGAGTAGTAACTCCCAAACTGATCGTGCCTCGCTCAGCTACGCGACAAATATTAGCGTAACGTGGTGACGAAGGAGTCCACGCGCAGCAAAAAATAGGTCCCGGCTTGAATCGAACAAGCGACATTTTGATTTGCAGTCAAACATTCTGCCACTGAATTACAGGACCAAAAGGGTTATACTGGAATCGAACCAGTATCTGCGAGGTTGGAGCTCGAGATGTTGCCATTACACCAATAACCCAAAATCTAGTTTTTTTGTAAACTTTTTCCTAAAAAGTTAATCCGCTAGAGGGAATCGAACCCTCAGCTCTGCCTTGAGGGGGCAGTGTAGTTACCATTACACCATAGCGGAAACAGTGTGCTTTAAAAATTCACAATTGTATTTTTGAATTTGCTGTTCACACACTAAAGCTCTCGACAGGATTCGAACCTGTGTTGCTCGGAATTTTTAATTTATCAAAACCGCGCGTGCTAACCACTACACTACAAGAGCTAAATGCCATGTGACTTTTCGAAGAGTCATTTCCGATTAATACTAGTCGGTGTTTTACATGTAAACTAACACGGCTTGAAGTCACAAAAGGGAATCGAACCCTTGTCCACAGACTCACAATCTGCTGTACTACCATTGTACTATTGCGACTAAGAAAGCACAGGCAGGGATCGAACCTGCGAACCCAGAGGGAGCTGATCTTAAGTCAGCCGCGTTTGACCACTTCGCTACTGTGCCTAAAATCCGATATCGGGGATCGAACCCGAGGCAACTGGATGAAAACCAATTATGTTACCACTACACCATATCGGAAACAGTGTGCTTTCAGAACATCCATTATATTTGTTGAAATTAGCTGTTCACACACTAAAAGCTACCGCTGAGAATCGAACTCAGATGACGAGATTAAGAGTCTCGCATAATGCCATTATATTACGGAAGCAAAAGGTCGATGAAGGAATCGAACCTTCGTTAGGGCGGAGTTAACACCCTGTTCTACCATTAAACTAATCGACCAAAATTAGAGGAGAAAAGGAGAAGAGGAGGATCGAACTCCTGACACCACGGTTAACAGCCGACGTTAACAGCCGTGTGCTCTGCCACTGAGCTACAACTCCATTGAAGCCACCACTGGGAATCGAACCCAGATGACAAGATTAAAAGTCTTGCATAATGCCATTATATTATGGAGGCAACATTTTTAATGCGCAGCGCAGCGACAAAGGAGCCTGCGCGGAGCCACATAACGATGCTACGGAGAATCGAACTCCGATCACGAGATGGACAGTCACGTATATTGCCATTATACTATAGCATCAAAATCTCTTGAGGGAATCGAACCCCCATCACGAGTTTAGAAAACACGCGCTCTACCATTAAGCTAAAGAGACATTTTGGCTTCGCCGAGACTCGTGCCTCGCTCAGCTGCGCAACCTTTATATGTGCCATGTGACCTTTCGAAGGGTCATTTCCGATTAATACTAGTCGGTGTTTTACATGTAAACTAACACGGCTAAAACCCTTTACGGGGCTCGAACCCGTGACCTTGAGATAACTCATTTTGTTAAACAAAATAGAAGTCTCACGCACTACCAACTGTGCAAAAAGGGCAAAATAGAAGCGACAACCAGATTCGAACTAGTGATCTTCGGGTAACCTAAAAGGTATAAAAGCCGATACAATCGGCATAAAATTAATTATGAGCCCGACGGGTTAACCTCTCCCCTATGTCGCTATTTACATAATTTAAACCCTTTACGGGACTCGAACCCGTGACCTTGAGATAACTCATTTTGTTAAACAAAATAGAAGTCTCACGCACTACCAACTGTGCAAAAAGGGCACAATAGAAGCGACAACCAGATTCGAACTAGTGATCTTCGGGTTATGAGCCCGACGGGTTAACCTCTCCCCTATGTCGCTTACTACATTTTTCCTCGTTTTTGCAAAGCTTAATGCACAAATTTCTTGAAAATTTCTAATTATTTTTTAGAAAAATTCTTGAAATTGTTTAGTGAAACCAGAATGACTTCTGCGAGGATCGAACTCGCGTCTACGAAGATAAAATGTCTCGTGCTTTTCCATTTTAAGCTAAGAAGTCTGTTACCAGCAGACTACAGATTTGTGTCTAAGACTGGTAACTTTATTTGTGTTGCTTTGTTATTTTAGTAACAAAATGATTTTCTTAAACCTTAAATTTCTTGAAAATTTCTACAAATGCTTCGCGTAGACTCCTGCGTCGCTACGCTGCGCTTAAATACAATATTTATATTGCGAAGCAAAGCGAGGGACGAGTCTTTGCGTAGCCAATATGATCTCAATAGGAGTCGAACCTATTCCTCCCAGATCCAAACCGGGTATGCTACCGTAAACACTTTGAGACCAACTGCGTGCCATTATTTTTTCCATCAAAAAGGGTATTTTTGCTGTTAGCACACTTAACAATTATTAGATAATTGTTAAAGCTCTTGGTGGGTTTCGAACCCACTACCCCGGCGTTATTAGCACCGTGCTCTACCTATTGAGCTACAAGAGCTTCATTTCTTAAATTAGAAATGAAGAGTGGACCATGATGGAATCGAACCACCATTTCCTGGCTGCTAGTCAGGTATACTACCATTGTATGAATGGCCCAAGCAATCTGTGAAGGAATCGAACCTTCGTTTCCCGATTCAAAGTCGAGCGTAATTATACCATTATACGAACAGATTTTAAACAAAGAACCGATACCGGGAATCGAACCCAGGCTTCTGGATTGAAAATCCAGCGTACTACCTACTAGACTATATCGGCAAACAATTTAGACGTTGGCAGGACTTGAACCTGCGCCCCCGAAGGGAATCGCTATCAGCTCTATTTATAGCAGGCGACCTCATTAACCACTCTGACACAACGTCAAATTTATTGGGGTGCTAAGGTATCGTTGTGTTGTTGTGTTGTTAATTTTAGGTGTGGTGAGATTTCTTAAACGATTAAATTTTTGTAAAAATCTTAGAAATAGATGGAAGTGTAAATTGTGTTAATGTGTAGAAAGATTTCTTGAAGGAAAGAGAACAACTAAATAACTGTTGTTATTTATATTGTGTCAAAATTTCCTTAAGTATAATTTTTTATAAAAATTATAAAATTTTGAACGACAAACGCGAGTTTTGCTTGATTGATCGAGTCACAACTCGTCAATTGTTTGTTGTTATTTACTGTAATATTGTGATGTCTTAAATGATGAAATTATATGAAAATTAATAGTATTTTATATGAATTTTATTAGAAGAATATTTAATTTTGTATAGTACTTGATTCGATTCAGTAATCGAATATTGTACTAACACTCTAGTAAATACGTTTCTTTGTTAATACGAACACACAGTTCGTTTTGCATTTCGGTGCATATCAATTATCACAATTGATACACACGAAATAATCTCGGTTGAAGAATCGAACTCCAACCCACGAGCTACCAGCCCGAGATCATTTTTGTCTTTTTACAGGGTTTGTTGAAAACCAAAAAGACGTTATCGACCGCTTCCGGTAATACATTAATAACATGTTGCGCATGCATTAAGTTCAGTGAGATAATTATCCCCGCATATCACTTACTTAACACACATGATAATGAATGTATTTTTTATGGTCGTCACCACTTAAGTTATCGATTATTTGTATTTGTATTTGTTAGTATTAGCCCACTCGAAGAAATTGACAATGATTGTCTTACCTAGTTAATTTATTAGTGTTAGTCGTCTTGAATATATTAAATTATAGTCGTCATCCGTCCGCCGTCATCCGTGTCTGTATAGTGTTAGTGTAGTCGCCGTATTGTAGTTGAGAAATGGTCGTGCAATTTAAGCTGTTTATTCAGCATTATTGATTTCTTTTCAGAAATATTGTATTTCCTTTCGGAAATAATTCATAATCATTGACATTAGTAAGAGTGTTCGCTGTTTGTGTATTTTTAACAAAATACAAATTTTGAAACTAACAATTTTAGTTATCAAAATTTCCAAAGATACTTTGGATACTATATTCCATAGAAATTTTTTTTGGACTTTTCAAACGCGTTTTTGTAATTATGCTAATGTATGAATTGAGACACTTCGAATTCCCAAATCATACATTGGGAATATTTAATATGTACTTGGCCAATATTTCGGACGGCTTGAACGCTAATTAAAGCGTTAAATTGAAGCTTGTGGTAATGGCTTTTTTCACAAGAACTATCTCCCCCGCCCTGGGGTACTATCTTAGTTCGACAAGGCTTTAAGTCCTTTTATTTTGCGTTTAAATAAAATTAAATTAAAATTTGATTTAATTATAATAGTTCTAAGCTCATGATACGAACTCGCTCATGTCACGTTTTGTACTTACTTCCGAATCTCAAATCAAAAAAGACACTTTGACGCGTTTTCTTAATAATCAAAACATTATTTCATACACTTTACAATGCATTGTAACCAAAAAAGATACTGTAGAACAACCTGTATCAAATATAGGCACATTAATTTGTTGTAAAAACCGTATTTTAGAAGTTATTGAAAAAGGAAATTTAGAAAATGTGGACGCAATATTTTCATTTGAAAATGGGATATATGAAAGTGACGGGGTTGCATATGACAATGTTCATGTCATTATTTATGATTGCAAAAATTCTCGTTTTTATTATGAATATGGAGGGGATGTTGAGTTTGATCACAAATATTTTGAATTGGCAAAAAGCAAATCACATGCAATATCAC
Source organism: Pseudomonadota bacterium (assembly GCA_018241965.1). Taxonomy (GTDB): domain Bacteria; phylum Pseudomonadota; class Gammaproteobacteria; order Berkiellales; family Berkiellaceae; genus Berkiella. The sequence continues at coordinate 44,997 of JAFECS010000004.1, read as the reverse complement.
AACTTGGTTGGAATTACACGGCTGGAGAAGCAATGTTCGATTGTGATGTAACAAAGAATGCAAAACATTGGATGCTAGGTAAAATCTTCTATTTTTCCGAATTAGGTCAAGTGACCATCAAGTTGTTTAAACTAACATTTAAACTAGATATTAAAGGAGTTGATCGACATGATCAAATAGCTAGCATTTTAGAAAAATGTTATAAAAAATACAAGGATCAAACAATAGAGCATAATGAAATGATTGTTGCGCTTGGCTATGATTTGCATTTTAAAAAAGGTGTTATATTCAAAGACATTGGTCCCTTGATGACTGATAATGAATTGTTCAACATGTTAATGGACGAAATTGCCGAAACTGGGATTTATGAAAGGCAAATTGATTATGTGTTGGGAATAGAAGCGCGTGGCTTTTATTTGGGTCCAGTGCTAGCTGATAGATTGTCATGTGCATTTATTCCAGTTCGGAAGCAAGGGAAACTTCCCATGTCAGTTGTAACTAATGAATACACGACAGAATATTCGAGTGATGTAATGGAAGTGCAACCATATTTATTTACAAAACCAGGCAACATTTTGATTGTGGATGATTTGGTTGCAACTGGAGGATCGTTTGAAAGTGCCATAAAATTGATTGAAAAGATTAATTTGTTGCCTCGTTTTAAGGACAACAAATTAAAAGTGGTTGTATGTTTAGCACCTCTTCAAGTAGAAGGATTAGTTGAAAAAGCACGAAAAAGACTAGGCCATATTCCAATCATAACATTAATTTAAATGATGCTTTTAACATTTTAACGCACCAGCGATGAACGCGGAGCGGCCGAACCGCTGCATAATTTTCCTATTCGAATTTTGTTTTACACACCAAGGCATTTACTAAATGATACTTAAAAATAAAAATAGAATGTTGAAAAATGAATATTATAAACACAATTGATGATTTAAAACATATCTTACTTCAAACCAAATATGGTTCTGGAGACAGTGATAAACACTCGTTAACATTATTTTCACTTGTGTTGTCTTTAAACGCCAAAAATATACTTGAACTTGGTGTTAGAAATGGTGGTACGACTATGCCTTTGTTATGTGGTGCTGCAGAAACAGGAGGTAAAGTTACATCAGTAGACATACAGCCAACAGATTTTAAATGCCCAGAACATTTAAAAGGGTTGTGGAAATTTGAGTGCAGTAATGCTTTAGATTACCTGGCAAATATACCTAATGACGTTTGTTTTGATTTAATTTATTTGGATGATTGGCATTCTTACGAACATGTTAAAGAAGAACTCGCTATTTTGGATAAACACGTTTCGCCATCAACGTTGATATGTGTGCATGACTTGATGTACGCAAATTACGAACCACATTATCACACAGACATTGCATGCAAAACTGGTCAATGGGCAAATGGTGGGCCTTATAGAGCAGTAGCAGAATTGTCTGACAATTTTTGGGAATTTGCAACTATACCAGTTAACAATGGTTTGACTATTCTTCGAAAAAAATACAGCAAATTGTATCACAATAAATGATAAATGAAATATTCACAGTTAAATGAATATTTTGCCAAAAGATGTTATAAACTATATATATCGCATTATACACACACAACGTATAGAAGAGTTGAATAAAGAATTTTTAAACTCAACAGAAGTGTGTTGTGATAATGATGATGTTCGATATTTGTATTGGGAATTGGGTTATAACAACAAACCATTTAATTATCGCTGGCTAGATTATTATATATGTCATTCATGTTACGCTTTTGGTTGCAATCAATACTGTAAGATTCACATCGGTTTACCAAAAAGATATTATTTTTCAAGTGGTAATAAACATCCATTTGCGTATAAATAAATACACTTGTTATTCACATAACTTTTACACTTTGTATTTTAAATTTAAAAAGTTTTAAATTGAGAAAATAATACATTCCATCAAAATATTCCCATATCATTTGTCCAATACAAGACGTATTTTAATAAAATTTTTTTCTGAAAATGAAAAAAATATTTTTTGCTTATAATTAACAACATTTGTTATTCCCATAACCATTGTTCAATACACTTTATTTTAAAATGTTTTAAATTGAGAAAATAATACATTCCATCAAAATATTCCCATATCATTTGTCCAATACAAAACGTATTTTTAATTTAAAAAGTTTTAAATTGAGAAAATAATACATTCCATCAAAATATTCCCATATCATTTGTCCAATACAAAACGTATTTTAAATTTAAAAAGTTTTAATTTGAGAAAATAATACATTCCATCAAAATATTCCCATATCATTTGTCCAATACACTTTGTATTTTAATAAAATTTTTTTTTTCGAAAATGAAAAAAATATTTTTGTAAGTACTTTTAGCCGTAAGCACCAATTGAATTGTTATGCTACAACATCTTGCACACCCTCATACATCCTTAATTGGTACTTGCGGCCAAAACAACTTTTTTTCCGTATTTAAAAATATTTTCACACATTATACAAAATGGAAGATACATTTGAATACATTTTTAAATGTATCGATTTTAAAAATTGTAACGAAAAAACATTTTATGAATTTGGTGTATTTAATGGTGAAACAAAAAATCATGTATACACTCTTAGTCACGTTGCTCCCAAATTTTTTGAACAATTAACAAATAAAAACAATACAATTGTTGGTATTGAACCTTTTACAGGGTTATGTGAAGAAAACAAAGATGAACACAATTATGTGCATTGGGTAAAAGGTGCTCTAAATGCTTCGCAGGTGTTTAATTTACATCCACAGGAAGTTGCTAAAAAATTGGAATCGGAAATACGAAATAAAACAGGAAATGAATCTACGTATATCATTTCTTCAGAATATAAATCTATTGAATACAATCCAAAAATTATGAAAAAGGCAGTTATTGTGGATATTGATTGCTGTGTATATACGTCAGCTTATGAAGTCTTATCTTTTCTATTGCAAAATGAACTAATTGACGAACAAACTTTAATTAGGTTTGATGACTGGGGAGGAACTCCAGAATTCTTGGGAGGAGAAAGCAAAGCGTTAGTTGATGCATGCAAAGAACACAAATATGTGTTTACTATTTTATACAAAAAGCATTATGGTGGACCTCATGCGAAATGTGTTGTGAAGATGGAAAAAATTAAAAATGAGTGGACACTAAACAAAGAATACACACAAACATATCAGAAAAGAAGCGAATTTGAAATAAATAAGGGTGTTAACACAAAAGATAGTGTATTCATGTTAAATGAAAAAAAATTAGTGAAAAAAAGTGACGTATACATATCATTCGTAGCAACTGCTAGAAATGATAATTATGGTGGAGATTTTTTATATAGATTACGAAATTTCATAGCATCAATACAGATTATGTCTGATAAATTCAACTTATACACTGAAACTATAATTGTTGAATGGAATCCTCCAAAAGACAATTTATCTTTGTATGAAGTAATTTCAAATGATAAACTTATTAGCAAACACAATAAAGTAACATTTATAACGGTTCCTCTAGAGTATCATAACACATTTTCAAACCCCAAGAAATTACCACTACATGATTATATTGGAAAAAATGTAGGTATATATCGAGCAGAAGGAGAATTCGTTTTAGTGTGTTCTAGTGATTTAATTTTTACAGAACAAATATTTAGTTTATTTGCAAAGAAATGTTTTGAACAAGGGTACATGTATAGAACAACAAGGATTGATTATACAAAGTTTTCAGATGAAATAATCTCGACTAATAATTATCATGATTTTGTTTCAAAAATACACTCAAATGTGTTTCAAGACACTTATCATCAAATACGTTTTCCAAATGTAACGTGGATTCAAACTATACCAAAAGTAGAAATGTATTTTATGAACTATCCAGGAAATTACACAAATGGTTGTGGTGATTTTTTATTGATGAGCAAAAAAGATTGGTTTGATGTGAAAGGATGTTATGCGGATACTACTTTATTTACACATCTTGACGGTGCCACATTACTAAGATGCACACAAAAATACGGTAAAATACATAAGACTTTTCATCCAGAGTATAGTATTTACCATATGGATCATGCTCGTCCACATTTAAATGTAAGCGCAAACCCTACTCCGAATCATAATGTTTTAGGAGATCAATATTGGGGACATCCTATGATTGAATTTGATACAAAATATATTCAAAATAAAGAAAGTCCGATAAGATTTTGTTTTTTGAAAAGTCCGTATTCGACCACTTTAACTACTGAGAGTGTATCACCTTTTGATATTAACACAGTCATTAACAAATGGTTTAATAGATTTCAAAATATCAGTTTCGTAACGTATTTTAAAGCAGATGTGTATGTAATAGATTGTGTTCCAATACATGCGTCTTGGGCAGCCTCTTTAATTAACGATACAAACAAAGGGAACATGATCAGACAAGTACACACATATGTTCAAGTTGATTCAATAGAATTTAATAAATATGATGTTGTCATATCTAGCGATTGTATAGTTCCGATCAGTGTGATACAAAAATTCCCAAATGTGTTGTGGTGCTATTATGAAGATGAACATGCTTTTGGTTCATTTCAAATATCTAAAAAATCACCAATAGCAGGCTATGATGTTTTTCTGAATCATTTTATGGATTCGAATGTGGATAGTGAAAGGTTACCTTGTTCAGTTTCGTTTCCGTATTTGGAACATGTACCAACATTTAATTTATTGGTAAACGAAATGAATTTAAATAGTGTAAAGGAAAAATCTATATTTTTTGATTCACATATACTAAGAACACCGTTATTTCAAACCCTTAAACAAAATATTGAAAACAACACATTGTTACAAACCAAATACACTGAATGGGATTTTGACAATAGTTTGTCAGAATTATGTAATTTCAAATTACCTCATATAAAAACATACATTTCAAAACTTATTTCATGCACGTATTTTATTTACTTGAGAAACAATTCAGGTGGTATTGGTCAATCAATGTTACCTGCAGCAGCAGCTCAATGTATTATTATTGGTGCAAATGCAATGAAATACGCACGAATTATTATTCATCCAATTTGTGTGATAACAAACGAAAGTGAATGTATTAACACAATTAATATGGTGGAGAAAAATCCAAATTTAAAAAAGGATATAATCAATTATCAGAATCAACAATTAGAAACACATTTTTGGAACAAACCATTGGAATTGATTAAAAAATTATATGCATTAAAAAGAAAATAACTGTTACCTAATACACTTTATTCGTTATTTTAGTGTTAAAAATGTATTATATAGATGTATTATGTAGATGTATTATGATGTATACGTAATACATTTTTTAAAATCAAAAAATTTTTTTTTGTCAAAAAAATAAAATACGCTTTTTAATTCGTATTATCTAATACATTTTACTCGTTATTTAGTGTTAAAAATGTATTATGATGTATACGTAATACATTTTTTAAAATCAAAAAATTTTTTTTTGTCAAAAAAATAAAATACGCTTTTTAATTCGTATTATCTAATACATTTTACTCGTTATTTAGTGTTAAAAATGTATTATGATGTAGAAGTGATATATTTTTTAAAATCAAAAAAATTTTTTTTGTCGAAAAAATAAAATACACTTTTTAATTCGTATTATCTAACACATTTTACTCGTTATTTAGTGTTAAAAATGTATTATGATGTAGAAGTGATATATTTTTTAAAATCAAAAAATTTTTTTTGTCAAAAAAATAAAATACACTTTTTAATTCGTATTATACTTTTTAATTTTGGCCGCTATCTGAAATAGAATTTGCTTGCTACTATACGTATGTGTTTGCAATAATTTTTAATTTCAGATGGCGGCCAAAATATTGTTGTGAAAAATAATAATTTACAAAAACGTATTTCGTATTACATAATACACTTTATTTAGTGTTAAAAATGTATTATGATGTAGAAGTGATACATTTTTTAAAATCAAAAAAATTTTTTTTGTCGAAAAAATAAAATACACTTTTTAATTCGTATTATACTTTTTAATTTTGGCCGCTATCTGAAATAGAATTTGCTTGCTACTATACGTATGTATGTGTTTGCAATAATTTTTAATTTCAGATGGCGGCCAAAATATTGTTGTGAAAAATAATAATTTACAAAAACGTATTTCGTATTACATAATACACTTTATTTAGTGTTAAAAATGTATTATGATGATGTAGATATAACACATAATTTAAAATCAAAAAAAAATTTTGTCAAAAAATAAAATACACTTTTAATTCGTATTATCTAATAATACATTACATCATTTAAGAGATTGTAATTGAATTAAATATTTTATTCCATCTCTAATACTAATTTTGGGAAGCCAGTCGTTGGTATCTATAAAGTTTTTTGGTTCATTTACTAGTATTTGCGTATCATCTTTTTTTGTATTTGTTATAATTTCAATATCTTTGATTTCATCTTTAATAATTTGTGCAATTTCGTATATACTTGTCCACTCTCCATTCGTTAAATGTATTGTTTGAAATTCGTATTTTTTGTAATTTTGTGCCAACACAAACAATGCTTCTGCGCAATCAGTGTCAAAGAGAAATTGCCTTTTTTCAGAACCATCTGTTTTCATATGTATTGTTTTGTCGTCAAGGGCCATTCTAATAAAGTCATTTATGACATGTGATTTTACATCTACTTTCTCGTATCCGTATGTGTTCCATAATTGAACAACAATGCCACCAATAGATGAACAATAATGTTCGCCAATTTTTTTGCAAGTACCATAAGAGCAGTGATGCATATTGGACATTTGAGATGAAGTAAAAATAAAAGGTTTTTTTGTTTCTAATAATGTATTGAACACATTAATCATTATTAATAAATTATTGTTTATGAATGTAACATTTTGAACTGTGTTTAAATATTTTGATCCACCAACGTCACAAGCTAAAAACATTACAAAATCACAATCTTCCATTGTTTTTTTTAGTTTACTAATATTATTTGTATCACGTAGATCAAATTCGGAACCATTTTTAATATCCCAATGTGTGCATGAATGTTCAGTTTTGTTCTCTATGAATTCACAGAAAGATTTACCTACTACTCCTTCTGATCCTAGTACTAAAAAACGCATATTTTAATATGGTAATTTATTTTTCATACATTCAAAATACGCACAACTTGTTCTCGTTTACCAAGCGTATTATAGAATTTAAACATTTTCAAACATTATTAGTAAGCATGAACTTATTTATTGTATATGCACATGGTACATTTTCCTTTTTTTTACGTTTACTTGATTGGATATCATTAATGGACCATAACAATGCGCTAAGTGACTCAGATCGTTCAAGTAAATTTTGTATATATGCCTGTCATTCAGACTCCCCAACACCGTTTATTAAAGATGGTTATGTATGCGACGAAAAATTGCCGCCTAATTCACTCGAGCTACATGGTAGAATTAATATATGGGAGTATCTTTTCGAACCTATTGTAGAATATGATCATACAAAAGAAGTTACAAATTTTAAATGGATAGAAAATTTCCCTTATAATCCAATAAATCATTTACTAGAACCAGAATTTAAGGATTTGCAGGTTCCTGATATACATGTGAAACTATTTGATACAACTACCCCGTATTATTGGAATACTCCTGATTTATATAAACACCCACAATTTAATATGTTAAGACAGTATTACAATCAATTAATTCAAAAATACATTAAACCAAAAAATACATTATTAAATAAAGTTGAAAAATTATTTGAAAAAAAGAAAGCAGAACATCGATGGTTAGGAATACATCTAAGAATACCAAAACATCATTATATAGAAATGGATGACAATGAAATTGAAAACTATTACAATTTAGTTGTTCAAAGTATTATTCCACTAATTAATGAATTGAATGTTCATCGTGTATTTGTTGCCACAGAATCCTTGGAATTTATTGAAAAGTTACAATTGGTGTGTGGAAAAGATAATGTACTATTTCATGAAATGCCTAGATTAAGAGGTAATCATGATTGGGATAAAAGAAGTGAAAAAAACTATAGAATAACATATTTGGAAGAATGTGTAAATGCATATTTAGATGTATATACGTTAGCAAAATGCGATGTTAATATAGGTGCTTGTAGTAATATGTTTACAAGTGCTTTATTTATTAATCCAAATAATGAATTTCGTATTATACCTTGTCTTGAGAGACACGCTGGGGCTTAAAGAGATTCTAAAGATGAACACTCAAGTAATTGTTGAATTGCGACTCTTTTTTGTTCTTTTGAATCACGATCTCTAATAGTGACTGTGTTATCTAATTCAGTTTCACCATCAATAGTTATGCACCATTTTGTTCCCAGTTCATCTTGTCTTGCGTATCTTCTACCGATAGAACCACCTTTGTCATAAGATACTCTCCAATTTCCATCTACAAGTCTTTCGAATATTTCCCTTGCTTTCACACAGAATTTATTCACAAGAGGTAAAACAGCACATTCAACAGGGCACAACTTATTTTTTAGATGTAAAACGACATAATCACGTTCTTTATCGAACTCATAAGATGAACATAATACAGCCAAAAACAATCTTTCCAAACCAATAGAAGGTTCTATCACATGCGGAATCAACTTTTCTTTTGTTGATGTGTCAAAAAATAATAAATTTTGTTTTGAAAATTTAGCATGTTGGGAAATGTCGTAATTTCCGCGATTTGCTATGCCACACAATTCTTTGTATTCGTATTGGTTTGTGATATTAGAAGAATCATCTGTTTTTGAACCAAATGGGTATCTGAATTCAATATCAAATGTTGCACTTGAATAATGAGATAATTCATCTTTTGTGTGTTCCCTTATTCTCAATTCTTCGTTTTTTAAACCTATATTTTCAGTAAGCCATATCAACATTTCTGCCATCCAATACAAATGATGTGTGTTTAACAGATTCAATTCTAGTTTAAATGTTAGTTTAAACGTGGTGGTCAAAATCAATATTTTTACCTAGTAAAGTGTTCAACTCAACAAATTGCGTTATACCATTTGCAAATTTGCACTCAATACCAAATGTTTTATGTTTAGCAGATAGTTCTATACATTCTGTAGAGGGATTAAAAAAATATTCCATTTCCATTTGTTCAAATTCTCGACAACGAAAAATGAAATTTTTAGGAGCAATTTCATTCCTAAATACTTTTCCTATTTGTGTGATACCAAATGGCAATGAAAGTCTATTAACATTCGCAAGGTATTTTGCATTGCAAAAAATATTTTGACATGTTTCTGGTCTTAAATATACAGTATTGTCATTTGATTGTGTTTTTCCAACATTATACGGATTCAACGAAGTGGATGAAGCAGATGAAACAGATGAAACAGATGGAGCTCCTGTTTGACTAGCAAACATCAAATTCATATGTTCAACACTAACAATGTCGTCACCGCCGTATTTTAGATTATTCGATTGTATTATTTCAAATATTTTTTCATTTGTCATGCCTTCAGTTGATATATTCATTGTTTCTTCAAGAAAGTGGTCAGCTCTGTATTTCAAATTGCTACGTGTTATCAATATAGGATCATTAAATTTGTCTACATGTCCAGATGCTTTCCAAACATTAGGGTTCGAAATAATCGAACCATCTTGCGAAATAATATTTTCCCTTTTTGTTACAAAAAAAGAAAAATACGCATCTATTATATTTCTTTTCAGTTGAACACCATAATGTCCATAATCGAAAAATCCTTTGATTCCACCATATATTTCAGATGATGGAAATATAAACCCTTTTTCTTTGCAAAATCCTACTAAAGTGTCAATATTAAAAGATGGAGGTGTTGTACTACTTGTGGCTCCGGTCAGACTCCTTCTTCGCTGGCCTGTGGAGCTTGTATCAGAAGAGGGATTGATTTCTTGTGTATTTGGTGTGTTTGGTGTATTTGGTGTATTTTGTAATTTTTGAAGGTGCTCTATCATTTGCGATTCATTAAGTTGTTCCAATAAAGTTGGATGTGAATCAATAATAGCATTGTTTAATGCATTGGTAAATTCTTTATCACTCATTTTACTTAATCTAATACAAATACGATTTAATTATAATTTTTCTTTTATTTTTCGTTTGGAAGCTTCTTCAATAATCCACATACGAGCATTTGAATACATTTTATCATACATAATTGGGTCATGTCTTTCTCCAAATCCACTAAAAGTGCAAGTATGCATGAAATTTGAATCATTTGGTCTTCTAGGGACCAAGTGAATATGGAGGTGTGTTGGAATACTTGCACCTGAATTAGGTCCAAGGTTTATTCCAATATTTGATGATGTAACACCAAATTTATTTTGAAGTGCATTAATTAAAAGTGTTTGTGCATCTATTAATTCATTAATCATTTCAACTCTTTCTTCTACTGTAATATCTTCAAGATTGGGTATGGGTCTTTTAGGTACTAACATAATATGCCCAGGTAAATACGGAAAGCGATTAAACATGACGAACCAAAAGTGACTTTCATAAATAACATTCTCTTTTGAAATGTATTCTTTACATAATGAACACATACATCCTTCCATTTTTTGTTTTAGTTTACAAAAAAATACATGTTTAAAAACGTATTTTTTAACTATATGAAAAAAAATAACACGAATTAAATTTATGTTAATTTGTATAATTATGAAAATGAAACAAATAATGCAACATTAACATGCATACAGGATGGAACCCTCTAAATGACATTTGGTATGATGACGATAATTCTCATGATAATACTGGTAGCGTCGTGTGGAGCTCACAAAAAGTATTATGGTCGTATATATACACAAACAAAGATGAATTTGATTTGGGCAGTGTTGTTGAACTAGGTTCTGGAACAGGAATGTTGTCCAATTTAATATTAGATTTAGGTGCAAAACATGTGACTGCAAGTGATCAATATGTTGAAACACTAAAAAAAACGTGTTCAGACAAAATCAATATTAAAACATTTTGTTTTGGAGATAATATAACTGATTGGTTGTCAAACGCAACACTCATAATTGCATCAGACGTTTTATATTTGCCAGATCACCCAACAAAATTATGTAAAACAATAAATTCTTTGGTGTGCACAGTAGTAATATGTTCGAGCATGAGATGTCCTTCAATAATTAGAGATTTTGAGGCAAATTTACAACGTTCGTTCGTTAAACAACTAGTTGACAATCACATTATTCACATAATAAAATAATATCTTATTCCCAGCTAATTTTCCATTTCTTTTTGAAACACATGAAAATATCAGATACGTGATAGCCTTCTGAGTGTAATTGTTTTTCTATAGAATAATAGTTGGGTCCACTTGGACAATTAATGTAAATATGATCTTTATTAAGCATAACAGCATTAGCAATTTGTTTTCTAATCTGTATTAATTCAGGATTCATATTAAACATGCTGTTAGAGCGTGTGGGAGTTGTGAAAGTTATGAAACTCTCAGTCATTTCACTTATTATACACAAATATTATAATTTGTATTTAATCATCTTACAACTTTTGAATACACGCACTTTTTTTATTTTTTTTGGGACAACATTTTTATTTAAAAGAAACCATTTTCTTAATACACGAACTGTTCTTCGTTTTAAAGTTATTTGGTTTCCGTATTCATCCACAACATACACTTCGTGTTTTTTATTCAAATCATCGTGTTTCTTTTTTCCAATGTTTAGAATTGCATTTCTTAACACACCCACATTTACTCTAGTTACATTGTTAGTTTCTAAAAATATCTTGTTTGCATTTATGTCATTCAAACGATTTAAATTACATGTATAATCTCTTCTTAACGATGTAATATACGGAATATCCAAAGTGTATACTCTATACGATTTTTTTTCTTTAAAATGCAATTCAAAAAAATTCTTTTTTGTTTGTATTTTTGTCGATTTAAATAACGCACATGTTTCTTCAAACAACTCCTCTATAGCAGTTGACTCTATTGTACAATGTTTTTTTTCATCAAAACTTCCTCCTGGTTCTGTATACACTCCTTCTTTTTTCTCTCTAAATAATATCACATTATCTTCTTCAAAAAGTAAGACACCAGCTCCTCCAATATTATTAGTATCGGTGCAAATTTTACTTTTGTTTTTCATTTACTTGTATTGATCAAAAATAAAAATTTTTAAAAATAAAATACAAAACGTATTTAAAACAAAAAATACACCAAAATGTATTGAACAATGAATATACTAATATTAGCTTACAAGTATTTAATTTTTTTATTTTAAACTTTTTGTTTAACATAAAAAATACACCATACACCAAAAATGTATTGAACAATAAATATGTGAGATGTTCACTTGAATACGTTTTTAATACTTTAATCATTGAACCATACGCTTATTTATTTCTTCTTGTATATTTTGTAACAAATTATCATGTTCTATTTCGTTCTTTTGTAATGTTTCAATTGTTTTTGAAATTAATTTGTTTTTTCGATTTAAATATTGTGTTTGTTTTATCAGTATAGAGACCATCACTTCATAATCAATACCTCTTGCAATTTTTAAATTTTCATCATTTTCATCATTTTCATATGTAACAAATTCAGGAAATAATTCTTCTAGTTCTTCTGCAACAAGACCAATCAAATTTTCATCTTTGCCTTTTAATTTATACCGAACAGGACGCAAATAATCAAACTTATCATCAACTTCTTCTAAGTCTACTATATTTTCTTTAAATCTAGCAGAAGAAACTAATTCAACAAGTTCGTTAACAGTTTGAAATCTTGCTGGTGTTCCAGCCACCATGCTAGTGTTGTGGCGGACAAAAAACCCGTAATTTGAACTTGCTATAACACCTGTTCCCAGTGCTATTGAGTCAACTCTACCAGATGCATCTGTGTTACGACCAATAGCAATGGATGCCGTAGCACCGGCTGATGCTGACCACACATTAGCATTAGTACCAATAGCTGTATTATAGAAACTTATATAAGTGCTCGAACCAACACTGGCATTATGTCCAATAGATATAGAGCCTCTAGAATATTTATTGTAAGCAGAGGACCCTATAACGACTGAACCGAAAGCAGACGCCTCTGATACTGCTTGATATCCAATTGCAATATTCTCATTTCCCCCGTTAATTTCATCCGCTTGATTACCGATAATAATGGGGAATTGTGTGAAGGAAAATGGAACATTTATGTTTTGTCCTATGAATGTAGTGTTTTGTATACTACTATAAATGTTATAACCAATACTAAGTGATGTGTAATTTTTGGCAGTGTTTTGTGCCCCTATCATTATTGTTCTATCACCATTTGCGTATAATGATGTTAAAGCAGTTCCATGTCCAATAACAACTGTTTTGGGACGAATAGGTCTGGTGTTTCTTCCTATGGCAATTGTGTCACCAGAAGCACGTGCATCATTTCCAACAGCTATCGAGTGTTTGGTAGCAAGATTACTGGAAAAAGCCTGAGCAAAATATCCCAAAGCTGTCGTGTACTCTGAATTAAAACTAGTGTATGCTTTGCAACCTACAGCGACAGAATAAGTCCCTCTAGAAACCGCAAAATTACCTAAAGCTGAATTATTTGGAAAATGGGGTTGTGCAAAATCTCCAACAGCAGTTGAATTAGTTGATGTTCCGAAATTTTGTGTCCCTATGCATAGACCATTAGCACCTGAGCTCCCTGTAAAATAACCTATATTTATACTGTTTTGGTTTGCTGCCGTAACATTCCATCCAATTGCAATAGAACTATCACCTGTTGCAGTAGTTTGTTTTCCAATCGCTATTGCATTTTGATAACCGGTAATACTTGAACTAGATCCTATTTCAATACCACCGTTCCATGATATTTTATCCCCTATAATTACATTACCTTCAAAAGTTTTGTCACCAGAAAATGTTTGGGATGTTGTGTTAACAACCCCTCTACTAGCAGAACCAGCATCAGGTAAATCAAATGTGTGAGTTGATCCTGACGAACTTATTGCAAAATCTGATCCTGCCGTTCCTGTTACAAACGATTGATTTGAGGTAACAAGGCCATTCAAGCTAGTTATTCCACCGCCTCCACCTCCACCTGATCCTGGTTGCCAATATCCTCCAGTAAATGTCAAAACGTCACCAGGCATAGGTTGGGGATCTTTAAATAATATCGTGTCTTTAAGTTGTAAAGGACTATCAATAAATAAAGTTGTAGATGGTAATGTTTGTGCTAAAATATTTGACACTTGTATTTTTTGTCCTGTATTTGTTATTAACGACATTCTTTATTATATGTAAGAAAACAAATTAATTAAGTCTATCAAGCTTACTTTGTAGATCGTTAATTAGTTGTAATCGTTTTTTTTCATTTTCAATCAATGCAACCATCATATCATTTAATTCAACGTTTTTCTTTTTCATATGCTGCAACTGTTTTATTAATAATGCGGTTAGTGGTCCATAACAAATTCCTTTTGGTGTTTTGGTGTCGTTTTCATACACAACAAATTCAGGAAAAATTTCATTTAATTCTTCGGCAATCAAGCCTATACATTTAGTGTTCTCTGGACCATAACCTTTTTTGGGATTAAATCTCACAGGACGTAAAAATTCAAATTTATCATCAATATCCTCTAAATCGACTATATTTTCTTTAAATCTGGCAGAGGATACAAACTCCACTAATTCGTTTCCGTTAAAATGAGCCGGATTTCCAACACCACTGTTATGACGAACAAAAAACCCATTATTTGCATTTGCGGTTATATTAGTTCCCAATGCAATGGCATCGTAAACGTTATTAACAGATGCGTTTCTTCCAATTGCGATTGAGTTTTTACAAGAATCTCCAGTCGTGTTTGCACCAAATCCAATAACAATAGTGTTTGCAGTTTGATTTGCTGATGGATTTAATGTAGATGTTGTAGCATCTCTTCCTATCACAATAGAATTGGTAACATTTAATGCGTATGCATTTGAACCTAAAGCTATACTGTAATTGACATCAATAGGAGTTATCGTGGCTCCTCCTGTAATAATTCTTGCATTTCTACCAACTGCAATATTTTGATTAATATTATTAGTAGTTTGCGATTCTATTCTTGAATTTGGACCAATATTTATTGAATTGTTTGATTTTCTATTTTTAGTATCTCTACCAATACACACACTATTGGTTGCCGCACAATTTCCATTATAACCAATTACTACGTTGGAATCACCGAATGAAATGCTTTTGAATCCTATACTTATAGTATTTGCACCTTTAGCGTATGGAGCGTCCCCCAAGTTTAATGTTCCAGGTGCATTACCGTTTCCTATAGCAATAGCTCTATTTTGATCTGCGTAGGCGAAAGAGCCAATTGCAATTGTGTTAGCTCTTGCATCTGCATCGCGCCCAATTGCTATTGCTTGTGTTTCAGAACGTGAACTATAACCACAAGCCAACGCAAAATTTCCTGTACTATATGAATTTGCACCAAAAGAACAACTATGTGTTCCTGTTGTTTTAGAATTAGCTCCAAAACAAGTTGATCTAGTTTGATTAGAAGTGTCTGCGTTATAACCTACAGCAGTAGAATATGTGTTCTCCGCTGATGTTTGATATCCTATAGCTACTGAGTATAACGATGCTCTAGAATCTTTACCAATAGCAACACACCTTTGCGAACCTGCATAAGCATTCTCTCCTATGGCTACGGACCTATTTCCTAGAGATTTTGAACCCTTTCCTATGGCAACAGATTGAGAGTTTAAAGTCATAGTTGTTGTGTTACCAATTTCAACACCCCCTATAAATTCAATTTGTTTATTTGCAACACCCATAATTATATTACCATTAAATGTTTTGTCACCAGAAAAAGTTTGGGAGGTTGTATTAACAACACCTCTACTAGCGGAACCAGCATCAGGTAAGTTAAATGTATGAGTTGATCCTGACGAATTTATTGCGAAATCTGATCCTACAGTTCCTGTTGCAAACGATTGTGATAAATTTGTAAGAGTGTTTAATGTAGTTATTCCACCTCCTCCTCCTCCACCAGGTCCTGGTTGCCAATATCCTCCAGTAAATGTTAAAACATCACCAGGATTGGGTTGAGGGTCTTTAAATAATATTGTGTCCTTAAGTTGCAAAGGACTATCAATAAATAAAGTTGTAGAAGGTAATGTTTGTGCCAATATATTTGACACTTGTATCTTTTGTCCCATATTTGTAATTAATGACATTCTTTATTTAGTGTGTACAAAATAATACTAATCAATAATACGGTTGTAAATCATATTATATTAGAATGAAAGTTTCAACAGCATTTTAATTTATTGTGTTTGTGTTCTTTGTTCTTATTAATATTTGTGCGAAACGTAAGCAAGTTTATTTTGTATATGTATATTAAACAATACAAAAATGAATTTATTGATTGTACAAGAAAAGTTTGATGAATTATATGCTCAACTTGAAAGCTGGTTTCAACACATTGACCAAAAAGCTGAATCATTTTTAGATACAGTTGTCCACTCTATGGAAATTGTTGAACAGTGGTCTAGGACTCTTGCTAAAGACATGATCATTCATGGTATGCAAAAGAAAGAAATTGTCATGGCCATGGTAGCAAAAATAGGTGATAAACTCGCAGAAGAAAAAGACTTGTTTTTATCACACGTTCATACAGTTTTGGACAAGATAATCGATATTTTGGTAGAAGCAGCAAAGGGAAACTTACAATTCAATGAAGTCAAAGAAAGATGTGCTCTTTTGTGCGCAAAACCTGCACCAAAATCATCAACAAAATCTGTTAAAGATGTAGCAGATGTTGAAGCTTTGACACAACAAATGCATGATAGTATTAAACAATCTATCATTGATAAGAAATTCGGTATGACCAATGTCGTGACTTTAGTAACATTAGTTATGCAGATGTTGGAACAAATACCAACATTATCTGGACCAGAGAAAAAGGCTGTTGCAATAAATGTTATTAAACGTTTAGTTGCTGAGATCCCAATTCCTGGTGTTGATCCAGCTACAATCAGTGCCGTTGTTGACACCAGTTTGAGCAAAATGATTGACTTTATTATTTCTGCCGCCAATGGGGAATTTGATTTTACCAAGATAGTTGAACAATGGAAATCGTGCTTTCCATGCTGCTATAAAAAATAAATAACTTAATTTGAATTTTATAATAATATGCAAATTAAGCAAAAATACATTCCATCTCTACAATTTCTTTTATTTAAATGAGTCTTCGCTCATTCTCAGCTCTAACAAAAGTTGAAAAAATCGATTATTTTTTTAGTTGCGTTGAAAAATTTCTGGAAGAGCTACCCTTGATCAAAATTTTGATTCCAGACAGAACAACGCCAAATAATATTTTTGGGGGATTTTTAAGATGGATTGTTGAGACGAACGGAACGCTTCCTCTATCTGTTTTTTTTGAAACAAATAGTGATATTGATATAAAATGTGAAACACCTTCAATCACACGGTTTTTTGCAGAAGTCATAAAAATGAATGGATACATTGAATATTCAGGAAGTGCATATGGAGATGATTCTGATAATTCAGACGAGTCTGATTTTGTTGATTTTGATTTTAACACCACGTTAAATGTTCCCCCAGGAAATTATATGGTGTACGTTAAAATTTATTCATTCGCTATTCTCTCATTACTAAATTTTAACTAGGTACGTTCCTTTAGCTGTTCAAAATGAATCTTCAAAAGATTGGATAAAATATGATATATCATATTGCTGTAATGACACCAATGATATTGATTTTACAGCAAATGCATTGTTATATCCAAATAGTATGAAAGAGCCATCGAGAGATGTAAAAAAATATTCTTCAAAAAAAGAGTTCCGAAAATCGAGGGCTAAATTTGATGCTATTTTTCCCCAACATTTAGCTATCGATGATATTGTAAGCTAAAAAATATGCATGTTTTTTCGTTTGTTAAAAAATTAATTAGGTACAACGTCGATTACAACACATAAATATTCGTGTTACACCTAAATTTTTTTACAGAACTTACAAATTATGGTCCAGAGGATATCGCTATTATAATTCAAGGTAACACATGGTCTATGTTGTTTTAATTGTTTTTATATTAATCGGTTTATTAGTATTCTCCAACGTCTTAAAAAATGTTTGACGATATTGAATTCTGAGTCTATATTCAAGGCGAATACAAGCCACCCTTCAATAATTGATGGAAACCATTCAAAGATTAGACGTACTTTGCATGAAAGGATTATGTTGTCTACAAGTTATATTGAACAAAATCATGATATTCAGAAAATGATATTTGATATATCCCTAACTAAAAACAATGCTATTCCATTTGGTCCGAATAGGCGGTGTTACATGGAACTTGAAACAACAAGCGTGACAGTATCACAAAAAATACAATCTATTGCGAAAAACAATGGATGGCAAACCGTTGGACCAAAGAGAAGAAACAAAAAGCCAAAGTCTCCAACACTTTCAAATTCGGTGTCTAACAACAAAACGTCTCAACCAGTTCAAATTCGTGAAAATCAGCAGACATTTGACGTTAAAAACTCTGTTTCAACGTTACCAATTGATGGGGAAGGACAAGGAGTGACACATGGTGAAAGCATTGTGTACGTTAAAATATTATAATTTCGTTATCGCTCAATTCTAAAATTATAACTAGGTACAAAGCAGCGCGAGTTGTTAACAAAGACGATCCAAAGAAAGACAAATTAGTTGTAGTTGTCGTTCTTAAGATTGTAGAGGGAACTAGGTAAAGTTTTTGGTTTTTACTATATACTTTTAATTAAAATTAAAACTAGATTTAATCGTCAGTGGGATGGAAAAAATTTGAAATGGAGATTTGAAAAAGCAGATGTTGTTCAATTTTTGTCATATCCTAACAAGATAATTGACAAGAAAATATCTGTTGTAAGTGGTCATGATCCAAAATTTGAATATATAGTTGGAAAGATTGTTGAGCCAAGGTAAAGCATTATTAATTCATATTTTACATACACTAATCTTAAAAAATAGTAATGGTTTTGGCGAATCCAAAGATGCATGTTCAGGAGGAATTCATGCGTTTGCAGATATTGAGACTGCGTGGGATTACTTTGGATCTCATAAGGATTTTTATGAATGAATATATCAATTTAATTTTATTTTGTAAATGTAAGAGTAAATGGAACAATTCGAGTCTAAAAGAGAACAAGCAAGTAAAAAAATATATAAAAAATATGTTTCCAAGGCAAATTTGTATAAGAAAATGAATGATATTGAATTAAATTTTATGAATATGAGAGGAAGGGTGCAAAAATATTTTATGGAGTATCCATCTGAAAAAGGAGGAGAATTGATGATGGTAAAAAAAATATATAGTGACGTCGATGAACCAGAAAAAAAAATGTACAAAACAAAAAACATATTGTTCAAATTAAATAACGGTATTCCTCTTGGAGATGATGATAAAAAACATATCAAGTCAATTCAATCAAATAAAACGAAAATTATTAATGAACTAAGTGCTTACACAATTTCAGAACAAAAGGCAGCGGATGCATATAAATATTTTCAGCAATTTCAAAATGTAAAGCAATTAGAAAGTGAAGCAATGTATCAAATTATAAAAACTGGTGTAATGTATTTAACAGTTGGGGTTGCAGTGGGGAGTTTTGTTATTTTAACTGGATACATTACTTTGCCCTCATCAGCAGCTTTAATATCGCAAGGAGCAAGTTCCACACTTTTTGGTTATTCTATTCCAACGTCAATAGCTACCTTTTTAAAAACAAATCAAGTCATGTTATCTTTTAAAATCATGACAGTAGTCCAAGCAGCTTTTACAAAAGATATAACAGAAGTTTTTAAAACAATGGCTAGTGAGAGCGTGTCATTGGGATTAATTTTTGTAAGTTCCAATTACCACATTCTCGATTTGTTTAGCAAGGAAACAATTGAAAGCGGAGGAGTGTTAGGTAAAGTGCTTGTTAATTTCAAGCCAAATACATTTTTATCCCGATATACTGCTGGAGTAGGAAAAATGCTTGTAGGAAAAATATCAAATTACATGATAGTGCCTAAACCAGATCCTAAAGATTTACAAGCAGAATTACTTGAACAGCAATTGAAATTCAAAAAAGAAATGAATAGAATAAAAAATTTGCTTGAAAATGGAGAAATTGATGTAGAAAAATTAACTCCTGAAATAGTTCAAGAAGGTTGGATAAGTAAAACAACAAAAGACATGTTGTACAAAAATCGTCACACAATTTATTTTTGGACAATTGCATCTGGAATTGCAGGCGCTTGGATATCACTTGCTCTGCCTGCTATAAAAGAATCTTATCCATGGTTAGGAGATATTGGAGAGACTGGGACTGCTATAGTAGGAGATTATGCTATTCAATACGTGTTAGACACATATGTAAGTCAAAAAATATTGGGATATTTAATGGGGAAATTGACTGTGTGGGTTAGAAAATCAGTTGAATATACTCTTAAAAAATTGAAAAGAGACCCAAACACACCATTGTTTGCTCAACTAGATAAATATTTACAGCAAAAATATGGTATTGAGATTTTGCATAGGGTCACAGTTTTAAATATTTTTAGTGAATTATTATTAGTTGCTGGGCAAATGGAAGTGCAATCCATTTCATACAAAATTCCGACAGTAATGACACAAACTATTATAGGTGGATATAAAAACAGAGAAGTTTTTACATGGGAGAATTTAACATCAAAAAATATAAAGACTTTATTTCAATTTTCATGGGATAATGCACTGCAAATAACATCAGGTACAAATATCGGGGGACTTTTAGAGGCAATAGATAAAAAGTTTGCTTCATTATATCCAAGTCCTTCATCAGCATCTCCGTCTTCCCAACCAATAGGTTTAAATATATTTCCACCCTCTTTATATTTTCAACACGGACAACCTATTTCTCTTCCTGTACAAGAACCTTTTCCTTCCCACACAGAAGAATCGAAAACGTATAGAATTCAACAAGCTATGTTAGCAGGCAATACAAATTCAAGAGAACAGATAGATGCAATTATTAATATTGAAAAAGCAATAACGAATCTTGAATCAGAACACACAAAATTAAAATCATTTATATCAGATAATAATTCCTTTTTAGGAGACAGTGCTGTGGAATATCAAAATCGAGCAGACACGTTGAATGAAAACATATTAAATTTAAGAAATATGCGACAAGTGCTTGTTGATTTGTTTAGTCAACCTCCTCGAAGAATATCATCAGCATTTCATCACCAAATGTTTGTGCAAAATGCTAATAAAATAGGTGATAAAATAGCTGAAACAAATGATTATTTAAAAAAAACATCAGATGATTTAACTAATGATACACAAAATATTAGCAAAATAAATGCTTTGAAAGATTTGACTAACAAAATTAATAACAATCAAATAAATGACATCAAAAAAAGTGTTGACGGATTTAACACATTTGGACCAAATTTACAAAATGTACAAGACATTAATGATCAATACAAAAATATAGAAGACTTTTTGAGAGAGATCAACGCCGATATTAATTCATTAAATAATTTGGTTTTGGAGAAAAAACAAAATGAATTTAATGAGGCATACCAAAAGATTGAATCAAAATTGGCTGATTTTGTTAATGCACTGAACAAAATAAAAAGAGATATTAACGACGCTACACGATTATTTAACGAAAGGAATGAACAATTTAAAAGATATTATATTGAACAACAACGCGACAATGACATCAAAGCATTAAACGACGCGAACGCTTTACTATCCGATGGAATCAACCATTTTAATGATGCAGCCAATCACTTTACTAATAATCAATTAAATTTGGGCATTGAATATAATTTTTTATTGGATGAGAAAGGTAAATTAGCAAATGAATTAAATCAATTTAAAGAAAATATTTCAGCTTTTCGTGAAACCATTGGAGCCAAGTCTTATACTCCTGATGAAAAATTAAGAGAAAAATTTCTAGAACAAATAACACAAAAAGTACAGGATTTCAAGGTAAAAATAAATGATTTTAGTGAAGATGTTTATGGTGCTTTAGAAAAATATAAATCATTAATCGAAAAGCAACGTCAAATGGCTGAAACTTTAAAAGATATGGACTCAATAAATAATTTGAATAAAGATTATCAAGCAATACTTAATTCTGGTAAGGATTTTGATGATTATGTCAGCAACAGCGTTTTTCTGTTTGGTCAAAGAGATACAAATGTCCAAGATATGCAAGAAAATATTAGAGATTTAATCACAAATTTTAAACAAAATATTGATAATTTAAGAGGATCAATTAGTGATATAAATCGTTTCTCTATTCCAAATTACAGATCTTCGTTTGATAATGCTCTCAAATATGCAGAAGATATGCACAAAAATCTAAAATCATTTGTTGAAGAGTCACATAATCAAGTTAATGGAATCGTTAGCGAGACTATAAAAACAAATACACAATTAGGAAAGGAAATTATAAAGAAACAATATGATAGTGCCCAATTCAATACAAACGATCTAAGTATTAGGATAAAAGAGTTGATTGAGAAAGGAGATGATCTAAATATTTACATAACATCCAACGCATTAAACTTTGGGGATAAATCCGATCAAATAAATTTACATGCGGTTTCTTTAAATGAATTGAAAATTGATATTTCTCAGTCTATGTCGATTCTGAAAGGTATGATAAAAAGTTCTGAGCAATTTAAAGAACAGACTCATAAATATGTTTTTGATAGTTTATTTAAGAACACTCTTGATAAAGTAAATCAATTAAAATGGGGGTTAACTAATCTTGATAAAGAATCAAAAGATGCTCGAACAAAATTCGAACTTGAAACAAGCGAATATAATAAACAATATGAGAGGGAACAATTAATAATCAAATTAAACACAAAATACTCTGATATTTCCAAAGATTTTGGAGATTTAATAGACAAATTGGCGTGGAACAAACTAAAATTTCAACCTAATGCTAATCAAAAAATTTTGGATCAATCTGAAAATATAAACGATCTTCTATACACTATCAATGAAGCTAATAACAAAATGCGAAAGGATATATATGATAATCCTGACATGGTTGACACATTAGCAAAAAAAACATCACAAGACTTAGAACGTGTAAATTCTCTTTTATCTAATCTTGATAAATATGTTGACAAGAGTGTTTCAAAATTTCTTGAAAAGAATAAAAAATATAGGGAAGAATATGAAGCTCGCGAGTCATTGAACGAACTGAATGCAGTTAATAAGTTGGACGAATCTTTCAAGAGTGCCAACGATAATTTTTCGGATCTGACAAAAAATGTAAATATATTTGATAATCAATTAGGTAAAAAAAGATCTGAAATACGTGCTGAGTTTGATATGATTGCTAACACGAATTCATTAATTTCAGAAAGCATAGACCAAATACACAAAATTATTTCTGACAAAACACGATTTTCTGATTCAAAATATAAAACAAAATTTACAAGTTTACTTGGTAGTGTCGAAGATCTCATAACAAAACACAAGGATGATATTTTTAAGACAACAAGAAAAATTGACGAAGCTGTTGTAGAGCATGATAGAGAACAAAAAGAGTATATGCAACAACAGCAGACAGCAAGAGATTTGGATACATTGTATAAATTAGATTTAAATATTAACAAAATGACAAATAGTTTTAAAGAAATGTTGAGTGTAGTCAATGAGAAAAAAACGTTTATGCAAAATATTAGGGGTTCGTATGAAGATGGCAGTTTCATAACAAAGTTTAATACAGAAAGCAATCAACAAATAACAGCGATACAAGATGGAATGAATATAATTAATTTAAATAGACAATTATTGAACGACATGTTATCAAATCCAGAGCGTTTTTCTGATCAATTCTACACAGATAAATTTAAACAATTGTCAGAAAAAATAAATAGTGATTTGTCTAACAGTAATAAAAACATTTTGGATACAGAACACTTTTCAAAAATCAAGGCTGAAGAATTTGAATCAATGGTGTCAAAAAGAGAATTGGAACAAAGAGAAAGTGCGCAAAGAATAAAAGACAAAGCAGTGTTCAAATTATTAGATGAGCAATATGAAGATATGAATGAAAACTTTGATTACGCCACAAAGAATTTACAAAATAATAATTTGTATTTAGGTGAAAAAGCAAAAGTCCTTTCAAATGATATTTATAACATGAGAATTAAATTAAATGAGTATAAAACAAAATATGATATTCTAAAAAATATCAACACATCTCATCTAGATTCTCAATATCGAGCAAAATTTGATGATATAATTAAATCCACAAGTCAAACATTAAATGGTTTGAGAGATGAAATTGGAAAAATTTCAGATCAAGTTAGCAAAAATATTGAAAGAGTTTTGCAAAATTACAAACAGCTTAACGAAGTAAACAATTTGGACTTGCGTATGAGTCTTGTTTCCGAACAAATTCTAACAACAAGTAACTTATTTGATCAAAACAAAGCATTTGTAAGTTCAAAAATACAAACAGATATTAATGGAATTAAAGAAGCATTTGACATGGCAATCTCAAAAAGAAACACACTTAGAGACTCTTTAATAGAATCCTTAGAATCTTTAAATTCTCAAAAAATATCATTGCTGCAATTAGATCAGACGCAAACATTTAAATTTGATAAAAAAATGTCTGAAATTTCTGCAGATTTATCAGGTGTGTTAAATGCTTTAGATCAAACAAACAAAAATATAAATGATCAAGTACAGAATTTTTTTGAAACTGCAAAAGAAAACGAGAGAAAACAACATGTTAAGGAATCTCTAATTACTATAGAAGATGCATTTAATACAGCTGAACAATCCTTAATAGATGTCATAAAATCTGAAAGAAACTTTAATCAAATCACATCAGATAATAAGGATGTTAGTGTGTTATTAAAAACAGAACTTGATAAATTGAAATTTGAATATCAAAACAATATAAATTTATATCAAAAATATGATATCAATTCAATTAATAATTTAAAGTCAAAATACACTGAACTTCTAGATAAATTGAAAACAGAATTCAGAACAACACAAAATGCTTATGAAAAAGAGTCACAAAAAACAAAAGAAGGTATCAGAATGAGTTACAAAAATTTAACTGGCAAACAGCTTTCCACTGAGAATCCAGAATTATTGAGAAACATTAAGAATGCAATAGAAACATATCAAAAAGGTAAAATTAACTTATTAAATTTGAAAGATGTTTATTCATCTATGGCCAATGATATAAATCAGTATTCTAGATATATGACTACTACAAGATCAGCAATAAATGGTATTAGAGGTTTTGCCGATTTACACAAAGGTGACAAATCTGTTTTAGATTTTTACAAACAAGCAAAAACTGAGAATCATTTAACAAAGCAGCATTATAAGGATATGATTGATAATCTTTCAAACCTAAAAGATGCTATTGATAATGAAGATCAAGAATTGTCAAAAATTTTATTCAGTCTTACAAACGAGCAGTATACATCAGAAGATTTGTTAGGGAAAATAAAAATAGAAAAAGATGTTATGGGTGCTTATCAAATCAATCACCAAAATAGTTCGGAAAAATTAGATAAATCATTATCTGAAATAATGGGATTATATTCTACAATGCTTAAACCAAAAACGCCTGAACAAATATTGACACCAGAAGATATTGAAACTGATATAAAACTTAGAAATATGCGTTTTGCATATAAAATAGGGCATGATCAATTACAAAAACTTGCAACAAAATTTAATCTTCCTTTGTTGAACGATATTGCGTTGAAAGTTAAAAATTTAACAAAACTTAAAGATCCTAATTTATTAATCACAACAGAACAATTACAAGTGTTAAATGATCTAAAATTAAAACTATATGAACAAGGTTCTATTAATCCTGATAATACACATGAACCTTACAAGCCAAGTTATGCTTGTATTGAAGATATGGCTGACTGCAAGATAGGTACTTTACTTAATATAGTAGGACAAACTGCTATGAGCGCATATAGTGGTGCTGCAAAAGCAACAACAACAACAGTTACCCCTGTTGCATCAATGATATGGGGAATCCGTAATCATTTCGGTAGATTAGAAAGAGTGTTGCAAGTAGTTCAGAAAACAAGCACAGTTGTGAATAAAGGTAAACAAGCGTTAAAATTGGTTGGTGCAGCTAATGCAATATTGAAAACAGCAAATGTTGTTTCAGAAACAGGAGGATCTGAAACGGGACAAGAAATAATAACAAGAGCTGCATTGTCACAACAAATTCCAATGTTGTTAAACGTAGGTGATATTTTAAGAGACATAAAAGACTCGGGAGTATTGAAAAAAATATCAGATGTAACAACTATCTCTCAAACAGATTATTTAACTGTATTTACTAAAACTATAACAGATGCACCAGATTATGTTTCTACAATAAACGAATATATGAATTCTGACACCAGTGGGTGGAACATGGCGAAAGCTCCATATATATATGGAAGATTTATGACAAAGATGATGAGCAGCGGTGTTTTTCGTAGTTTAAGTATAGGAGACGAATTTGCTCCAGGAATTACAAATTTATTTTAATTTGACAATTACAAAATTATGAAATTGTTAAATTATTTAGTTGATTTTTTTGATTGTTTTCTTGTTGTGTTTGGTTTTGTTTCTTTAGTTTTCGTTTGTTTGTTTGCAATTTTTCTGTTTGTTAAATGAATATGTTCATTTTCTTGTGTTTGAGGTTGTTGAGGTTGTTGAGGTTGTTGTTGTTGAGGTTGTTGAGGTTGACTTTTTCGTAATTCGTAATTTTCTAGTAACAATTGATCCATCATGCTTGACATTTGTAAATTTAATTCTTGTAAGCGTTCAATCATATTCTCTGCTTTTTTTAATTGTTCTTCGGGGTCTGCATCAGCATCTGAACGAACACTGTAATCATAATCTACGATTCTTGATTTATAAAAGTCAAAAATTTCCTTACCTTCATCCGAAAAAATCAAAGGCTTTGAGTGTTTAATTTTTTCATTCTTGTTAGCGTAGTTATGATCCACAACCATTTTTTTATATAATTCTATATTGTTTTCTTTTGAATCGTTTGTGTCGTTTTCACTCATTATTATACTTTATTTTTACAAACAAAATATTATTGATTCGCTTCCTTTTTATCTTTTGGTTTGTATGTGGAAGGATCCTTTTTATATTCAATTAATTCTGCATATTCTTCCATTCTAATTGATGATGGTGTTTTGTATAATTCAGTTTCAAAATCTTCATAACGAATATCAAACGTAAAGAATGTTTCTTTATCTTGTTCTTCACCTCTTACAAACATTTCTTTTTCTTTTTTTATTTCAATTTCATCACCACGAACTATTAATGATGGTTCGTTTACTCCTATCGATTCTAATTCTACACGGATATTTTTATTCATATAACATGATTTACAAAACTCTACAAATCGAGTTTTTCTGTATAGTTCCTCCTCTCCGTTGTCTTTATCATAATCAAAAATTAACATTTTATTTTTTAATCCATAGTACAACTCACTATCAAGTCGGAAGGTGTTTATATAATATTTTTTTTGTGATCCAACATCGTCTTCTACAATGATAAGTTCTGTCATATTATTGATCAATTCTTCATATGTGCTTCTTCTTTTTTTATATTTTTTTTCTAATTCTCCAACATTATCACCTCCAAAAACAGATGGTTTCCAACTCTCCCATGTGAACCATTTTTGTCCTAATCCTCTTTTAGAAATAGATGACCTAACATAAAATTCTTGGGTAGTTGATATTGTTGGCTCTAATAAAATAGTTTTATCTGGAGAATACTGATCAACAAATTCATATTTCACCAAGTTCTTCTGAACTCCAATTTTAATTTTAAATAGCACTTCCAGTGTGTCTGGATCTTCAAATTCTTTCTCGTTTATCCAAAAATCCTCAATATTCGGATCTGATATAAAAGTTTCCTTTCCGACAAACAATTTATGAGTAAATATTTCTGGGTAATAATCTTCTTCACCTAGATCGAGGACTATTTGTTTTATTTCGGGTAACTTTATTGGGACGATACAATTTCTATCACTTACTTTTTTGCAAGCCTTAGGCTTTGACATAATTTTTGTCAATGATAACGTAGATA
Organism: Pseudomonadota bacterium; assembly: GCA_018241965.1. Lineage (GTDB taxonomy): Bacteria > Pseudomonadota > Gammaproteobacteria > Berkiellales > Berkiellaceae > Berkiella. The sequence continues at coordinate 16,871 of JAFECS010000004.1, read as the reverse complement.
TGTGTACATTTATATTTTCATATAACGCTTTTGGTATAAAATTTTTGTCATCGTCTTTTAAATTGCATTGTTTATCGCAGAAAGTGCTGTAATCCATTTTATAAAATGAACCATTTCTACGTGCTCTGTCACCAACAATTCTAAACACATTTTCACATAACTTACTGATATCACTTGGAGAGAAGTTTTTTTCTTTCATTTTAACAGCCAATGTTTTGATTTGAGATTCTGTTAATCCATCTATGTAATCTTTATATGGAGAATCTGTCCAATTTGATATACGTATAGTTTCATTATCTTTGCATGATTTTTCACAATTTAGTTTGCTATTTTTTGTTTTTCTATTATACTCACCAAATGATTTTGGTTCTACATCAGAATAATACATTCTCTTTTGAATTTCAGGCAATTTATAAAATTCTTCTCCAAATTTTATTCCATGAAGAGCTTCCAAGTTCATAGCCTCTTTCATAGTAAAGTTCATTTCATCACTTGATAAATTTTGAAACTTACTTACTGCTAAATCTTCGGGAATATCTGGGAAAATTAAACCTAATATTTTTTTCCTAATATACCATTTTTTGCCATTAAGTGTTTTTTTACAAGTAGCTTTTACATATTTTTCTATTTTTGAGACAAATTTATTAATATTATAATTAATCATATTTATAATGTCCTTTACATTTGGTAAATCAATCATAATTTTTTGGTCAAATCTTCTTAAAAATGCGGAATCCAATTGCCATGGAAAATTGGTAGATGCAATTACAGCAACATTCTGTTGTGACGTGACTCCATCCAAAGCTTGCAACAGTGCATTTACTGACAAAGCCATCATACCAGAATCATCTGTAGTTCTGTCTCTTGCAATGGCATCAACTTCATCTATAAAAATAATACTCAACACACGATGATTCTCAGGCTTACCGTTTTGTTTTGCTGTGTCATTTTTTTGTTTTTGACATAGACTTGCTGCTTCGGATGCGCACTTGAAATATGATTGGATATTTTTTTCAGTTTCACCTACATATTTTCCTTTAAGGTCTCCTCCTTGCGGTGCAAAATATAAAACGTGTAAATTCTGATCATATCTTGATCCTATATTTAGCTCATTTGCTGTGGCTTTGGCCAATAGAGTTTTTCCTGTTCCTGGAGGACCGTATAATAAAATTCCTTTTGATGTTTTAGGGAACAAATTTGTGTAAACATTTGGCCAAACGAATCCATTTTTTATGCTTTCTTTTGCTTCGTCTTGTCCCACGACATCTTCAAAAAATATACAGTCATCCCCCTTAAGTAGAACTTGTTTTGAAAAAATATTATCACAATTTATGTCATCGTCATTTGTTCCCGTTTTAGTAGCTTCCTCGTATTTTAATTTTTTCTTTCTTAACTCTTCTTGTAAATCTCCTATTATTGACAGAACAACAGATTGTTTTTTACCAAGTTTTGCACAAACATCGCCACACCACTCTTGTATAGCAAGATCTTTCGATAACACACGTTTTGTGTTGTTGTCTTGATCTTTCAACATCATTGCATGATATAAACTATTTGCAGATAAGGAATAATAAATTAAAGCTCCTTCTATTTCTCCATTGTCTTTGTAAGAATCTGCTTTGTCTCTAAAGCATTTGTACTCTTGAATAAAAGTTTTAAATAATCTTAAAGGATCTTTATCATCAAATTCAAATTTATCTCCTGAACAACTTTCGAAATATTTTGATTGACTCATCTTATTTTAAGTATAATAAAATAAAATATTGTGAATAATCTAATTTAACTCTATTGCGAACACCTAATTTTAAATGTGCGGAATTTGGGCATTATTATCAAAAAAAAAGATTGAAAGATTTGGACAGCTTTATGATGCTTTTATGCAAATAAAGAACAGAGGTCCTGAGTTTAGTAGTTTTGATCTTATCAATCCTTTTACTTTACTTGGATTTCATAGGCTTGCGATTATGGATATTACTGCTGAAGGGAACCAACCTTTTAAAAAGGTTCGTTCAGATGGGTCCTGTGTATATTGTGTATGCAACGGAGAAATTTATGAGCATGAAAAAATCAAAAATGTGTAAGTTAAACGTTTTATAATTCTGTTTTATTTAACATTTTTTAGGTATGATTTGAGAACTAAATCACATTCTGACTGTGAAGTAATATTGCCATTGTTTGAAAAGATTGGTGTATCAAAAATGATGCCAAAACTTGGAAGCGAGTTTGCTTTCATTATTTTTGATGTTTCAGCGGATAGCAGCAGAATTAAAATTACTGTTGGTAGAGATCCAATTGGAGTCCGACCGTTATTTTATGCTACAAAGACGGATGACACATCGATTGAGAGTGTTTGTTTTTCTTCTGAGCTAAAGGGGTTGTGCGATATATTTCAAGAGGATACAATAGATGTGTTCCCTCCCGGGTATTACGCAGAATTTGAAGTGGACACGAAAAAAGGAACTTCTAGGTAAAATCTTTGAATTTGTGGTTGTTGTTTAAACTAACATTTAAACTAGCGAACTTGTTTTTACACAATATTGGGAATGTGGGAAACCATCAAGTGCAGTTTATATATCAAACACTGCAAACATTCATCACGAAATTAGAACACGTTTTACTGATGCCGTTAACAAAAGATTGATGACAGATAGAAACATGGGATGCCTTTTGTCAGGAGGGTTAGACAGTAGTTTGGTGTGTGCTGTCTCAAAATCTCTATTGGGTAAATCATTTCCTGTTTTTACAATAGCATTTGAAAGTGGTAGTTCCGATTTACCATTTGCAAAGGAAGTTGCAAATTATTTGGGCTTACAACATCACATTATTACCATCACCGAGGAACAAGCATTGAAAGAGATTGATGAAACAATTTATGCGATTGAATCATGGGATATTACAACAATCCGTGCATCTGTTATGCAAAGATTGGTTGCAAAATATGTTGAGAGACACACTGACATTCGTGTGTTATTAGTTGGAGAAAACAGTGACGAATTATTTTTGGGATATTTATATGAACATAACGCTCCATCTGCAGCAGCTGCACATGAAGATTCTATAAGATTAGTTTCAGATGTTCATCGTTTTGATGGATTACGTGCTGATAGATGCATGGCATATCATGGGCTTGAAGTTAGGTTACCATTTGCAGACACTAATTTGTTGGATTTTGTATTTGGATTAGATCCACAATTTGTTATTCCTCAAAAAGGAGTAGAAAAAGCATTGCTTAGAGATGCCTTCGCTGACAGTGGTTTGTTACCACATTCCGTGTTGTCGAGAGTTAAAGGAGCTATGTCTGATGAAGTTTCTTCTTATGATAGATCATGGTATGTTGTTATTCAAGAATATATGGATAGTAAGGTATCAGATGAAGAATTTAATAAGGAAAAAAATAAGTTCAAACACTGCACACCTTTTACAAAAGAAAGTTATTATTACCGAAAAAAATTTGTGGAATATTTTGGTACTAGTGAGAGTGTATCTAAAACGATTCCCTATTTTTGGATGCCTAAATGGACACTTGAAACGCAAGATCCGAGTGCAAGAACATTAAAAAAATATAAGGAGTTAATAAAAAATTAATATAGTATAATGCAGAAAAATATATAATTTAAAAAAAATTGTTTTGTATTATTAAATATGTCAGACATTTTAGTTATAATAATATTAGCTATTGTAACATTTGTATTTTTTGGTGTTATTGCTGAACCATTTGCTTCTTCTGGAATTGTAGGTTATGGTACACAAGGATATATAATGCCAGGAAGTTATGGTTACCCCTATTACTGGAATCTTCAATATGGTGGTAAATTTAACGGGGGAGGTAAAAGTGATTGCGGTAACTGTATTTCGATGGGACCACATTATCGGTTTATGCATCCCCATTCAATGTGGATTCCTGGTTGTCCAAAATCGTCTCCTAAAACAATGATGTTGAATGAAGAAAAAAATGTAATTTATTTGAATTAAACTTTATTTCTTTATTTTGTTTTCTTGTGATGATTGTCTATTATAAATAACTTTCTTTCTGACAAATAAATATTGCATTACTCTTGTTTTTTTTAATTGTGTTGTCGAAATCAGTCTCCATCCTTGTTCGCTCAAATAATTCATTGCACGAACAACATCATCGATAAAAGAATTTGTAGCACAAATAGAAGATTCTACATAATATTAGTTTACAAAAGAAAAAATTTGAAATCTTACCTAATGGAATTGGAAATATTTCAATCTTATTTCCTAAACCATGATGATACCTAATCTGCGTTAAATAGTTACAATCAACTCAAACGTAACTTACATTATACAATGTTCTAACACCTCAGAACTCATTTATACTAAAGAATGATTATGACATTCTTTAATATGTTTTTATCAAAAATATAATTTATTTTAGATTGAAATTATGTTGTGTCAAAAAATGCAATAGAATATCATCTTCGTCTTGACACGTTAATTGATTAACATCCTTCGTTTTTTCAGTGTTATTTACAACTGGAGAGTGGGATGATCTCAATGGTGAATGTTTTTGATTCGGAGGAACACCAGGGTTTATAGACACGACAACATTTTTGTTTGGTGTTTGTACAATATTTTTTGGTGTAACATTTGGAGTTACAGAAGAGGGCTTTACAGGGATAGAAGCGATGGTAATATGAGTAACAGGAGCAACAGGATCTACACATTTTCTTTCAACTCTCATATTAGATTCTACTGTTGGTTTACTGATTGTCTCATAGACTGTGACTGTCTCATTAATTTTCTCAGTGATTTTCTCAGAATTTGCAATTTCACTACGCTCCAAATGAGATGAAATTTGTTTAGAGGTCTCTACTTCAATTTTTGGAGGTGCCATTGGTACAAAAGAAAATTTAGGTAACACAAATTTAACTTTTTCAGGTTGAACTACTTGAAGTTGTTGAGGTTGTGGTTGAGGAAGTTGCTGAGGTTGTTGAGGAAGTTGCTGAGGTTGTTGAGGAAGTTGCTGAGGTTGTTGCTGAGGTTGTTGTTGAGGTTGTTGAGGTTGTTGAGAAATTTGCAGAGGTTCTTCAGATATATGAGGTGATTGTGCAACCTTAATTGTTTTTTTGGATATAAAATCAAAGTTATCATTTTCCACTTTAAGTTTTTTCAAAGAGTTATCAACATCGTCAGAATGATTATCTACATTAATAGTGCTTTTGCTATCTTCTTCAACATCTTCAGCTTCATCACGTGATCTTTTTTTTTGCTTATTTTTTTTCTCTTTCTTTTGCTTTTTCACTTTTTCTTCTTTCTTTTCTTCTTTCATTTCTTCATTATTTTCTTCGTCACTGGGACTATCTTTGGGTAAAGTATAATGATAGTTTTTTGCCAAATCATTATACTTTTTCTTCTCGTCTGCTGTTAACAATTTTTTTCTTCCAATACATGATTTCAACATTTTTCTTGGTAATATATTTTGCAAACTAAAATTCTTTCGTAAATATTCAAGTGTCTTGCAAGGATCTATATTTCTAAATGTCAGAACATAAAATGGTTTGTCGGATGAACGTTTGATAGGCATTTGATATTTCCAGTCATCTTCGTTTCTAACCCTAAACGATATATGTTTCCCCTTGAACTCCATTTTTTGTTTCACAGTAAATTTTTTAACATTAGTTTTACCAGAGGTTTCAACCAACGTTTTTGTCATCCATGATATTTCATCAGGAACATCACCTACAGGTAAAATGCATATCCTATTCAAAAAATTAATACAAGTTAAAACAAAAATATCAGATATTTACCTTGAATGTGTTGATAACCAAGACTCCTTATGTTTGGTAAATACACAGCTTGAAAAGGGACCCGAATTATTTTTGTTTTCTTTATGATCGTATTTTTCAATTAAAAGTGAATTGAACGTTTGCCCTTGATCTATTTGAATTTTGTCTCTTACAGCTTTAAGTTGATCCGTTAATTTTCCCGATTCTATCTCGTTTAGCCTAACTGCATTTCCAGGGAGATTTGTTGTTGCATATGGAGTTGAAAGATCAGAAAACCAAACAACAGTTTGTCTTAAACGCATTATCATTTCTTTTCCCCTGAATGCATATCCCTGATACCTTTGAGAGCGTTAGACAATTATAAAAGGTTTGCAGCGTTATACTTACCAAACAGGGTCAAATTTCAAAGCATCTAAATGTTGTATTAGAGCAGTTCTTTCTTTTTCTGGCATTTTGAAATCTGTTGTTGTGACATTAAAACGTTTGCCTAGTTCAAACCTTTCTTTATTCATTTCAATAATACGTATTATTCGTAAATTATTTAACGACGTATTAAAACAGAAAATTATATTAAAGTTATCATAATACGGTATAAACGTGATTTATCACTTTCTATTAATTCAGTGTTTACTGTATTGACGCGAAAATAATAAGGGAATTAATTATGTGTTATATTCAAGAAATGGAAAAATTTAAGACTGAAAATGATTCGTTTTATGATATTTTGGGTGTGTCTAAAACCGCCACATTACATGAAATAAAATGTGCTTACAAAAGTTTAGTTCTAATACATCATCCCGACAAAGGTGGGGATGAAAAAGTTTTTGCAAAAATCCAAAGTGCCTACTTGTGCCTCAAAGATGATCAACAAAGAAAGAAATACGATTGCAATCTGAACGACGAACTAAATCCCAATAACTTTCCTCAAAAACAAAATAATTTGGGACACAACTCATATCACACACAACATACACAACAACAACATCCACAACAACATCCACAACATCCACAACATCCACAACATACACAACAACATCCACAACAAACACAACAACATCCACAACAACATCCACAACAACATCCACAACAACATCCACAACAACATCCACAACAACATCCACAACAACATCCACAACAATCACAACAACACATTTTTCAACAAAATGAAAACAAGAAATTGGATATAAAATGCAAATACAACATATCATATAAAGATATGTATCAACGGAATCCAATAAAGATCAATTATTCAAAATCAATATTGTGTTTGGAATGCAAAGGGGTTGGAAAAATCTTTGAAGAATATGAACCATGTATTGTGTGTAATTGTTCTGGAAGATTATCCAAAGTAATTTATAATTTTGGTAAAGAAGAAATTCTGAGTGCATTATGTTTTAGGTGTAATGGAAGTGGCTATATATTTAGTGGCATTTGTAGTGGAGACAATTGGTATAACTCATCTTGTGTTAATTGTGAAGGAACAGGATTAAATAAAATTATTATGGAACAGACTATTTCATATCGTGAATATATGGAAAAACAATCCAATACAATTACATATATAGGTCAGGGCAACATTGTTAGAATAGGTGAGCACACATATAAAGGTAATCTAATGATTGAAATTAATGAAATAGATAAAACCGAAGATTTGTATAGAGTTAATTACGACATTTGTGTAAAACAATATATAAGTATATATGATTGTATGACTGGAGGAACATTCAGACATAAACATCATATTACAGATGATGAAATTGTTATAAAATTAAATAAAATTTGCGATGAACAAGGGGTTATTAAAAAGGAAATGATGAAACAAAAAATACAATCATTAGGGTTCTATAATAGCGATGATAATAAGGGGGATTTGGTAATTGAAGTGTGTATAGTGTGTCCTGATATGTGTGATATTTTAAAGCAATTATGTGGAGAATCGTTAAAAAATGAGGAAACGAAATTTGTAGCAACTATTGAAACAACTTAAAGAGTGTAATATAAAACGATTAAAATGAGAACAAATTATGTGCATTCCTCCAATTCATCAAAGATGTTCGGGAATAAAATAGGTGTGGGCAAAAACGGTGCATTATTACATATTAAAAATCAAGATGAAAAACATAATTTGTTATTAATAGAAGTTGAAAAGCAAAAAAAAATAAATGAGATTATTAAAGTAACTCCTGATGGGGAATTGTATCTGAAAGGTCAAAAATATTATAACAGTTTAGATGATAAAAACAATGATATAGGAATTGTTTTGGGACAGTGGAAAATTATTCCAAAAGAAGATAAATTATTGATTCAAAAACGAATAAATGGTGAATGGATAACAAGACAACAATTCGATTGAGTTCGTTTAAATTAATGAGATGTGATTGAGTTCGTTTAAATTAATGAGAAGTGATTACTTTATACGAAACGAATTAATTTATTATTAAAATGTCGGGTTCACCATCGTTTCAACACCGTGAATTAACTATACCAACATCACAAACAAAATATCATGAATACATTTGTAATGATTGTGGAAAAATAACAAAACTTTGCAAAAAAGATCAGATAAAATGTTCTCATTGTATAAAAAGTAAAATTCTTTTTAAACCTCGGTGTCAATACACTTTACAATACGAGGCTAGATAATAAATGTATCAATTAATGTGATTTTTATTGTTTTATTCTTTTATTGAGATGCTTCTTTTGCCGTTCGTTGAGCAGCTTGGCGTATTTTTTGTTCATTCTCGTGGAACCAAGTAATAATAAGTTTATGTTCAGGATGATTTGAAGCACGTGCCCCCGTAAACATTAATGAGCAAAAATATTCCCAAATTGTATGCCTATTATGTCCATTAAATTGATTCCAGACGTCTTTTAATTCAAACATTTTACTGTAATTGTCTTGATAAGTTGCTTCATCAACGTCTTGGAAGTTTTTGTCTTTTGCAATATTTTCTGGATTTAATAAAAATTCTTCGTTTCGCAAAAATATATGTTGATAATATGGTGAAATATAATGCATATATCCATCTAATATTGCGCGTGGATTAATAGGGCGTCCTAGTTCTATTGTTTTTCTTATAGCCAGAACATCATCCCATGTAGGTAGAAGAACTCTCAAATCATCCAAGAATTCTTCCAATTGATTTAAAAAGGAATTTAAAAAGACAACGTTCATTCAGATTGTTATTAGTTATTGAGGATTCTTTATTTAATTTTATGAACGCACATTTTCGTTTGTAGTTAAAATTAAATAAACGTGAATAATTTATTTTCGTGAGTGTTTTCTCTTTCTGTTTGAGTGTTTTTTGGTGTGTTTACTTGAGTGTCTTTTTGTGTGTTTATTTGAGTGTCTTTTAGTGTATTTTCTACGTTTTCCTCCACCAAAAGCTCGCCCTTGGTCTTCATCAGCCATGCTTCCTAATGTGTTACTAACATTACCTAACATATTCTTAAACCAACCCCATCCATTTCCTATTTTTTGCCTAATATTTTTCAAAGCTGCTCGTTTTGCATCTTCATTTTTCATTTCTTCTATTTGTTTTGCAACACGCTCTAATTCATCTTTCTCTGTCTGTCCGAGTTCATTTCCAAGGTTCATTTCACCTACTTTTGCTAACACGGGTTTGAGCTCAAGTTGTGCCTGAGCAGACAAGGCGTTTTTTAATCCTTGTAAATTTGTGTCTGTTTGCTTTATTTTAGACCCAACACTTCCAAATTTTAATTCGATACCACGTACTGTAGTATCAAAATCTTTTTGCATTTCATTATTTATTTTTTTTTGCTCATTTTCCATATTCTTAATAGTTGCGTTCATTTTATCAACTGCGTCAGCTAAAGCTTTGTAAACGTTTCCAAAATCAACTTCAAGACACTTTTTGATAGAATTACAAGGCATATTTTTAATGTCTTTCATTGTTTGTTCAACTCTATCTTTTGTTCTGTCAATAGTGTCTGCAGTTTTAAATACTCCTCTAACTAATCCTCTATCAACCGCTTCTCCTAATCTAACGAAAGGAGCAGCAACACGCTGAGCAGTAGCTGTGCGTCTTTTTTTTCTCTCTTGAGCCAAATTTTGTTCCAACTGTTTTTCATACTCTGATTTGCCTTTGAATCCTAATTTTTCGTACCACTTTCCTTCACCACCTTTTTGTTTTTTATGTCTGTGTTGTCTGCGTTTTTTGTGCGATCTTTTGTGTGAAGACGCACGATTTTTTTTACAATATTTACGACTTCCACTTGGGCATCTTTTATATTTTCGGTGTGTTTTACGTGAATGAGAACGAGATTTGTGTGTGCGTGAATTAGATTTACGTGAAAGTTTAGATTTACGTGAATGTTTACCCATTTTAGTGTTTTATATAAAGATAGAAATTAAATTTATGAAAAAAAATATGTTTATTAGTTATAAAGATGCCAAAGAAAAGTAAACAAAGAGGAGGTGATCCTAAAATTATCAAAATTGCAGGAGAAAAAGCTTGGAAATATGAAATGAAAGTGGGTGAAAAGCTTATTTTCAATAAAGAAAACAAAAACGGTAGAGAATGGAGCGCCGATGCTGATAGCGAGTATTTTGATTATCATAGTTATCAAAAAAACAATAAGATAACATTTACACTAACGGCAAAAAAAGACACAGAATACACTTTGATCATATTGGTTGAACATTCTGTTAATGATAAAGAAGATGTCTTTGTAGAACCAATTGTTGTTGAGATTAAAAAATTGACATCAAATGAAGTTAAAGAAATAAAATCTGATGTCAAACCAATTATGACAGAGGCAAAGGATTCTTTAAAAGCTGTTAGAGAAGATATCAAAGGCAATATGAAAAAAATAAAATATGTAGACTGTCCATCTATAACAGACTGCATGAAGCGTGAATTTATAGAAATAGATGCAGACATTGCAAATGCAATTGAAAGAATAAGAAAATTAGAGAAACAAGTGGGTGACATGTTAATACCAATGGCAAGTGAACAAAGATACGAAGAAGCCGAAAAAGAAGCAAAACGAAAAGGTTTCGATTCTTACGAAGAATATCAAAAAAACCTTGCTAAATCCGAAAAAGGTAAAGGAGGACTTTACGAAAAATACCATTGGAAAAATCCTTTTGCTAAAGAACAAGAAACTTCTTTAGGCTTTCAAAAGACAAACACATCTGAAGAAAGTGCAGCAAGAGTCGCAGGAGTGTCTGTTGAGGAATATCGTAGATTGCAAAAAGAAAAGGATGAAATAGCACCAGACTTGGATATAAGCGTGTATTTAGATGCTAAAAGAGCCGGAATGACTTTTAAGCCACCAATGTTAGCATTAGAATATTTAGATTACCGAAATAAAGCGAACAAGTTGGGTGTCAATATAAATGAATATTTGAAACTAGAACAAGATGCTGAAAAATTAGGACTCACTGTAGAACAAGTTATCAAAGCTCAAAAACAAAAAGACGAGGAAGATGAGAGTTGGTTCTTCGGTGGATACAAAAAGAATAAGAGTAGCAAGAGAAACAAAAAAAATAGAAGACATAACTAAAAAGTAAACTTTTGTTAATCAATATATGACGTTAGTAGCTCCAACCATTCCAATATGATTGACCACCCCAAAACATAGCACCAAAATCGCTTGAAAAGGATTCATTTTGATTTAATTGCTGAATATATTTCTTTTGCATCTTTTTTTGTAAACGTTGTTGTTCACTTTCTTTGTTTGGGAAAAAATACCAAAACAATAAAAATATAATTATCATGAAAACTTTATCGTAATACATTTTTATTAATACGATAGAAATAAAAATGTATTTTTATTGACATGATGAAAATAAAATGTGTATTATAATACAAACAATGTTCGAATCATTAAAATTATTGTGGGAGAAACAATTAGAAAAAAAAGCTGCTCAACAAGGAAAAGAACACTTTTCAACAACCGATAAATCAAATTTTACAACACTTGCCGTGATTTTGGCGTTAGTGACAATCATCCTTATACAATTATTTGTAGGTAAATATTTATGGAATAACTTTTTAACAAGATTGGTTCCAGCTATTAAACCAGCTGAAGGTGTAATTGATATTTTAGCAATTTCTTTGCTTTTCAGATTACTGTTCAATTAATCATTGTTTTTCTTTTATGAATTTAGTTAGATCAATACTTTCTTCTCTAATTCGATTTGAAAACACAAATGTAAACGCTTCGCCATGATTTCCATCACAATAGACACCTATTTAAGCATGAGTAAGCATGAGTAATCACTTCAAATATATTTTAATTTACCATCATGATAAGCATCACACCCTGAATATACAGATTTAACCTCATCATTGTATTTTATTTTAAGTTGTCTATCCAACTCAAAATATACATCGTAATCATCTGGATAATACACATAAAATTGCCAATTTTTATCACTTTTTTCAATCATGTTCATAATGGTACCTAGTTAAAGCGGTTAGCAAGCGACAAAGGAGCCTTGATTACCAAGAAACGTACCAACTTTTGCACATAAGAAGGGTTTTAGCGCACAAGACATTTGAATGTTTTGTGCTTTGAGAATTTTTCATATGTTTTTTTAAAATAAAAATAATAAATAAAGTAAATGATTTTAGTGTTATTTTTGGTGGTGATTTTACTATATGTTTTTCAACAATATAATATAGAAAACTTTTATGAGTTTGATACTCCTGAAAAAATTACGATTCATAAATTATTCCTTTTGTCAAATGATAATATGAATCGTATATTTCATCAACGAATTTTTACCCCGCAATATAGAAACCGATGCAAATAATTTTTTATGTTTATAAAAAATGATTCAAATATACTTTAGTATCAATGTCTTTAGCTGATTTACGGGACAACAACGAAGATGAATTGTCATTGTCCGATGACCATTCATTACAATTAAACAATCAAAATGAAATTCACGAGCACGAGCACGAGCAAGAGCACGAGCACGAGTGTCTTATATGCAAAGAATTACTTTGCGAACCTATTACACTATTATGCCAACATTCATATTGTATGGAATGCATCGCAACGCACTATAACAGAAAATTTTCAGAAGATAATCAAAATGTTATAATTGGCGTTGCTTATTTGGGAAATATGAGAGAAGGATATAACAAATGTCCTGCTTGTCAATTTCCTTTTACATTACCTCCCAAATATAACAATAATCTTGAACACTTATTATCACAATTATACCCTCAAGAATATGAATCGCGAAAAGAATCAATAAAACAAAGAGCTCAACAAAAGGAATTACAAAAAAAAATGCGATTAGAAGTTTGGAACATGATGTGTTCTGACACTCCCAACCAAAAAGATGATCCTGTTGCATGGGGTAATAGAACATATACATATCCATATAAAAATTTATGTCTAGATGATCAAGATGATCAAAGAGTAACAGAAAGAAAAGGTTTATTATCATCAATTTGGTCATTAACTAAATCTATATTCGAGCATCCTCTTGTGTTTATTCCATTTGCTATTTGTTCGGCAGCTTACTTTCAAAAAAAAATCAACAATTAAGTTAATACAAAATATTGTCATTATAAATAAAATAAATATTTTATTTTATTTGTGTGGATAGTGATGTAAAATAAATTGCAAAAATATAATCGTGCTGGCCCGTTCAAAATGCGCGCGTTTGGGAAAAATAAGAATTTAAACACAATTAAAATTAAAATAAAAACAATAACCAACTACAATGCCTTTAATATTAGAAGTCAAGTCTGTTCAAGCAAATTCATTCAAAACATTATTCGAAGCTTTAAAAGAAATTTTAGATGATTGTAATATAACATTTGATTCTACCGGTATGAAAATTTTGGCGATCGATGGTGCACATGTGTGCCTTGTACACATGAAATTGGAAGCTAAACTTTTCGACACTTATTATTGTGAAGATCAACAAATCGCTGGTGTTAACTTGGGTATTCTCCACAAATTATTGAAATCAGTATGCCCTGATGACACTATTACATTTTTCATCGATAGTGATTCTCCACATGAGCTTGGAATCAAGATTGAAAATTCTGATCAAAACACAACAACAACTTACCTCTATAAAATGCTTGAGATTGATGAGCCAGACATGAGAGTTCCTCCAGTTGAATTCAATGTTGTTATGCATATGCCTTCCCTTGAATTTCAAAATTTGTGTAGATATTTGAAAGATTTAACTGATGAAATCGTCATAACTTGCATAAATGAGCAACTAATCATAAGCATTGATAGTGATAATGCTAACATGAAAAAGATTATTCGTGAATCAGAAAAAGGATTAACATTTGCATCTTACAGTAAAGATGAAGTTATACATGGAAAATTCCCGTTGCGCTTCTTGTTAATGTTCACAAAAGCGACAAATTTATCAAAACATATTGGAATTTATTTGAAAAACGATTTCCCCATGGTTATACAATATTCAATAGCAAATTTAGGTGAATTACGTTTTGCTTTAAGTCCAACTGTAGCTGACGAAGCTGATTAATTTGATTAGAACCAACTAATTCCAAAGGCAATCATTGCCCAGCTCAAAGACAATAATGGATATCCTGCGTAATCAACTGTTTTTGTTTTTCTTTGCCAAGGAATTATATAATGGCTGCTCGCAATAATTCCGATTGTTCCTATCAAACTTAAACAAACAGGAGACCATTCGAAGTTCTGTTTACCTGCGATAGCTGTCGCTAAACCTATCCAACTAGCTATCGATATTCCTTTGATGTATTTTTTTGTCTTTTTAGAAAAATCAGTAAACTGTGATAAACTCCCCAGACAAATCATTATTGATGAAACAATTGCAAGAATGTTCCAATTATTTTTCCAACTAACAATGAATGATTCATTCGTTATTATCGAATAAGTCAATATTGACCATCCAGCCAATAAAATAAATGGACCTAACATGTATTCTGTGCAATCTACTAGTGTTTTATTTTTATTATTTGAAAATGTTACTTGCAAAATTCCTGACAAAAGGATAAGAGTTGTTCCAATTGTTGACCAAAATAATTTGGGGGAATAAAATGTTATTAATTGAGCTAATTGAGGTTGAGACATACTTTAATTAATGTATATATTTTATTTGATTATACTAAATGAACACAAAACTATTTGTTCTTCTTGTTATTTTAATTATCGGAGGAGTGTATTTATTTAAACCAAAATTGTTTGAACATGCTGCGACTAGTCCTGGAACATTAGATCAACTTGCAACAAGCAGTGTAAACTATCCGGTTACTCAATTTGATTTCCCTTACCCTTTTGTACAAGATAGTCGTGTAGTTGGTTATTATGGAAATGTCGGAAATATAAATGAAAATCAAAACCAAAATAAAACTCGTGAAATAGGATATTCTTATTCAACTGAATATGGTATGGTTCACATAATGTGCTATATTCTATTTGGAGCAGTACTCGCCTATATGGTAATGAGAAAGTGAGAAAGTGAGAAAGTAATTTAAAAGTATATCAATTAATACTTTTAAATGACAGATCGTTTAGATCAATTAGAAAAAAGAATTGAATATTTGGAAAACAGGTTAAACAAATTGGAAAACCCAAATAAATCTGCGAACACAAAGCCACTAATTAAGCGCTCATCAAACACTGAAAAAAAGCCTACTGCTGAAAAGGAAGTTAAATGTGCAAAATGTTTACACAATTTATTAGAATCTACAATGTTTATAGTGTCAAATGGAAACGTTAAAACTTATGAATGTGTAAACGAGAAAGAATGTGATCTAAGAAAGAATTCTGAAAAATACGAAGAACAAAAAAAAATTAAGGCTTTACTAGAAGGAAATAAACACTTACCAAAAGAAGAACAATTTGAAGCATTATTTAATCTAAAATATGAAGATTTAATAGAACTTCCTGAACGATACAGGGACGCTAGTATTCATTACAGGCACAGAGAGTCAGGAAAAAAATACTCTTGGTGCTGGGCATCTAAAACGTGGAATATTTATGGATTTAAATGTGTAACAGATTAAACCCTTCTGCACTGGTTTCCGACACATTGAATTTGCGGTTTACGTTGTTGAATCTGATAATGTTGTGAATGATTGTACTGGGGTTGGCGATATTGTGACTGAAAGGGAGATGCGCTTTGACTCCCGTTTCTGTGCTGGTAATTGTAACAATTGCACCCCACATGGTGTTGTTGTTGTTGGTGTTGTTGGTGTTGTTGGTGTTGTTGTCTAAATTGATTATGTGAAAATGTTTGTTGTTGTTGTTGGAACTGATCTTGTCGAGGAATATTTTGAAGTTGATGTATGGATACATTTGGATTCAATGACATTTCGTGTCTACTATCTATCCCAAATCCTCTACTTTGTTCAATTTTGTTTTGAAAATGTAAATCACATATTTTATATGGTGTAGGGTTTCCTTTTTTATACAAACATCCACATTCATCTGAGATAAATCCTGAGAAATTTCCGGGTGATTGAATATTTTTTTCAGCATCAACTCTTTTGAAACCTGAATCGGCATAGTCAGATACAAATTGATTAAAATTATTAGTAGCTTGAATTTCATTAGAGTTCCCAAAATTGTTTCCTCCTCTTGTTTCATCAAATTCATTTTCATTAATGTCTCCACTAAATAGTGGTCGCTCGTTTTTTCTTGCGTTACGTGTTACAGAACCCATTCTATCAAAATCTCCAAAATCTTCGTTTAATATATTCGGATCATTCCTATAAAAACTCATTTATCCAACACAAAGAAAAGTAAAATCAAATTAAATCGAATTTAATAATGATTAAACGAATATATTCATTATTAAATTACTCGGATGTGTTTTTAAACAATGTGTATGCGCCAAACAAACCACCTGCTGCCAATAAAGTGTACAAAGCATTCTTTTTTAAAGTTTCTGTAAAGTACAAATTTTTTTTTAATTCTTTTTTTTCTTCTACTTTAATTTCTTTTTGAGGAGATGTGTTATCAGGTAAATCTATTAAAGTGACATATTTTATTTCATTTTTATTAGCATTATTTTTTGTTCTCTCAACTATTTTAATTTCGTTTTTTGTTATCTCATTTTCCTTTTGTGTTTGCTGTATTTTATGTGTTTGCTGTGTTTCATGTATTTCATGTGTTTGCTGTATT